>NZ_LQPS01000026.1 GCF_002101885.1 Mycolicibacter senuensis
GACGCCCACATCCGGCGGGCCTCGTCCTCAACGGTCTGCGCGTGGACGTCGAAACGCCCCGCCATCGCCCGCATCGCGTCGGGATCGGTCATAAAACGTGTTGCCACTTGTTTCTCCTTGTCTGAACTTGGTTGTCGTAGCGTGTTTTTGCGTTATCCGGCCACCACTGGCCGGGCCATCACGGTCGGTTTGAAGCCGTAGCGGGGGGTACCGAGACCGAACCCGCCCCGGTCGGCGCCCACCGGTATCCCACCGGGCACGGCCGTCATCGATTCGATCTCCTCGGGGGCGGCCGACCAACTGCTGGCCTGCAACGCGTCGCCGGTGGCCGCGGTGCCCGCCGGGGCGGCCGCAGCCCACGCCGGCGGCGCGGACAACTCGCCGACCAGGGTCGCCTGGCCCATCCCCGCTGATATCGCCGGCGTGGTGGCGCTCGCGGTGAACGCACCGGCTGCCGCTGATGCCGCGCCGCTGGTGCCACCGCCCAGTGCGCCCAGGCTGCTCAGCGGCCCGCCGGGCGCCAGCAGGGCGCCGATGCCGGCGCCCGCCGAACCACCGCCCAGGGCGTTGAAACCGCTGCCGGAGAAGAAGGTGGTCATGGTCGGGATCAAACTCGCCGGGGTGAACGCCGCCGATGTCCCCACGAAGCTCATCCCGCCGTTGAGGGGGTATGTCAGCAGTGAGACGACGCCGTTGATCGACGCGTTCCGGAAGAAGGCCTCGACGAGCCCGGCCAGCGTGGCCGGCGGCAGGTCGGTCGGTGCCGGTGAGGTCAGTGTCTGCAGGGCGTTGGGCAGCGACGAGATCAGTTGCGCGGTCTGGGCGTTCTGCGCGGTCTGCGCGGTACTGCCGGCGGCGGTCGCGTTGGCCTGGCCGACCGCCGCGGCCTGGTTGGCCGTTCCGTCGGGGTTCGTGGACTGATTGGGCTCGGTGAACGGTGTCACCCGGGTCGCCGTCGCCGAGGACGCCGCGTAGCTGTACATCACGTTGGCGGCCTGCGCCCACATCTCGAGATACTGGGTGTCGCTGGCCATGATCGCGGCCGAGTTCTGGCCGACGACGTTGGTGGCCACCAGCTGCTTCTGTTGGGCGCGATTGGCCGCGATCACCGCTGGCGGAGGAGTGGCCGCGTGAGCCGCCTCGAACGCCGCCGCTGCAGCAGTGGCCCGGGAGGCGGTGTCCTCCGCCTTCGCCAAGGTGTCGGTCATCCACGCCAGATAGGGCTTGGTAGCGGCAGTCATCGACACCGATGCCGGGCCCATCCACGCTTCGTCGACGAGTTGAGTCAGCGTCGTCTCGTAGGAGGTCAACGCCGAGGAGATCTCCGCGGCAAGCCCGCGCCAGGCGGAGGCGACGGCCATCATCGGCGTCGAGCCGGGGCCGGCGTACAGCCGCCCGGAGTTGACCTCCGGTGGCAGCGTTGCGTAGTCGATCATGGGTCAGACCACCATCGGCTTCGGCATGAACTTGGGCCGGAATCCGTAACGCGGAGTGCCGTAGTTCATTCCGGGCCGCCCGGCCCCGGTCGGAACCGGTGGGGGCACCGAAGCCATGTTGTTGTGGGTCTCCGAGGGGACCGCCCAGCCGGCGGGCTGTGAGGAAGCGGATGCGGCACCGGCCGGCGTGGCCGCCGACCAGCTCGCCGGCGCCGAGAACGATGTTCCGATCAGGGATGCGTGTCCCATGCTGGCGGTGACGCCGGGGGTCACCGAGCTCACCCCGAAGGCGCTGCCGATCCCGCCGCTGAGGCCGCCGCCGAGCGCACCGAGGGCACCGAGTGCGCCGCCGGGACTCAGCGCCGCCCCCAGGCCGCTCCCGAGCGCACTGCCGCCCGCGGTGCTCAATCCGCCACCGGTCATGTAACCGATGAGGCTGGGCAGCAGGCTGGACGGGATGAAGGCCGCACCTGTCCCCATGGTGTTGAACAAGCTGTAGAGCGGGGTGCCCAGGAAGTATCCGACACCGTTCAACGGATCGTTGTACAGAAACTCGATGGCGGACTCGATCCAATCGGTCGAAGCCGCGGCCCCGGTGGGCGGCGAGGCCATGCTCTGTAGTGCGTTCGGTAACGACGAAATCAGCTGCGACACCTGGGCGTTGTGCCCGGCTGCGGTTCCGGCGGCATGGGCGACCGCGGCGGCCTGGCTGCCGTGGCCGGCCGCGTTGGTGGCCTGGGCGGGTGCGCTGAACGGCGTAACCTGCGACGCGACCGCCGATCCGCCGGCGTAGCCGTACATCGCCGCGGCGTCCTGGGCCCACATCTCCGCGTACAGCGCATCGAGGGCCGCGATCGCCGGGGTGTTGATGCCCAGGATGTTGGTCGCGACCAGCGCGGACTGCTGCACCCGGTTGGTCGTCACCACCGCCGGGGGCACCGTGGCCGCCCGCGCCGTCTCGAACGCCGTCGCCGCGGCGGTGGCCTGGGTGGCGGCCTGCTCGGCCAGTGTGGCGGTGGTGTCCATCCAGGCGATGTAGGGCGTTGCCGCCGCGGACATCGAGGCCGAACCAGGACCGAGCCACTCCTCGCCGGCCAGTTGCGTGATCACCGTGTCGTAGGAGTGAGCGGCGGTGGCCAGCTCGGCGGCCATGGTGCGCCAGGCCGAGGCGGCCGACATCATCGGTGCTGACCCCGGGCCGGTGTACATGCGCCCGGAGTTGACCTCCGGGGGCAGCGCTCCGTAATCGAGCATCGGTGCGGCCTAGCCCGCCGCGATCGCGTTGGCGGCTTCAGTGGCCGCGTACGACTCGGCACTGCCGTTCAACGTGGCCACGAACATCTCGTGGATGGCGGCGGCCTGCGCGGCGACCGACTGGTAAAGGCTGGCGTGCGTGGCGAACTGCGCGGCGGTCAACGCCGACACCTCGTCGGCGGCGGCCGGAACGACACCGGTGGTCGGCGCGGATGCGGCGGCGTTCTGGGCGTTGAGCGCCGAACCGATCGCCTGCAGGTTGCCGGCGGCAGCCGCCAGCGCCTCCGGCTGCGTAGTCACGAACGACATTTGGCCTTCTCCTCACGGAACGGATGCTTGTCGGTTCCAGCGACCACAGTCCCGTATCACCGGCCGATTGTGAAAGCTGGTTAACCGCTTCTTAACCCGTTGCGCGAACTTTTTACGAGGGCGGGTAGCCGGGCCGAGATGGCCCGGGGGCCGGTGGTCGCGCCGGGCGATCGGCGCTGCCGCGGGCGCTGCGGAACCAAAAGCAGTGCAAGAGCGGGTCTTCGGTGACTTCCACCGGGTTTCGGTGCCACTGTGAGATGACCCCGGCCACGGCGAGCCCGCAATGTGTCGGCGACGGCATTTCTGTCGACGGTTCTGGAACTTCAAATCGCCTGATGCACAACGAAATAACCGCGTCAGAACTGACGGCGTCGAAGTGCTCGCCGTGGGCCTCGCCATCGGCGTGAGGCCCCGGTAACGCGGATTTAACATGCCGATCCGGGGGAGTAAACGCTCCGTAACACGCCTTTAACCAACGCTCAGGAGACTACGAGCCATGAAACGGTTTCTGCTGCTCGCAGGGGTGACCGCCATGATCGGCCTTGCGGCGCCCGGCCACGCCGACCCGGTCGGCAGCGACGCGGCCTTCCTGACCGCGCTGTCGGGAGCAGGCCTGAGCCACCGGGGCTCCGACCAGGTGGCGATCTCCGCCGGTCACTCGGTGTGCCAGCTGATGGACGCCGGTCTGAGCCCGATGGACACCGTTGTCGCGGTGCAGACCACCAATCCGGGCTTCACCCTGCAGCGCGCCGCAGAGTTCGCGCGGATCGCCGCGGTGAACTACTGCCCCGAGCACGCCTGATCCCGTTCGCTGTTCGGGGGTGTTCTGCCGGCACTGCAGACGGTGCGACAGCGGCATTGGACCCGTCGACTTTAAAAGTACTTTAGATGTCGTGGACGTGTCGTTCTCGGATCTGCAGTTGCGCGGTAAGGCCACCGTTGAGGCCTGGCTGCACAAGTCGGCGAACCGGTATCTGGTGGTCCGCCGTCGAGACGCCGAAGATCTGGTGCTGACTACCGCCTCGCGGGCGGCACAGGCGCGCGAAACGTCCTCGGTGACCTCGCGGTTGCTGGTCGCGTTGATGCAGCAGGATCCGATTCGGGGTGTTGTGGACGATGTCATTCCCCAGGTGTTTCCCTGGGTTTCGTTCTTGTCGCGCGACGAGGTCCGTGAGTTTGTCACCGAGCTGACATCGACGATGAAGGCTGCTGAATCCATTGACAACCCGGCCCCGGTGGCCCAGCTGATCGATGCCTGGCGGCACACCGCCGAGGTGTTGGCAGACCCGGAGCTCGCTTCGGTCCTGGCGGCGCCCAGCGACGGGGACATCGGCTCCGTCCCGCTGCCGGGCACCAACCGTTAGGTGGCGCCAAAACACGGCGATCGGGTCGCGCCGCCTGCCGGCACAGCGGAGTGGGATTGACCGTTGCCGCCGCCGCCGCGTAGTGTCATCTGTGACATATAGAACGTTTATGACACCTGTGGACGGTTGGCATGGAGACCATCGAAACTTCGAACATTCCGGCTGAGCAGCTCGCCGCTCTGGACGCTTATGCCCAGACCGCCGGCAGTGAGCTGCGCGCCGTCCTGCTCCATGTCACTCGTTGCGTGCGTGAGGGCGCCAAACTCGCTGTCGTCGATCACAACGAGACTGTCACTCCGAACGATGCAGCGAAGCGTCTGGGGATGAGCCGGACTCACTTCTACAAGCTGCTTGATCGCGGTGAGATCCCGTTCGATCGCGTTGGACGTGACCGCCGCATTCGCGTGCACGACCTACTCGACTTCGAGTCCCGTCGCGAAAGTGACCGCCGCGAACTTGCGCAGCGATTTGCCTCCCAGCAGAAGACGAGCGATGGAGCCATCGACGAGGTCGCCGACCTCTTGTGAATCGATGGTCGGTCGGGTGCGTCGGGCATCATGCCCTGCATGCACAGCCGACGTGCCCGACCAACCATCCGCCTACTGGTCGACGACCTTCGCGACGGCTGGTCGTCACCACATCCGCGGCGGATGCTGGACGAAGGTAACTACGACGCCCTTCACCCGCTGAGCGAACTACCGCACCCGATCATCGCCAAGGCAACGGAAACCTTCGGCATGGTTGCTGACGACGACAACCCGGTCGGGCCGATCGCCAGCAGCACTCAACTGCGACTCATGGAGGTCAAAGCTGCGCAGTGGCGAGGTGGCGTATGGGTCGATCCTGAAACGGGTGTCCACCGGCTGCTCGTCGCCGGTATGGCCAAGGGCGGCCACGAGGACCACGATGACTTCTACATGCGCGTCCAGGCCGACAACGCAGGCAACGCACCTCAGCGATGGTTGCCCACCGAACTGGATCGACGACTCCTCAAGCGAGAGACGGCAGCTCGACTCATCACAGAGTGGGAACTGGCGGTGCAAGTCCGGGTACTCGAAGCACTACGCAGGGCCCACACCGGCGGAGCCGAACTCTTCGCCATCGACCACCCACTTCCCTGGAAAGGACTCCTGGCTTCGTTGACATTGACTGTCAACCCGGTCCGCGAACCGGACTATGAGTCCGACGACATCATGGTCGAGATCGATCCCGTCGCCCGGTACACCGGGCAACACCTTTTGTGGCAGCTCACAGTCCGCGTCCTCGCGGCGTTGAATCCGCCGCAGGAAGATTGGGATCGATACGGCAACACCTACTCCAACATCGCTGAACCGGGAAGTTGGACAGTCCGGCTCGCTGAGTTGGAGACCTATGTCGAACGCCATGAACTCGTTGAGCCTGAACCGGGTAGACACTGCCACTACACCCACCGCAAGCACATTGCCGGCAGCACCATCGAGGGATCGGCCGTACGTGCCCTCTGCGTGGCCTACTTCGTGCCATGCCGCGACCACACCGATATGCCTGTGTGCCCGAATTGCCAACAGTGCTACGACACTTTGCCCCGGTGAACGCCGCGGACTGCGGAATGTTTGGTGCGATGTGACAGCGGCCGTGACTCTCGGCCGATACGGGCACTTGCTCAACGACGATTTGAGCGGTGTGGCCGATGTGCTGCGCAACGCTATCGAAAGAACTGCGGTATTCGGGAAGTCAGGCTGAGGCTGGGGCCGGCCCTGAAGTATGTTCTGACCTGCAATGCCCCCATAGCCCAATTGGCAGAGGCAGCGGACTTAAAATCCGCCCAGTCTGGGTTCGAGTCCCAGTGGGGGCACAAGTCGATCAGGCCGGCTTGTCCGCCCGGATGATCGCGGCGTGCATCCCGTCGGCCACTGCGTGAGTGAAGCTCACCGAGGCGCCGGTGAATCCCGCGGCGGCCAAACCGTCCAGGTACTCCTGCTGCGACAGCGCCCCGGCGATGCAGCCGACATGGGAACCCCGTTCCGCCCGTTCGGCCGGGCTGAGGTGGTTCTCGGCCACCACGTCGGAGATGCCGATGCGCCCGCCCGGCACCAGGACCCGGAACATCTCGGCGAGTACGCCGGGTTTGTCGACGGACAGGTTGATCACGCAGTTGGAGATCACCACGTCGACGGCGCCGTCGGACAGCGGAATGTTCTCGATGGTGCCCTTGCGGAACTCGACGTTGTCCAGGCCGGCCTTGGTCTTGTTCTCCTCGGCCAAAGCGAGCATCTCGTCGGTCATGTCGACGCCGTAGGCGTAGCCCTCCGAGCCCACCCGGCGAGCCGAGAGCAGGACGTCGATGCCGCCGCCCGAACCCAGATCCAGCACGCGTTCGCCCGCCCGGAGATCGGCGATCGCGGTCGGGTCGCCGCAACCCAGGCTTGCCGTAACGGCCTCGATGGGCAGTTGGGAATGTGCCCCGGCGTCGTAGAGGCCGGCCCCGAAGATGGTGCCGACGTCGACGGAGTCGCTGGAGCCGCAACAACTCGCGGCGGTGAGCACATCACTGTTGGTGGCCCCGCTACCGATCGCGGTAGCGGCCTCGCCGTAGCGGGCTCGAACCTGCTCCCGCAACTCCGGGCCGGCATCCTCGGGCATCTCGACTCCTTTCATCGACGATTGTCTATGCGAAACCATCCTCGTCCAATGAATAGATGATTGTCAATGTGTTCGTGGCATACTGCTGTCATGGCAGGCGCAACCGTCTCGGCGCCACCCGCCGACTCGCCGCTGGCCGACGACTTCGCGCTGTGCTGTGCGCCGATCACCGGCGCTGTGCTGGATGCGGTGGCGGCCGAGCGGCTGGCCGCTGTGCTCAAAGCGCTCGCGGAGCCCACCCGGTTGCGGCTGATGTCGTTGATCGCCGGCCACGACGGCGCCGAGGCGTGCGTCTGCGAGCTGACCGCGCCGGTGGGGCTGACCCAGCCGACGGTCTCGCACCACCTGAAGACGCTGGTGGACGCCGGACTGCTGGAACGCTCGCAGCGGGGCAAGTGGGCCTACTACCGGATCGTGCCCGCCGCGCTGACGGCGTTGGCCGGCGTCTTCGCCCCGGGCGCGTCGGCCTAGCCCGGTCCCCTGGGCGCCGCTGCGCATACCCCGCCGCCCGACGTTTTGCAAGGCCCAGTGGTCAAATCGGGCGAATTCATTCGTCGAGATTTCTTAATTTCTTAACCAATACTAATTGGGATGCAGATCACAAGTTAGCCCGGATGGTCAACGGCACTGCTCAAAGGGCATAGAAAAGCTTGCTAACGACGCTCGTGTCGAGCCGTCTCAGCCGCCGCGAACTGGGCTCTTTAGGGTTAACCTGCGACCTCGATCACAATAACTACGACATTTTCCTTTTACCTGGAATTCACCGCTAGGGTGGACCGAACGCCCCGTCCTGGCACCCCGGTCGTACTGACCGCGCCACTGCGGCAGCTACGCGGGGAGTGTGCAATGACGATACGAAGTGGGATCGATGGGAGCGATGTGGACGACGTGGTGGCTTACGGATTGACCGGCCCTGGAGCTCGCATCGTCGACCGCGTGATGGTCGGTCGCGGCCCGATCGGCGGCGTCGCCGTCACCGCCGACGGCACCCGGCTGTTGGCCACCAACTACGGCGATGACACCGTCTCGGTCATCGACACCGCCAGCGGGACCGTGGTGGCCACCGTGTTCCAGGCCGACGAGCCGTACTCGATCGCCGTCGGCCCCGCCGGCACCGCGCGGGCCTATGTCACCGCCGGATCGATGGCGCTCGACGCCGTGCTGGCGATCGATGTCGACGCCGCCGAGGTCACCGGGTGCTACCCGGTCGCCATGGGTATCGGAGACCTGGTCGCCGACCCGATCGGAAGCCGGGTCTATTCCACCCGCACCGGTTCGGCCGGCGTCGAGGTGCTGGCGCTCGATGCGACCATGCGTCCCGCCGGGGCCGTCCGGGTCGCCGGCGATCCGGCGGCGGCCGCCGCCTGCCTGCGGATCAGCCCCGACGGCCGGCGGCTCTACGTGGCGGTCCGGCAGCCCGCCGGCGACACCGTCACGGTCCTGGACCGGCAACTCAACGTCGTCGACGTCATCAAGGTCGCCTCGACCGTCGTCGATGTCGCCGTCAGCGCCGACGGCGCCCGGCTGTTCGTCGCGACCAGCGGTCCCGACGGCCGCGGGGCCGTTCAGGTTGTCGACACCCGCACCCACGCCGTCGGCGCCGGGTTCGTCGTCGACACCCAGCTCATCCAGCTGATCGTGAGCCGCGACGGCGACCGCGTCTACCTCGTCACCGCGGCCGGCATCCTGGCGATGTGCGCCCGGACCAACGAAGCCCTCGGTGCGCTGACCCTGACCACGGCGCCGTCCTGCGTGGCGGAGAGCCCGGACGGCAGCCGCCTCTACATCGCCGGCTTCGACGGCGCGGTGGCCGTCGCCTCGCTGGCCGGCCTGCCGGCGCCGTCGGCGGCGCTGCACGAGCAACTTGCGCTCGACGAGGCCGTCAGCCGGATGCTGCAACTCGAACCCGCGCTCTAGCCCCGGCCCCGCGACCGGTGCCGCGCATGGTCGAATAGGTCGATGCGCAGCACCATGCAGGACTGGCCGTTGACCATCGGCGCCATCCTGCGGCACGCCATCGGCATCCACGGCGACCGGACCGTGACGACCATGACCGGCGACGGGTTCCACACCACCAGCTACCGCGAGTTGGGCGGACAGGCCGCCCGCCTGGCGAATGCCCTGCGGCGACTCGGCGTCAACGGCGACGAGCGGGTCGCCACGTTCATGTGGAACAACACCGAACACCTGGTCGCCTACCTGGCGGTGCCGGCCATGGGCGCGGTGCTGCACACCCTCAACATCCGATTGTTCGCCGAGCAGATCGTGTTCGTCGCCAACGAGGCCGAGGACCGGGTGATCCTGGTCGACATCTCCCTGGCGCCGCAGTTGGCCCCGGTGCTGGCACAGCTCGACACCGTGCACACCGTGATCGTGGTCGGCGATGGCGACATGAGCGCTTTGAAGGCACTGGGATCCGCCGGCAAGACCGTGCTGCGCTACGCCGAGGTGCTGGCCGCCGAAACCGAACAGTTCGACTGGCCGGTCATCGACGAGAACTCGGCGGCCGCCATGTGCTACACCAGCGGCACCACCGGCAACCCCAAGGGCGTGGTGTACAGCCACCGGTCCAGCTACCTGCACACCATGGCGGCCTGCACCGCCAACGGCGTCGGGGTCGGAACCGATGACTCGGTGTTACCGATCGTGCCGATGTTTCACGCCAACGCCTGGGGCCTGCCGTATGCGGCGCTGATGGCCGGTGCGGATCTGGCGCTGCCGGACCGGCATCTGGACGCCCCGTCGCTGGTAGCCCTCATCGAGAAGCTGCGGCCCACCGTGGCCGGTGCGGTACCGACCATCTGGAACGACGTCCTGCACTACCTGGATCGTGAACCGGGCCACGACATTTCGTCACTGCGCCAAGTGGTCTGCGGTGGTTCCGCGGTGCCGGTCTCGCTGATGCGCGCCTTCGAGGACAAGCACGGGGTGCAGGTCCGCCAGCTGTGGGGGATGACCGAGACATCACCGCTGGCCACCTTGGCGTGGCCGCCGCCGGGCACCGGCGAAGACCGGCACTGGGCGCTGCGTGGCACCCAGGGCCGGCCGATCTGCGGGGTCGAGACGCGGACTGTCGACGATGAGGGACGACCGCTGCCCAACGACGGCGTTGCGGTCGGCGAACTGGAGGTCCGCGGCCCGTGGATCACCGGCTCCTACTACCGCGGCCAGGACGAATCAAAATTCGCATCCGGCTGGCTGCGCACCGGCGACGTCGGCCGCATCGACGCGCAGGGTTTCATCACCTTGACCGACCGCGCCAAGGACGTGATCAAGTCCGGCGGAGAGTGGATCTCCTCGGTCGAGCTGGAGAACGAGCTGATCGCCCACCCCGACGTGATCGAGGCTGCCGTGGTCGGGGTCCCCGACGAACGCTGGCAGGAGCGGCCGCTCGCCGTGGTGGTGGCCCGGGCGGGTGCTGCCCCCAGCCCCGCCGAACTGCGAAACTTCCTGTCCGACAAAGTTGCCCGGTGGTGGTTGCCGGAGCGCTGGACATTCACTGACACCATCCCGCGCACCAGCGTCGGCAAATACGACAAGAAGACCATCCGAGCCCGCTACTCCGACAATGAATACCAAGTAAGTGAGGTGCGTGACTGATGAGTCTGCGCGTGATCCAGTGGGCAACCGGTGGGGTCGGCGTCGCCGCGATCAAAGGTGTGCTCGAACACCCCGACCTCGAACTGGTCGGCTGTTGGGTGCACTCGAAAACCAAGAGCGGCAAGGACGTCGGAGAGATCATCGGCACCGCGCCGCTGGGCGTGACCACGACCAGCGACATCGACGAGGTGCTGGCCCTGGACGCCGACGCCGTCATCTACGCGCCGCTGGTGGCCAATGCCGACGAGGTCGCCGCCCTGCTGCGCTCCGGCAAGAACGTCATCACCCCGGTGGGTTGGGTCTATCCCACCGCGCGGTCGGCTGCGCCGCTGGAAGCGGCTGCGCAGGCCGGCAATACTTCGCTGCACGGTGTCGGTATCGCTCCCGGCGCGGCCAGCGAACTGTTCCCGCTGCTGCTGTCGGTGATGTCCACCGGGGTGACTTTTGTTCGGTGCGAAGAGTTTTCCGATCTGCGGACCTACGGTGCCCCGGATGTGCTGCGCCACGTGATGGGATTCGGCGGCACGCCCGACAGTGCGTTGACGGGTCCGATGCAGAAAATACTCGACAGTGGCTTCGTCCAGTCGGTGCGACTCTGCGTGGACCGGCTGGGTTTCGCCGCCGACGACCGGATCCGCTCATCGCAGGAGGTGGCGGTGGCCACCGCGCCGATCGACTCGCCGATCGGTGTCATCGAACCCGGTCAGGTCGCCGCCCGCCGGTTCCACTGGGAGGCGACGGTCGGTGACGAGGTGGTGGTACGGGTGACGGTCAACTGGCTGATGGGCGAGGAGAACCTTGATCCGCCCTGGACTTTCGGCCCGGCGAAGGAGCGCTACGAGATGGAGGTGCAGGGCAACCCGAACACGTTCGTCACCGTCAAAGGCTGGCAGCCCGAGACCGTCGAGGAGGGACTGAAGAGCAACCCCGGCGTCGTGGCGACCGCCGCGCACTGCGTCAACGCCGTCCCGGCGACCTGCGCGGCCCCGGCCGGCGTCATCGGGTTCTTCGACCTGCCGCCGATCACCGGCCGGGCCGCCCCGCGACTGGCGCGTTGACCGTTAGCCTTGTCCAGTGGCCTTTGTAGTCGAGCAATCCCGGGTGGTCGCGGTGGCCGTCGAGGACGCATTCGACGGCACCCTGCCGCTGCCGCTGCCCCAGCTGTTCCGGCATTGGTACGGGCCGATTCCGCCGATCAAAGAAGTGCTGGACCAGAGCGGACCGTGGCAGGTCGCCGGTCAGACCCGCACCGTGCGGCTGACCGGCGGCGGCAGTATGGCCGAGGAGTTGACCGGCGTCGACCGGCCGCGAGCATTCGATTATCGGCTCACCGGGATCAGCGGCCCGTTGTCGCCGTTGGTGCGGCTGGTGGAGGGCCGGTGGGAATTCGCCCCCGCCGGGGCGGGTGCCACGGTCACCTGGCGTTGGGTGATCCATCCGCGATCCGCGCTGGCGGCCCCGGTGATGCCGGTGTTCGGCTGGCTGTGGAAGGGCTACGCCCGGCGGGCATTGGCGCAGCTGGCCCTGTTGCTGGAGCGCTGACCCTGCAGTGATGACAGGTAAACGGGCCGTGGTGCTGGCCGGCGGGGGAGTGGCGGGCATCGCCTGGGAGACCGGCGTGCTGTGCGGCATCGCTGATGAGTCGCCGGCCACCGCGGCGATCCTGCTGGAATCCGATGTGCTGGTGGGAACCTCGGCCGGTTCGGCGGTGAGCGCCCAGATCGGCAGCGGAACCGGTCTCGACGAGCTGTTCGCCCGTCAGGTGGCCGCCTCCTCGCCCGAACTCGACCCCGGGGTGGGCGTCGAGGGGATCGCGGAGTTGTTCCTGGCGGCCATGACTGAGCCGAATACGACGGCCGCCCAGAAGATGCGGCGTATCGGCGCGGTGGCGCTGGCCACCGAGACGGTCCCGGCCCCGGTGCGCCGGCAGGTGATCGCGCACCGGCTTCCGTCGCATCGGTGGCCGCCGCGCTGCCTGCGGATCACCGCGATCGACATCGACACCGGCGAGCTGAAGGTGTTCGACCGGGACTCGGGCGTCGACCTCGTCGACGCGGTGGCGGCCAGCTGTGCCGTGCCGGGGGTCTGGCCGCCGGTGGTGATCGGCGGGCGGCGCTACATGGACGGCGGGATACGCAGTTCGGTCAACATCGACGTCGCCGACGACTGCGACGTGGCCGTCGTGCTGGTGCCGGCCGGGGAATCGGCGCCGGCGCCGTTCAGTGCCGGTGCGGCAGCCGAGATCGCGGCGTTCCGCGGGCGGACGTATGCGGTGTTCGCTGACGGCGTTGCGCTGCGAGCCTTCGGCAGCAACCCGCTGGCCCCGGCGTGCCGGGTGCCCTCGGCGCGGGCCGGACGCGAGCAAGGCCGCCGGCACGCCGCTGCCATCGCCGAATTCCTCGCCGTGGACTAACCGGATGTGGTGGTGTCGAGGGCGCGGCCGGTGAGTTCGCGGCCCACGTCGATCAATTCCGCGGCGCGATGGAAGTCCAGGCTGCGGCAGGCGATACGCGGCACTTCGATGAGCAGATCCGGGGGATGCGACGCCAGCTGATGGCGGGTCAGCGCCGACTGCGCGATGTCGATGGTGCGGTTCATCACCTCGAAGCTGCCGAGTTTGGGCACCCCGGCCGCACCGGATGCGGCCTCCGCGGTGTCATCGTCGTCGCCATCATGGTCGGTGTCGCCGCTGCTGAACCGGTCCAGGATCGCCCGTGCCGTCGGCCGATCCAGCAGCGACCGCGCCCCGCTGGTGTCCAGCAGCGCTGATGTGCTGCGCATCATCCGGTTCAGCCGCCCGGGCGCGCTCCGCTCGGCATCATCCGCGGCGGGTCCGACGGTCGTCGGGTCGCCGCCGTTGAGGCTCACCGCCAGCGTCAGGTCGGCGTTGACCGCGCACAGCGGCGCCATCGGCAGTGGATCGAGGATGCCGCCGTCGGCGAGCAGACGCCCGTCCACCACATGCGGGGCGATCACCCCGGGAATGGCGATCGAGGCACGGATCGCGGTGTCGACCGGACCGCGCTGCAGCCACACCGACTTACCGGCGATCAGATCGGTCGCCACCGCGGTGTAGGGAACCGGCAGCCGCTCGATGTCGATGTCGCCGAGGATGTCCCGCACGACATCGAGGATCTTCCCGGCCCGCAGCACCCCGGCGGCGGTGAACGAGGGGTCCAGCAGCCGCAGCACCGCCCCCTGGGTCAGCGACTCGGCCCACTCGGCGAAGTCGTCGAGTCGCCCGGCCGCCTGCAGACCGCCGACCAGGGCACCCATCGATGACCCGGCGATTCCGACGATGTCGTAACCGCGATCGATCAGCTCGGCGATCACCCCGATATGGGCGTAGCCGCGCGCACCGCCACTGCCCAGCACCAGCGACACCCTCGGCGCAGTTGTAGAGGCCATGCCTCCCATTTTGCGGGCAACGCCCGGCCGGTTTTTCGGTCACCGTGATTGCAAACCCGGATCCGGGGCAAACACGCAGGTCACAGGTGGTGAGCCGACCGCGGCGCCGGGGGTCGCGCCGGACAGCGGGATGCCACGCGGCGCGCCGCAGCCACCTAACATGGCCGCTGTGATGGAGCACGTCGGATTCTCGGGTTGTTGTCGCCGCAGCTGAGCGCTGCCGTCGACCCCCCCAATCCACCCCATCCGTTCTGGAGTTTTTCACCATGGTTCTCGCTGATCCTCTCGCGTTGCGGCGTCCGGCCTCCGGCCCCCGCCCGCTGCGCCTGCCCGACCTGCTGCAGACCACCGACCTGGCCGCCGACGCGGTGCTGGACGGCCGCTACGAGCACCTGCTGCCCGCATCGGGGCTGCCCACCGACAGCCGCTGGTTCACCCGGATCCACGGCGACGAGCGACTCGACATCTGGCTGATCAGCTGGGTGCCCGGGCATGCCACCGAATTGCACGACCACGGTGACTCGCTGGGCGCGTTGACCGTGCTATCCGGCTCACTGGATGAGTTCCATTGGGATGGTACGCAGTTGGCGCAGCGGCGGCTCGGCGCCGGCGACCAGGCCTCGTTCTCGCGAGGCTGGGTGCACGATGTCGTCTGGGCGCCGTCACGCTCGACCGCGACGCTGAGCGTGCACGCCTATTCACCGCCCCTGGTCGAGATGTCCTACTACGACGTGGCACCCGACAACACGCTGCGCCGGCAGCGCACCGAACTCACCGAATACCCGGAGGCATCGTGACCGCGACGCAGCTGACCAGTCGGATCGACGCGATGCTTGCCGCGGCGCGGGCCCGGTTGCGCCGGCTGACCGCCGAGGAGGTGCCCGCGGCGCTGCGCGACGGTGCGATCCTGGTCGACATCCGGCCGGCGGCCCAGCGCGCGCGGGAGGGGCAGGTGCTCGCCGCGCTGGTCATCGAACGCAATGTGCTGGAGTGGCGCTGCGACCCGACCAGCGACGCCCGGCTGCCGCAGGCGGTCGGCGACGACGTGCAGTGGGTGATCCTGTGCTCGGAGGGCTACACCTCGAGCCTGGCCGCCGCCGCGCTGGTGGACCTGGGCCTGCATCGCGCCACCGATGTCATCGGCGGCTACCACGCCCTAGCGGCCGCCGGGGTACTCGTTGAGTCGCCCGCCTGATGTAGCTCGCCTCAGTGTTTGTGCGGGTGGTGATGCCCCGAAGTGTGCGGAACGTGCGGTCCCTTCGGCACGTGCGGAGCTGACGGGAGGTCCGGCACCGACCGATCTTGCGGCGCTTGCGGTCCCGGGCCGGCCGGTGCCGCAGGCTCCGCCGCCGCGCCCGCGTCGGCGGGAAGATCGCCGGCGTCTGGGTCGTCGACCGGGTCGGGTGCGGAAGCGACCGCGGGGGGCGCCGGGACCATCACAGCGGCCGCGGGCATGACGATCAGTGCGGCCAGCGCCAGCCGGAGCGCTGTTGCGGCGATCACGGTGCCCCCTAACTACTCTCGTCGGAATGCAGACGCTGCCGCAGTCGGTCGGTCTTCTCCGGTGTCCAGCCCGGTGGCTGCAGCACGGCCGCCCAGCCGTTGGCGACATCCTGAGTGTAGTGGTGGCCGTGCCCGGACGGCACGTTGATCGCGACCGCCAAGTCGGCGGAGACCTGCAGGAAGGTGACCACCGGCAGCCAACGCACTTCCGGCAGTACGTCGTAGCCGCGAGGTTCGCTGAGCCAGGCCGGCTTCTTGAACAGCAGGCGGGGATTCCACCACGCGATCGGATCGGAGGCGTGCTGCAGATAGATCACCCGCGGCTTCTCCCAGGGGGCGTCCGGGCGTTGCAGATCGTCGGGACGCGCCACGAACCGCACGTGGCGGCCGTCCCGGTAGATCGGCAGCCATTCCGGCGAACCCGGATCGCGACCGGCGGTCAGATCGGTCCAGATGGTGTTCTGGAACGTCGGCCCGGAGAACAGTGCTCCGTCGGTGCGGGCCAGCACATTGTTGAGGTTCATGAACGGCGCCTCGCCGCCGAATGACCCCAGACTTTCGCCGAACACCACCAGCTTGGGGCGCCGCGCCTCCGGCAACTCCCGCACCAGCCTGTCGACGGCTTCGAAGAGCAGGGTGCCCGCCTGGCGAGCGTTCTCCTTGTCCACCAGGAAGGACAGCCAGCTCGGCAGAAATGAGTACTGCATGCTCACGACCGCGGTGTTGCCGTTGTACATGTACTCCAGCGACGAGGGATCCGGCGAGGTGACCCAGCCGGTGCCGGTGCTGGTCCCCACGGCGACGACTGCGCGGTCCAGCCCGCCGGCCCGCTGCAGTTCCCGCGCGGCGAGGTCCGCGGTCGCGGCGATCCCGTCCGCGGAATTCAGTCCCGCGTAGACGCGGATCGGCTCCTTCGCGGGCTTCCCGTTGAACGCGGTGAGCTCGGCGACGGTGGGGCCACCCCCGGTGAAGACTCGGCCCTCCCGGCCCAGCGACTCCCACGACGCCAGCGATCCCGGACCGCCTGAGCGGTACGGGCTCTCCGGTGCTGCGGTGTCCGGGCCCATCTCGTCGTTGACCGCGGCGAAGGTGTGGTTCAGCGTGCGCATCGCGACCTTCACCACCACCCCGTTGAGCAGCGCGACGACCAGCACCATCAGCAGCGTCACCGCGGTGACCGCGGAAATCCGCGGCGGTGCCACTCGATTGAGTTGCCGCACCAGGAACCGGATCAGCCGCCGGGTCAGCTGGCCGAGCTCGACCAATGCGAACAACACGATCACCGACAGCAGTGCGGCCCACGGATAGGCCAACCAGCCCAGATGCGGGACACCCATCAGATCCCGCACCCGGTCCTGCCAGACGTGGAACCAGAAGTTCATGCCGACGATGCCGGCGAAGGCCACCGGCACCAGCACCGCCCAGGCCCAACCCGGGGCCGACGGGCTGGAGTCCCTGGAGCGCATGAAGCGCACCAGCCACACCGCGAACACACCCAGGCCGTAACCGACGGCGCCCGAGGCGCCGCTGACCAGGCCCTGGAACAGCGGGCCGCGGGGCAGCAGCGACGGCGTCAGGGAGAGCCAGACGAACACCACGCCGAACGCCGTGCCGGTGAAGGTATAGCGCCGGACCCACCAGGGCTTGGTAGGCGGTTCCGGCGACACGGGCTCGGCGACGATGACGGCCGTGTCGGACATGCGGGTCCCCTAGCGGTGGGTGAAGTTCGGCGGGCGCTTCTCGGTGAACGCCGCCATGCCCTCGGTCTGGTCCTCGGTGGCGAACGCCGAGTGGAACAGCCGGCGCTCGTAGAGCAGGCCTTCGGCCAGGGTGGATTCGAACGCGCGGTTGACCGCTTCCTTGGCCATCCGCGCCGCCGACAGTGACATTCCGGCGATGGTGGCCGCGACCTTCCCGGCTTCGGCCAACAGGTCGTCGGCCGGCACCACGCGGGAGACCAGGCCGCTGCGTTCGGCCTCGGCGGCATCGATGGTGCGGCCCGTCAGGATCAGATCCATCGCCTTGGCCTTGCCGATGGCGCGGGTCAGTCGCTGGGACCCGCCCATGCCCGGCAGCACACCGAGCTTGATCTCCGGCTGCCCGAACTTGGCGGTGTCGGCGGCGATCAGCAGGTCACACATCATCGCCAGTTCGCAGCCGCCGCCCAGGGCGTGGCCGGCAACCGCCGCGATCGTCGGGGTGCGCACCGCCGCCAGCTTCGACCAGGCGGCGAAGAAGTCCGCCGCGAACACGTCGGCGAAGCTCAGGTCTGCCATCTCCTTGATGTCGGCGCCGGCGGCGAACGCCTTGGCGCTCCCGGTGATGATGATCGCACCGATGCCCGGGTCGGCGTCGAATTCGGCCGCGGCGGTGGTGACTTCGTTCATCACCTGGCTGTTGAGGGCGTTCAGCGCCTGCGGCCGGTTCAGGGTGATGGTGCCGACGCGTCCGTCGCGGTCGACGAGGATCGTCTCGAATTCGTTCTGGGTCATGGGAAGGACTCCTTAAAACACTAGGTCGGGTTCGGCGGGGGCGAAATACGATTCGACGTCTGCGGAGCTCACCTCGGCCAGTGTCGCAGGTGACCACTGCGGGTTGCGGTCTTTGTCGACCAACTGGGCACGGATGCCCTCAACCAGGTCATGGGAGCGCAGCGATGCGCTCGACACCCGGAACTCCTGGACCAGAACGTCTTCCAGCGTGGTCAGCTCACCGGCCCGGCGCACCGATTCCAGTGTCACCGAGCAGGCGATCGGCGAGCGGGTGCCGATGAGTTCGGCGGCGGCCTTGGCGTCCGGGTCGGCATGTCCGGCCAGCGCGGCCACGATCTCGGCGACCGTGTCGTGGGCGTAGCACTCGTCGATCCAGTCACGGTGTGCGGCAAGCGCACTCGCCGGTGCTTCGATCGCATGGCGCTGGAGTGCCGCGGTGACGCCGTCGGCGAGGATCATCGCGGTGAAGACGCCCAATGCGGCGTGCGGCACGTAGTGGTCGGCGAAACCCAGCGCGATGGCGTCCGCGCCGGAGAACGGGGCACCGGTCAGTGCGGCGTGCAGGCCGAGGTGGCCCGGCGCGCGTGACAGCAGATAGGTGCCGCCGACATCCGGGATGAAACCGATGCCCACCTCCGGCATCGCCATCTTCGTGGTGTCGGTGACCACGCGGGTGTTGGCGTGCGCGCCGACCCCGACGCCGCCGCCCATCACGATGCCGTCCATCAACGACACGTACGGCTTGGGAAATCCGCCGATCTGAGCGTTGAGGAGGTACTCGTCGTGCCAGAAGCGCCGCGCGTCGGCGCCGTCGCCCTTGGCGCTGTGATAGATCGCCACCACGTCGCCGCCGGCGCACAGACCGCGCTCGCCGGCACCGGACAGCACCACCGCGGCAACCGCCGGGTCCTCAGCCCAGGTGGAAAGCGCCGCGGTCATCGCGGTCACCATCGGCAGGTTGAGGGAGTTGATCGCCTGGGGGCGGTTCAGCGTCAGCAGGCCGACGCCGCCCTCGACGCGGGCCAGTACCTCGTCAGATTCACTCATCACGCCTTCGCAATGTAGATCCCTTCCCGCGGTCGCCGGTCCGCGGGTAAGGTTTGGCGGAGGAACGGCCCGCAGTCTGTTGGGAACCCCGGCGGGTCGTGGATCGTTGATCAAGTTGTTCGCACATTTCGTGTCGGAGCACAAGACAGCATTAAGAGAGGATCGGGAAGGTGCGGGAGACCAGCAACCCGGTATTTCGTTCGTTGCCCAAACAGGGCGGTTACGCGCAGTTCGGCACCGGTTTCGGGCAAGCCACCGCCGGTGCAACCCAGCAGATGAGCCAGGGTCACCCCGGTCTGCAGAGCCCACAAACCGAGTACCAGCGGGAGGTCAGCCGCCCGCTCACCATCGACGATGTCGTCACCAAGACCGGCATGACGCTGGGGGTGCTCAGCATCGCCGCTGTCGTGTCGTTCTTCTTGGTGTCGGCCAATCAGGCGCTGGCCGCCCCGCTGACCTTCATCGGCGCGTTCGGCGGCCTGGCGCTGGTCATGGTGGCCATGTTCACCCGCCGCCAGGACAGCAAGGCCCTAGTGCTCAGCTACGCGGTGCTGGAGGGGCTGTTCCTCGGCGCCATCTCGTTCGTGCTGACAGCGGTCACGGTCGGAACCAGTAACGCCGGTTCGATGATCGGCCAGGCCGTGATGGGCACCTTCGGGGTGTTCGGCGGCATGCTGGTGGTCTACAAGACCGGCGCCATCCGCGTCACCCCGAAGTTCACCCGGATGATCGTCGGCGCCTTGTTCGGTGTGCTGGCCCTGATGATCGGCAACCTGGTGCTGTCGCTGTTCGGTGTCGGCGGTGGTGATGGCCTGGGTCTGCGTAGCGGCGGGACCCTGTCGATCATCTTCTCGCTGGTCTGCATCGGGATTGCCGCGTTCAGCTTCCTGATCGACTTCGACGCCGCGGACCAGCTGATCCGGGCCGGGGCGCCGGAGAAGGCCGCCTGGGGTATCGCTCTCGGCCTGACCGTGACCTTGGTCTGGCTGTACCTGGAGATCCTGCGTCTGCTCAGCTACTTCCAGAGCGATTAGCGACCCGCAAGCAAAAAGGCGACCCCGTGCCCAGTCGGCACGGGGTCGCTTTTTGTCTCTGACGGGCAATCGAGGGAGCGGTTTGGGACGCTATAACGCGATTTTGCGACCCAAAACGCACACTCGACGCAGCAGGCTAACGGTCAGGACAGCCGCTCGACGACCATCGCCATACCCTGGCCGCCGCCCACACACATCGTCTCCACGCCGAAGGTCTTGTCGTGGGTGGCCAGGTTGTTCAGCAGGGTGGCGGTGATGCGGGCGCCGGTCATGCCGAACGGGTGGCCCAGGGCGATCGCCCCGCCGGACACGTTCAGCTTGTCCTCGTCGATCCCCAGCTCACGGGCCGAGCCGAGCACCTGCACCGCGAAGGCCTCGTTGATCTCGAACAGGTCGATGTCCGAGACCGACATCTTCGCGTTCGTCAGCGCCTTCTTGACCGCCTCGATCGGACCCAGGCCCATGATCTCCGGCGACAGGCCGGACACCCCGGTGGCCACGATCCGGGCCAGCGGCTTGAGGCCGAGCTGCTTGGCCTTGGTGTCGCTGGTGATGACCACGGCGGCCGCGCCGTCATTCAGGGGGCAGGCGTTGCCGGCGGTGATCGTGCCGTTTTCCCGGAACACCGGCTTGAGCTGGCTGATCTTCTCGTAGGTGGTGCCGGCGCGGGGCCCGTCGTCGGTGCTGACCACGGTGCCGTCCGGCAGCGTCACCGGGGAGATCTCGCGTGCGAAGAAGCCGCTCTTGATGGCTTCCTCGGCACGGTTCTGGCTGCGCACGCCCCAGTGGTCCTGGTCCTCGCGGCTGATCCCGGTGTGCAGCACCACGTTCTCGGCGGTCTGCCCCATCGCGATGTAGATGTCGGGCAGGTTGCCGTCGGCGCGCGGGTCGTGCCACTCCTCGGCGCCGGCGGCGGCCGCCTCGGTGCGGGCCATGGCGTCGTTGAACAGCGGGTTCTTGCTGTTCGGGGCGCCGTCAGCGGCACCGATGCCGAACTGCGAGACGGTCTCGACCCCGGCGGAGATGAACGCGTCGCCCTCGCCGGCCTTGATGGCGTGGAACGCCATCCGGGTGGTCTGCAGCGACGACGAGCAGTAGCGGTTGACCGTGGTGCCCGGCAGGAAGTCGTAGCCGAGCAACACCGACACCACACGGCCGATGTTGTAGCCGGCGGCGCCGCCGGGCTGGCCGCAGCCCATCATCAGGTCGTCGATCTGGTGCGGGTTGAGCTCGGGCACCTTGTCCAGGGCGGCGCGCACCATCTGCGCGGCCAGGTCGTCGGGCCGCATGGTGACCAGCGAGCCCTTACCGG
This sequence comes from Mycolicibacter senuensis, assembly GCF_002101885.1. Classification (GTDB taxonomy): domain Bacteria; phylum Actinomycetota; class Actinomycetes; order Mycobacteriales; family Mycobacteriaceae; genus Mycobacterium; species Mycobacterium senuense. The sequence continues at coordinate 21,382 of NZ_LQPS01000026.1, forward strand.
CCCGGCCGATCGGGGAACGAGCAGTTGAGACGATGACGGCTTCGGGCACTTCTGACTCCTTGCGATCGGGTATTCCAGCCGAATCTAGTCCGACCGGACTGCCCCAGCTAAATCGGCCTTGCCCATCGCGGCGCACAGCGGCGGGATCAATTGGCTCGCCGCCAGCGCATAGCCTGCGGCCGAGGGGTGGTACTGGTCCCGGGCGAACAGCAGACCCGGTGTGTCGCGGAACGCCGGCGCGCTGAAGTCGGCGAACGGCACGGGGATACCGCCGGCGGCGTTGACCGCCCGGGTCTGGGCCCGCGCCAGCTGCCGGGCACGGACCTGCGCGACCAAGCGCAGCGGCTGGGGGATCGCACTGACCGCCCCGAAATCCGGGCAGGTCCCGACGACCACCACCGCCCCGCTGCCGTGCAGTCGTTTCACCGCCGCATGCAGTCGCTGTGCGGAGCCGGCGATGCCGTTGAGCGCGGTGACGTCGTTCGCCCCGATCATGATCACCGCCGCGTCGGGGGGCGACCCCGCGACGAACATCGCGTCGACCTGACCGGCGAGTCCCTTGGAGGTGGCGCCCACAATCGCCTTGGTGCTCAACCGAACCCGTTTGCCGGTCTGCTCGGCCAGCGCCCTGGCGATCAGCGCGCCGGGAACCTCCTCGGGTGCGCAGCAACCGTAGCCGGTCCCGGTCGAGTCGCCGAAGATCATCAGGTGCAGATCGACGCTCATGCCACGCTGAAAACGCTGCACTGCGATGTCGCCGGGAACCTCGCCGGCAACGTAGACGCCATCGGCGCGCGGCGGGACGTCGCAGGCTCTGGGGATGGTCTGGCGCGCGACATCGGCCTGGCCGGCCAACAGATTGCGCAAGCCCACGTAGAGAGTGCCGCTGGAGGCGAGCGCTCCGGCGGTGGCCAGCGTGACCGCCGACCGCCGCGCCACCCGGATCCCCATGTGCCGAGTCTAAGGAGCGAAACCGCAGGGCGCCCGCACTCAGCAAACAAAATAGATCACGATGCGGACCCGATGCCGTATCGGAACGAATCCTAAGATTTCTTCACATACTTCTTCGTGTGACGATACGTGGAACCGCGTTGGCTGTGCCGGCCGGGGGCCGGCTGGAGGGAGTGTCCACCATGACCGCACCCAGCAGAATTCCCAGCTCGTCGCCGACTGCCGCCCGCCCGTATCCCCTCTCGCGGCCCCGCCGACACGGCCGCCATGACGGGCTGCCGGTCGAGGTCGTCGAGGACTCGGCCAGCGTCGAGGGCAGGCTGGCGTGGCTGGCCGCCAGGGCCACCATCAGGCCGGTCCTCTCGGTCGGCAGCTACTTCCCGCGGATGCCGTGGCCGTTCGGTCTGGTCGACTTCGCGGCCAAGGCGATGCTGCCGCCGCCGGGCACCATCCGCGCCACCATCCGGCTGCCGCGCTGCCAGGCGCAGCTGGTTCGGGCCGCCGGTGTGCTACCGGCCGACGGCAGCCGCCGGGTGGTGTTGTACATGCACGGCGGCGCCTTTGTGACCTGCGGAGCCAATACCCACGGCCGGCTCGTCACCAAGCTGTCCAAGTACGCCGACAGCCCGATTCTGGTGGTGGAGTACCGGATGGTCCCGAAGAACTCCATCGACGACGCCATCGACGACTGTTACGACGGTTACCGGTGGCTGCGCCGCCAGGGCTACCAACCCGAGCAGATCGTGCTCGCCGGCGACTCCGCCGGCGGCTACCTGTCGTTGGCGTTGGCCCAACGTCTCCTGGAGGAAGGTGAGGACCCCGCGGCGATCGTCGCGATGTCGCCGCTGCTGGAGATCGCCAAGGAGGCCAAGAAGGCGCACCCGAACATCCACACCGGGGCGATGTTCCCGCCCAAGGCATTCGATGCGTTCGTCGAACTGGTCGAGGCGGCCGCCCGCAAAGACCGCGTCCATCCCGGGAAAGTGCTCGAACCGTTGCGCCACGTCAAACCGGGCCTGCCGCGCACCCTGATCCATGTGTCGGGTTCCGAGGTGCTGCTGCACGACGCGCGACTGGGCGCCGAGGTGCTGGCCGCCGCCGGGGTGCCGGTGGAGCTACGGGTGTGGCCGGGCCAGATCCATGTCTTCCAGATCGCCGCGCCGTTCGTGCCGGAGGCCACCCGCTCGCTGCGCCAGATCGGCGAGTACATCCGTGAGGCCACCGGTTAGCCGGGCCGTGGCCCACTGAGCCGGTCCGCCTGAGACGATGGCAGGTATGCGGATAGCGCCCCACATCAGCGACCTCATCGGCAACACCCCACTGGTCGAGCTGAGTTCGATCGTTCCCGACGGGGCGGGCCGGGTGGTGGCCAAGATCGAGTACCTCAACCCGGGCGCGAGTTCCAAGGACCGCATCGCGGTGAAGATGATCGACGCCGCCGAAGCCAGCGGCGCACTCAAGCCCGGTGGCACCATCGTCGAGCCCACCTCCGGCAACACCGGTGTCGGGCTGGCGCTGGTCGCCCAGCGTCGCGGTTACAAGTGCGTGTTCGTCTGCCCGGACAAGGTGAGCGAGGACAAGCAGAACGTGATGCGGGCCTACGGCGCCGAGGTGGTGGTCTGCCCGACGGCGGTGCCGCCCGACGACCCGGCCAGCTACTACAGCGTGTCCAACCGGCTGGTCACCGAGATCGACGGCGCCTGGAAACCCGACCAGTACTCCAACCCGGCCGGCCCGGCGAGCCACTACGAGACCACCGGCCCGGAGATCTGGGCCGACACCGACGGTCAGGTCACCCACTTCGTCGCCGGGATCGGCACCGGCGGCACCATCACCGGCACCGGCCGCTACCTCAAGGAGGTGTCGCAGGGCCGGGTGCGGGTCATCGGCGCCGACCCCGAGGGCTCGGTGTACTCCGGTGGCACCGGCCGGCCCTATCTGGTGGAAGGGGTCGGGGAGGACTTCTGGCCGGCCGCCTACGACCCCAAGGTCCCCGACGAGATCATCGCGGTCTCCGACGCGGACTCCTTCGACATGACCCGCCGGCTGGCCCGCGAGGAAGCGCTGCTGGTCGGTGGATCCTGCGGAATGGCTGTGGTGGCGGCGGTCGAGGCGGCCGTCAAGGCCGGGCCCGACGCGCTCGTCGTCGTCCTGTTGCCCGACGGCGGCCGGGGTTACATGTCGAAGATCTTCAACGACTCCTGGATGTCGTCCTACGGATTCCTGCGCTCGCGCCTGGACGGCTCCACCGTGGAGCCCACCGTGGCCGACGTATTGCGGGTCAAGTCCGGGGTGCTGCCGGACCTGGTGCACACCCACCCGGCGGAGACGCTGCGCGACGCCATCGGCATCCTGCGGGAGTACGGGGTCTCGCAGATGCCCGTCGTCGGCGCCGAGCCACCGGTGATGGCCGGTGAGGTCGCCGGCAGCGTGTCCGAACGCGACCTGCTCTCCGCGGTGTTCGAGGGCCGGGCCAAGCTCGCGGACGCGGTGAGCCAGCACATGGGCCCGCCGTTGCCGCTGATCGGCTCCGGCGAGGTGGTCGGCGTCGCCGCGACCACCCTGGCCGAGGTTGACGCGGTGATGGTGGTCGAAGACGGCAAGCCGGTCGGAGTCATCACCCGCCACGATCTGTTGGGATTCCTCTCCGACGGACCGCGCCGCAGGTAGCGATCGCGCCGGCGCATTGCGGTAGCGTGAAAATCCGCATCGAATTACTCGGAGAAGGGTTCCCATGACCGACTTCCCGCCGCCGCCGGGCAACTACCCTCCTCCGCCGGGCGATTACCCGCCCCCGGGCAACTACCCGCCGCCGCGGCCGGGCGATTATCCGGCGGCCGGCAACTACCCGCCCCCGCCGCCCGGCAGTTACCC
>NZ_LQPS01000027.1 GCF_002101885.1 Mycolicibacter senuensis
GTGGTACGCGTCGACGGTCAAGGGCTGGGTGATCGTCACCGGTACCGGTGGCGGGGGAGGAGCGGGCGGCCCGGGAATATCAGCCGGCGGCAGCGGCGCACCGAAGCTGGGCGGCGGGCCGGCCGGTACCGGGAAGGCGGGAACCTCCGGCATCGGGCGGGGCATCGGCAGCACGCCGAGTGGGGCCGCGGCGATGATCGACGCGGCGATCGTGCCGTGGGCGTCGCAGTCCTGCAGACCGCCCAGACCCTCGGCTCCGCCCATGATGTAGTCCCCGCCGGCGATGGCCGGCAGCCGTGGATTCGGCGTGACCCCGGTGTCGATGACCGCCACCGGAACCCCGTTGCCGGTGGAGTACTGCCACGCGGCGGCGATGCCCAGCATGTCGAACCCGGGGGCGAGTTGCGCCACGTCGGGATTGCTGACCGTGATCGGGACACTGCACGAGTTCGAGCGGCGCATCGGCTGATCCGGGCCGGGCGGCCCGTCGGCCGGCGCCAGCGCGGGGTCCACCGACGGCGGCTCGATCGCCCGGGCCATCGGCGGGATGTCGGCGAGGCCGGCCAGCAGCACCACGGCGGTCAGCGCGACGGCCCGGGTGCGCAGCCGCCTCAGTTGCGCACCCACACGAACAGTCCTCCCAGCCAAGCGCCGAGCACCCCCACCACGATGAACGCCAACACCTCCAACCATTCGACGGCCAGCCGGATCCAGGGCACGAACTTCGTCTCCGGAACCAGCAGACCGGCGGCCAGGCCGAGCCCCGCGAAGACGGCCACCGCCGTTGTCGGCCAGAGAAAGCCACCGGCGGCGTAGCCGGGAGCAGCCAAGGCGTACTTGGTGATCCCGACGAACACCGCGGCACACGCACCGCCGACCAGGGCGATCGCCTGTACCCGGCCGGCGAACCCGCGGCCCTGGGTGATGAACAGTCCCGCCACCAGCCCGCACAATGCCACCGCGCCGCGCTGGCGGGCCGAACCCGGCGCCAGCACCATCCACACCGCGATCGGCAGCGCCGCCGCGATCGCCACGCACATGCCGACCTGCACCGCATTGATCAGCCGCGCCGACGCCGCGATCGCCGCCCCCCGGGCCGAGATGTCGACCAGGTCGTCCTCGTCGTCCTCGCCGTCCTCGGGGGCCACCGGCGAGACGGTGTCGATCGGCATGTTGGCGCGGCGGGCGAACAGATCGCGCCCGGTGATCGACCCGAAGTACGGCGGCCGAACCCGCGCCACCCACAGCGCGATCGTCGGCGACATGCGCACCAGCATCAGCAGGCCGAGCAGCATGCAGATCCCGATCACCTGGGGGGAGACCGGATGCCACATCCGCACGGCCGCCACCGCCCCGCCGATTCCGCTGGCGGTGACCACCGCGGTGGCGACCGCGGTCTGCGACCGCGACAGGACGCTGAGCGCGACCGCCCCCATCGCGAAGACCGTCACGCCGATCAGCAGGTGGGGGGCGCCCAACGGCCCGGGCGCCGCGCACAGCGCCGCACCGGAAAGCGCGATCACCGCCAACCAGCCGAAACCACTGAACAAGTCGTGACGCGCGGGCCAGTTGCGTCGGACCACCGCGGCGCCGACCGTCAGCAGCGCGCCGAGACCGGCCAGAACCACTGCGGGGGGCCAGCTGTCGCTGAACGTGCGGGCACGTACCGCCAGCGCGGAGATCACCACGACGGCCATCGCCAGTAGGCCGATTGCGGTGTGCGCCGCGGTCACCGCCGTGACCGGCGCGAACATCCGATCAACCTTCACGTTGAGTAACCGGGTGACGGTCTGCTCGTCGGCCTTGTGCCCGCACTCGGAGCACCGGATCTCGGGTTGGGTACCGAGTCGGCGGGCCGTTGCGGCCAGCGCACTCGACAACGACTCGTATTGCGGTTCGAACGAGTCACCGCCGACCACCGGCACCAGCACCAGGGTGTCGCCGTCCTGCACGCCGAGATCATCGAGGCTGCGGGTGATGTCCAACCGCACTCCGTTGACTTTATGAAGTTCGTAACTGCCGGGTGGAAGTGCGACGCCGTCAAAGCCGTGGTGCTTCAAATCCTCGTCGAGCAGTTCGACCATTCCCTCAAAGAATTCCTCAACCGGAATTCCGGCCGGGAATACCTGCGACACGAGGTGTTTATCGTAGGCGAGGCTCACCGCGCAGCGTGCTGGAAATGCGACTTTTGCCGGCGTGCTCGGGGTAGTCATCGTGACTACCTTTCAGTGTCCGGTACGAATTTATCGGCCAAACCGGCAGTTACTTCAAATAGCCGCAGCCGCGTCTTTTTCTTGACTTCATGGTGGACATCGATGATGCCGCCCTTGGCCAGGTGGGCGTCGTAGGGCATCACCTCCACGGTGGCACCGGTTTTGCTGAACCGCTCGGTCAGATAGGCGACCGCGGCACTGTCCTCGAGGGGAGAGGAGTGGTTCAAGATCACCGTCGCTCGCGACACCAGCTCGTGATAGCCCTGGGCGGCCAGGTAGTCGACCGCCCGCAGCACCGGCCGGGACTTGTCGGCGGTGATCCCGGAGACGAACACCAGCGTGTCGGTGTTCTCCAACACCGGCTTCATCACCGGGTGCTCCAAGTCGGCTGCGGTGTCGACGATGATCACGTTGTGGGTTCGGCGCAGCCGGGACAACACCCCGCTGAACATGGCCGGGACGAGCGGACGGAGCTGGTCGGAAGTGCGGTTACCGGCCAGCACGTCCAAGCCGAGGGCGTTTTGCCCCAGGTGTTCGCGGATGTCGGAGTATCCCTGCACGTCGGTGTCGCTCAGCACCGCCGAGTAGTCACCGGGCGGGTGCTCATCGATGCGATCCGACAGGGTCCCGAAGCCCGGAACGGCGTCTATGGCGATCACATTTTCGGGCCGGCATTCGCGGAAGACGCTGCCGATGGATGCGGCCATGGTGGTCACGCCGGTGCCGCCTTTTCCGGACACCAGTGTGATCACGTACTGCCGCCGGATGTGCCGCCGGATCCTGTTCCGCAGATCGCGGTAATGCCGTTCGCGGGGCGATTCGCCCGGATTGATCACCTTCGCCGACGCCAAATACACGAGTTTGCGCCAGCCGGACCCCGGCGGAATCTTTCGCGGTGTCGCCAGGTCGGAAATGCGCATCGAGTCCGACACGGAATCCCGGTAGCGGTGACCGGCTGCCGGATCCCGCCGCCCGGGCGCGCCTTCGTCAGGCATATGGGGGCTATTCCAGGGGCTCGTCACGTGCGTGATGTTAACACGGTTGCAGTTACCTCGTTTACAGCGTTTCTAAAGGTTGGTGCTAATACGTGGTAATGGTGTCCCGCTAAATTCATCGCTACACAACCCGCCGGTGTGAATGCCAGTCCGCGCCGGCAGGTAGCCGACGGATCAGCCGCAGGATCGCATTGGCGACATCGGCGCGTGCGCCGGGGGAGACGATCTGATAGCGCCGCCCCCCATTGTCGATGTTTTCCACGCAGACGCGGCCGGCCGGGGTATCGGAGATCAGCACCGAGGTGTCGCCGATGGCCATTCGGGCCAGTTCGTCGGGTCCGGCGCCAGGCTGGAGCGCCACGATGTCGGCCTGCCCGGACACCTCCGGGTCAGCGGCCATCAGAAGTATCTGCTGCTGGTCGATGTCGAGCCGCTGACCCGCCAGGTAGTTGCGGAGGCCGTCAGCGTCCCGCACCCGTTCGAGCAGCTCCTTGGTGTCCAGGGTGACCGGCCGCAGCGGCGCCGGCTCGGTGACACCGCACAGTCGCTCGATCTGGCCGACCACCACGTCTGCGGCGGCCGCCTGATCGCCGGCGGTTCCGGCCGGATACAGCCGGATTTCCTGGTCGTGCCGTTCCAGCACCACCCACCAGGAGGCGAACCGGTTGATCGACACTCGCGTCATGTGCTGCGGGTCGCCGTACGGTCGTCCGGGAAAGTTCATCTGCAGCAGCAGCGCGACATCGCGGCGCATGATCACGGTCAGCCATTCGCGGATCATCGGATCGGCCTCACCCTGGCCGTCGAGCGCACCGATCTCGGCGAGCTCCTCGGCGATCGGATGCTGCAAGGCGCGCTCGGCGGTGTCCAGTCGGGGCAACAGTGGCCGCAGGCCCAGCTCGGGGCAGAGTGCTTCGATACCGGTCACCGCCTGCAGCACCCACAGCCCGTCGAGGGTTGTCGTCAACATGTCACTGCCGCCTCACCCGTGCGTCCTCAGTCTGAAACAAGCTCAGACCGGAAGCGGGGCATCTGCGCCTGTCGCGCAGACACCCCACATCCTCATCGCTGCTCGGTCACCACCCCGCGATGGGCGCCGTGGTCGTGGGCGCCCGCGGTGGTGGTCAGAAAAGGCTGCTGATCGTCTGGTCGGTCTGCATGGCTCCCTCCAGCACGGAGCCGATGGTCGAGCCGTGCTGGCCGATGGTCTCGATCAGGCCCTGCAGGCCGGAGAGCATCTGCGCCTGTGCTTCGAAGAAGCCGGTGGCACCGTGACCGGCGAAGTACTCGGTCAGCATCTGGGTGAGCTGGTGGGCGTCGGCGTGGATCTGGTCGAGCGTGCCGGCGCTGGTGATCACGCTGTGGGCTTGATCGGCCACAGGGCCGGGGTTGTAGGTAATGCCGTCAGCCATTGGGATCGGTGTCCTTTCGAGTACGGGGGTGGGAGGTTAGGCGGATTGTCCGCCGAAGAGCGAGTGGAAGGCGTGCTCAGAGTGGGACTCGTGGGACTCCATCAAGGCAGCGGCCTGGTTGAGGCCCTCGGTCAGGCGCGTGCCGCCGATGAGGACTTTCTGCATGTCTTCGTGAATCTGGCCGGCCGTGACGAACGACGCCTTGGACCCCGCGCCGTCCCAGGTGCCGGCACCCAAGATGTTCTCGTGGTCAGCGAGGTACTGGTTGGCGATCGCCTGGGCGTGTTCGATGTGCTGCGCCAGCTTCGATGCGGTGTTCCGCATCAACTCGGGCGTGACGACAATGGCTGCCATCGTTTCCTCCTCGGTTGTAGAGCAACCCCCCGGGTTCGGCGGGATGTACCTCGCGGTAGTGTAAAAGCTCTTTTTCGATGTGTCGATTCACCCTGCGCACAGCGAATACCCAGCTCACAGCCGGTCATCGACCACTCGCACCGTGTTGGCCCGGTCGGAGGGCCGTCCGCTTTGGCCTCGGCCGCCCGCGCCGGCGGCATGCCCGATCGGCATTCCACCCATCCCGCCGCCGCCGGTGGCCGTCACCCGCTGCTGCGACTCGACCGAGCCCAGCGCGCCGCTGGGACGAAGCCCGGCCGGCCGGCCGCCCCCTGATTCGAACGCGCTGACCGGTCGGGTGAACGCCGACACCGGCGCACCGGCACCCCCGACGCCGCCACCGCCGACGCCTGCGCCGGGGGTTGCGGTCGCGCTGGCCAGCATCGCGGTGGCCGGAGCACCCCCGGCCCCGGCGGCATTGAGGGCGCCGCCGAACATGCTCGGATTCATGAACATGCCCATCATCGACTGCATCGGGCTCATCATCGACTGCGGCATCTGCATCAGGGATTGCGGCGCCTGCATCAGCGACGAGCCGATCGACTGCACCGGGCCGAGCAGGGAACTCATCTCGCCCCCCATGCCCTGGGCGGCGGAGGCCCCCTGTCCGGCCGTGTTGCTCGCCGCCGACGTCCCGGTGTAGGCGGCCCGCATCGCGCCGCCCGCCGCGGTCTGCGCGGCAGCATCGCCGACGGCGCTGGCCGCCGCCGCCGGAGCGGCAGGTGAGGCGCCCATTCCGGCCACCGGGGCGGGAACAGTGAGGCTGGACGTCAGGGCGGTCAGCGTGGCGCCGTAGGACGCACCGACCGCGGCATTGTTGGGCCAGAACATGCCGAAGTACTCGAACTCGAGCGAGGTGATCCGCGGGGTCAATGCGCCGAGGACCGATGGGTTGATCCCGTAGTCGGTGGCGGTTTCGATCCGGTTCTCTTCGCACTCCTGGGTGGTGCGCATGCTCCCGTAGGCCAACTGGTAGGCCTCGACCGCAGCGGCGACGATCGGCGCCTTCATGTCCACCCAGCCGGCCAGGCCGTGCAGGGCGACGTTGAGCAGGGTCGCATTGAGCGCCGAGCTCGCCGACCCCGCGCCGATCCACCCGACTGAGGTCAGCGCGGTATTGACAGCGGAGGCAATCCCCGAGGCGTGGTGAGCCGCGCCCAGCGCCGTCCAGGCGGTGCCGTTGGCCAGCATGGTGGCCACGCCCATGCCGGACTTGATCAACGTGTCATTGACCTCCGGCGGGCGTGCGGCCCATCCCGGATCGGCCATCGGCTAGCCGCTGAGCGCGGCGGTGGCGGCCCGCAACGCCTCGGTGGCGCTGTAGACGCCGGCCGCGGTCGACTGCGCGCCGGAGTACAGCCCCCGTTGGGCCGAGTGCTCGGCGACGATGCCGAGGTATTCGCTCCCGGAGGCCAGCAAGGCAGCCTGGAAGGCGATGGAGTCCGGGTCATTGCCCATCGGCAGCACACCGAGCAGGGCCGGGCTGGCCGAGGACGCGGCCGCCGCGGTTTCGGCGGTGATCGCGGCTTCAACGCCGGACGATGCCAGAACAGCTTCCGGTTCCACAGAGAACATGTTTTCCTCCCGATGCCTCATCGCTGATGTGCCGACGGTGGCAGGTCGGGGTAAATCCTAAACCCAAGGCGCGGCACGCGTCACTTCACCGACGGAATAAAAGGCTACTGCTGCTCGAAATTGTGAATCATCGACGACGGCACTCCGACCAGCACGCCCTCCACCCGGGAGTCGTCGAGAACCAGCAGACCGCGGCCGGCCGGCAGGGCCTGAGCTCGCACCGTCCGGCTGACCTTGTTCTGCGGGTCGTTGTCCATGAACAGCGTCGGCGCCTTGGCGCTGCGCTGCGTCTTGACCCACGGATCCATCTCCAGCTGGCCGAAGTTCGACGAGTTCCGGGTGGTGAACACGTGCAGGCCGATCTGGCGCCCACGTTCCATCAGTTTCCACAGCGCGGCACCCACCGGTGGCTTCGCCGGGTGGATTTGTGCCGGCCGCAGGTCCTGGACGTCGTCGACGAGGACGAAATGGCGCGGGCCCTCCCACGGCTTGAGCGCCCGCAACTCCTCCTGGCTGAGGCCCTTGGCGGGCAGCCGGGGCAGCAGCACCTGCTGTGCCAGCGTGGTCAGCACCTCGTCGATCTCGTCCTGGTCGTAGGCGTAGGCGTTGACGTAGCCCGGTCCCTGCAGGTCCCGCAGCGGGCCGGTCTTGGGGTCGACGATGGTGATCTGCGCCTGCTCGGGGCTGAATCGCGCCATCACCGCCTCGCCGATCGCGGCCAGCGTGGCGCTCTTGCCGCACAGCGCACGGCCCAAAATCATCATGCCGGGGTGTTCGCCCAACTCGAGCGGAACCGGCAGCAGGTCGTGCTGCTCACCGATCATGAACGCGATCGACGGCGCGGTCTGGGCGGGCGGGCGCTGCGCCACGTCGTAGGCCAGCACCTCCGACAGTGCCACCGCCGGCGGCAGCCGCTTGAGGGTGGCGTGCTTGGTGACGCCGGCGACCTCGGCCACCCGGGCGCCCAGGTCGCGGGTGCCGACCCGGGTGCCGTCCTGCGCGGTGAGCTCCGGCATCCCGATGAGCATCTCGTGCAGGGATTCGGTGAGCCCGAAGCCGGGCCGGTTCACGGTCCGTTTGGCGGCGTCGCGCGCGTCGAGCGAGGCGGTGCCCATCTCGTTCTCGCCGGGGTTCTGCAGCCGCAACTGGATGCGCACGTCGGAGTTCTGCAGCAAGGTCTGCCGCTGGCCGTGAATCCAGCCCGACGCGCTGGTCATCAGGTGCACGCCGTATTCCGGACCGACGCCGCTGAGGGCGATGATCCGGTCGCCGAGCACGGTGTCGGCGGCGTAGAGGTCGGAGAAGTCATCGATGACCAGGAACACATCTCCGTACGGATCGCCGGCGTCGGTGCCGCCCAGGCCGTCGCTGCCGGCTCCGAAGCGCCGCTCCCGGAACTCGTTGATGTCGATCTTGTCCCGCCGGAAGGTGTCCTGGCGGGCACTGACCAGCGCGGCCATCGTCGCGACGGTGCGTTCGACGCCCTCACGGTCGGCCGGCGAGACGATGTCGGCCACATGCGGCAGGGTCTCGGCGTAGCCGAGGGTGGCGCCGCCGACGCAGAAGAACGTCAGCCGGGCCGGGGTGTACATCAGCGCGGCCGAACACATCAGCGTCATCAGCGTCGTGGTCTTCCCGCGGCTCTTGGCGCCGACCACCATCACGTTGCTGCGCAACACATCGACACAGTGCACCAACTGCTGGGCGTCCTCGGGGATGTCTTTGACGGCCAGCGGCCACACCAGGCCCGGATTACGCCCGTAGTCGACGTCCCACGGCTTGCCGCGGTACAGCGCAACCAGCGCGTCGGCCGCCTCGGAAACCTCCAGCGGAGGCAGCCACGGCCGGTGGGGCGCCTTGCGATCCGCGGAGATGAGCGACTCGCGCAGCACGTCGACGATCTTCTTCTTCTTGAATCCGTCGGCGTGCAGCAAGTACTCGTCGGGTTCGGCGTCGGTTGCCGACATGTCCTGCAACGCTTGGGCGTCCGCTTCGTCCAGCGGTTGGTACTGCCAGGTGTAGAGGCGAGGCTTCGTCAGGGTCATGTCGAGGGTCTTGGCCGCCGACGCCTTGCGTTTCGGCACGATGAACGGTGCCGACAGGTAGAAGCAGCGGAAGGGATCCAAATCCCGCGGGCCGACTTTGAGTAGCCCGAAGCCGTTCTCCTTCGACGGCAGGTGGTAAGCGGCGTCCGAACCGATCACCTCACGACTGTCGTCACCGGATTCAGCGCGCAGTGCGACCCGGAACGCAATGTTGGACTTCACCTTTTGCAATGACGACAGATCCAAACGCTGGCCGCCGAGCATGAAGAAGACGTTGGCGCCGCGGCCTTCCTGGCCGATGTGGATGATGAGATCGATCCACTTACCGTGGTTCTGAAAGAGTTCCAGGTATTCGTCGATAACCACCAGCAGGATCGGCACCGGCTCCAGATCGCGCCCGGCCAGGCGGATCTCCTCGTAGTCGTTGGCGTCTCGGGCCCCGACGGAGTTGAACAGCCGATAACGCCGGGCGATCTCGCCGTCGATCGCACGCCGCATCCGTTCCGCGAGGTGCCGGTCGTCCTTGCCGAGGTTGGACAGCGCCGCCGAGACGTGCGGGATCCCGAGGATGTCCTGGGCGGCGGACTCGAACTTCATGTCGACGAAGATCACGTTGAAGGTCTCCGGCGAGTGGGTCAGCGCGATGCCGTACACCAGTGACAGGAAGAACTCCGACTTGCCCGAACCGCTGGTGCCGATCACCACCGAGTGGAAGCCGAAGCCGCCGAAGTCCTTTGCGCGCAGCACGATGTTCTGCAGCTCACCGTTCGGTTTGGCCCCCACCGGGATCTCGGCCCACCGCTCGTCGCCGCGGCTGCGCCGTTCGGCCCAGAGCCGGTCGACGTTCAGCTCCCGGGCGTCGTCGATGCCCAGCGCGCGCAGCAGTTCGAGGGCGCCACTGCCGGAGTCGGTGACGTCCACGCTGGCCGTCGGTGTCCAGCGCGCCATCGCCCGCGCGTAACGATAAGCGCGCGGCACCGACAGTTGATCGGCATGCGCGAAGAACTTGCCGCCCGCCCGCAACATCGGCGGCCGGGACGGATCGGCGCCCCGGCCGTTCCGGCGATGGGTCGCCGACGGCACGTCGGTGCGGTGGTGCCGGGCCGGATGGTCGACGACCTCGAAGATCTCGTCGCGCGCGAACCCGACACCGGCGCCGAGCCGGGAGGCCACCCGCAATACGGTGATGCCCTCCTTCCCGACCCGTCCGACCACGCTCTCCCACGCCTCGGGGCTGCCGGTGTTGTCGTCGACGATCACCCAGTGCGGTCCGAGATCGTGCGCGTCGCCGCCGGACTCCAGCGCCGAGCCCATGGTCGTCGGACTCGGCGCCGACGGGGGCCGCCACGCCCCGCGCTTGCCCTTCATGTGCAGGTCGGCGCCGAGCGTCGACTCCAGTTCGGTGGGCGTGGTGAACACCAGCCGGCGCCATCCGCAGGCGTCGAACAACTCGTCATGCTGGTTGTGCGGCAGCCACACCATCCACGACCACAGCTCGGGGTGGCGGGTCACCACCATCAGCTTGACGTCGAGCGGATTGTGGAACACCGCCAGCGCGCTGAGCACCGAGCGCAGCAGTGAGCGGACCTTGTCGAGGTCATCGCCGACGAAGCTGAACCCCGGGCGCGAGCGCAGGTTGACCACCTTGGCGATGTCGCGGATCTTGCGTTGCTCGAGGATGAAGTCGCGCAGTGCCTGGCCGGTGACCGGCTCGAGCTCCTCGTCGACCGGGATCTCGGGCCACTGCACCGACAACACCGAGTCGGGGGCGTGTTGCACACCGACGCCCACCCGGACGTCGAGGAAGTCCGCGTCGGAGCGCCGCCGCTCCCACATCTGCGGTCCGCCGATGACTGCGCCGAGCCCCTGCGGGTTGGAGTGCACCGTTCCCTGGGCGCTGCGCTGAGCACAGACCGCCTTCTGGATCTCGTCGCGTTCGGCGTCGAGCGACCGCAGGTAGCTGCGCCGGTTCTTTTCCTGCTCGCCCCAGCTGATCTTGCGTGCCCGCCCGAACCGGCCGGAGAACATCAGCATGCCCAGGCCGGCCATGCCCATCATCGGGAACATGCCCGAACCCAGGCTGCGGACCCCGGAGACATAGAGCATCACGATCGTGCCGATCAGCGCGACCACCAGCGCGGGAAGCCCGATCATCACCCACAGATTGCGTGGTTCCCGTTCGGGCAGCGCGTCGGGCGCGCGCGGGGCGACTCGCACCGGCTTGGGCTCGGGAACCTGAAGGCGCACCGGAACGAACGCTCGTTTCGACATCGCCTCAGTGTCCCCCCGGGTTGGCCTGCTGATTATTGGGCGCCACCGGCATCACCTCGCCGGTCGAGGCCAAGGTGTCGCGGGCCAGCAGAGCGGCATGCCGGGACAGTTCCGGGCCGGCCGCGAAGGTGCGCAGCAGCGGCCACGGCGCCTGCTGCGCCGAGGCCGGGTCCAGACCGAGGCCCCGCAGTGTCTCGTCCTCGGCGGCGATCCCGAACCGAACCCCGTTGGGCGACACCCAGAACAAGGTCTCGCGCGAATCGGACTCGAGCAGGGCGCTGGTCGATGTCACCAGATTCGTCGCGCCCGGCAGCACCAGCACCTGGTTGGCCACCACCGATCCGGGCGTGCGATCGTCGCGCACCAGCCGGACGATCCGATTGTCCATACCCGGCGATACCGGCAGGCCGCGGCCGCTGAACACGGTGATCCGCGCCTGGCGATCGGTGGGGGCCTTCTCCCAGCTCACGCAGGTGGTCGGGTCGGCGGCAGTGTCGACGAACCGGAGCCGGCTGTTGGGGTAGTACTCGACCGGGAGCGTGCCCACTTCGGGAATGTTGACCAGTTTGTCGGGGCTGATCACCAGGGGTGCAACGGATCCGAATGAGTTGGCACTGCGGATCAAGTCGGCGACGAAGCTGGTGATCTTCTGTACTCCGTCAGGCAGTAGCACGTAGAACTGCGAGCCGCCGCCGGCGGTCCGGGTCTCCAGCACGGTGCCCACCTGGGAGCCGGGGACCCATTGCGAGGGCGTGCCCGCCAGTGGGATCACCGGAACGCGCAGCGGTTCGGTGCTGGGCAAGGCGTCGAACAGCGCCCGCGACATCTCCACCGGGGCCGTCGTGCCCGGATCGATACCCAGGCTCAGGGTGATCGCGCGGTCCGCCGGGTCGACCTGGGAACGCTTGCCGCCCCAGACGACGTAGGTGGCGTCCTGGAAACGGGTCAGCACCGCGGCGTCCGAGGCCAGCGGCGCCGCCCGGCCGGCGGAGCTCAGCGCCCCCGCGATGGCGGTGATGACGGGCGGTTCGACCCGGCGCGGGGAGCCCGCGGTGTCGCAGACCGCCCAGGCCGACGGTGCGCCGGTGTTGGCGATCAGCGATGCCGGCGCGCCGGGGATCCCGATCATCGGGCCGGTCGGGTATTTGGCGATCTCGGGGGGCTTGACCCAGGTGGGTAGCTCGGCGTTGCCGACCGCGAGACGCGCCGAGGTCATGTTGAGCGCCGGATACAACCGGCCGTTGATGCGGGCGTAGATCGCGCCGGAGTCGCGGTCACCGACGATCGCCGACGTTCGCACGATTCCGGCGGGGCGCAGGACGTTCAGCAGCAGCATCCAGCCCATGCCGATGAAGATCAGCACGACCGATAGCACGATCGCGGCGGTCTGCTTGCGGTCGTCGTGCTTCATCCGCACCGAGAACTTGGTGGTGGCCGCACGCAACCGGCGATTGTAGAACAGGTGCCCGGAGTTCTGGTCCCGGTTCGACAGACTCAGCGGCATGATCTAGCTGCTCCTTTGACGCACGCGCGACAACCGCACTCGACGACAATACTGGCGCCGGCCTGCGGGAACCAGTCACAAGCGGTGACGTGATGACGCCGATGCGCGTAGCTTTTGCGCTATGCCGGAGGTGACGGGCGTGTTCGCCGACGCGGCGCGGGCGCGTGAAGACCAATTGGTGCAGCGCTTGACGACGTCGGTGGAACTCGACCGGTCTTTCGAGGAGATCTTGCGTGATGCTCACCAGTTCAACGTGCAGTCGCGGCAGCGGCTGGATGCGCTGGAAGCCGAGATCCGCCAGGCCGCCGCTGCTTGGCCCGCCCTGAACACCCCGGCAGGCGCACGACAGTTTCAGGCGTACTTGAGTGGCAAAACCCGCGAGATCCACAAGATCGTCGCCGATGCCGCCGCCGACAGCCAGCGACGCGCGGCGCAGGTGCAGGCACTAACCGGGCGCTATCCGCTTCGTGGAGACCGAACTATCCGATCGGCGGATTTCCCGCTACACGGCCCGCCACCCGTCGACCCGCTTGAACAGATCTTGAAGAGATACCAGGTGTCGGAGGATCCCGATGGCGAACTCGATTGGGAGCCGCCGTGGCCACTCAGTTTGGCCACTGACCCCGTGCACGTGACCGCGGGAGAAGCGCGCATGCTCGGGGACCTCTCACCGTTTGCGCTGCGGGACCTGAACCAAATCAAGGAAGCTGCCGCGACCGAAGCCAAGGTGCGTTTTCCGCCCCAGAATGGTCCCAACGACACCGCTGACAACCACACCGACGCCTTCCGGCACACATACTGGAATGCCCTGATGACGCAACGATTCGGTGAGAACTGGACCCGCGACTTCGCGACCGCACACGAACGACTGCCCAACAACCCTGCCACCGCCGAGGCGATGGATCTGTACAACAACGAAGTCGGACGCGAAATCGCAGCAGCTAACCCGCGCGCCACGCCGGCGCAGCTGGCCGACCTGGTGCAGCAGGCTGTCGAGAGGGGCGACACCGTCGTGATTGCGCCCGGCGGCGACAAGCTGGCCTGGAGCAACACCGTTGCCTGGGGCGAGGCAGGCACGACGACGAACGCGACCGTACCGGGCCAGGCGCCAACGCCGACCGGTGCCGGGCCCGGTGGAGTCTACGATCCGGGCCAACCCGGCGGCTACGGAACTTCGGCAGGAGGGTACTGAACGTGGCGAGCAAGGCAGCGCCGATACGCCGTGCGCTTAGTGTCCTATTGCTGTGCATATTGGTGACGAGCTGCGGGCTGACGAGGCAATCGATGGACATCGACTACAACGATCAGCGACTCAACGAGGGCTTGGCAAACCTGCTGCATCAAGGTAAGTCGGGCAGGCTGAGTGACTTCACCTCTTGGCCCTGGGATGAGGTGCATCTGTTCAATGAATACGCCGAGCGGGAGTTCATCGAGAAAACCGTCGGCGCACCGGTGATCCGGTCGAATTTCTTTGAATCCAAAGCCAGTCTGTTGGTCTTCGAGGACCATGGGAAGCCCGTCAAGGCCGTCGGTATTGCCGCCGACTACCTGCGTGGGCAGGACCATCGCGTGAGTTGGCCCAACGATGTGATGCTGCAACCGTGGGGTGCGGGGTTTCTGCAGTTGACGTTGCCTTCGGCGGGAGCGTGATTTTTGCGGTTCCATCGGTATAGGAACCAGCCGCTGGCGGTGTCGCGATGACGCCGATGCGCGTGCTTCCTGGGCTAAGTCTGGGCTAAGTCGCTACTTCGGCGAGTCGTCCTTGTCGACGATGCGTTTCAGGGGAGTCAGACCGGTCGGGCCGGCATCCTTCGCGACGGACTTCGTCACCGGTACGTTCGGCGGGGCCGTGGTGCGGCCCTTAACGGGCTGGCCGTTGGGAACCCCGGGGGCGGCGATCCGCTTCTCGCCGGCCTTGTCGTCCTTGCCGCCCTTGCCGCCGCCACCGGCGCCGCCCGGCATCATCGGCATCATCCCGCCGCCGCCCGCACCGCCGGTGGCGGGCGTGCCGCCGGTGGGGCCGGCCACACTGGTGTTCGCCATGGAACCGGTAGGCGTCGTCGGTGTCGAGGTGCCCGGGACCGGGGGTGGACCGAGGTTGCTGGCGGGGGTGGTACCCACCCCGAGCCCGCCGCCACCGGCTCCGCCGGAGCCGAAGTCACCGCCCTCCAAGCCGGAAACGGGATTGACATCGGAGGCGAGCGTGGTGCCGCCGAGGCCGCCCTTGGCCAGCGATTGCGCCGCGCCCATCAGCGGTGACAACGCGCCTTGGCCCGCCTGCATCAGCCCCTGCGGCAGCCGGCTCGCCGCGCCGAGCGCACCGCTGAGTGCGCCGGTGATGCCCTGCATCGCGCCGGTCATGCCCTGCATGGCTCCGCCCATGGCTTCCTGCGGTCCCTGCTGCGCCATGGTGGCGTCGCCCCGGGAAGCGACGTCCTCGAACTTCGAGACCGCGTCGGTTTCGTTGGCGGCGAATTTCCGCGCGGCGTCCGCGGCGTGGCCGGTGCGGTCGGCGTGGTCCTGGGTGAGTTGGGTGTTGGTTTCAGGCAAGTCCGCGTTGGTCGCGGCGCCAAAGGCCGCCATCGTGGCGTCGACCGGGGACTGTCCGCCCGGGTGGACAGGACCTGGCGGGAGCGGCAGTGGCGGAAGACCGGCCGCTATGGCCAGGTAGTCCAGCGGGTTGACTTCGATCGGGTCTGTCATGGCGTGAACCCTCCGTAGGGTACTGCTACCGCCTGGTGGTAGCGGGCGATCGACAGCAACGCAGGTAGCGCCACGAGCGCCAAAACCAATCGACGACGCGGCTGAACCGAGGGCCGTACTGGCCCGGGCGACGGTGTCATGGTCACCTTGCGGATGGTAGACCCGAACACGGTTTTTTCGCTTACATCGCCGTTGCAAGTAGCTGGGTCACCGCACCAGCTCTTTATTGCTGATCGGGAAAGCGACGGCTATTTTTGCGGAGTGGCGGAAGTGATCGGGGCTTTTGCCGATGCGGCGCGGGAGCGCGAAGGCCAATTGGTGCAGCGACTGACGGCGTCGGTGGCGGCGGATAGCGAGTTTGAGTCGGTGCTGCGGGGTGCTGTCCAGCACAACCGCAATTCGCGCCAGCGCCTCGACATGATCGAAGTTGAGATCAAACAGGCCGCCGCCACCTGGCGGGGGCTCGACACCCCCGCCGGCGCCCGCCAGTTCCAGCAATTCTTGATTGCCAAGACCCGCGAGATCCACCAGGTCATCGCCGACGGCGCCGCAGATAGTCGCGACAGGGCCGACAAGTTGCAAGCGCTCAGTGGCCGTTACTCGGTCAGCGGTGGTCCACCGTTGGCGCCGCCCAGGGCTCCGGACGATGACTCGGATCGACCCGGCACCGACAAAGTAGGCCCCGGCGACGTCGCGCGAGCGGGCAATGACGATCGCGAGGGGCCATGGCAGTACCCGTGGGATCCCCCGCCGCCCGCCGACTCGGCGCCTGGTGGTGGCTATTGGGATGTCGACGGCCAGTCGCCGCACCAAAGTGGCCCCGGTGGGGGGCCTCCCATGGGGCCGTTCCCGGTGCCGGCGCCGTGGCATCGCACCACTGCGCCGGTGACCGGCGCGACTTCGGGGCTGGAAGAGGTTGTGGCACCCCAGCCCAACGGCTGGGGCGTGGAGCCGGCGTGGACTCTGCAGGAGGCCTACCGGTTCCGGGTGGTCGGCGAGACCTTCAACGGTGCGCCCGGTCACCTGCGCTGGGTACAGCGCGACGGCCAGTGGTATCAGGCGAAGTGGATCGACTATGACTTCCAGGCCGAACATGTGCGAGCGCTGGTACCCCACAATGACGCTGCGGGCTATGGAATGAAGCCGTGGGGCATGAACAACTGGGCTCCGATCGGGATCAAAGACATATACCGACTCCAGGTAGACAACCCGCGGCTCTCGTTGTCGTTACCCACCCCGCTGGGCGGAACGTTCCCCATGCCCGCGGGTACGCCGAGCGTCATTGCGGGGCGCTGATATGACAACGAAGCGGTACCGGAGATTGGTGGGAGCGACGGCGGCGCTAGCCGTTGGCGTAGGTCTGGTTCTCGGCGGCAGTTGGGCGGTTCGACACCAGCACCATTCTTCGTCCGCCGCCTCCGCCGAAGACTGCCGGGTGGTTGCTCAGCTTGCGCAGCTGTGGCGAGCGGATTCAGCGCGGTCGATGGACTCACTTGCAAGCGATGACAGCGATCCGCCTGCTGAAGCCGATGGCACCGCCGCCCTCAGCGAGAAGGTGCGCTCCGCAGCGCAATCGGTCACCGATCCCGCGATCAAGCAGAACCTGGCCAGCTGGGCAGACGGCTTCGCCCTGCTGGCTCAAATTATTCGGAGCGACGCACAACGATCCACTCCGACAGAGCCGACCGCGGAATCCGAACGCATCTCCCAGGCGGGTGATCTGATCTATCTGACCGCCGACAAGCTACGGACAGCCTGCCCCGAGGCCTTTCCGCCCCGACCCTGACTCCTACCGCGCCAACGGCTTGTAGAACACCAGCCCGTTGCCCTTGTTGTCATAGACCACGGCGCGACGTTCGTGCGCGTCGTCGTACGGGCCTTTCACGATTCCGCCGCCACTGGCTTCGATGGCCTTGGCGGCGCCGTCGACGTCGTCGGTCTTGATGCCGACGACGACCTGGCCGTGGATGGGGTGGTCCACCGCGGTCGCCAATGCCAGGGTCACCGACCCGCCGTCGAGCGCGGCGAAGTGGGTGCCGTCGCGAAACTTCAACGGCATGCCCAGCGTCTCGCTGTAGAACTTGATCGATTCATCCAGGTCGTCGGTGGACAAGACGATCATCCGAATGTCGTGGTCGCTCACTGTTGCCTCCTGATCGGTCCGGTCTCGGTCCAGGCTATGCCCGAGATACCGGCTGCGGGTGGGTAAACGCCTCGCCGCCTTGGCGATCACGGTCTCCCTTTCCGCACTGCTGGCCAAATGCGGTGCGCAGCCACCGCGCGTCGCACCTACCGGATTCCTCGGCGCTGTAACAGGATTCGTCCGGCCACGCTAATCGATCCAGGCCTGCTCGGCCACCCGGCGGAAGTTGCCGCCGAGCACCGCGCCGATGTCGGGGTCGGCCCAGCCGCGTGCGGCAAGGTGCTCTCGCAGGCCCAGCCACGTCTGCGGCGGCATCCACTGGATCGGCCCCCAACGGGTGTAGCTGTCGTCGAACAACTGCGGGTTGGCGGCCATCTCCTGGGTGAGTTCGGTCTGATCGAACGAGTAATCGGTGCTGACCCCGACGTGGTCGATGCCCACCAGCTCGACCGCGTACTCCAGGTGCTGCGTCATGGCCTGAAGCGTCGGGGTGTTGGGGCCCAGGAAGATTCCGACTCCGGTGATGCCGATGACGCCGCCGGTGGCCGCGCACGCCCGGGCCTGATCGTCGGTGATGTTGCGCGGGTGATCCCAGATCGCCCGCATGCAGGAGTGGCTGTAGACGACCGGTCGCGTCGAGGCGTCACATAGGTCCAGCCCGGTGCGGGTGCTGCAGTGCGAACCGTCGACAACCATGCCGACGACGTTCATCTCCGCGACGATCGCCCGGCCCCATGCGGTGAGGCCCCCGTCAGTGGCGTCCAGGCAGCCGTGCCCGGCCCGGTTGGCGTGGTTGTAGGTGGGCAGCAGGGTGCGCACGCCGTACTCGACCAGCACGGCCAGGTTGTCCAGATCGTCGTCGAGCGGCCCCGCCGGGGCGTTGATAGCGGGTCAGCGGCGCCACGTCGGTGCCCGCACGCAGCGGCAGGCAGGTGTGCTGGTCCCACAACAATGTGCTCATGGCCACTGATCCTGCCCCTGCGGGCGGCACTAATCTGGCCAGATGGCGATTGACGTACGGTCCGCGAACAAGCCCGATATCGCACCCCTGGCGCAGACGTTGGGCCGGGCGTTCTACGACGATCCGGTGTCGATGTGGATGCTGCCCGACGACACTTCGCGCACCGCGCAACTGACGGCGTTCTTCGGCACCTCGACGCGCGTACACCATCTGTCCGGCGGCGGGGTCGAGGTGGCCTACGACGGTTCGACGGTGGGGGCGGCGGCGCTATGGGACCCGCCCAACCGCTGGAAGCAGTCGACGTGGTCGCAGTTGCGGATGGTGCCGGGGCTGATCCGGTCGTTCGGCTTCCGGCTCTCGCAGGGCCGGGCGCTGTCGGATCTGTTGGACGCCAACCACCCCGAGGAGCCGCACTGGTATCTGGCGGTGATCGGCAGTGACCCCGGTGTGCGCGGCAAAGGCTTCGGGCAAGCCGTCATCCAGCCGCGGCTGGACCGCTGCGACGCCGAGTACTGCCCGGCGTATCTGGAGTCCAGCAAGGAAGAGAACGTGCCGTATTACGAGCGGTTCGGCTTCCGGGTGTTCGGGGAGATCACTTTGCCCAACGGCGGGCCGACGCTGTGGAAGATGTGGCGCGAGCCGCGGTAGTCAGTCACTGACCGAGTCCCCGAGGCGTTCGGCAGCCGCGAGGTAGTCCTGGGCGAACTCGAACACCACGTCGCGCGCGGGCTTGACCTTGTTCATCAGTCCGACGCCCTGGCCCACGAAATAGGTGGACAAGGCCTGCGCTCCGGGGTGCCCGGCGGCGGCGAGGGCATCCACGCGGCGAAGTACGGGTTCGGCCACCATCGACTGCAGCGGCAGCGGCAGTGTCGGGTGGCCGGTTTCGTTGGGCCGCCAGGCATCCGTCCACTCCGAGACCAGTTGCCGGGCCGGCTTGCCGGTGCGCCCGGTGGAGCGGATGGTGTCGCGTGAGGTCGCGGCGAGCATCTTCTGCTTGGTGTGCGGGGCGGTTTCGGCTTCCTCGGTGGTGAGCCACACCGAACCCGTCCAGGCTCCAGCCGCACCCAGAGCCACGCACGCGGCCATCTGCCGGCCGGTGACGATCCCGCCGGCGGCGAGCACGGGTACGGCGTCGTCGATGGCGTCGATGACTTCGGGCACCAGCACCAGCGTGGAGACCTCGCCGCAGTGACCGCCGGCCTCGGTGCCCTGGGCGACGATGAGGTCAACACCGTGGGTCACCTGCTTGAGGGCGTGTTCCTTGGCACCGACCAGGGCCGCGATCGGGATGCCGTGGTCCTGACCGGACTTGATCATGTAGTCCGGCGGCACGCCGAGTGCGTTGGCCATCAGCCTGATGGGATGGGCGACGGCCACCTCGAGCAGTTGCTCTCCGGTGCTGCCGGCAAGCACGGACGTTCCCAACCGGGGGGAGTCGTCGGGTTGGATGTCGTGCTGGGCCAACAGGTCTGCGATGAAGGCCTGGTACTCAGCCGGAATCCGGTCGGACAGCTGGCCGTCGGACAGGTTCTCGCCTTTGCCTTCGAATTTGGCGGGCACGAGGATGTCGATGCCGTAGGGCTTGCCCTTCACCTGCTCGTCGATCCAGCTCAACTCCTGATCGAGTTGCTCCGGGGTGTAGGCGGCACCCCCGAGTACGCCGAAACCGCCCGCATTCGTCACGGCGGCCACGACGTCGCGGCAGTGGCTGAAGGCGAACAGCGGAAAGTCGATGCCGTATTGCTCGCAAATGGGAGTCTTCACGTCGCCGCTCCTTTGTTGAACAAGCTCATTCGGGGCCCCGGGACTCGGCGATCGCCCCCGCTGCCCAAGGGTCGATACACCGGACGCCCAACCCCCGGAAATGCTTGGTGTTTCGCGTCACCACGACCATGCCGGTCGACTCTGCAACCGCCGCAATAAGAGCGTCATCCAGCGGTGCACGCTCGGGAACAGGGTACGCAGCAAGGATGCGTGCCGCCGGCAGATCGAAGGCCAGCACCCGATCGGCGAAGGCGGGAAGCACACGATCCTCGAACCATCGTCGGAGGACCTGTCCCTGCGCCGGGCCAGATCGCTCCTTGGCCACCACACCCCGCTCGATCTCGGCGATAGTCACCGCCGCCACAAACTGATCGCCCACCGGCACGGACGTCGTCCACGCCTCGACCGACGGATTACGACCACGGACCCGCAAGGCGGACACCACGTTCGTGTCGAGGACGTATCTCATAGGTCGGGTGTGCGCGCAGTGACGGGCAAGCGTTGCGGCTCGAACTCGATCTCCGAGCCTTCGTCGCTGCTGAGCATGTCGACCAGGGTGGCGGCCGATTGCTCGAGAGCTTGACTGAGGATCGACCGGGCCTCTGCCTCAACGGAGCGGCGGTGTTGCCGGGCGCGTTCTCGTAGTGCGGCTTTGGTGCCTGCGGGCAGGTTCCGGATAAGGATCTGCTCTAGATTCACGGCACCTCCAACGTGATATCAGCTATACGATATCACTCGAAAGGTCTTGCCGGGGCCGGTGCACGAACGGGGCGTATCAGCCCACCAGCGCGTCGATGTCCAGCAGCAAGGGCAGGTCGGCGTCTGCCAGGTCGGGGACGGCTTCAGGCAAGACGAGAGTGTGGCCGGCCAGCAGCGCCGCCACCGAATCGGAGAACTCGGCGCTGCCGGGCAGCGGCAGCGGGGGGTCGCTCGGCGGGATGACGCCGGCCCCGGTGAGGTATGCGACCGCTCTGCCCAATTCGTTTGCCACATCGACCACCACCCCACCGACGGCGTTGAACACCCACTGGGCTCCCTGGGCCAGTCCACTGACCAGGAAGATGTCCTGGTCGATGATCGACTGCAGGAAGTTGTTGATGGGGGGGAAGGCCCAATCCCGGAGGAAGTAGCCGGCGCCGCCGGCCAGCGCGCGAATGACCAGGCTGATGTGGGTGCCGATGTCGGGATAGTCGTAGGTGTTGATTGCGGCCTGCAGCGCCGCCCTCAGGTCATCGGGGAAGACGGTGCTGTTGAGCAACTCCGGGTCGAGCTGCATCGGGGTGCCGTCGAAGTCCGACCGCATCGGGATCCCGAACGCCTGCAGAATCGTGGGCACGATGTCGACGGTCTGGTAGGCCAAGTTCTGGGCTCCGGCCTGGTCCTCGTTCCCGGCCAGCGAGAACATTATGAAACTGGTCGTCTCGTTCGGTGACTGGAGTCCGTGTCCGAGGCTGAAGCCGGGCAGCTCCGGATTCGCCTGGTGGCCATGGTCGGTGGTCAGGATGATGGTCCACTTTTCGCCGGTGGCCGCCTCGGCCCGGGCCACCGCCTCCAGGATCTGCTTGAGGTTGGCGCCGACGTTGATGACGGCCTGCATGTACTCATCCGACTCGGCGCCGTAGGAGTGTCCGGCGTGGTCGACCTGGGACTGGTAGGCGAACATGAAGTTCGAGAGTTCCGGGTTGGTGGTGGTCGCGAGAATCCGGGAGATGGTCTCGTCGGCTGTCAGCGCGTCCATCTCGGCCGAGCTGGAACCGCCGGAAATGCCGATGATGTTGTCGGCCGGGTAGGCGCCTATCGAGGCCATCTCGGTGAACAGGCCCCGGCCGGAGACGACCGTGGTCTCGATTTCCGGTTTGTTGTACTCGATCAGGTTGAACACCGACGGCCAGGTTGTGTACGGCTCCGGACGGTAGACGTTGCTGACGATCCCATGCTTGTCGTCCCACACCCCGGTGAGGATGGTCGACCACGACGGAGTAGACAGCGTCTGGTGGCCGGTGAGGCTCGTGACGGCGGTGATGCCCCGGTCCGCCAGCATCTTGAAGCCGCTGTCGTCGTTGAAGGCGTACTCGAGGATCTTGTCGATGCGGGTTCCGTCGGTGCCGATCAGCAGTACGTTCTCCGCGGCGAGCATCCAATCGGCGGTCACCGATGACAGGCCGACCTGCGTTCCCACCGCTGCGCCCGCTCCGGCTACCAGGCTGGCGACCGCGGTACTGCACACAATCTGCTTGAGGGTTGTCACGGCGCGTCAGCCCAGCAATGCGTCGACGTCGAGCAGCAGCGGCAGGTCGAGGTCGCCGACGTCGGGAGCGGTGAAGGTGTCGCCGGCCAGCAGCGACTCCAACGATCCGGTGAACTCGGCCGCCCCCGGCAGCGGTGCATCGGTTGGGGCGATCACGCCCGCCCCGAGCAGATACGCGAATCCGTGTGCCACCGTGTTGGTCACGTCCACCGTCAGACCGCCGAAGAACTCGTTGATCTGCTGGGCGATCTCGGCGAGCCCGCTGATCAGGAAGATGTCCTGGTCGACGATCGACTGCAGGAAGTTGTCGATCCCGGTCACGAACTTGTCCAGGAAGTACGGCACGGACCCGATCACGGTCCGGACGGCCAGCGTGATGTCGTTGCCGATATTCGGGTAGCCGTACATCGCGATCGCGGCGAGCAGCGCCTGCTGGAGATCGTCGGGCGTGACGTGGCTGTTCAGCACGGACGGGTCGTCCACCAGGGAGACTCCGTCGAAGTCTGAGCGCAGCGGGATGCCGAACAGTGACAGGATCGTGGGCGTGATGTCGACCGTGGAGTAAGCCAGGTTCTGGCTGCCGTCCTGCGAGTCATCGCCGGCTTGATCGAAGATGACGAAAGTCGACGTCTCGTTGGGCGACTGGAAGCCGTGGCCGATGCTGAGACCGGGCAGGGTCACCGTCTGCTGGTGGCCGTGGTCGGTGGTGAGGATGATCGACCAGTCATCGCCGGTGATCGTCTGTACGTGGGCGATCGCGGCCAGGATCTGTTGGATGTTGGCCCCGAGGTTGATGATGGATTGCATGTACTCTTCCGAGCCGCCGGCGAACGAGTGTCCGGCGTGGTCGGCCTGCGACTGGTAGGAGAACAGGAAACTCGAGATGTCATCCGGATTGTCCTCCGTGCCCAGGATCTGGGCGATGGTGAGCGCGGTGACCTGCGCGTCGGAGTCGGCCGGGCTGTCCCCCGCCTCGACGAAGACGTTGTTGTCGACCGAATAGCCGCCCGCCCCGGCCAACTGGTTGAGGTACTCCCAGTTGCTGATGATCGTCGTGTCGACCTCCGGCTTGTGGTACTCGATCAGGTTGAACACCGACGGCCACTGGTTGTACGGCTCGGGCCGGAACAGGTTGTTGAAGACACCGTGCTTGTCGTCCCACACCCCGGTGAGGACCGTCGACCACGACGGCCCGGACAGCGTCGTGTGATTGGTCAGGCTTGAGGCCCCGGTGATGCCCTGCTCCATCGCCGTCTTGAAGCCACTGTCGTCGCCGTAGGCGTACTCCAAAACCTTGGAGAGGTTGACGCCGTCGACCCCGATCAGCAGCACGTGCTCGGCGGCGAGCAGCCAGTCGGCGGTCAGCGCCGACAGTCCCGACGGCACCCCGACGGCCGCCCCGGTCCCGGCGACCATGCCGGCGACGGTCGCACCACACAGGAACTGCTTGATTGTCGTCACGATCGTGTCCCTCGTCGAAGTTGCCCACGTCAGTTGCGCGAGACACTAGCAGAAACCCAGGAAAAGCTCAGTTTTCGCGAATATGTGCTTATTAAGCCAGGAAGTTACTGAGTATTCTGTGGAGTAGCTGCGCGTTTGGGCGGCGCGGCCGGCTGCGACACCATCGGGCCCGCCCCGCCGGTGCGGTCCACCCGTGCCCCGCGGCGCGCTGCGGGGCTCACCGCTCAGGGCTTGCTGCGCCAGCCGCCGACAGCCAGAGCGATCATCCGGAGTTGTTTGACGGCAACATGTTTGATCTCGGCGAGGGTGTCCTCGTCCGGGGCCTCCTCGATGGCCTCGGCGGTGACGGTCATCGCGTTGACGAACAGTCCCGCCAGGATGTTCAGATCCTCGGTGCTCCACGCGCTCAACGCCGGGAAGCGCGCCAGGTCGGTGGCCAGCTCGGCGGTGATCAAGCGGATCTCGGTGCGGATCGCATAGCGCAGCACCGTCATGCCGCTGAACCGCTCCCGGTTGATGAACCGCCAGTACTCGCGGCGCGACGCCACGCTGTCGGCCAGTACCTCCACGGAGGACTCGATGACCCGGTTGGGGTCGACCCCGCCGGTGCGGGCGTCGCGCAGCGTCTCGCGCAGCGCCCCGAACGACTCGTCGATGAGCACCAGACCCAGCGCGTCCATCGACTCGAAATGGCGGTAGAACGCCGCCGGCACGATGTGGGCGGCCCGGGTCACCTCGCGCAGGCTCAGCGCGCTGAAGCTGCGTTCCTCCAGCAGGGTCAGCGCCGCGCTGATGATGGCGCGCCGGGTGGCCTCTTTGCGCTCCTCGCGCGACATCCGCTCCGGCCGTTCGGGCCGGGCGGGACGCTCGGGACGGGGCGGCCGCGGTGGCCTGGTCCGCCCGGACCGTAAATTCGGCGTACGACTGTTCACTGGGTGTGAAGCGTAACACAACCGGCCGAAAGCCCTTGACGGATCGTAAACAAGTGTTCACGGTGTACGTATGTTCACTCAAACTTTGACACGGCGGGTGCTGGGCTCCAGCCTGGTCGACCTGCTCACCGGGCCGCACGGGGTCGACCGCTACACCGAGCTGGTGTCACCGACCTGGAGCCGCGCCGACGCCCGCGCCCGGGTCGTCGCCGTGCGGCGCGCCACCCCGCGCAGCGTGACTCTGCTCTTGGAACCCAACGGCGCGTTCGGCGGGTTCAAGGCGGGCCAGCACATCAACCTGTCCGTCGAGATCGACGGGCGCCGGCGCACCCGGTGTTACTCGCCGGCCAGCGCCGAGGGGCAGCGGCTCATCGAGCTCACCATCGGGCGCCACGAGGCCGGCCTGGTCTCCGAGCACCTGTACCGCAACGCCCGGCCCGGCATGGTCGTCGGGCTGGACAAGGTCGGCGGCGACTTCGTGCTGCCGGCGATCCGCCCGCGGCGCATCCTGCTGGTCTCCGGTGGCAGCGGCATCACCCCTGTGATGTCGATGGCGCGCACCCTGCTCGCCGAACGCTATGCGGGCCGGCTGACGTTCATCCACTACGCGCGCACTCCCGAGGAGGCCTGCTACCGCGACGAACTCGCCGCGATGCCGCGGGTGCAGGTGCTGCACGGCTACACCCGCGCACCGGAAGCCGGCGATTTGCGCGGCCACTTCGACGCCGAGCACCTGCGGGCGGCCGGACCGGAGCCGGATGCGGTGTACGTGTGCGGCCCGCCGGCGCTGGTGGCCGCGGTGCGCGAGCAGCGGCCCGACGCGATTTCGGAGAGCTTCGTGCCGCCGCAATTCACCGCCGACCCGTCCGGTGGTCAGGTCACCTTCCTCGGCAGCACCATCGCGGTGGCCGATGACGGGCGGTCGCTGCTGGAGCAGGCCGAATCGGCCGGACTGCAACCGGCCAGCGGATGCCGGATGGGCATCTGTCACAGCTGCACCTGCCGCAAAACCGCCGGCACGGTGCGAAATCTGATCACCGGGGCGGTCTCGACCGCCGAGAGCGAAGACATCCAGATCTGTGTGTCGGTGCCCGTCGGCGACGTCGAAATCGACCTGTAGGACCAATGACCACCCGTGAGTCGGAATCACACGACGCCACCACCGCGTGTCGCGTCGGGAGATTCCGAGTCACAGAAAACGACGAGTAAAGGAGCCAACCATGACGCAGTCAGTCCTCGAGCGGCCGCAGACCGAACAGCCGCAACTCGAACAGCCGCTGGCCGGCAATCGCCCGGGCCTCCCGGCCAACCTCGACGCGTTCGGCGCAGAACTCGACGCCATCCGCCAAGAAGTCCTCGATGATCTCGGCGAGCGCGACGCCGAGTACATCCACAACATCATCAAGGCGCAGCGCACGCTTGAGGTCGGTGGGCGCGCCCTGCTGTTCTTCAGCATCATCCCGCCGGCCTGGCTGGCCGGCACGGTCATGCTGGGGTTGTCGAAGATCCTCGACAACATGGAGATCGGCCACAATGTCATGCACGGCCAGTACGACTGGATGGGCGAACCCGCGTTGTACGGCAAGGACTTCGAGTGGGACAACGCCTGCCCGGGCGATCAGTGGCGGCACTCGCACAACTACATGCACCACACCCACACCAACATCGTCGGGATGGATCGCGATGTCGGCTACGGCATCCTGCGGATGAGCGAAAAACAGCCCTGGGAGCCCTACTTTCTGGGCAACCCGCTCTACGCGTTCCTGCTGATGGTGTTGTTCCAGTACGGGGTGGCGGTGCACGAGCTGGAGACCGAACGCATCCGGGCCGGCGAGATCGGATTCGCCGACAAGCGCGAGATGCTGCGGGAGACCTGGCAGAAGGTGCGCCGCCAGACCCTCAAGGACTACGTGGCCTTCCCGCTGTTGGCGGGCCCGTTCGCGCCGCTGGTGTTCGCGGGCAACCTGTCCGCCAACCTGATGCGCAACGTGTGGTCCTACACCATCATCTTCTGCGGGCACTTCCCCGATGGCACACAGGAATTCACCGTCGAGGAGACCGAGAACGAGTCCCGCGGAATGTGGTACTACCGCCAGATTCTCGGTTCGGCGAACCTGACCGGCGGCAAGTGGTTCCACATCCTGACCGGCAACCTGTCGTTCCAGGTGGAGCACCACCTGTTCCCCGACCTGCCCGCGCACCGCTACGCCGAAATCGCACCGCGGGTGCGCGAGATCTGCGAACGCTACGGCGTCCCGTACAACACCGGCCCGCTGCTCAAGCAGTTCGGCAGCGTGGTCCGCAAGATCTGGAAGCTGGCGCTGCCCTGGAATTAGCGGGCAACAGGGGCTACTCGACCCCGACGGTGACCTCGGTCGATTTGATGAACACCGTCGCCGGCTGACCGACCTCGAGGCCGAGTTCGAGGGCGGCGTCGCGGGTGACCGACGAGGTGATCACCTGCTCGCCGCCGTCGAGCCGGATCTTGACCACAGCCATCACTGCGCCGACGTCCAGGTCGGTGATGGTTCCGGTGAGTTGATTGCGCGTTGAGAGTCGCATGGTGGTCCTCTTCGATTCTCCGTGCCCCTGACGGGTCAACCGTAGATCAGCGCCGGGGACCCAGCAGGGCAATCGACGCATCGACCGCCGGCTCGATGATCGCGCCGATGTCGGTGCCGTCCTCGACTGCCAGCGCGGTCAGCTCCCGCAGGCCGCCCAGCAGGATCACCGCCAGTGCCGGGCTCAACGGCGGCAGGTCCACACGCGCGAATCCCGGGCTACCGCTGAGTTCGACCAGCAGGTTCGACATCAGATCCAGACCGCGCCGCTGGGCGGGCCGCGCCACTTCGCCCAGGGAGGGCAGTTCGCGGATCCAGCTCAGCGTGATGGCCGGCCGGGACCGGATCTGGGCGACGTAGGCCCCCACCGCGTGGCGGATCTGCTCCTGCCAGTCGGCCTGCGGATCGACCGCGGCGCGGATCCGCAGGGCCAGCGCCTCGTTGTCGGCGCGCAACAACTCCAGGA
Organism: Mycolicibacter senuensis; assembly: GCF_002101885.1. Classification (GTDB taxonomy): domain Bacteria; phylum Actinomycetota; class Actinomycetes; order Mycobacteriales; family Mycobacteriaceae; genus Mycobacterium; species Mycobacterium senuense. The sequence goes on from NZ_LQPS01000027.1 coordinate 27,651, forward strand.
AGCATTCCTCCTTGCTGGCGAAGCGGTCATAGAAGGTGCGCTTGGAGGTTCGGGCGGCGCGCACGATGTCGGCGACGGTGCTGGCGCGGTAGCCGCGCTCGGCGATCGAGTCGGCCAGGCCGTCGAGCAGCCGGCGCCGAAACGGGTCGGCGGCGCCCGTCACCTCGCCGTCGGCCGCCAGCGCCGTCATCCCCGCACCTCTCCCGTGAGCCTTGCCAGTCCCTGGTACTAGAGAGTACCGTGTTCGCCAAGCGTTTGGTACGCGTCGGTACCACAGATCGCCTCGGGAGGCATCGCATGACCCAGACGGTTACCAACCAGACCCCGCAGCGGCACGACGCCGAGGGCGCACCGGCGATCAAACTCCCGCCCAAGCCGCCGATTCCCAAGGTGGTGAGCGCCCTGCTGTTCACCCTGGACCGGCGCCGGCTGATGGGTGCCCTGACGCGCCGCTACGGCGCCGCCTTCACCGTCGACAGTCCGGTGTTCGGGCCGACGGTCTTCGTGACCGAACCGGACCTGGCCAAGCAGGTGTTCCTGGCCAACCCCGAGGACCTCGGCAACATCCAGCCCAACCTGTCCCGGATCCTCGGGCCCGGCTCGGTGTTCGCCCTCGACGGCGCCGAGCACCGCCGCCGTCGCAATCTGTTGAGCCCGCCGTTCCACGGCAAGAGCATTCGGGCCTACGAGCAGATCGTCGTCGAGGAGACGCGCCGCGAGATCGCCGACTGGCCGATCGGCAAACCCTTCGAGACGCTGTCGCCGATGAACCGGATCACCCTGAACGTGATTCTGCGGGCGATCTTCGGGGCGGAAGGCGCTGAACTGGACCAATTGCGGGCGGGCCTGCCCAAGTGGGTGACGCTGGGTTCGCGGCTGGTGGCACTGCCCATGCCGATCCGCAACTATGGGCGGTTCACCCCATGGGGCCGGTTGGCCGCGTGGCGTGAACAGTACGAAGCGATTCTGGACAAGCTGATCGACGACGTGCGCGCCGACCCGAACTTCGAGAACCGCACCGACGTGCTGACACTGCTGCTGAGCAGCAGCTACGACGACGGTACGGCGATGACCCGCCAGGAGATCGGCGACGAGCTGCTGACCTTTCTGGCGGCCGGCCATGAGACCACGGCGTCGACGATGGCCTGGGTGTTCGAGCGGCTAAGCCGCCATCCGCGGCTGCTCGACGAGCTCACCGCCGAGGCCGGAACCGACGAGAACAAGTTGCGGCGCGCCACGATTCGCGAGGTCCAGCGGGTGCGTACCGTGATCGACTTCGCCGGCCGGCACGTCTACGCTCCCAGCGTCCAGATCGGCGAATGGGTCATTCCCCGCGGGTACGGGGTGATCGTGGGACTCAACCAGATCCACCAGAACCCCGCCGTGTTCGACGAGCCGAACCGCTTCGATCCGCAGCGCTACCTCGAGGGCAGCCCGTCGGCGTTCGAATGGCTGCCCTACGGCGGCGGCAGCCGGCGCTGCCCGGGCTCGGCGTTCGCCAACCTGGAGATGGACCTCGTGTTGCGAACCGTGTTGCGGCACTTCGCTATCGAACCCAGCGCTGCGCCGGGGGAGAAGTACCACTCCCGGGGCGTGGCCTTCACACCGAAGAACGGTGGGCGGATCACCGTGCACCGCCGCGGCTAAGATGCGCTGATGAGCGACAGGCCGCGCAACGTGTCGAGATGTTCAACGCCGCGATCGAACACACCATCCCCGCCGCGCATCGGATGGGGGTGCAGGTCGTCGAGGTCGGCGATGGCTACGCCGCCGCCACCGTCCCGTTCGAGGGCAACGGCAACCACTTCGGGGTGGTGTATGCCGGCGTGCAGTTCACCGTGGCCGAGGTCCTCGGCGGCATCATCGCGTTGAGCAGCTTCGATACCGCCAGGTACTTCCCGCTGGTGAAGAACATCGACATCTCATTCGTCGGGATGGCCAAATCACAGCTGCGGGCCGAGGCCTGCCTCGATGCCGCCGAGATCGCCCGGATCGGCGCCGAGGCCGCCGAACGAGGCAAGGCCGACTACACCCTGGAGGCCGTGGTCACCGACGCCGACGGCAACACCGTCGCCACCACCCGCGGGCTGTATCAGCTGCGGACACACGGCAAGTAGTCGCCCGGTGCTCGACGGCGCTACGGCTGACGCTGCAGCTGCCAGTCCGGCCGGATGTAGTGGCAGGTGTAGCCGTTCGGGAACCGCTCCAGGTAGTCCTGGTGCTCGGGTTCGGCCTCCCAGAAATCACCGGCCGGGCTGACCTCGGTCACCACCTTGCCGGGCCAGCGTCCGGACGCGTCCACCTCGGCGATGGTGTCCAGCGCGACCTGCCGCTGCTCGTCATCGACGTAGAAGATCGCCGACCGGTAGCTCGGCCCGACGTCGTTGCCTTGCCGGTTGCGGGTGGTCGGGTCGTGGATGGCGAAGAAGAACTCCAGCAGGCTGCGGTAGTCGGTCGCCGACGGGTCAAAGGTGATCTCGATGGCCTCGGCGTGGTTGCCGTGGTTGCGGTAGGTGGCGTTCGGTACCTCGCCGCCGGTGTAGCCGACCCGGGTGGCCACCACCCCGGGTTGCCTGCGGATCAGATCCTGCATGCCCCAGAAGCACCCGCCGGCCAGTATCGCTTTCGGGAAATCAGTCATGTCTCCGATTATCCCGGCTCAGCCCGGGACCGCCAGTGGATAGGAGCGGTAGCTGGTCAACACCGCGCTGGGCTCGCGCTGCGGCGGCGCCTGCGCGGTCAGCTCGGCGAATCGGCCGAACAGCGCGAGCAGTCCCGACCGGATCTGCATCCGGGCCAGCGGGGCGCCCAGGCAGACGTGCGGGCCGAACCCGAAGCCCAGCTGGCCGGTCTGCGGCCGGGTCAGGTCGAGCCGGTCGGGTTCGGGAAACACCGCCGGATCCCGGTTGGCGGCGGCCAGCCCGAGCAGGATCGGGGCACCGGTGTCGATGACCGCGGTGCCCTTCCCGCGGCCGATCGCGATGGGCGCCTCGGCGACCCGGGAGATCATCATGGCCGGGCTGATGAGCCGGACCAGCTCGTCGACGGCGTGCGGCGCGGCCCGGGGGTCGGCCAGCAGGCGCCGTTGACCGGGATTCTCGATCAGCAACGCGGTCGCCCCCGTGAGTACCGCCGTGGTGGTGTCGTGCCCGGCCGACAACAAGAAGATGGCGTTGTGCAGCAGTTCGTCATCGGAGACCGGCAGCCCGCTGGCGGCCACCACCGACAGCAGATCGTGGCCCGGGTCGGCGCGGCGCAGCGCCAGCAGATCGGCGAGCAGGGCCTTCATCCCGGCAGCGGCGTCGTCGGCGGCGGTGAACACCGACCGCGGCGCCGCCGGCTCCAGCGCGGCGATGAGCGCCATCGACCAGTCCTGCAGGTTGCCCAGTTCGCTGTCGGGCACCCCCAGCAGGGTGGCGATCGCACCCAGCGGCAACGGTTTGGCGAACTCGGCCACCAGGTCGAAGCCGGCCGGGTCCAGCGCGGCCGCGAGTGTCCGGGCGCGGGCGGCGACTTCGGCTTCGAAGGAGGCCAGCGCCCGCGGGGTGAACGCCCGCGACAGCGGGGCCCGCAGCCGCCGGTGGTCGTCGCCGGACCGGTAGAACAGGTTGTGCTCGACGTGGGTCAGATAGGGCCGGCCCGCATCGAGCTTGCCGCGGTACAGGTTTCGCCGGTCGGTGCCGGCGCGTTCGTCGCGCAGTATCGCCAGCACGTCGGCGTGACGGGTCAGCACCCACAGTCCCTGGCTGTTGCGGTGTACCGGGTCCGCGTCGGCGAATCGCCGCTGATACGTCAGCGGATCGGCATGCAGGTCCGGGTCGCGGAAGTCGAAGTCGAGCGCGCCCATCAGGTTCGTTCGGCGATCCAGGACGCCACCAGATCGGCGCATACCGTCCGGCTGTCGGTGGGCTGCTCGAAGTAGTGGTCGCCGGCGATGAGGTGCAGTTGCTTGTCGGTGCTGGCCAACGAGTCGTGGATGTGGTGGGCGTCGCTGGGGAAGACGCCGGTGTCCGCGGTGCCTTGGATCACCAAGGCGGGCAAGGTGATCCGGCTCAGGTGCGGGGCGCCCTGACAGAACGAGGTCTGCAGGCTCCACATCGACAGCCAGGTTCGCAACGTGCAGTGCGCGGCGATGTTGTACGGCGCCCGGTTGGCACGCCGCGGGTCACCCAGATAGCACCGGTTCAGCGGACGATCCGACGGGTCGAGCGAGGCATCCAGGTAGCGGGGGTCGGCCCACACCCGGTGCACCGAGAACGAGCGATCGTAGGTTCCGGCGGCGTTGAGTCGCTGCAATTCGGCTTGCGCCCACGCGGTGATCCGGTCGTTGCGGTCCCGCTGCGCCTGGCGGTAGCGGGTGATGAACTCCGGTGGGTACGGCGGCGCGTTCTGCTCGGCGTACATGTCCAGGGCCGGGTCGCACGACAGCGGATCGGACTCGTCGGTCACCGATGGGTCCATCCAGGCCGTCAGCACCTCCGGACGGCCGGCGTGGGCCTGGGTGGAGACGTACAGGTCGCCGGGCGGCAAAGTATTGACCGCATCGGGCACCGGGCCGCCGCCGACCGCGGTGATGTGCGGGTCGACGGCTTGCGACTGGTAGGCGGCCATCAGCGACCCGCCCCCGGAGTTGCCGAGCAACACCACCGTCTCGACGCCGGCCTGCTCGCGCAGCCACTGCACCCCCGCCGCGATGTCCAGCAGCGCGTGCTCGAGCAGGAAGATCGACTCACCGCTGCGGAACCGGGTGTTCCAGCCCAGGAAGCCGTAACTGCGTTCGGCGATCAGCGGCGCCAGATAGTGCTCGGCGAAGTCCACGTTGTAGTGGCTGGCGATCACCGCCACCTTCGGCTTGGCCCCGGCCGGGGTCCAGTACAGCCCCTGCGCGGGGTGATAGCCGGCCGGGTTCACCGCCCCGGTCGCCGATGTCAGCGAAACGAATTCGCGAGTTACCGCCACTGCTCAACTCCTTTTGTTATGAACCCTGTTCGCGCCAGCTCACCGACCGATACCAGGTGTCGGTGAGGGTCTTGATCGCCGCTTCGTCGTCGAGTTCGCGGCCCGCCACGTCACCGCCGGCCACCAGCCAGACGTAGGTGAAGTGGTTGAGCATGGCCACGATGGCCGACCCGACCAGCTCCGGATCCGCGTCGGTCCCGAAGCCCTTGCGCTGGGCCATGCGCACCGTCTGCGCCACCCAGTCGATCGCGTCGGCGCACATGTCGCGCCAGCGCTGGGCGAACTCGTCGTTGATCATCGCCAGCTGGAACACCCCGACCATGACGCCGAGGTGTTCGCGGTAGGTCTCCCAGTGCGCCCGCACCGATTCCTCGATGATCTCCCGCAGGTCCTGGCCGGGGTGCAACGCCTGCACCGCACGGCTTTTGGCCAAGGCCCGGAAGTCCTCGGCCAGCGATGCCAGCAGGTCTTCCTTGGAGTCGAAGTAGTGGTAGAACGACGCCGGTGACCGCCTGGCCGCCGAGGTGATGTCGGTGATCGTCGTCTTGAAGAAGCCCTTGCGGGCAATCACCTCGCGGGCGGCCTGTTCCAGGCGGGCCTGGGTGTCACGGCCCCGCACGGTGGGACGGCTGCCGGCGGACGCGCCCGCCAGCCCGCTTCGGGCCGTCACGCCGGTCCCGTCGCGTCGAGGCCGGCCACCAGGTCGGCCAGCCGGCGTTCACCGGTCGGGGTCTGGCCGCCGGCGGCCAGGAAGCGCTGCATCTTGGGCAGCGCCGCGCCCCGGCCGAGCACCTCGGCGAACGCCGAACGCTCCACCGCCAGACCGGTGTCGACGTTCGGGGCGGCCAGGGCGGCCTTGATGGCGGCGATGTCGGCCAGCGGCACCGTGGCGATGCGCCCCACCAGTCGGTCGACGAACGCCGCGGCGTCGCCTGCGTCCAGCGCCCGGTTGACCAGTCCGTAGCGTTCGGCGAGCGCGGCGTCGAGGTCGTCGTGGGCCAGCATGATCTCCAGCGCTCGGCCCCGCCCCAGCAGCCGATGCAGATGCTGCGGGCCCGAGCCGGCCGGGATGACCCCGATTCCGGTCTCGATCTGGTTGAACACCGCCCGGTCGGTGACCGCGAACCGCAGATCCAGGTTCACCAGCAGCTCCATCCCGCCGCCGGCCACCCGCCCGGCGACCACTCCGACGGTGACCTGGTCCAGCGCCCGGAATGCGCCGACCAGGTCCTGGAACGAGCCGACCGCGGCCTCGGGATCCTCGGCCGAGGCCTGCAGCAGTGCCAGGTCGACGTGGGCGATGAAGAACTCCGGGTTGGCGCTTTCCAGCACTACTACCCGGACCTGATCGCCCGCGGCGCGCAGCCATTTCACCAGCCGCCACAGGTCGCCCATCATCGCGGCGTCCATCAGATTGAGCTCGCCGTGGTCGATGAGCACTCGGGCCACCGGCCCGTCGTGGGCGACGGCGAGCGTCGTCAGCGAGTCGAGGCCCATGCGCGGCCGGTTCAGCCGAGCTGGGTGGTGGTCGAGCGGGACGTGACCACCTTGGGGTCGGCCGCTCGTTCGGTGCTGGTCAGCAGCGCATGCGCCTGCTCCGGGTTGCGCTCGAAGCCGGGTGTGTCCCGGCATAACTCGACCATGATGCCGTTGGGGTCCAGGTAGTACAACGAGTGGCACCAGCCGTGGTCGACGTCCATCAGCGCTTTGATGCCGGCGGCGTCCATCCGGGCGCGGACGTCGTTCTGCTTCTCCTCGGTGGCCCGGAACGCCACGTGATTCACCCACACCGGCAGCCCGTTCGGGCGCGACAGCGAGCTCGACCAGTCGGGTTTCTCGCCGACGCCGTGCAGGTCGAAGAACGCGATGCACGAGCCGTCGCCGAGGTCGTAGAACACGTGCCGGAAGTAGCCGTCCTGCAGGTGTTCGACCTCGGTGTGGACCAGCGGAAACCCCAGCAGGTCTTGGTAGAAGCGGTGCGTCGCCGCCAGGTCGGTGCAGGCGTAGGCCGCGTGATGCAGCCCGACGGCCGGTTTGCTGGGCGTCACGGCGATCTCCTTAAGACCGGTGGGCTCGACGGCGTCACCGTAACACTGATCCGAATATAAACCCAGATTCGATTCCGACCGCCCTCGACAACTCCGATAGAACGTGTTCTAGTTCTTCGCATGACGAATCCGCAGTTCAGCCGCGCGGAGCTCGCGGCCGCATTCGAGACCTTCGAGCAGACCGTCGCCCGCGCCGCCGAGACCAAGGACTGGGACGCCTGGGTGAGCCACTACACCCCCGACGTCGAATACGTCGAGCACGCCATGGGCACCATGCACGGCCGCGACGAGGTGCGGCCCTGGATCCGCCAGACCATGTCGACGTTCCCGGGCAGCTACATGACCGAGTTCCCGGCGCTGTGGTCGGTCATCGACGAGGCCGGCGGGCGGATCATCTGCGAACTGGACAACCCGATGCGCGATCCCGGCGACGGCACCATCATCAGCGCCACCAACATCTCGATCATCACCTATGCCGGCGACGGCCTGTGGCGCCGTCAGGAGGACATCTACAACCCGCTGCGCTTCGTCGCCGCCTCGATGAAGTGGTGCCGCAAGGCCCAAGAGCTCGGCACCCTGGACGACGAGGCGGCCGCCTGGATGAAGCAGTTCGGAGGGAATGCGTGAACCGCAAGCCCAAGCTCGGCCCCAAGCTGGTCGTAGGCGCCAACGGCTTTCTCGGCTCGCACGTCACCCGCCAACTCGTCGATGCCGCTGAAGACGTCCGGGTGATGGTGCGCCCGACCGCCAACACCGTCGGGATCGACGACCTCGACGTCACCCGCTACCACGGCGACGTGTTCGACACCGCCACGCTGCGCGAAGCGATGACCGGCTGCGACGACATCTACTACTGCGTCGTCGACACCCGCGCCTGGCTGCGCGATCCGGCCCCGCTGTTCCGCACCAACGTCGAAGGCCTGCGCAACGTCCTCGACGTGGCGGTCGAGGAGCCGATCGCCGCCGGGCTGCGCCGGTTCGTGTTCACCAGCAGCTACGTGACCGTCGGCCGCCGCCGTGACCACGTCGCCACCGAGGCCGACCAGATCGACCGCCGCCGGCTCACCCCCTATGTTCGGTCCCGGGTGCAGGCCGAAGACCTGGTGCTGCGCTACGCCGCCGACGCCGGACTCCCGGCGGTGGCGATGTGCGTGTCGAGCACCTACGGCGCCGGCGACTGGGGACGCACCCCGCACGGCGCGTTCATCGCCGGCGCCGTCTACGGCAAGCTGCCGTTCGTGATGGACGGCATCCGACTGGAGGCCGTCGGGGTCGAAGACGCCGCGCAGGCGCTGATCCTGGCCGCCGCACACGGCCGCAACGGTGAGCGGTACCTGATCTCCGAGCGGATGATCGCCAACGCCGAGATCAGCGCGATCGCGGCGGACGAGGCCGGGGTGCCGCCGCCGGCGCGGTCGATCTCGGTGCCGATGCTGTACGCACTCGGTGCCCTGGGTGGCCTGAAGGCCCGGCTGCGCGGCGAGGATGCCGAGCTCTCGACGGCGTCGGTCAAGATGATGCGCGCCGAGTCCGAGGTCGACCACTCCAAGGCGGTGCGTGAGTTGGGCTGGCGGCCCCGGCCGGTGGAGGAATCGATCCGCGAGGCGGCGCGTTTCTGGATGAAACTGCGTGACGCCAGGAAGCGAGGGACCCCCGCATGACCCAGCACAGCCCGGGCAACCGACCTGTCCACCTCCCGACCGCCGAGTACCCGATCACCGTGACCCCGACCGGCCGGCACGTCACGGTGCGCATCGGCGGCGAAGTCGTCGCCGACACCGACGACGCGCTGACGCTGCAAGAATCGACCCGCCCTGCGGTGCAGTACATTCCGCGGGCCGACGTCCGGCGCGAGATGTTGAGCCGGACCGAGACGACCACGTACTGCCCGTTCAAGGGCGACGCCGCCTACTACACCGTGACGACCCCGGCCGGACAGACCGTCGCCGATGCGATCTGGACCTACGAACAACCGTTTCCCGCGGTCGCCGCGATCGCCGGGCACCTCGCCTTCTATCCGGACAAGGCCGAGATCAGCCTCGGCCAGGACTAGATCGGACTAGATTCCCAGCACCTCTCCGGCGAACCGCGTCTCGGTGTACTCCCGCACCGACACGATCTGGCCGTCGTGGCAGTCGACGATGAACACCAGCGGGCTGTCGTAGTGGCCGCCGTCGGCGGTGACGCAGTCGCCGTGCGCCTCGATCACCACCGTCTCACCCTCGTTGATGCAGCGGGTCAGATCCAGCGTGATCCGCAGCCCGCGGCGGCGCTCCTCCACCTGCTGGCGCAGGGCGTCCGCATCGATCGCTCGACGGGTCAGGATGCTCCAGTAGGTGAAGTCGTCGCTGACCAGGCTGAAGGTCTCGTCCAGGTCGTCGTCGCCACAGATGCCCTGCAGGAACATCCACGCCAATTCCGCCTGCGGGTCGTCGAACGGGGTGGCCACCTGTTCATCGTGGCGTGGTGACGCGAAGCGGTCAACGTGGAGACGCTGTCCCTATGATCACGTCATCAACAGTTCGCTTCGCCGTACCATCACCTTTTCCGGCCCGGCCAGTCCCGCGCTGGCCCTGTCCCCGCTGCGCCGCGGCCCCGGTGACCCCTGCCTGCAGATCATCGACGGCGCCATCTGGCGGACCAGCCTGATGCCCGGCGGCCCGGTGACGGCGCGGATCACTCGGGCGGCGCCCGACGCGGTGGACTGCACGGCGTGGGGCGACGGCGCCGCGGAGTTCCTCGACGGGCTGCCGGGACTGCTTGGCGCCGACGACGACGCCTCGGACTTCGTGCCGAGCGAGCCGACGGTGGCCGCCGCACACCGCCGGCTGCCACACCTTCGGCTGGGCCGCACCGGGCGGGTGCTCGAAGCGCTCATCCCGGCGGTGCTCGAACAGCGGGTGCCCGGCGTCGATGCGTTTCGGGCCTGGCGGGTGCTGGTCACCGAGTTCGGCGGTCCCGCGCCCGGGCCGGCGCCGACGCGGATGCGGGTGCCGCCGTCGGCCGAGGTGTGGCGGGCCATCCCGTCGTGGAAGTTTCACCGCGCCAACGTCGACGGCGGGCGAGCCCGCACCGTGGTCGGTTGCGCGCAGCGGGCGGCGTCGCTGGAACGGCTGGTGGGCAGGCCGGCGGACGAGGCTCAAGTGGCCCTGATGTCGCTGCCCGGTGTCGGGGTGTGGACCGCGGCCGAGACGGCCCAGCGTGCCTTCGGCGACGCCGATGCGCTGTCGGTCGGCGACTATCACGTCGCGAAGATGATCGGCTGGACGCTGCTCGGCCGGCCGATCGACGACGACGCCATGATCGAACTGCTGGAGCCGATGCGACCGCACCGCCACCGGGTGGTGCGACTGCTGATCGAGAGCGGGCTGGCCGTCGAACCGCGGCGCGGGCCGCGGCTGGCGGTGCAACGGATCAGCTCGCTGTGAAGGGCCGTTCGGGGGTTTCGTTGCCCGCGGCGCCGGCGAATCGTCCCGAGTCCAGTGCGTCGAGCAACTGGGCGGCTATCCAGGCGATCGCGGCACTGTCGCGGGGTAGTAGCGCCTGCTCATAACCGATCAGCATGTACATGCCCCAGCTGGCGAACAGGTGCGCCTGACGTTCGTCGTGCAGGATCTCCAGCGCCGACTCATACATGATGTCGAACCGCTGCCGGTCCACCTGGGTCTGCACGGCGCGCACCTGCGGGTCCGCCGAACCCCAGGAGCGGATCGCGGCCTCCGCGCCGTGCGGCAGCGCCAGGCCGATCTGGATCAGGCTGTCGAGACGCTCGCGTGGGTCGGGCAGGGCCCGCGCGAACTCCACGTGCTGGACGGTGCGGTCGTCCAGCCAGTGCTGAACCAGATCGCGGGTGTAGACCGGCCAGCTGGTGAAGTAGTGGTAGAACGAGCCCGTCGTCACCCCGAGCCGGTTGCAGACTTCGGCCAGCTTGAGGCCGCCGTATCCCAATTCCGACAGCACTTCGAGACCCGTCTCGAAGTACGCCTGCCGGGAGAGGACCGCGCCCATAAGTTGACTTTAGTTCGCCGGAGCCGCTGACGGGACGCATCTGGGGATGCAGAAGTGAATGTTCGTAATGTGGAATTTACCGATGGGTCACGGCGGCGGTGTCAGAATTCATCTCATGCAGGAAGTCGCGTTCCACCGGCTCGGGCGTCCCCGCGGCGCACGGTCCGGGCTGACCAGGGAGCGCATCATTGTCGCTGCCAGCGGTGTGTTCGGCGAATTCGGCTACCACGCGACGACGTTTCAGGCCATTGCCGCCCGCGCGCACCTGACGCGGCCGGCGATCAACCACTACTTCTCGAACAAGCAACTGCTCTACCAGGCGGTGCTCAACCGCAACGAATCGATTCTCGACCACGCCGTCGAGCGGGCGCGCGCCGAGAACGGCCTGATCGCACGGCTGTCGTCGGTCATCTACGCGTTCGCCCAGTTGGGAGAGGCGGACCGCACGGCCGCGGCGTTCGCGGTCACCGCGGTGCTGGATGCTCAACGGGACCCGGAACTGCGGGCATTGGTCGGTGACCTGCAGGGGCCGACCCGGCGGTTCCTCACCGACGCGCTCATCGATGCCATCGATCGAGGCGAGCTGGTCACCGCGACCTCGGTCGGCGACCTGACCGAGACGTTGCTGGCCGTGCTGTGGGGGATCGGGTTCTACATCGCCGCACTCGGCGACCACGACGAGTCGGCCGCGGTGATCGCCAGCGTGCAGGCACTATTGGCGAACCGGCTGTGGCAGCTGCATCAGCCGGGGGCGCCGGCCGCCGGGAGCAGTGAATAGCTCGACTAACTTTTTCGGTAGCATGGCTTGCGATACCGACGGCAAGCTAGCGAGGTAACCGATGAGCACACTGCGCACCCACGACGACAGCTGGGACATCGCCACCAGCGTCGGCTCCACGGCGGTGATGGTGGCCGCCGCCCGCGCGGTCGAGACCGACAGTCCCGATCCGCTGATCTCCGATCCCTACGCCAAACTTCTGGTCGCCAACGCCGGCACCGGGGTGTGGGAGACGCTGCTCAACGAGGCGCTGATCGACAAGCTGGAGTCGGTGGACCCCGAGATCGCCGCGGTGTATCACCACATGCGCAGCTACCAGGCGGTCCGGACGCACTTCTTCGACGCCTACTTCGCCGAGGCGGTCGGCGCCGGGATCCGCCAGGTGGTGATCCTGGCCTCCGGACTGGACTCGCGGGCCTACCGGCTGGAGTGGCCGGCCGGGACCACGGTCTATGAGATCGACCAGCCGAAGGTTCTGGCCTACAAGGAGACGACGCTGGCGGCCCACGACGTGACCGTGCCGGTGCAGCACCGCGCGGTGGCCATCGACCTGCGGCAGGACTGGCCCGCCGCGTTGACCGCCGCCGGCTTCGACCCGTCAGCCCCGACGGCCTGGCTGGCCGAGGGCCTGTTGATGTACCTGCCGGCCGACGCCCAGGATCGGCTGTTCGACCAGATCACGGCGCTCAGCGCCCCCGGGAGCCGGATCGCGGCCGAGACCGCGGCCAACCACGCCGACCAGCGGCGCCAGGAGATGTCGGAACGATTCAAGAAGGTCGCCGAGCAGATCGGCCTGGAGCAGACCGTGGACATCCAGGACCTGATCTACCACGACGAGGAGCGCGCGGCGGTGCCGGACTGGCTCAACGGGCACGGGTGGCGGGCGACCGCGCAACACTCCACCGACGAGATGCGCCGGCTGGGACGCTGGGTGAACGTGCCGATGGGCGACGACACCGATGCATTCTCGGAGTTCGTCACCGCGGTACGCGACTGACCAGCTGTCCAGCGGGCCTTCTTGCGCCGATCGCGCGGCATGGCCGGCCGCGCAGCGGTAGGAATGGACCATGACCACCACTACCGACGTCGCGGATGTCGTCGCCCTGCTCCGCGGCACCTTCGCCACCGGGCGGACGCGCGATGTGCGCTGGCGGCGCACCCAGCTGAACCGCCTCGAGCAGATGATGAACGAGAACGAGGCGCAGATCGCCGAGGCGCTCGCGGCCGATCTGGACCGCAAGCCGTTCGAGGCGTGGCTGGCCGATATCGCCGGCACCGCCGCCGAGGCGCGGTATGCGGCCAAGCACGTCAAGAAGTGGATGCGCCGCAAGCACCGGCTGCTCGAGCTGGCCCAGCTGCCCGGCCGCGGCTGGGTGGAGTACGAGCCCTACGGCACGGTGCTGATCATCGGCGCCTGGAACTTCCCGTTCTATCTGACGCTGGGACCGCTGGTGGGTGCGATCGCGGCGGGAAACACCGTGGTGCTCAAGCCATCTGAGATCTCCCCCGCCTCGTCGCGGCTGATGGCCGAGTTGGTGCCCCGCTACTTGGACCCCGACGCGATCGTGGTGGTCGAGGGCGACGGTGCGGTCAGCCAGGCGCTGATCGCCCAGGGCTTCGACCGGGTGATGTTCACCGGCGGGACCGAGATCGGCCGCAAGATCATGGCCGGCGCGGCCGAGCACCTGACTCCGGTGACGCTGGAGCTGGGCGGCAAGAGTCCGTGCATCGTGGCCGCCGACGCCGACATCGATGTCGCGGCCAAGCGGATCGCCTTCACCAAACTGCTGAACTCCGGGCAGACCTGCGTCGCCCCGGACTACGTGTTGGCCGACACCGCGATCCGCGACGAGTTGGTCGCCGGGATCGGCGCGGCCATCACCGACTTCCGGGCACCAGAGACGCACGGCATGCGTATCGTCAACGAACGCCAATTCAACCGTCTCACAAAGTATCTGGCCGACACCCGCGGTACCGTGGCGCTCGGTGGTGGCTCGGACGCCGCGACACTGCGGATCGAACCCACCGTGGTCGTCGACCCCGATCCCGCCGAGGCGTTGATGACGAACGAGATCTTCGGGCCCATCCTGCCGGTGATCTCCGTCGACTCCGTCGATGCCGCGATCGACTTCGTCAACGCCCGGCCCAAGCCGCTGGCGGCCTACCTGTTCACCAAGACCCGCGCGGTGCGCGAGAAGGTGATCAGCCGGGTGCCCTCGGGCGGCATGCTGGTCAACCATCTGGTGTTCCAGGTGTCCACCGCCAAGCTGCCGTTCGGTGGCGTCGGCCCGTCGGGGATGGGCGCCTACCACGGCCGGTGGGGCTTCGAGGAGTTCAGCCACCGCAAGACGGTGCTGACCAAGCCGACCCGACCCGATGTCAGCGCGATGATCTACCCGCCGTATACAGAGAAGGCCTGGAAGTTGGCGCGAAGGCTTTTCTAGGGCTGTTTTATCGTGGCGATCGAATCGAGGAAGGAAGCTCATGCCCGGAGTGCAGGATCGTGTTGTCGTCGTTACCGGAGCCGGTGGAGGACTGGGCCGTGAATACGCCCTGACCCTGGCCCGCGAGGGTGCCGCAGTGGTGGTCAACGATCTCGGCGGGGCCCGGGACGGCACCGGAGCCGGGCACAACATGGCCGATGAGGTGGTCGCCGAGATCAAGGCGGCCGGCGGACGGGCCGTCGCCAACTACGACAGCGTCGCCGACAGCGACGGCGCGGCCAACATCATCAAGACCGCGATCGACGAGTTCGGCAAGGTCGACGGGGTGGTCAGCAATGCCGGCATCCTGCGCGACGGCACCTTCCACAAGATGACCTTCGACAACTGGAACGCCGTGCTGCAGGTGCACCTCTACGGCGGCTACAACGTGGTGCGCGCCGCCTGGACGCACTTCCGCGAGCAGGGCTTCGGCCGGGTGGTGGTGGCCACCTCCACCAGCGGTCTGTTCGGCAACTTCGGGCAGGCCAACTACGGGGCTGCCAAGCTCGGCCTGGTCGGCATGATCAACACGCTGGCCATCGAGGGCGCCAAGTACAACATCAAGGCCAACGCGATCGCTCCGATCGCCGCCACCCGCATGACCGAGGACATCCTGCCGCCGGAGGTGCTGGAGAAGCTCAAGCCCGAGTACGTCGCACCGGTGGTCGCCTACCTGTGCACCGAAGAGCTCGCCGAGACCGGCTCGGTGTTCATCGCCGGTGGCGGCAAGGTGCAGCGGGCGGCACTGTTCGAGAACGCCGGAGCCAACTTCGAGAACCCGCCGTCGGTCGACGACGTCGCGGCGCAGTGGTCGACGATCGCCGACCTGTCGGCGGCCAAGGCGGCCAGCTTCTCGCTGCAGTAGCGCGGTGGCCGAACCGCACTCTCAGGCGTTGGGGCGAAGCGGTCGGACGGTCTCAGTCGAGCAGCGCGGCGCGCAGGCCGTCGCGGTCGGCGTCGGTGACCCCGGAGGCGTGCAGAAAGGCGTCCAGCGACCCGAAGTTCTGCTGGATCGAGTACTGGGCGGCCTCCAGATAGTCGGCGCGCACGCCGAGCACCTCATCGGAGAGCCGGGCCTCGGTGAAGGTCAGCACCTCGGGGGTGATCTCGTCTTCCGGCCGCGACCGGATCATGTCCATGATCTGGTCCCGCAGCGCCGGGACCGCGGTGTTGCTGCGCAGGTAGTCGGCCACCACCGCATCCCGGTCGA
Source organism: Mycolicibacter senuensis (assembly GCF_002101885.1). Taxonomy (GTDB): domain Bacteria; phylum Actinomycetota; class Actinomycetes; order Mycobacteriales; family Mycobacteriaceae; genus Mycobacterium; species Mycobacterium senuense. Next base: position 43,137 of record NZ_LQPS01000027.1, read on the forward strand.
CCCCGGCCGCCTGCAGCACCACCGCGACGACGAACCCGGTGCGGTCCTTGCCGGCGAAGCAGTGCGCCAGCACCGGCCGGCCCGCCGCCAGCAGCGACACCACTCGCTGCACCGCCCGGCGGGAGCCGCCCAGCGTCGGGAAGCGCTGGTATTCCTCGAGCATGTAGCGGGCCGCGACGTCGGCGGCGGTGTCCTCGTCGGGTTTTTCGGCCATCATCTTGCGGAACGCGTCCTCGTGCGGCGAGGAGCTCTCGGGCGACTGGTCGGCGGCCAGATCCGGGAAGGGCAGCAGATGAATGTCGACCCCGTCGGGCACCCGGCCGGGCCCGCGGCGCGTCACTTCCCGCGGGGACCGCAGGTCGGCGACGTCGGCCACCCCGATCCGCACCAGCTGCTCGCGGCCCTGGTCGTCGAGGCGACTCAGTTCACTGGACCGGAACAGCCGGCCCGGGCGCAGTGCGCCGGTCGTCTCTGATACGTCGCGAAAATTCCACGCCCCGGGCAGTTCCGGCTGGGAGGAGGTCACGTGGTCACGATAAGACACGGCGCAGGAGAACCCGTCGGGCGGACGCAAAAGGCCCCCGATCCGGTGCTGGATCGGGGGCCGTCAGGTCTGCGCGCCGGGGTTAGATCGGCGGGTAGTTCTGCGGCGGGTAGCCGCCGCCGCCGTCGACACCGCGCAGGCCCCAGGTCAGGTACTTGAAGAAGAACTCGGCCTCGTCGCTCATGTCGTAATCCGGATTCGGATCGTAACCGTAACCAGGACCCATGTCATCAACCCCTCAGCTTGGATTCCCCCAGTTTAGTCGCCTCGTCAACGGTGCGATGGCGGACTGCATAGAATCCTTCCAACCAGTTGATTGATACGCCGTTGACACCGGCCGGCCGATAGCGAGTGGACATGCCAAACGACAAGGGTGCATCGGGGAGCTCCGCCCAGGGGCCCTCCCGCCGCGAGGAGCTGCTCGCGGTCGCCACCAAGTTGTTCGCCGCCCGCGGCTACCACGGCACCCGGATGGACGACGTCGCCGATGTGGTCGGCCTGAACAAGGCGACTGTCTACCACTATTACGCCAGCAAGTCGCTGATCCTCTACGACATCTACCAGCAGGCCGCGGAACGGACGCTGGCCGCCGTGCACGACGACCCGACCTGGACTGCGCGCGAGGCGCTGTACCAGTACACGGTGCGACTGCTCGACCAGATCGCCGTCAACCCGGAGGGGGCGGCGGTCTACTTCCAGGAGCAGCCCTACATCACCGAGTGGTTCACCGACGAACAGGTCGCCGAGGTCCGGGAGAAAGAAGCCCAGGTCTACGAGCACGTGCACGGCCTGATCGACCGGGGTATCGCCAGCGGCGAGTTCTACCAGTGCGATTCGCATGTGCTGGCGCTCGGCTACATCGGGATGACGCTGGGGGCCTACCGCTGGTTGCGGCCCAGCGGTCGACGCAGCGCCAAGGAGATCGCCGCGGAGTTCAGCACCGCCCTGCTGCGCGGGCTGATCCGCGACGAGACGATCCGGGTCGAATCGCCGCTGGGGGTCTAGCCGGGTCTAGCCGGCCGCCTTGAGATGGCGGTCCAGGAACTCCAGCTGATCGGCGATGACCCGTTCGAACGCGTCGCCGACATAGATGTCGAAATGTCCCTCGGGATATCTCTTGATGGTGCCGCGGGGTGCGCGCTCGGCGTAGCGCAGCGTCGGTCCGGCCGGGGCGACCGAGTCGGTGTCGCAGACACAGAACAGGATCGGGCAGCTCACCTTGGCCGCCGCCCGGCCAGGCCGGTAGCCGAGAATCTTCATCCCGATCCGCGCGGCGACCTCGTTGCGGATGGTCTGCCCCTCCGGGGCCAGCTTCAGGTAGCCCGGGTAGGCGTCAGGCGTGCTCATCAGCGCGACCTCCCCGGGCCGTCCGGCGGTGGCCACCATCACCGGCGGGTTGCCGAGCCGGGCCGCGGCCAGATCACGCATTGCCAGCAGGCTGACCCGGGCGACCGTCAGCGGCGGGATGGTGCGCGCCGAGGCGATCCCGTCGGTGAACGGACACTGCGCCACCACCGCCGCGACCGGAAGCCGTGCCGCGGTTGCGATCACGTGGCCGCCGGCGAACGAGGTGCCCCACAACCCGATCCGGGCCGGGTCGACACCGGCCAGGGTATGGGCGAAGTCGACCGCGGCGGCCCAGTCCGCCAACTGCATGTTCACGTCGAGCAGCTGGCGCGGCGCGCCGCCGCTCGCACCGAAGTTGCGGTAGTCGAACACCAGGCAGCCGTAGCCGGCCGCGGCGAACCGCTCGGCGTAGGCGTCCAGGCGCATCGTGCGCACGGCGCCCAGACCGTGGGCCATGACCAGCAGCGGTGCGCCGCCCGGGCCGCTGTCGTCGGGCCGGTAGAGCCAGGCGCTGATCGGATCGCTGCCGGATCGGAAGGAGACGTCTTCGCGGGTAGCCATAGGGGAAAGGTAGCGCGGTGTGTGATAAACCGGGGCGGTGACAGCGAGCCTGCTGCGGAGTCTGGCCGAAGTGGTGGGTGACGCCCACGTCACCGACGATCCCGACGTGCTGGCCGCTCACAGTGTCGACTACACCGGCCGCTACCGGGGCCGGGCCGGTGCGCTGGTGCGGCCCGGATCCCCCGAGGAGGTCGCCGCGGTGCTGCGGGCCTGCCGGGACGGCGGCGCACACGTCACCGTCCAAGGCGGCCGCACCTCGCTGGTGGCCGGCACCGTCCCCGAACACGACGACGTGTTGCTGTCCACCGCGCGGCTCAACACCGTCGGTGACCTCGACACCGTCGAGCGCCGGATCAGGGTGGGCGCCGGCGTCACCCTCGCGGCGGTGCAACGCGCCGCCGCGGCGGCCGGGCTGGTATTCGGTGTCGACCTGACCGCCCGGGACACCGCAACCGTCGGCGGGATGGCATCGACCAACGCCGGCGGACTGCTCACCGTGCACTACGGAAACATGGGTGAGCAGGTGCTGGGCATGGCGGTCGCGCTGCCCGACGGGACGCTGCTGAACCGGCACAGTGCGGTGCGCGCCGACAACACCGGCTACAACCTGCCGGCGCTGTTCGTCGGCGCGGAGGGCACGCTGGGCGTCATCACCGGCCTGGAGCTGCGGCTGCGGCCGGCGCCGGCCCATCGGGTCACCGCGGTCTGCGGCTTCGCCGACCTCGACGCCCTGATCGGCGCCGCCCGGACGTTCCGCGATCTGGACGGCATCGCCGCCCTCGAATTGATCGACGCCCGGGTCGCCGCGCTCACCGGGGAGCGGCTCGGGGTCGCCGCGCCGGTGCGCGGCGAGTGGCTGCTGCTGGTGGAACTGGCCGGCGACACCGACCAAGCCGACCGGCTGTTCGGCCTGCTGCAGCAGCTGTCGTGCAGCGACGAGCCGGCGGTCGGCGTCGACACCGCCACCCGGCAGCGGCTCTGGCGGGTGCGCGAGGCGGTGGCCGACGTGCTGGGCGTTTTCGGTCCGCCGTTGAAGTTCGACGTCTCGCTGCCGTTGGCCGCCGTCGCCGGTTTCGCCGCCGCTGCCGGCGCGGCGGTGCGCACGCACGCCCCGGAGGCGTTGCCGGTGCTGTTCGGCCATATCGGCGAAGGCAACCTGCACTTAAACGTGCTGCGCTGCTCCGAAGCCGCCGAACCCGGGCTGTACGCGGCGATGATGGAGCTCATCGCCGACTGCGGCGGCAATGTCAGTTCCGAGCACGGGGTGGGCAGTCGCAAGCGCGCCTACCTGCCGATGTCGCGCGGGCCGGACGATATCGCCGCGATGCGGACGGTCAAGGCCGCGTTCGATCCGACCGGTTACCTCAATGCCGCGGTGCTGTTCGACTGATCCGGGCGGTTCGGCTGGTCGCGGTGGCGGATACCCACCGCTTGGCGCAGCTGGGCGAGAAACTGGTCGGAGTCGTCGCTGCGGATGATGTAGTGCGAGATGGCGATCCGGATCGCCGCCGCGGCCTTCACCGCGGCGTCGGGACCGGACAGCATCCGTTGCAGCCCTTCGCGCATCGGGACGATGATCCGGGAGAAGTCGCCGAGCACGTGCTTGGGTTCGATGTCGATCATCCGCACGCCCGTCGACGAGTGCTGGTAGTCGACGATGAAACGCAGGGCGGCGTCGAGCCTTTCCGTCCCTTTCAGGCCCTCGGTGGCGTCATGGAGTCCGCTGTCGAAGATATGCCGCTCGTAGCGGGAGAACGCCGAGACCAACTCCTCCTTCGAGGCGAACCACCGGTACAGCGTCGGGCGTGACACCCTGGCCTGCGAGGCGACCTCGGACAGGCTGAGCTTGGTCAGCCCGTTGCGGCCGAGCACCTCGGCGGTCGCGGCGAGAATCCGCTGCCGAGTCGAGCTATCGGGGCCGTCCACCGTGCTCCGGGTCATATCGGAGACTTTACAAAAAATAGCGTCAGTGTCACGCTGGTTCGGTGCTTGGCCATCGTTCCTCACGGTCGCGGGACCACTGGACGGGTCGGTAGGGCAATTATCGTGATCGAAGCACCACAAGTCACGTACGAGGAGCGGGCGCACCCGCCGCGAGCCGTCATGATCATCACCGAGGCGTCCGGGATCGCGCAGACCGCCGCGGCGCGACTGGCGGCCCACGGTCACCTGGTGCTGATCGGAAGCCGACAACCCGACCGCGCCGAACGGTTCGCGGCGCAGCTACGGCAGGGCGGAAGAAGCGCGTTCGCCGCCCGGCTGGATTTCGCCGACCCGCGGACGATCAGGGGCTTCCTGGCCACCGCGGAGTACCTCATCGGGACACCGGACGTGCTCATCACCGACTTCGGGCTGTCGGCCGAGCGAACCTGGGTGGGGGCGCAAATCCTTGCCACGCAGGTGATTCCGGCGATGATCGCCAACGGGCCCGGCGATGTGGTGCTGGTCAGCCCGGAGTTGGTGGGGTGGGCCGATGCCGCCCACCGGCGGGAATTCGACGCCTGGGCGGCGGCGTTGGATGCGGAGTTCGTCGGCACCCAGGTGCGGGCCTCGACCGTCCGATCGGCACCTGCCGGCGGTATCGCGTGCGCAGAGGACGCCGGGCGGCTGGTCGCGTCGATGATCATCGGGCCGCGGTTGCGCCTTGTCGAGCTGCTCCCACCGGCGCTACCGGCCTGATCAACGCCGCCGCACCAGCACCGATTGCTGGATGCCCGCCACCGCGCCCTGCTCGTCGAAGAGGGTGCCGATGGTCGTCCCGATGCCGTCCGGCCCGTAGTTGGTCTCGGCGCGGATCCCGACCCACTCGCCGTCGGGAATCCGGTGGACGTGCACCACCAGGTCGGTGTTGAGGAACGTCCACTTTCGGATGTCGAGTTTCGTGCCGACCCCGTTGGCGTCGTCGGCCACCGCGAATAGCCGCTGCAGCGGCGTCATCGGCTCGCCGGCCACCAGGTCCACGATCGGGCGGATCCAGGACTCGCCGGCGCCGGGAGCCAGCGGCTTGGTCAGCCACCGCCAGTCCAGGCTGTGCACGTAGTTGCGGTCCCAGTTCGCCTGCATATCCGTGCAGCGCGCCGCATCGACCGGCCGCAGCGGGGGAGCCGACGCGTTCGCCACCTCGGTGGTGTCCAGCGTCTGCAACCGCCATCCGGTGGCGCGGGCGACCGCACGCGGATGCTGGTCGGGACCCGGGGCCAGCATCTCGGCGCTGACGAGTTCGATCTGCTTGCCAGCCCGCTCGACCCGGGCGCGGACCCACAGCGCACCCTCGGCGGGGACCGGACCGAGCAGGTCGACGGCGACCCGGCTCAGCCGGGTGTCGTCGCGGGCCGCCTGGCGCTCCAGCGCCCGCACCAGCAGCGCCGAAACCGGTGCGGCGTGCTGAATCTGAGCCGACCAGGTGCCGCGCACCAGGTCGGTGGCGGCGAACTTCTCGCCCCGGGGATCGTCCGCGTCGAGCAGTTCGTAGTAGAAATCGGCCTTTTCCACGGTCTTTTCCACGTTCGGACCAATCCCTTTCAGGGCAGCCCGGCGCCGGGGATCTCCACGGTCACCGTGTCCACGCGGGACTCACGGGTCCCGATCAGTCGCTTGGGGTAGGCGTCGGTGCTGGACAGCAGGAACAGGGTGCGGCGCTTCGGCCCGCCCAGCGTGCAGGCGATCGCGGCCCGCTCGCCGATGTCGATGCGCTGGGTGACGGTGCCGCCCCGCGTGATGCGCTCGAACTGGTGGGCCAGCGTCATCGACGTCCACACCCCACCGGCCGCGTCGAGGGTGATGCCGTCGGGCGGACCGTCGAGGCCGTCGGCAAAGACCCGGCGGTCACCGAGACCGCCGTCGGCGCCGACGGTGAACGCGGTGAGGCGCCGGCCGATGGACTCGGCGACGATCAGCGTGCCGCCGTCGGGGGTGATCACCATCCCGTTGGGAAAGTCGAGGTCGGTGGCGACGGTGTGCACGCCGGCGTCGGGATCAACCCGCACGATGACCCCGCCGGAATACGCCTGCGAGCCGATGTAGCAGCGCCCGGCCGTGTCGATCACCATGTCGCCGAGGTCGGCCGGCACGAGTTCGCTCAGGTCGGCGACGGTGCTGATCGCGTCACCGTCGTAGCAGAGCACCTGACGGTCGTGGGCGGATGCGATCAGCAGCGAGCCGTCCGGCCGGAAACCCAGGCCGCTCGGGGTGTGGCCGGGCAGGGCCACCGTGGTCATCGAGCCGTGCAGGTCGACGGTGTGCAGCGCTTCGCCGAGCATGTCGGAGAACCACAGCAGGCCCTCGAACCAACGTGGGCCCTCGCCGAAGCAGAAGCCGCCGGCCAGCCGGGTGGGCGTCAGACCGGCTGCCGGGGTGTCGGGGTCGAGGCTCGTTTCGGCGATGCTCAACAGGGTCGTCCTCCTGGCCTGCGTTCATGGGCGCAACCCCGCCCACTTTACAAAACGTGACTGAAATGTCACGCTCGCGGAATGGCGCAGTCTACTGAGTCCACCGAGATCTCCTCGCCGGCCACGCCCTGGTCGGTCACCGGGCTGCTCGAGCTGTTCGAGGTGAACGCCGATGGCCCGGACCGGTTCACCGGCGCGACCGGCTTGGCCGCCGACGATGAGCGGCAGGTGGTCGAAGGCACCCAGTTGCTGGCGCAGGCCATCGTCGGGGTGGCAAAACGCTTCGGCGACAAGTCGATCCGATCGGTGCACGCGGTGTTCGCCCGCGCTGTCCTGGTGGGCCCGTCGGTCGAATACGTCATCGATGTGGTCAACGAGGGCCGTTCCACGGCCACCGCGGTCGTCTCGGTGCTGCAGAACGGCAAGCGCTGCGCGACCATGACGGTGCTCGCCGACGTCCCGTCGGCCGATGTCATCCGCCACCACCTGCCCCGCCCGAACGTCGCGTCGCCCGCGCAGGCCAATCCCTGCGCAATGCCGATGATCGGCCGGCAAGTGCGCCTCGTCGATGTCGTCGACGTCAACAGTCCAGACGAGGTGGGACCGCCGGAGATCCACGCCTGGCTGCACTATGACCCCATCCCCACCCGCGACGACCTCGCCAAGGCGCTGATCGCCTATTTCACCGGCCATCTGGGCATTTCGACGACGATGCGCGCCCACGCCGGGATCGGCACCAGCCAGTCGCATCTAACCGTGTCCACCGCGCCGATGACGGTCACAGTGAGCTTCCACGAACCGGTGCGGTGGCACGGCTGGCTGCTCTATGGCCATGAGAGCACCCAGGTGGGTGCGGGTATGTCCTACGTCCGCGGCACGGTGCACACCGAGGAGGGGGATCTCATCGCCTCCTTCGCCCAGGACGGGCTGATCCGACCGCTGCGCACCAGCGACAACAAGATCGCCGAGCAGGCCCGGATCTAGCGCTCCGGCGCGGCCGCGGGTTCCGGCAGGTCGGCGAACCCGCCGACACGGCCCATGTCGAAGCTGAAAAACCCTGCGATGGGCAGGCTTTCGGGCGGCGGGTCCGGGTAGCTCCAGGCCACGTCCGCGATGACCGTGTCGCCGACCACCGCCGACCAGTACGTCGCGTAACCCTTGTAGTTGCAGTAGGTCGAGGTCTCCGACGGCTGCAGCAGGTCGGTGCGCACGCGGCCGGGGGCGACGTAGAGCCGCGGCTGCAGGGCGGTCTCGAACACGATCACCGTGTCGTCGGTGTCCACCAGCGCCGCGCCGGCGACCTCGACGCGCAGCGTCCGCCGCGTCGGTCGGCAGTCGATGCGGTGATACGGGTTCGGCGGATAGTGCACCAGCCGGCGCCCCTCCTCGAACCAGGCATCCACCGCCTCCCACGGCACCTGCACGAACCCCGGGGCTTCCGGCACCGGCCGACGCGGCAGATCGCCGACGACATCAACCGGGAAGGCGTAGGACAGCGGCTGGCCCTGGCGGTGCACCAGCAGGACGCGTTCGGTGTCGAGCACCGGGTGATCGGCACTGACCGCCTGTACCCGGCGCGGGTGCGGCTCGACATAAACCAGGCTGGTGGCGATCTCGGGCGAGAACCAACCGGCGCGCTCGGTGCTGAGCGGGCCGTGTCCGGCGACCAGGCTCACGTCGTGTCACCCCTCCCCTTGTTCAGATCGTGACTTTACAATTTATGCCTCAACTGTAATATCTTCCAGAGTTGCGCCACCCCCTCGGACAAGCCCTGCCCGGCCGGTGGCGTCGCCTGAGATCGTCACGACGAGCTGGGATGATGCGATGACAAGCAGCGCTGCGAGGCTGGACTTGCCGTTCGAGGATCCGCAACTGCGCTACCACCTGGATGTCATTGCGCTCGACGTCACCGCGCTGGTGCAGGCCGCCGGCGGCTGGCTGTATCACCGGGTGGCGACCGGATGGGACGTCAACGTGATGGTGCCGGCGCAGCAGGACCTGCGCCCGCTGCAGATCCTCGGCGTGCGGACAGCCGACCTGGAGACCGAGCTGTCGGCAACCAGCGGCGAGACGGCCAGGCAGGGCCTCGCCGTCGTCACCGACGCGTTCGCCAGGGATCCCCGGATCCGTCAGCGGGTGCAGTCCGCGCTGCGGCGCAGCGTGACCGAGGTCGTGCTGTGGGGCGAAAGCTGGCCGGTGGCCGTCAACCAGCGACTCGACGCGGTGCGCCATGTGCTCACCGTGGCGGGACGGGCCTTCAAGAGGCAAGCCCTGTTGGCCGCCGACACTCGGGCCGACCTCCGAGTGGACTCCACCGAGATGTTCCGCAGCGATCAGAAGCGTTGCCTGCCGGTCGATTCCGATCTGGTGTCGGTCGACTGATGCGCAAGTACTATGACCACACGCTGCTGTACCTGCATGAGACGATCGACCTCGGCCGGGGCACGACCGACGAGTTCACCGGGAAGTTCACCGGCATCTACCAGCCGATGATGACCGAACTGGGCGCCCGGCCGTTCGCGCTGTGGGAGACCACCCGCTACAACGGCCACTGGCCGCAGGTCACCATCATCTGGGAGATCGACGCGTTCGCCGACTACGCCCGCATCGGACGGGCGCAGGCCCGCGGCGGCAGCCACGCGAAGCCCGCTGCCGAGTGGTCGGCCTATCTCGCCGGCATCGGGGCCGCTGGGGAGGGCCGCATCATGTATCCCGCCCCGCAGAACAAGACCTTGGCGCAACTCGGCGACGCCGGCTTCGACGCGACGTTGGTGATCCAGGAGATCATGCAGACCAAACCCGGCCGCCAGGACGACTACATCCGGGAGTTGGAGCGCCTGTACGTGCCGTGGTCGGAACGTACCGGAAAACGCTGGCTCGGTTCGTTCACCACCACCTTCCGCTTCAACGAGGTCATCCACTACTGGGCGCTCGACGGCGACTGGGACTGCTTCGCGCAGCACTACCCGTCCTGGAAGGGTCAGCCACCGGCCGAGATCGTGACCTGGATGAGTGTGGCGCCGGCACTGCGGGACGGCTGGGAGGACTCCATCCTGCAGGCGCTGCCGCCCGCCCCGCTCCAGCGAGGCGCCGAGTGACAGCGGTGGCGGACCGGGCCTTCTCGTACGACCCGTTCGACCCGGCCGTGATGGCCGACCCACTGCCGTACTATCGCGTGCTGCGCGATCACCACCCGGTGTACTACGTGCCCAAGTGGGATCTGTTTGCGCTCTCGCGATTCGACGACATCTGGGATGTGCTGGCGGTCAGTGACGGTACCTTCGTCGCCTCCGAGGGAACGCTGCCGGCGGCCAGCGTGCTGGCACAGCACAACAGCGGACCCGTCCCCGATCCGCCGCTGCACCCGCTGCCGTTTCACGCCGTCTTCGACAAGCCGATCTACGACGACATCCGCCGGCTGCAGTCACCGGCGTTTCGGCCCAGGTCGGTAGCCGACTGGACCGAGCGGATCCGCGTGCTGGCCAATCAGCGGCTCGACGAGCTGCTGCCGCAGGGCCGGTTCGACCTCACCTGTGACTACGGCGGAATCGTGGTGGCCCAAGTGGTCTGCGAGCTGCTGGGCGTCCCGCTCGAGCTGGCCGGCGAGGTGCTCGCGGCGGTGAACGCCGGCAGCCTCGCGCAGGCCGGCGCCGGGGTGGACACGGCTGCGGCCCGACCTAACTACCTGGAGTACCTGATCCCGGCCGTGCAGCGCCGGCGTGCCGAGCAGGGTGCGGGCGGGCTGCCGATCGTCGACGGCATGCTGGCCTACCGGCTGCCGGACGGGCGCGCGCTCGACGACGTCGAAGCGGCGACCCAACTGCTGTGCATCTTCATCGGCGGTACCGAGACGGTGCCCAAGATCGTCGCGCACGGGCTGTGGGAGCTGGTCCGCCGGCCCGACCAGCTCGCCGCGGTGCGCGCCGACCCGGCGGCGGTGGAGCTCGCCCGCGAGGAGATGATCCGGTATTGCGCGCCGGCGCAATGGTTCGCAAGGACCGCGCGTAAGCCGTTCACCGTGCACGACACCACCATCGCGCCGGGGCAGCGCATCATCACGCTGCTGGCCTCGGCCAGCCGCGACGAGCGACAATACCCCGACCCCGACGAATTCCGGTGGGACCGGCCCATCAAACGCTCGCTGGCGTTCGGCCGCGGACAGCACTTCTGCATCGGCTACCACCTGGCCCGCCTCGAGGTGACCGTCCTGGTGCAGGAGTGGCTGCGCCGGGTGCCCGAGTTCCGCATCGTCGAGGACGGTGCGACCAGGCTGCCGTCGAGTTTCCAGTGGGGCTGGAACACCATTCCGGTGGAGGTCTGACGCATGTGGGTCCACCGGCTGGTCGCGCCGTACGAATTCGAGCGTATCGAGGTCCCCGACCTCACCGAGCAACAGCTCGGCGACGGACAGGTGCTGCTGTCCTTCGTCGCCGCCGGGGTGTGCGGCAGCGACCTGCCCGCCTTCCGCGGCGCGCAGGGCAGGCTGCCCGGTGACAGCGGCGCCAGCGCGGCGGAGAAGAACGGCTTCCCGATCCACGAGATCGTCGGGGACGTCCTCGCCAGCCGGCACCCGCGGCACCGCCCCGGCGACCGTGTCGTCGGGTGGGCCTCCGGTTTCGACGGCCTGATGCAGCGGGTGATCAGTGACGGCGACGGACTCGCCGGTTTCGACCCGACGCTGACGCCGGCCGAAGCGGTGGGCCTGCAGCCGCTGGCGTGCGTGCTCTACGCCATTGAAGCCGTTGCGCAGCATACCGAGCTGGCCGGCCGCCACGTGGCGGTGCTCGGCCAGGGGTCGATCGGCCTGCTGTTCAGCGCGGTCGCCAAGGCCGCCGGCGCCCGGCGGGTCACCGGAGTCGACCCGGTCGACCGCCGCGCGGTCGCCGCCGGCTTCGGCGTCGACACCGTCGTGCAGTCCACCAGCGACCGCTGGCTGCGCCATCTGGACACCGCGGACCGGCCGGAGATCGTGATCGAAGCGGTCGGCCACCAGGTCGCCACCTTGAGCCACGCCATCGAAGCCGTCGCACCCGGCGGCACCGTCTTCTACTTCGGTGTCCCCGACGACGACAGCTACCCGATCAGCATGCGCACCATGTTGCGCAACAACCTGACGTTGATCTCCGGCGTGACGCACGACCGCGCGCGGATGCTGGAGGCCGCCGGCAAGTTCGCCGCCGAGCACCCCGAGCTGCTGAAGAACTACCTCACCCATGTCTTCGGCTGCGACGACGCGCAGGCTGCCTTCGAGTTGGCGGTCCGGCCGGTGCCGGACCGGGTCAAGATCGCGATCGTCGCATGACCTCGGCGCTGCGCACCGCGCTGACCCACCAGTCACCGCTGTGGGGCGGCTGGATCACCGGGCCGACGGTGCTGGGCCCGGAGGAGTTCGCCCGGGCGGGCTACGACTATGTGGGGTTCGACGCCCAGCACAGCTACCTCGACGACGCCGAGATCGCAGGCATGCTGCGGCACACCGAGCACCTGCCGATCGCCACCGCGGTGCGGCTGCCGAACGCGGACGCCGCGCCGATCGGCCGGGTGCTCGACGCCGGCGCCGACGCGGTCATCATCGCGATGATCGAGACCGCCGAGCAGGCGGCGACCGCGGTGGCAGCCGCGCACTACCCACCGGCCGGCGTCCGCAGCTTCGGTCCGCTGCGGTCCGGGCTGGGCCGCGACCTGACCGCACTGGAATCCCGGGCGGACGTCTTCGCGATGATCGAGACCGCTGCGGCGCTGGCCGACGTGGAACAGATCTGCGCGGTACCCGGACTGGCCGGTGTCTACGTCGGACCCGCCGACCTGGCGATCTCGATGGGTGTCGAGGTCTCCCAGGCCACCACCGACCCCGACGTGCGGGCGGCGATGACCCAGATCCACCGGGCGGCGTCGGCCGCCGGCGTGATCGCCGCGACACACGGCGGATCCGGTGTGGCCGGACGCAAGCTGGCCGCGCTGGGCTACCAGATGATCACGCTGGCAGCCGAATCCCAGGCGTTACGGTGCGGAGCGCTCGAGCACCTCAACGAGGCCAGGGGCAGCCACTGATGAAACCGGCACGCGTCGCCCTGGTCACCGGCGCCGCCCGCGGACAGGGCGCGGCGATCGTGGAACGACTGCGCGCCGACGGATTCGCCGTGGCCGCCTGCGACGTCGACGAAGCCGGCCTGGACAGCCGGATCACGGCGGGCACCGACGACGCGCTGATCGGCATCCCGCTCGACGTGACCTCCCGGCCGCAGTGGGACGCCGCCGTGGCAGCGACCGTGGAACGGTTCGGGTCGCTGACCACGCTGATCAACAATGCCGGTGTGCTGCACCGGGCCGCGATCGCCGAGGAAACACCGGACGGCTTCGAAAACGCCTGGCGGGTGAACTGTCTCGGGCCCTTCCTGGGAATCCAGGCGGCACTGGAGCAGCTCCGCCGGGCCGACGGCGCCGCCGTGGTGAACACCTGCAGCACCGGCGCGATCCGGCCCTTCCCGCACCACAGCGCCTACGGATCGTCGAAGTGGGCGCTGCGCGGGCTGACCCAGACCGCCGCCGCCGAACTCGCAACCGCCGCAATCAGGGTCAACGCGGTCTTCCCGGGGCCGATCGCCACCCCGATGCTCGACGAGGGCACCCAGCAGCGGCTGGCGGCGGTCTCGGCGACCGGCCGGCTCGGTGAGCCGGGCGAGGTCGCCGACGCGGTGGCGTTCCTGGTCTCCGACGCGGCATCGTTCATCACCGGCGCCGAACTCGTGGTGGATGGCGGTCAATGCCTACAGATCCGATGAGCAGACCGCGGCCGCTGTCGGTCGGCATCATCGGCGCCGGCCCGGGCGGGCTGGCGCTGGGAATCCTGCTGCGGCAGGCGGGTTTCACCGACGTCACCATCTTCGACCGGGAGGACGGCGTCGGCGGCACCTGGCGGATCAACACCTATCCGGGTCTGGCCTGCGACGTCAAATCGCACCTGTACTCCTACTCCTTCGAGCTGAACCCGCACTGGTCACGGCAGTGGTCCAAGCAACCGGAGATCCTGGCGTACTTCGAACGCTGCGCCACCGATCACGGTCTGGAGCCGCACCTGAAGTTGCGCACCGAGATCCGTTCGGCGACCTGGGAAGCCGACCGCCGGCAGTGGCGGCTGACCACCGCCGACGGCACCGAGTACCGCTACGACGTCGTGGTCTCGGCGGTCGGCCTGTTCACCCAGCCGGTGCTACCCGATCTCGCCCAAGAGCAGCCGTTCACCGGCACCGTGATGCACTCGGCGCGCTGGGATCACTCGGTGCGACTCGACGGCGCCCGGATCGCCGTGCTCGGCACCGGTTCCACCGCCGCACAGTTGGTGCCGGAATTGGCCGATGTCGCCGCGAAGGTCTATTCGGTGCAGCGGTCGCCGACCTGGATCCTGCCCAAACCCGATCGCAGCTACACCCCGCGTGAGCACTGGGCGTTCACCCGCATCCCGTTGGCCAAACGGTTGTATCGGCTGCGGCTGTGGCTGCGCAGCGAGGCGAACATCTCGGTGATCGAGAACGGCAGCGACAAGACGGCTGAGTTCACCGCCACCGCGCGACGCCTGTTGGACACCAACGTCACCGACCAGGAGTTGCGCGCCGCGCTGACCCCCGATCACCCGCTGGGCTGCAAACGGCTGGTCTTCTCCTCGGATTACCTACCCGCCTTGAGCCGGCCCAACGTCGAGGTGGTGACCAGCCCCGCCAAAGCGCTGCGGTCCGGCGCCCTGGTCACCGAGGACGGCACCGAGTGCGAGGTCGACGTGGTGATCTGCGCCACCGGATATGCCGCCGCCGACTATCTCGGTCAGATCGAGGTGACCGGGGAGGGCGGCACCACGCTGCGGCAGGCGTGGCGCGACGGGCCGCGCGCCTACCTGGGCATGGCGATGCCCGGCTTCCCCAACTTCTTCATGCTCTACGGGCCCAACACCAACGTCGGCTCCAACAGCGTCATCTTCGTGCTGGAAGCCCAAGCGCGCTACGTCGTCCGGGTGCTCAAGCACCTGCGGCGCAGACGCCGGTCGTATGTCGCGGTGCGGCCCGCCGCGCTGGCCGCCTTCATCGCCAAGATCGACCGCTGGATGCAGGGCACCGTGTGGACCACCCGATGCAGCAACTATTTCCGTGCCGCCAACGGTCGGGTGGTCACCCAGTGGCCGCGCAGTGCCGGCGCCTTCTGGGCGATGACCCGCCGCTTCCGGGCCGCCGACTTCACGTTTGAACCGCAGCAACACCGCGACTCCTGAGATCAGGGTGCGTCGAACGTGATGACCTGGCGCACCGCGCCGCCGTCGGCCAACCGGTCCATCGCCTCGTTGATGTCGTCGAGGGCGATGGTGGCCGACACCAGTTGTTGCACCGGCAGCTTGCCGGCGCGCCATAGCGCGACGAATCGCGGGATGTCACGGGCGGGCACCGCCGAGCCGAGATAGCTGCCGATCAGCGTCCGGCCCTCGGCGACCAGGCTCAACGGCGACACGCTGATCCGAGCGTCGGGCGGTGGCAGGCCGACGGTGATGGTGCGCCCGCCGGGAGCGGTCAGTTCGATCGCGGTCTGCAGTGCGGCGGGATGCCCGACCGCCTCGATCACCATCGGCGCGCGCACGCGGGCGTCGAGCGCCTGCTGTGGCGTGTAGGTGCGCTGCACTCCCAGACCGTTGGCCGCGGCGAGCTTCTCCGGGAGCTGATCGACGGCGATCACATCGACCCCGTCGTGCGCCAGCACGGTCAGCACCGCCGCCATGCCGACGCCGCCGAGCCCGACCACCGCCACGGTCTGCCCGGCCGCCGGGCGGGCCACGTTGATCACCGCGCCACCGCCGGTCAGCACCGCACACCCCAGCAGCGCCGCCACCGGCGGCGGCACATCGTCGGGCACCGGCACGGCGCTGGTCGCGCTGACCACCGCGTGGGTGGCGAAACCGGAGACCCCGAGGTGGTGGTGGACCGGCCGGCCGGCGCGGCGCAACCGGATGTCGCCGCCGAGCAGGGTGCCGGCGCCGTTGGCCGCACTGCCCGGCTCACAGGGGGTCAGCCCGCCGGTGGCGCACGCCGGGCAATGCCCGCAGCGCGGCAGGAACGTCAGCACCACCCGCTGGCCGACCGCGACGCCGCCGACATCGGCGCCCACGCCGACCGCCTCGACGATTCCGGCCGCCTCGTGGCCGAGCAGCATCGGCACCGGACGCACCCGGTTGCCGTCGACCACCGACAGGTCGGAGTGACAGACCCCGGCGGCTTCCACCCGAACCAGCAGTTCGCCGGGGCCCGGCGGGGCCAGGTCCAGCTCGGACACCACGAGCGGCCGCGACCGGGCGTAGGGCCGTGGCGCCCCGATCCGCTCCAGCACCGCGCCGAGGATGGCAACCATGTTGGAATACAACCATGAGTTCCGCGGTACCGCCCGCCCCGGAAGGGCTGACCAGCCAGGACTTTCCGGTGCACTGGCCGGTGCTGACCCGCTGGGCCGACAACGACATGTTCGGTCATCTCAACAACGCGGTGTACTACCAACTCTTCGACACCGCGATCAACGGCTGGATCGCGGCGAACGTCGCAGGCCTCGACCCGGTGGCCATGCCCGAACTCGGCGTGGTGGCCGAGTCGGGCTGCCGCTTCCTTGGCGAACTGGGCTTCCCGGACCGGCTCGCGGTCGGGCTGGCGGTCACCCGGCTGGGGCGCAGCAGCGTCACCTACCGACTCGCGGTGTTCCGCGTCGACGATGACGCAGGCGCCGGTCCGGTGGCTGCCCTGGGGCACTGGGTGCATGTCTACGTCGACCGCGCCACCCGGCGGCCGGTGCCGATCCCCGACGCGATCCGGGCACTGCTGGAAACCGCGAAGGTGTAGCGGGCGGCCGTTCCGCCGGTGGTTATGCTCGGCGGATGCCGCTCGTGAGCAAGACCGTCGAAGTCACTGCCGACGCCACCACCATCATGGCGATCGTGGCCGACTTCGAGGCGTACCCGCAGTGGAACGAAGAGATCAAAGGGCTGTGGGTGTTGCACCGCTACGACGACGGCCGTCCCAGCCAGGTGCGGCTGGACGCCTCGTTCTCCGGCTTCGACGGAACTTTCATCCAGGCGGTCTACTACCCCAGCGAGACCCAGATCCAGACCGTGCTCCAGCAGGGTGACCTTTTCACCAAGCAGGAGCAGCTGTTCAGTGTGGTCGGCATGGGACCTACCACGCTGCTGACCGTCGACATGGATGTCGAAACCCAGATGCCGGTGCCCAAGCCGATGCTCAAGAAGGCCGCCAACGACGCACTGGAATACCTGGCCGACAATCTCAAACGCCGCGCCGAGCAACTGGCTGCGGGTTAGTCTCAGCGTCAATCGCAGCGGGTCGGCGCCGCTGGCCCGGCCTCGGGCGCAGCGGGTCGACGCAGCGTCATCGTCACGAGGCGGGAGAGCCGATTGACCCATCCGACAACCGATCCCGCCGAACAGCCCTACCGCGCCCGACGGGCGAACTGGGTCAACCAACTGGATCGGCACGCGCTGATGCAACCGGACGCCCCGGCGCTGCGGTTCCTGGGCCAGACCACCACGTGGGCGCAGTTGCGGAAAAGGGTCACCGCACTGGCCGACGCGCTGAGCCGCCGCGGCGTCGGCTTCGGCGACCGGGTCATGATCCTGATGCTCAACCGGACCGAGTTCGTCGAGGCGGTGCTGGCCGCCAACATGCTGGGCGCGATCGCCGTCCCGGTGAACTTCCGGCTAACCCCGCCGGAGCTCGCCTTCCTGGTCACCGACTGCGAGGCGCGGGTTCTGATCACCGAGACGGCGCTGGTGCCGGTGGCGGTCGGTGTGCGCGGGTTGACCGATCTGCTGGACGCCCCGGACGCCATAGTCGTGGCCGGACCGCCGCAGGGGCCCGGCGAGGACGGCCGGAGCGCACCCGGTCTGATCGCCTACGACGACCTGATCGCCGAGACCGGCACACCGCATCAACCGGTGGATGTCGAAAACGATTCGCCGGCCCTGATCATGTACACCTCGGGGACCACCGGCCACCCCAAGGGCGCGGTGCTCACCCACACCAACCTGGTCGGCCAGACCATGACCGCACTGCACACCGCCGGCACCGGCACGAACGACGTGGCCTTCATCGGGGTGCCGTTCTTCCACATCGCCGGTGTCGGCAACCTGCTGCCCGGCATGTGGCTGGGCATCCCGACCGTGATCAACCCGCTCGGCGCCTTCGACGCCGGCCAACTGCTCGACGTGCTGGCCGCCGAGCAGGTCACCGGCATCTTCCTGGTGCCCGCGCAGTGGCAAGCCGTCTGCGCCCAGCAGCAGGCCAACCCGCGCGATATCCGGCTGCGGACCATGTCATGGGGGGCGGCGCCGGCCTCTGATGCGCTGCTGCGACAGATGGCCGAGACCTTCCCCGGCACCAAGATCCTGGCGGCATTCGGGCAGACCGAGATGTCGCCGGTGACGTGCATCTTGCTCGGCGAGGACGCCGTGCGGAAGCTCGGGTCGGTCGGCACCGTGATCCCGACCGTCACCGCCCGCGTCGTCGACGAGGACATGAACGAGGTCCCCGTCGGTGAGGTCGGTGAGATCGTCTACCGGGCGCCCACCCTGATGAGCGGTTACTGGAACAACCCCGAAGCCACCGCCGAGGCCTTCGCCGGCGGTTGGTTCCACTCCGGAGATCTGGTCCGGATGGACGCCGAGGGCTACGTCTGGGTGGTCGACCGCAAGAAGGACATGATCATCTCCGGCGGCGAGAACGTGTACTGCGCCGAAGTGGAGAACGTCCTGGCCGGTCACCCCGACATCGCCGAGGTCGCGGTGATCGGTCGCGCGCACGAGCAGTGGGGCGAGGTGCCGATCGCGGTCGCCGCCGTCTACCGGGCCGATCTGCTGCTGGCCGACCTCGACGATTTTCTGACGGAGCGACTGGCGCGTTATAAGCACCCGAAAGGATTGGAGATCGTCGACGCGCTGCCGCGCAACCCGGCCGGCAAGGTGCTCAAGACCGAACTGCGAACCCGCTACGGCGCGGTCCGGCAATCCGAACCGGGCACCGCCGCAACCGATACCGCACAGAACGCCGACGCTTGAGGTGGCGGCACATTACTGTCCGGTAGGAAACCTGCGGACGTTGGAACGAATCGATCTCCTTCTCACGCAGTCATCAGGTATGGTCCGATGGTCGCCAACGGCACGTTGGGGCGCTATGGTGACGCGGGTCTCGGAGAGAACTTGGACGGACGGAGAGAACCTGTGCGACGCGATTCCGTGCTGCGTCGTGACGCGGAGTCTCCAGTGAGGGGGGTGTTGTGACGGCTCCGGCGCGTCCCCGCCTGGTCGATTTCGCCCGTGATCGAGTGATGCCGCCGCTGGTGATGGTCGGCGGGTTCTTCCGGATGTGCGCCCTGACCGCGCGGGCACTGTTCATGCCGCCGTTCCAGTGGCGCGAGACCCTGCAGCAGGGTTGGTTCATCACCAGCGTCGCCCTCGTGCCCACCGTCGCGGTCGCCATCCCGCTGACCGTGCTGCTGGTCTTCACCCTCAATATTCTGTTGGCCCAGTTCGGAGCTGCCGACGTCTCGGGTGCCGGTGCCGGCATCGCAGCGGTCACCCAGCTGGGCCCGCTGGTCACCGTGCTGGTGGTCGCCGGCGCGGGCTCGACCGCGATCTGCGCGGACCTGGGCGCCCGCACCATCCGCGAGGAGATCGACGCGATGGAGGTGCTCGGTATCGACCCGATCCATCGCCTGGTGGTGCCGCGGGTGATCGCCGCGACCGTGGTGGCGCTGCTGCTCAACGCTCTGGTCATCGTCATCGGCCTGGCGGGCGGCTTCCTGTTCGGCGTGTACCTGCAGAATGTCTCCGGCGGCGCCTACCTGTCGACGCTGACATTGCTGACCGGGCTGCCCGAGGTGATCATCTCCACGGTCAAAGCGAGCGTGTTCGGACTTATCGCAGGCTTGGTTGGTTGTTATCGGGGTCTTACTGTTCGCGGCGGTTCCAAAGGATTGGGTACGGCCGTGAACGAGACGGTGGTGCTGTGCGTGATCGCGTTGTTCGCGGTGAACGTCGTGCTGACCACCATCGGCGTGAAGTTTGGAACGGGGACCTGAGATGTCGACGTCGGCAGTGGTGCGCGCCCGGTTTCCCGGGCTGATCGCGAACTATCAGCGCTACATCGGAGCGGCCGGACGTTCGCTCGACAAGAGCGGCCAGATGGGCTGGTTCTTCCTGACTGCGATCCGGCAGATCCCGTGGGCACTGCGCCGGTACCGCCGGGAGTCGCTGCGGTTGATCGCCGAGCTGGGGATGGGCACCGGCGCGATGGCCGTCATCGGCGGCACGGTGGCGATCATCGGCTTCGTGATGCTGGCCGGTGGCTCGCTGATCGCGATTCAGGGGTTCACCTCGCTCGGCAACATCGGCGTGGAGACCTACACCGGTTTCGCTGCGGCGCTGGTCAACGTCCGCGTGGTCGGCCCGGTCAACGCCGGCATCGCCCTGGCCGCGACGGTCGGCGCGGGCGCCACCGCCGAACTCGGCGCGATGCGGATCAGCGAAGAGATCGACGCGCTGGAGGTGATGGGGATCAACTCCATCTCCTACCTGGTGTCCACCCGCGTGGTGGCCGGCTTCACGGTGATCATCCCGCTGTACGCGCTCGCGCTGATCATGGCGTTCGCCTCGCCGCAGATCGTCACGACCCTGTTCTTCGGACAGTCGTCGGGAACCTACGACCACTACTTCCGCACCTTCCTACGGGCCGACGATGTGTTCTGGTCGTTCATGGAGACCATCCTGATCGCGGTGATCGTCATGATCACCCACTGTTACTACGGCTTCAACGCCAGCGGCGGCCCGGTCGGCGTCGGTGAGGCGGTCGGCCGATCGATGCGACTGTCACTGATCTCGGTGCCGACGGTCGTGTTGTTCGCTGCGTTGGCGCTCTACGGCGTCGACCCCAACTTCAACCTGACGATGTGATGACGATGGCAACCGGGAGAGAGAACAAGTCGCAGACCCCGCCCTACCGGGTCGCGGGCGTGGTGACGCTGGCGGTCCTGCTGCTCATCACCGGACTGGTCTACGGCCAGTTCCGGGGGGCGTTCATCAAGACGACATCGCTGACCATGGTGGCGCCGCGGGCCGGCCTGGTGATGGACCCGGGCGGCCCGGTGACCTACAACGGCGTGCAGATCGGGCGGGTGTCGGCCATCGCGCCGACAGAGTTCGAAGAGAAGCCGGCGGCCAAGTTCACCCTCGACGTGGAACCGAAATACATCAAGCTGATTCCGTCCAACGTCGAGGCCAACATCATGGCGACCACGTTGTTCGGCAACAAGTACGTGTCGCTGACCGCGCCGGACAACCCGACGACGGAGCGCATCAGCACCAAGCACATCATCGCCACATCGGTGACAACCGAACTCAACACGCTGTTCGAGACGGTGACCAAGCTCTCCGAGAGCGTCGACCCGGTCAAACTGAACCTCACCCTGCACGCCGCCGCGCAGGCGCTGACCGGCCTCGGGGACAAGTTCGGTGAATCCCTGGTCAACGGGACCGCGATCCTCGACGACGTCAACGCGCGGATGCCCTACTTCCGGCGCGACCTCAAGGGTTTCGCGACGCTCGGCGACGTCTACGCCGCCGGTGCGCCGGACCTGGTCGGCTTCCTGGAGCACTCGCCCACCACGGTGAAGACGATCACCGCCCAGCAGAAACAACTGGACGCCGCGCTGCTGGCCGCGGCCGGCGTGGGCAACCTCGGTGCGGACATCACCGACCGCTTCGGCCCCTACCTGCGGGCGCAGTTCTCCGACCTGGTTCCGGTGTCGGCCCTGCTCGACGAGTACAGCCCGGAACTGTTCTGCGCCATCCGCAACCTCGCCGAGGGCGCGCCCAAGGTGTACAACTTCCTCGGCGGCGGCGACGGTTACGCGCTGGACACCGTCAGTGAGCTGGTCAGCCCGGCCAACCCCTACATCTACCCGGACAACCTGCCGCGCTACAACGCCCGCGGCGGACCCGGCGGGGCGCCCGGCTGTTGGCAGGAGATCACCCACGATTTTTGGCCGGCGCCGTACCTGGTGGCCGACACCGGAGTCAGCCAAGCACCCTACAACCACTTCGAATCCGGATCGCCCACGGCCATCGACTACGTCTGGGGCCGCCAAGTCGGGGAAAACACGATCAACCCATGAACATCACCAGGACTGCAGTCAAACTCGGCGTCGTCGGATCGGTGCTGCTGCTCTTCACGATCGGGCTGGTCGTGGTATTCGGGCAGATCCGGTTCGACCGGACGTCCCGCTACTCCGCGGAGTTCAGCAACGCCAGCGGCCTGCGCCAGGGCCAGTTCGTCCGTGCCTCCGGCGTGGAGATCGGCAAAGTCAAAGAGGTGCGCCTGGTCGAAGGCGGCAGCCGCGTGGTGGTCGACTTCGACGTCGATCGCTCACTGCCGCTGTACCAGTCGACTACCGCGCAGATCCGTTACGACGACCTCATCGGCAACCGGTATCTGGAGCTCAAGCGCGGCGACGGTGAGGGCGCCGACCAGCGGCTGCCGGCCGGCGGGTTCATCCCGGCATCCCGCACCCAGCCCGCCCTCGACCTCGATGCGCTGATCGGTGGTTTCAAACCGGTGTTCCGGGCGCTTGATCCGGACAAGATCAACAACATCGCCTCGTCGATCGTCACGGTCTTCCAGGGCCAGGGCGGCACCATCAACGACATCCTGCAGCAGACCGCGCAACTGACCGCGCACATCGCCGATCGGGATGCCGCCATCGGCGAGGTGGTCAAGAACCTCAACACGGTGCTGGACACCGCGGTGCGGCACCGCCAGACGTTCGACGAGACCGTCGACAACTTCGACAAGCTCGTCAAGGGCCTGAACGACCACCGCGCCGGGCTGGCCTTCGGCACCGCCGAATTCGGTAACGCCGCCGGCAACCTGGCCGACCTGCTGGCCGACAACCGCCCGCAGCTGCACAGCATCTTCCCGGTCGCGGGCCCCGAGCCACCGGACCGGATGGCCGACGTCGAGGGGCTGTTGGAGCGGATCCCGCAGGCGCTGAAGCTCATCGGGCGGACCGGCGTCTACGGCGACTTCTTCAACTTCTACATCTGTGACGCCACTATCAAGCTCCCGGGCCTGCAGCCCGGCGGACCGGTTCGCAACGTCCGGCTCTGGCAGCAGCCGACCGGGAGGTGCACACCGCAGTGAGGACTCTGGAACCGCCCAACCGGCCACGGATCGGCATCATCGGCATCATCACGGTCGCCTTGGTGACCTTGGTGGGGCAGACCTTCACCACGGTGCCGATGCTGTTCGCCGAGCCGAGCTACTTCGGCGAACTCTCCGACACCGGCGGGCTCAACGCCGGGGACAAGGTCCGCATCTCGGGCGTGGACGTCGGGAAGGTCCAGGACCTGTCCATCGCGGGCGATCACGTCCTGGTCCGGTTCTCCGTCGGCGCCCACCCGATCGGTACCGAAAGCATCATCGGGGTGAAGACCGACACCATTCTGGGTCGCAAGGTGCTCGCGATCGAACCCAAGGGCGAGAAGAAGATGCCCCCGCAGGGGGTGCTGCCGCTGGGGCAGAGCACCACGCCCTACCAGCTCTACGATGCGGTGTTCGACGTCACCAAGGCCGCGTCCGGCTGGGACATCGACACCGTCAAGCGGTCCCTGAAGGTGCTCTCGGAGACGGTCAGCGAGACCGCCCCCGATCTGAGTGCCGCCCTCGACGGCGTCGCCAAGTTCTCCGACACCATCGGCAAGCGCGACGACGAGATCACCCATCTGCTGGCCCAGGCCAACAAAATCGCTTCCGTGATGGGCGACCGCAGCGGTCAGATCGACGCCGTCCTACGCAACACCCAGACCCTGCTGGGCGCGTTCAACCAGCGCAGTCAAGCCATCTCGGCGCTGCTGGGCAACATCGCCTACTTCGGCGAACAGGTGCAGGGCCTGGTCCGGGACAACCCGAACCTGGATCTGCGCCACGTGTTCGTCGAGGCCGAGAACATCACCGCCATGTTGGTGCGCCGCCAGGACAGCCTGCGCGAGATGTTCACGATCCTGGGCCGCTACCTGACGATCGTCAACGACGCGATCGCCTCGGGACCGTACTTCAAGGTCTCGGCGCTCAACGTGATCCCGTTCTGGATCCTGCAGCCGTGGGTCGACGCCGCGTTCAAGAAGCGCGGCATCTCGCCGGAGGAGTTCTGGCGCAACGCGGGCCTGCCGGAGTTCCGCTACCCCGACCCCAACGGGACCAGGTTCGCCAACGGCGCACCGCCGCCCGCACCGCAGGTGATCGAGGGCACGCCGGAGCACCCCGGACCGGCCGTGGCGCCGGGATCGCCGTGCTCCTACGCGCCGGCGGCCGGACTGTTCCCGACCCCGGGCAACCCGTTGCCCTGCGCGAACCTGGACCCGAACGCGGGACCGTTCGGGCCGAGCGGACCGTACCCGGGCCCGACCGATGTGCTGGTCTCACCGCCGAACCCGGACGGGTTGCCCTCGACGCCGGGCATTCCGATCGCCGGCCGGCCCGGCGAGACCCCGCCGGTGGTGCCCGGTACCCCGGTCCCGATGCCCGACGCCAACCCGGGAGCGCGCTCCGAGCCGCTGGGCCCGATGCCCGGCCCGGCTCCGGCCAACCCGGGTGCGGCACCGCCGCCGGCACCGAGGGAGCCCGGACCGCCGGCACCGCCCGGACCGGGCAACCAATTGCCGGCGCCGTTCATCGCACCCGGTGAAGGCGGCAACAGTCAGCCCGGTGGCGGCGGCGGCTCGCTGGAAGGGAGGTAGCCGGACGTGAGTACGGTTTTCGACATTCGCAGCGTGCGTCTGCCCCAGATGTCGCGCGCCACGGTCATCGTGGGGTCGGCGCTGCTGGTGCTGGCGTTGCTGGCCGGCTTCGGCGGGCTGCAGCTGTTCCGGAAGCTCAACAGCACCACGGTGGTCGCCTACTTCCCGTCGACCGATGCGCTGTACGCCGGCGACGCCGTCCAGATCATGGGCGTGCGGGTGGGCGCGATCGACAAGATCGAACCGGCCGGCGACAAGATGAAGGTCACGCTGCACTACAACAACAAGTACAAGGTGCCGGCCGACGCCAAGGCGATCATCTTGAACCCGACCCTGGTGGCGTCGCGCACCATCCAGCTGGAGCCGCCCTACCGCGGCGGCCCGGTGCTGGCCAACAAGGCCGTCATCCCCGAGGAACGCACCGAGGTGCCGGTCGAGTGGGACACGCTGCGCAACGACGTCACCAACATCATCACCAAACTGGGCCCGACCAAGGAGCAGCCCAAGGGGCCGATCGGCGAGGCGATCGAGACCTTCGCCGACAGCCTGGCCGGCAAGGGCGAGCAGATCAACACGACGTTCAGCAGCCTCTCGGATGCGCTGACCGCGCTGAACAAGGGCCGCGGCGACTTCTACGCCGTGACGCGCAGCCTCGCGCTGTTCGTGCGGGCGCTCGACCACAACGACCAGCAGTTCGTTCAGCTCAACCGGGACCTGGCCACGTTCAGCAACAACCTGACCACCACCGATCAGGAGCTCGCGAAGGCCTCCGACCAGTTCTACGCCACCATGACGATCGTCCGGGCGTTCCTGAACCAGAACCAGGAACCGCTGGTCAAGACCATCGACAACATGGCCGAGGTGTCGACGGCCCTCACCCAGCCGGACCCGCTCGAAGGCCTGGAGACCGCACTGCACGTGCTGCCGAACGTGTTGGCCGGCGCGGGTGAGATCTACCACCCCGCGCAGGGCGCCGTCACCGGCTTCCCGGTGCTGCCGAACTTCGCCAACCCGATGCAGTTCATCTGTAGCGCGATCCAGGCCGGCAGCCGGCTGGGTTACCAGGACTCGGCCGAACTGTGCGCGGAGTACCTCGCGCCGGTGGCCGACGCCATCAAGTTCAACTACCTGCCGTTCGGTATCAACATCTGGACCAGCGCCTACACCACGCCCAAGCAGATCGCGTACTCCGAGCCGCGGCTGCAGCCGCCACCGGGATACAAGGACACCACCGTGCCCGGCATCTGGGTACCGGACACCCCGCTGTCGCACAAGAACTCGCAGCCGGGCTGGATCACCGCACCCGGAATGCAGGGTGTGGAGCCCGGTCACGACACCGCCCGGCTGTTGACACCCGAGTCGCTGGCGCAGTTGATGGGCGGCCCGGACCCGGCGCCGATCGAGTCCCAGTATCAGACCCCGCCCGGCCCGCCGAACGCCTACGACGAGGCGCCCGGTCCGCTGCCGTTCATCGGTCAGCCGCCCGGGGTGGCTCCGATAGCACCGCCCCCGCCCGGACCGAATGTGATCCCGGGCCCGGTGGCACCGCTTCCCCCGCGAGGTGAAGGCTGATGAGACGAAGTAGAGCGATGAAGACCGTCAGCCGGCGCTCCTGGCAGGCCCTGGTGCTGCTGATGGTGGCGTTGACGCTGACCTCGTGTCGGGATTGGCGGGGTATCGCCAACGTTCCGCTGCCGGGCGGGCCCGGCAGCGGCCCCGGCTCCTACACCGTCTATGTGCAGGTGCCGGACACCTTGGCGCTCAACGGCAACAGCCGGGTGCTCGTCGCCGACGTGTTCGTCGGCGCGGTCGACCAGATCGAGTTGAAGAACTGGGTCGCCACGCTGAAGCTCAAGCTCAACAAGGACGTTCACCTGCCGCGCAACGCCACCGCGAAGATCGGCCAGACCAGCCTGCTGGGATCTCAGCACATCGAGCTGGCGGCGCCGCCGGACCCGGTGGGCGAGCTCAAGGACGGCGACACCATCGGGCTGAACAACTCGACGTCGTTCCCGACCATCGAGCGGACCCTCGCCGGTATCTCGCTGCTGTTGCACCGCGGCGGGTTGTCGGACCTGGAGACCATCACCACCGAGTTCGACGCGATCATGGGTGGCCGGGCCGAACAGATCCGGGCGTTCCTGGACAAACTGGACACGTTCATCGGTTCCCTCAACGACCAGCGTGACGACATCACGCACGCCATCGACTCCACCAACCGGCTGCTCGGCTACTTCAGCGAGCACAACGACGCCATCGACCGGGTGCTGACCGACTTCCCGCCGCTGTTCAAGTACTTCAACGCCCAGCAGGCGATCTTCATCAACGCCATCGACGGGCTCGGCCAGATGGGCCGGGCGACCAACGAACAGATCGCGCCGGCCCGGGGCGACCTCAACAAGGTGCTGACGTCGATGCAGTGTCCCGCGCGGGAACTCCGCAAGGCGTCACCGTTCATACCGGACCTGTTGCAGGTCATGATCACCGCGCCGTACCACGTCGACGGTGCCTTCAAGGCGGTGCGCGGCGACTTCATCAACTCCTCGCTGGTCGTGGATCTGACGTTCGCCTCGATCGACAACGCGATCCTGACCGGCACCGGGTTCTCGGGGATGCTGCGCGCGCTCGAGCAGTCCTTCGGCCACGACCCCGAGAAGATGATCCCGGACGTCCGGTACACGCCGAACCCCGCCAGCGCGCCCGGCGGTCCGTATGTGGAAAGGGCTGACCGGAATTGCTGACAGCGCAGATCAAACGGCAGCTGATCATCTTCAGCGTGCTGACCGTCGCCGCCCTGGCGGTGCTGGGCGTGTACTACTTGCGCCTGCCGAGCCTTGCCGGCCTGGGTCAGTACACCCTCAAGGCGAACCTGCCCGAGGCCGGTGGTCTGTACAAGACCGCCAACGTCACCTACCGCGGAACCATCATCGGCCGGGTCACCGGAGTCGAGCCGACCGAGACGGGCGCGCAGGCCACGATGCAGATCTCCGACAAGTACAAGATCCCGGTCGACGCGACCGCGAATGTGCATTCGGTGTCGGCGATCGGTGAGCAGTACCTGGATCTGGTGTCCACGGATAACCCGGACCAGTACCTCAAACGGGGCCAGACGATCACCAAGGGCACCGTGCCGTCGGCGATCGGGCCGGCGCTGGACGCCGCCAACCGCGGCCTGGCCGCGTTGCCGACGGGCAAGATCACCGAGGTGCTCGACGAGACCGCGACGGCTGTCGGCGGTTTGGGGCCCTCGCTGCAGCGACTGGTCGACGCGACGCAGGCGATCGTCGCCGACCTCAAGGAGAACCTCGGCGACGTCGACGACATCATCGAGAAGTCGGCGCCGATCATCGAGAGCCAGGTCCAGTCGGGCGACGCGATTCACCAGTGGGCGCGCAACCTCAACGTCCTGAGCGCTCAGGCCGCCAGCCGCGACGAGACGGTGAAGCACATCCTGACCGACCTGCCGCCGCTGGTCGAGCAGGTGCACAGCGTGTTCACCCAGTCCAAGGACAGCCTGCCGCAGATGATGGCGAACATGTCGATCCTGACCGAGATGGGCAAGCGCTACAACCGCAACACCGAGCAGGTGTTGGTGTTCTTGCCGCAGGCCGGGTCCATCGTGCAGACGGTCAGCTCGACCTTCCCCGGACGCGCATCGCTGGACGTGGCGCTCGGCGCGTTCCCGGGCCCGATCTTCCCGGTGCCCATCCCGGGCCTGAGCCTGGGATATCCGCCGCCGTGTCTGACCGGTTACCTGCCGGCATCCGAATGGCGGGCCTTCGCCGACACCACACCGGCTGACCTGCCGGACGTCTCCTGCCGGATCCCGCAGGACACCCCGTCGAACAACGTCCGCGGCGTGCGCAACATCCCGTGTGTCGACGTGCCGGGCAAGCGGGCCGCGACGCCGAAGGAATGCCGCAGCGACAAGCCGTACGTCCCGCTGGGGACCAACCCCTGGTACGGCGACCCGAACCAGATCCGCAACTGCCCGGCGCTCGGTGCGCGCTGTGACCAGCCGGTCGAACCGGGCCACGTGATCCCGGCGCCGTCGATCAACACCGGACTGAACCCGCTGCCTGCGGATATGGTGCCGCCGACGCCTCCGCCGGCCAACGACCCGCTGACCCGGCCGGGCACCGGTACCGTGCAGTGCAACGGGCAGCAACCGAACCCCTGCGTCTACACGCCGGGCGGGGGGCCCGCTGCGATCTACAATCCACAGAGTGGCCAGGCGGTGGGGCCGGACGGCGTCGAATACTCCGTCGAGAACTCGACCAACATAGGAGACGACGCATGGAAGGGGATGCTGGCACCGTTCCAGTGACCACGGACGGGGAGCAGCAGACCGCCGACACCGCCGCTACCACAGATTCCGCAATTGTTGCGGACGAGCCCAGCGCAGCAGACGACGCGACGACGGAATCGATCCAGGCCGACGCAGCGGACGCCGGGTCGGCGCCGTCCCGCCTCGGGCGCCGACACCTGCTCGGTAGCTGTGCGTTGTTGGTCGTACTGGCCGCGGGGTTGGTGGCCGCCGGCTACCAGGGTCTGCGCGACCATGCCGCGAGTCAGGTCATGGCCCGCGACAACGCGGAGGCGGTGGAGGCGGCGAAGCACTGCGTCCTGGCCACCCAGGCGCCCGACGGGTCCGACGTGGCCTTGGCCCAGCAGCAGATCCTCGACTGCGCCGCCGGTGAGTTCCGGACCCAGGCGGGCCTGTACGGAGAGATCTTCGTTCAGGCATATCGGGCGGCCAAGGTGCGCACCGAGCTCACCGAGATGGGTGCCGCGGTCGAGCGGAACAACGAGGACGGCTCGGTCGACGTCCTGGTCGCGTTCCGGGTCAAGGTCGACAACGTCGAGACCCAGGGCAAAGAGGTGGGCTACCGGCTGCGGGCCCAGATGGTCCGCGAAGACGGCCAGTACCGGATCGGCAGACTCGATCAGGTGGCCCGGTGACCGACGCGGTAACGCAGGCGCCCGAGCCGGCGCGGTGGCGGGCACGGGCGGCCGCGCTGGCGATCGACCTGCTGCCGGGCGCGGTGGTGGCGGCGGCGATGGCGCTGGCGGCACTGGGCTTTCCGGCCGGCGGCCCGTGGTGGTGGGTCACGATGTCGATCGCCGGGCTGGCGATCTTGGCGACCGCGGTCAACCGGTCGCTGCTGCCGGTGCTCACCGGGTGGAGCCTGGGCCGCGCATACTCCGGAATCGAGGTGGTGCGCGGTGGCGGCACGACCGAACCGGTGGGTGTTGCGCGGTTGTTGCTGCGCGAGGTGGCGCACCTGCTCGATACCGTGCCGTTCTTGGCGGGCTGGATCTGGTCGCTGCGCGACAAGCGTGGGCGGACCTTCGCCGACATCCTGACCGGCACCGAGGTCCGCCAGGCCGGGACCCGCCCGCGGCCGGAGGGAATCCGGGCCAAGACGGGCGCGGCGTTCGTGGCGGCCGCCGCGCTCAGCGTCATCGCCGCAGTGGTCAGCTACCTGCTGGTCTTCCAGCGTGAACACTCCGCGGAGGTGGCGCGGGGCGAGCTCTCCCGGCAGGGACCCAAGATCGTCGCGGACATGTTGTCGTACGACCCGAAGACCCTGCCGGACGACTTCGCCCGGGCCCAGTCGTTGGCGACCGAGAAATATCGCGAACAGTTGGTGCCGCAACAAGATGCGATCCGCAACGGCGCACCGGTTCCGAACTACTACCGGGTCGCCGACGCCGCCGTCCTCAACGCGACCCCGCGCCGGGGGGCGATGCTGCTGTTCCTGCAGGGGCAGCGCGGCACGGCCGGAAAGGAGCGCCTGATCAGCGCCACCGTGCGGGTCACCTTCGCCAAGGCCGCGGGGGACTGGCGGGTCGATGACCTCACCGTCGTCAGCAAGCCGCTGCCGGCCGAGGGGGAGGGATGAGTCCGCGGCGGCAGCTCGGCGCCGATCACCGGCCGCTGTTCGTCGAGCGGGACGTGCCGCCGGGCCGGGCGCTGACCGCGGTGCTGACGGCCGCACTGCTGCTGGCGGCCGCGGCGATCACGGTGTGCACCCTGGTGTTGGTCTCGCATGCCTCCAACCATCGGGCGGCGATGCGCGATGTCGAGGTCCTCGGCGAAGTGGAGGCCTTCATGACGATGTTCTCCTCGCCGGATCCGTTCAACGCCAACGACTACGTCGCAGACGTGATGGCCCACGCCACCGGCGAATTCGAGCAGGAGTGCCAGGACAAGGCCAATCAGATCCTGCTCGCGGTCGCGCGTAGCGAACCGACCACCGGAACGGTGGTCGGGACCGGGGTCGAGCGGTGGAACGACGATGGCAGCGTCAACGTGTTGGTGGCCGTCGAGAACAGCGGTAAATCGCCCGACGGCAAGCAGGACATCAGCGCCGCATCCCGCTGGCTGCTGACGGCGCAGAAGGAAGGGGACCAGTGGAAGATCAGCAATCTGAACCAGGTGCTGTGACCGAGACGTCCTCCGACGGTGACGACGGTCTGACCGAGGACATCGAGGCCACCATCACCGACGACGACGGTGACGGCGACGGCGAACCCGAAGACGAGACCGACGAAACCCGGGACGGCGACGAAAGCGAAACCGCCGCAACGAAACCCCGTGTCCGCAGGCGGATCAGCCTGCGGGTGGCCGGCGCGCTGGCCAGTGCGCTCTTCATCGCGTCGGCGGCGTTCGCGGCCGGCGCCGCCCAGCCCTACCTCGTCGACCGCGCCGAGGTGGCCACCAAACTCGACATCGCCCGCACCGCGGCCCGGGCGATCCACACACTGTGGAACTACACGCCCGAGAACATGGACACCCTGCCGGATCGGGCGGCGGTGTATCTCAGTGGTGACCTGGAAGCCCAGTACCGCAAGTTCATCGCCGCGATCGCCGAGAGCAACAAGCAGGCCAAGGTCACCGACACCACCGAGATCGTCGGTGCCGCGGTGGAATCCCTGGACGGGCCGGAAGCCACTGTCCTCGTGTACACCAACACCTCGGCCACCAGCGAACTGAACAGGGCCGTTCCGTCGATCAAATACCTGGCGTACCGGCTTTACATGAAGCGCGAGCAGAACCGCTGGGTGGTCACCAGAATGCCCACCATCACCTCGCTGGACCTCACGCCGCGATTCCAGAGCTGACCCATGCTCGTCACGTCGCCGATCTCACCGCGGCGCACCGTGACCGCCCTGCTGCTGCTGACCTTCGCCACCGGCCTGGTCGACGCGATCAGCGTCCTGGTGCTCGGGCGTGTCTTCGTCGCGAACATGACCGGCAACGCGATCTTTCTGGGCTTCGTCTTCGTCCCGGGTGCGGGATTCGACCTGACCGCGGTGTTGCTGGCGTTCGGCGGCTTCTTGCTCGGGGCGATCTTCGGCGGCCGACTGGTGCGGAGCCTGGGTCACCGGCCCCGGGTGTGGGTGACCGCGGCGTTGAGCGTCGAGGTGGTGTTATTGCTCGTGCTGGCCGCGCTGACCGGTGCCGGCGTGTTGCAATACGCCGACGCCACCAGACTGCTCTTGATCGGCGGCCTCGCGGTCGCGTTCGGCGTGCAGAACTCGACCGCACGCCAGTTCGGCATCCAGGAGCTCTACACCACCGTCCTCACCTCGACGATCGTGGGCCTCGGGGTGGACAGCCGGCTGGCCGGCGGCACCGGGGAGCGCCAGAAGCTACGGCTGGGGGTGGTGTTGACGATGATCGGCGGTGCCGTCGTCGGCGCCACGCTGGCCCGTGCCGTCGTGGCGCCGGTGATCGCGCTGGCCGCGGCGGTGGTCACGGCGAGCATGCTGCTGTTCCGCTACGGCTGAGACACCGGCCCGCTCTCCGCGAGATTGCAACCATGCAGCATTTTCCGCCTCAAAGTCAAGCGGTTAGTGCATTTCCTCATGCTGCTTGCTTGATCAGGGCGGCTAGGCGTTGGGCCGGGGTGTCG
>NZ_LQPS01000028.1 GCF_002101885.1 Mycolicibacter senuensis
CCACGGCCCTACGTCTGGACCAAAACCGCCGACCAAATCCTGGAATCCATCGCCAACTACTGCCGACGAATTAATGACTCAGGACACTAGAGAATCGCTGTCATCGATTGACGCACGTGATGGCGACGATGTAAGCCCTTGGGGCAGTTAACGTGTGGCGGGAACAAGCCGTTGCCCTAGTTTCATCTCAGTGAAATCAAAGTAATACCGTTGGCGGAACGAAGCTTTCGGTTTGACCGATCCGCGTCGAGCTGCACACTGATCGCTATGGAACTGCGTCAGCTGAAACATTTCGTCGCCGTCGCCGAAGAGTTGCACTTCACCCGGGCGGCCGCGAAAGTCCACGTGGTGCAGTCCACCCTGTCCGCCTCGATCAGCGGTTTGGAATCTGAGCTCGGCACTGCGCTGCTGGTGCGAAACAATCGTCGCGTCGACCTCACCACCGCCGGGAAGGCGTTGCTGCCGGATGCGCAGGATGCGCTGGCGGCCGCCGAGCGGGCGCGTGCCGCCGTCGACGCGGTCCGGGGATTGTTGTCCGGGCAGTTGCGCATCGGCGTGATCCAGGGGCAGGGAATTGTCGACCTGCCCGCCCTGCTGACGCGGTATCACCGGAGCTTTCCACGCATCGAGATCACGCTGCGTCACGATCCCATCGACGCACTGGTGCAGGCGACTGCCGACGCCGGGCTGGACCTGGCCTTCGTCAGCCGTCCCTTCGACGTCAGCCGCGTCAAGGACCTGTCACTGGGCACCGAGGACCTGGTCCTGGCGGTACGACACCACGACCCGCTCGCCGGCACCGGCACCGTCGCCCTGACCGACCTGCAGCAGCGCGAGTTCGTCGAACGCCGGGCGGAGCTGCGGACTCGGCTGAACATCGACGGCATCTGCGCCGAACTCGGTTTCCAGCGGAATATCTGCGCGGAATCCAACACGCCCGACGATCTGGTCGACCTGGTCGCCGCCGGCTTGGGTATCGCACTCCTGCCGCCGACGCTGGTGGAAAGGTCCGAGCACATTGTCGCGGTGGCGACCGACCCGGCGATCCCTCGTGAGTTGGCGCTGATCACCCCGGGGGAGCGGGCGCCCTCGCCGGCGGCTGCGGCATTCCTCGGCGAGCTGCTGTCGACCGGTGTCGGGCAGCCCGAGGTGTCCGGCCGTTGGGAGCCCGCTGCGGTGTGAATGGCTCCTGCGGCCGCACCGTGTCGGTAGGCTCTCACCCGATCCGGGGGCTGACGACGGAGTGAGCGATGGTGGATTTTCAGGGCAAGATCAATCTCGATATCCGGGATTCCGAGCCGGATTGGGGGCCGTTCGCGGCACCGACCGCCCCGGAGGGCGCACCCAATGTGCTCTACCTGGTCTGGGACGACATCGGCATCGCCACCTGGGACTGCTTCGGTGGGCTGGTGGAGATGCCGGCGATGAGCCGGATCGCCGAACGCGGCGTCCGGCTGTCCCAGTTCCACACCACCGCGCTGTGCTCCCCGACCCGAGCGGCACTGCTCACCGGCCGTAACGCCACCAGTGTCGGCATGGCCACCATCGAGGAGTTCACCGACGGATTCCCCAACTGCAGCGGGCGCATCCCCTTCGAAACCGCGCTGCTGAGTGAGGTTCTCACCGAACGCGGGTGGAACTCCTTCTGCGTCGGCAAGTGGCACCTGACCCCGCTGGAAGAGTCCAACATGGCCAGTACCAGAAGGCACTGGCCCACCCAGCGCGGATTCGAGCGGTTCTACGGCTTCATGGGCGGTGAGACCAACCAGTGGTACCCGGACCTGATCCACGACAACCACCCCGTCGCGCCACCGGCCACACCCGAAGACGGCTACCACCTGTCCAAGGACATCGCCGACAAGACAATCGAATTCATCCGCGACGCACAGACGATCGCGCCGGGCAAGCCCTGGTTCGGCTACGTCTGCCCGGGCGCCGGCCACGCCCCGCACCACGTCTTCACCGAATGGGCCGACCGCTACGCCGGCCGCTTCGACATGGGGTACGAGCAGTACCGGGAGATCGTGCTGGCCAACCAGAAGAAGCTGGGCCTGGTGCCACCGGACACCGAGCTGTCCGAGGTCAACCCCTACGCCGACGTCACCGGCGTCGACGGCCAGCCGTGGCCCGCGCTGGACACCGTACGCCCATGGGAGAGTCTGGACGACAACGAGCAGCGGCTTTTCGCCCGGATGGCAGAGGTCTTCGCCGGGTTCCAGAGCTACACCGACGCCCAGATCGGCCGAATCCTGGACTACCTCGAGGAATCCGGACAACTCGACAACACCATCGTGGTGGTGATCTCCGACAATGGGGCTAGCGGCGAGGGCGGGCCCAACGGGTCGCCCAACGAGAACAAGTTCTTCAACGGCTACATCGACACCGTCGAAGAGGCGATGAAACTCTTCGATGAGCTGGGCGGCCCCGAGACCTACAACCACTACCCGATCGGGTGGGCGATGGCGTTCAACACGCCGTACAAGCTCTACAAGCGCTACGCCTCACACGAGGGCGGTATCGCGGACCCGGCGATCGTGAGCTGGCCCAAAGGAATCGCTGCTCGCGGCGAGGTACGCGACACCTACGTCAACGTCTGCGATGTGACGCCGACCGTCTATGACCTGATCGGCATCAGCCCGCCGGACACCGTGCGCGGAATCACCCAGCGTCCACTGGAAGGTGTCAGTTTCAAAGCCGCACTGGATGATCCGGGCGCCGACACCGGAAAGCACACTCAGTTCTATACGATGCTCGGCACCCGCGGGATCTGGCACCGGGGCTGGTTCGCCAATACCGTGCACGCCGCGACCCCGTCCGGCTGGAGCCACTTCGAGGCCGACCGCTGGGAGCTCTACAACCTTGCCGAGGATCGCAGTCAATGCCGTGACCTGGCCGCTGAGCACCCGGAGAAACTCGAGGAACTCCAGGCGATGTGGTTCGCCGAGGCGGAGAAGTACAACGGGCTGCCATTGGCCGACCTCAACATCTTCGAGATGACGGGGCGGCAGCGGCCGTACCTGTCCGGCGACCGCACCAGCTACACCTACTACCCGCACACCGCCGAGGTGCCGATGGGGGCGTGCGTGGAACTGCGCGGCCGCTCGTTCTCGGTGCTGGCCCGCGTCGCAGTGGAATCCGCCGATGCCGAGGGCGTGCTGTTCAAACACGGAGCGCGCCACGGTGGCCATGCGCTGTTCGTCCAGGGCGGGCGACTGCACTACGTCTACAACTTCCTGGGCGAGCGTGAACAGTGGTTGTCATCGCCGGACCCGATCCCAGTGGGGGAGCACGTTTTCGGGATACGCTTCGATCGGCGCGGCACCGTCGAGGGCAGTCACACGCCGGTCGGCGAGGCTGCGCTCTATATCGATGACACGGTGGTCGCCACGCTGCCGGACATGATCACCCAGCCGGCCGCGTTCGCCCTGGCGGGTGGCGGGGTAAGCGTCGGGCGCAATACCGGCCAGGCGGTGTCCTCGGCGTACCGGGCGCCGTTCGGATTCACCGGGGGGACCATCGCCGAGGTCGCCGTCGACGTCAGCGGCGAGCCCTACCTCGATGTGAAAGCGAGTCTGGCAGCGGCATTTTCGCGGGACTGATGCCATGCTGACAGAACTCGTCGACATCCCCGCCGGTGTGTTCCGGATGGGTTCGACGAGTTTCTATCCCGAAGAGGCGCCGATTCACACCGTGGCCGTGTCCGCGTTCGCGATCGAGCGGCATCCGGTGACCAATGCCCAGTTCGCCGAGTTCATCGCCGCAACCGGGTATGTGACCGTCGCCGAGCAGGAACCCGACCCGGTGTACGCCGCCGAGCCGGGCGCCCTGGTCTTCACCCCGACCGCCGGGCCGGTCGATCTGCGCGACTGGCGGCAGTGGTGGCGGTGGGTGCCCGGGGCGTGTTGGCGGCATCCACTCGGCCCGCACAGCACCGTCGAGGTCAAACCGGATCACCCGGTGGTCCAGGTCGCCTACCCCGACGCGGCCGGCTACGCCCGCTGGGCCGGGCGGCGGCTGCCGTCCGAAGCCGAATGGGAGTACGCCGCCCGCGCCGGCACATCGAGCACCTACCCCTGGGGTGAGGAGGCGAAGCCTGGACTGAGGGCCAACACCTGGCAGGGCGCCTTTCCCTACCGCAACGACGGCGCCGCCGGCTGGGTCGGGACGTCGCCGGTGACGGCCTTCCCGCCCAACGGGTGGGGACTGCTGGACATGATCGGCAACGTCTGGGAATGGACCACCACCGAGTTCACCGGTCATCACCGCCTGGACGCACCGCCCAAATCCTGTTGCGCGCCGGAAGGCCCCGCCGACCCGGGCATCAGCCAGGCCCTGAAGGGCGGATCGCACCTGTGCGCGCCGGAGTACTGTCACCGCTACCGGGCCGCGGCGCGCTCCCCGCAGTCGCAGGACACCGCCGCCAGCCATATCGGGTTCCGCTGTGTGTCGGGGTAACCACCCCCCGGGGCGCGGGCGTGCATGTCGGTGCCTCTTGCCCCGGAGTGTCGCGGGACCAACACGCACCCTGGGCGGATAAACCGCACCGATTTGGTGCTGGGCGGTCCGTCACCTAGGCTCTAGGGGTTGCCGTGGGCAGACCTCGGCCGGCGCATGCTGGCCCTGCGTGCCCTTCGGCGATAAGAAGACCATGCACGACCAGGGAGATTCCGGCATGCGACTTGTCATGCCGCGCGTCGTCCCGCTTATTGAGGAGATCTGGTGATTCAGCAGGAATCGCGGTTGAAGGTCGCCGACAACACCGGCGCCAAGGAGATCTTGTGCATCCGGGTACTCGGCGGCTCAGGGCGGCGCTACGCCGGCATCGGTGATGTCATCGTCGCGACCGTCAAGGACGCCATCCCCGGCGGCAACGTCAAGCGGGGTGACATCGTCAAGGCCGTCGTGGTGCGCACCGTCAAGGAGCGTCGCCGCGCCGACGGCAGCTACATCAAGTTCGACGAGAACGCGGCCGTGATCATCAAGCCAGACAACGACCCGCGCGGAACCCGCATCTTCGGGCCGGTCGGCCGCGAGCTGCGGGAGAAGCGGTTCATGAAGATCGTCTCGCTGGCCCCGGAGGTGCTGTAGATGAAGGTCCACAAGGGCGACACCGTGCTGGTCATCGCCGGCAAGGACAAGGGCGCCAAAGGCAAGGTCCTGCAGGCCTACCCGGCCCGCAACCGGGTGCTGGTCCAGGGCGTCAACCGGATCAAGAAGCACGTCGCGAACTCGACCAACCAGGCCGGCGCGTCCTCGGGCGGGATCGTCACGCAGGAAGCCCCGATCCACGTCTCGAACGTGATGGTCGTCGACTCCGACGGCAAGCCCACCCGGATCGGCTACCGGGTGGACGAGGAGTCCGGCAAGAAGGTTCGCGTCTCCAAGCGCAACGGCAAGGACATCTAGAGATGACGACTGCAGAGAAGACCCAGCCTCGGCTGAAGGTGAAATACCGCGAAGAGATCCGGGACGCGCTGAACAAAGAGTTCAACTACGTCAACGTGATGCAGATCCCCGGCGTGGTGAAGGTCGTGGTGAACATGGGCGTCGGCGAAGCCGCTCGCGACGCCAAGCTGATCAACAACGCGGTCAACGACCTGGCACTGATCACCGGCCAGCGGCCCGAGATCCGCAAGGCCCGGCTGTCGATCGCCCAGTTCAAGCTGCGCGAAGGCATGCCGATCGGTGCCCGGGTGACGCTGCGCGGTGACCGGATGTGGGAGTTCCTCGACCGGCTCACCTCGATCGCGCTGCCGCGTATCCGCGACTTCCGGGGATTGTCACCCAAGCAGTTCGACGGCTCCGGCAACTACACATTCGGGCTGGCCGAGCAGTCGATGTTCCATGAGATCGACGTCGACTCCATCGACCGCCCGCGTGGAATGAACATCACCGTCGTCACCTCGGCGACGAACGACGACGAAGGACGAGCGCTGCTGCGGGCACTCGGCTTTCCGTTCAAGGAGAAGTGACCTGATGGCGAAGAAGGCGTTGGTTAACAAGGCGGCCCGCAAGCCCAAGTTCGCGGTGCGCGCCTACACCCGCTGCAACAAGTGCGGCCGTCCGCGCGCGGTACTCCGCAAATTCGGCCTGTGCCGAATCTGCCTTCGCGAGATGGCGCACGCCGGCGAACTGCCCGGTGTGCAGAAGAGCAGCTGGTGACGGCGGAGATGCGAGCGCATATGACACGCGTTGTCGACGATGCCGAGCGCAGCGAGGAAGAGGAGCGGCGCCAATGACCATGACGGACCCGATCGCGGACTTCTTGACCCGTCTGCGCAACGCCAACTCGGCGTATCACGACGAGGTGACCCTGCCGCACTCGAAGATCAAGGCCAACATCGCCGAGATCCTCAAGCGCGAGGGTTACATCAACGACTACCACGTCGAAGACGCCCGGGTGGGCAAGGCGCTGGTGGTCAACCTGAAGTACGGCCCGAACCGGGAGCGCAGTCTCGCCGGTCTGCGCCGGGTGTCCAAGCCCGGTCTGCGGGTCTACGCGAAGTCGACCAACCTGCCGCGGGTGCTCGGCGGCCTGGGCGTGGCGATCATCTCCACGTCTTCGGGTCTGCTCACCGACCGTCAGGCGGCCAGGCAGGGCGTGGGCGGCGAAGTCCTCGCGTACGTGTGGTGAGGGAGTAGCAGACATGTCGCGTATTGGTAAGCAGCCGGTCCCGGTTCCCGCCGGGGTCGACGTGACCATCGATGGTCAGAACGTATCGGTCAAGGGGCCCAAGGGCACCCTGGAACTCACGGTGGCCGAGCCGATCAACGTCGCCCGTAACGACGACGGCGCCATTGTGGTGACCCGGCCGGACGACGACCGGCACAACCGGTCGCTGCACGGCCTGAGCCGCACCCTGGTGGCGAACCTGATCACCGGCGTCTCCGAGGGCTACGTCCGCAAGATGGAGATCTTCGGCGTCGGTTACCGTGTGGCACTCAAGGGCTCCGACCTCGAGTTCGCCCTGGGTTACAGCCACCCGGTGCTGATCAAGGCCCCGGAGGGCATCACCTTCGCGGTGGAGACGCCCACCAAGTTCTCGATCTCGGGCATCGACAAGCAGAAGGTCGGTCAGATCTCGGCGAACATCCGCCGCCTGCGCCGTCCCGACCCCTACAAGGGCAAGGGCGTGCGCTACGAGGGTGAGCAGGTTCGCCGCAAGGTCGGAAAGACAGGTAAGTAGTCATGGCGCAATCACAAGCAGGCACCGGGGCCCGCAAGCCCATCGGGCAGAGCGTCTCGGAGGCCCGGCGCACGCACCGGGTGCGTCGGCACGCGCGGCTGCGCAAGAAGATCGCCGGCACCCCCGAGTGTCCCCGCCTGGTGGTGCACCGCTCCGCGCGGCACATTCACGTCCAGTTGATCGACGACCTGGCCGGTCACACGCTGGCCGCGGCGTCCTCGATCGAGGCCGACGTGCGGGGTGTGGACGGCGATAAGAAGGCGCACAGTGTGCGGGTCGGCCAGCTGATCGCCGAGCGTGCCAAGGCCGCCGGCGTGGAGACCGTGGTGTTCGACCGCGGCGGCTACACCTACGGTGGACGGATCGCGGCATTGGCCGACGCGGCGCGCGAGGGCGGGTTGAAGTTCTGATGCGCCGGATGACTGACTTGATGAACATGACTGGAAGGACCGCATGATGGCGGAGCAGCCGACAGGGGCCTCCTCGGCAGGTCCCGACATGGGCAGCGCCCCCCGTACCGACGGGCGCGACAATCGCGACAATCGTGACAACCGGGGCGGGCGTGGTGGCCGCGACGGTGGTCGCGGCGGCCGTGACGGCCGGGACGGCGACAAGAGCAACTACCTCGAGCGTGTCGTCGCGATCAACCGGGTGTCCAAGGTGGTCAAGGGTGGCCGCCGGTTCAGCTTCACCGCACTGGTGATCGTCGGTGACGGCAAGGGCATGGTCGGCGTCGGCTACGGGAAGGCCAAAGAGGTCCCGGCCGCGATCGCCAAGGGTGTCGAGGAGGCCCGCAAGAGCTTCTTCCGGGTGCCGCTCATCGGTGGCACGATCACCCACCCGGTCCAGGGCGAGAAGGCCGCTGGTGTGGTGTTCCTGCGTCCCGCCAGCCCGGGTACCGGTGTGATCGCCGGCGGCGCGGTGCGTGCGGTGCTGGAATGCGCCGGGGTGCACGACATCCTGTCCAAGTCGCTGGGCAGCGACAACGCGATCAACGTGGTGCACGCCACCGTGGCCGCGCTGAAGATGCTGCAGCGTCCCGAAGAGGTGGCGGCCCGGCGCGGTCTGCCCATCGAAGACGTGGCGCCGGCCGCGATGCTCAAGGCCCGGCGGGAGAGCGAGTCGCTCGCCGCCAGCGCCGCCCGGGAAGGCACGGCATAACCATGGCAAATCTGAAGATCACCCAAGTCCGCGGCACCATCGGTGCTCGCTGGAATCAGCGCGAGAGCCTGCGCACGCTGGGCCTGCGCAAGATCCGCCAGTCGGTGGTACGTGAGGACAACCCCCAGACCCGTGGCCTGATCCGGGTTGTCCACCACCTCGTAGAAGTTGAACAGGCCGGTGAGGAATGATGACGCCTATCAAGCTGCACGACCTGCGCCCCGCGCCCGGGTCGAAGACCAAGCGCACCCGCGTCGGTCGCGGTGAAGGTTCCAAGGGTAAGACCGCCGGTCGCGGCACCAAGGGCACCAAGGCCCGCAAGAACGTGCCGGTTCGGTTCGAGGGCGGGCAGATGCCCATCCACATGCGGCTGCCCAAGCTGAAGGGCTTCCGCAACCGGTTCCGCACCGAGTACGAGGTCGTCAACGTCGGCGACATCGACCGGTTGTTCCCCGAAGGCGGGACCATCGGTGTCGACGAGCTGGTGGCCAAGGGCGCCGTCCGCAAGAACACGCTGGTCAAGGTGCTCGGCGACGGCAAGCTGACCGTCAAGGCCGACATTACCGCGCATAAGTTCAGCGGTAGCGCCCGCGACAAGATCGCCGCGGCGGGCGGCACAGCCACCGCACTCTAAGAGTTTTCCGCAAAAACTCGTCACAAGATCGCGCCCCATCCAACCGGGATGGGGCGCGATTTGTTTTTGAGCAGGCACTTTGACGCGCGCGAAAAATAAAGTCTTGCTATGCGCTTCACAGTCTCGTATAACGATAAAAGGGCTAAGTGACGTAGATAACTTACTCTCGGTCGGGCTGCGGGAAGGCGTTGGGCAAATGAGACGACGGCTGCGTTCAAGGTCCAACGGACGGCGCGGCAGCGCCGCTCGCCGCGCCGCGGGCGCCGGCAGCGCGGTTGCCGTATTCCTGGCCTTCGGGATGGCGCCGCTGGCGGCGGCGCCGCACGCGCAGGCGGATTTCGGGTTCGACGACGTCT
Organism: Mycolicibacter senuensis; assembly: GCF_002101885.1. Taxonomy (GTDB): domain Bacteria; phylum Actinomycetota; class Actinomycetes; order Mycobacteriales; family Mycobacteriaceae; genus Mycobacterium; species Mycobacterium senuense. The sequence goes on from NZ_LQPS01000028.1 coordinate 9,339, forward strand.
TCGACTGGTTCGGACTCGGCGGCGACCCAGACGCCGCGGAGCTGTCCGGCTCGGCGCTGTTCACCTGGCCGGCCGCGGACACCTCGCTGGCCGAGCAGTTCGCGACCTACATCTGGCTGCCGTTGCACGAACAACTCGAGGCCTGGATCGACAGCCCGTTCGGGGCCGAGGTCAACGACGTCATCAACACCTTGCTCGAGCCGTTCACCCTTCCGGGATTCTGCGGCATCATCTGCGACGGCGCGGACGGCACCGCGGACAATCCGGATGGCCAGGGCGGCGGGTTGTTCTTCGGCGACGGCGGCGCCGGCTGGAGCAGCACCGAAGCCGGGGTGGCCGGCGGGAACGGCGGTGTGGCAGGTGGTTTGGGCAACGGCGGCGACGGCGGTGTGGGCGGGCTGGGTGCCGACGGCGGTATGGGGGGCGCCGGTGGCGAGTGGATGGGCAACGGCGGCAACGGCGGCGACGGCGGCGCGGCCGGCTTCCTCGACGGCGAACTGCTCGCGGCGGGCAGCGGTGGCGACGGCGGCGGCACCGGCCACGTTCAGGACTTCTTCGGTATCGGGGCGGCCGGCAACGGCGGCAACGGCGGCAACGGCGGTGCCGGCCTGGCGGGGACCTCCGGCGCCAACTCCACGACAGCCGGTGTCAACGGCGGTACCGGCGGTGCGGGCTCCGCGGGCGGCAAGGGTGGTGCCGGAGGCGTCGGATCACTCTGGCTGGGAAATGGCGGGCGCGGCGGCAATGGCGGTGCCGGTGGTGCCGGTGGTGCCGGCGGTGACGGGTTCGACGGGGCCGGCGGTTCGTTCGTCGGCGGCGGAGATGGCAACGGCGGCAACGGGAGTAACGGCGGTGGCGGCGGTGCGGGCGCGCTGGGCGGTCAGGCCGGTGCCGGCGGCCAGGGTGCCTGGCTGTTCGGCGCCACCGGTGCCGTGGGAACCACTGGGGCGGTTGGGGCCGGCGGAGTCGGTGGGGCTGGTGGCGACGGTGGCGAGGGCGCCGACGGCGCCGCGGGCGCCGACGGCACGGCGGGTGATCCCGATGGTTCGGCCGGTGTGGACGGTGGGAACGGCGGCGACGCCGGTGTCGGTGGCGCCGGCGGCGTAGGGGGCGACGGTGTCGTGGCCGCCGACGGTGCGGACGGCCGGGCCGGTGCCGGCGGTAACGGCGGCAGCGGCGGCGACGGTATCGACGGTGTCGACGGAATCGCAACCGACCCGGACGGGACGATGGGCGGCAGCGGTGGTGCCGGCGGAGACGGCGGCCGCGGGGGACTGGAGGCTGATGGCGTCACGTCCGCCGCCGACGGCAACGGCGGGGCCGGTGGCATCGGCGGCAATGGCGGCGCCGGCTACAACCCGGCAGCCGACCCCGGTGCTGCACCGGGGATCTCGGGCGGCAGCGGCGGCAGTGGTGGCACCGGCGGTGCCGGCGGAACCGGCGCCAACGGTGGCGCGGGCGGTGATGCGGGCAACGGTGGTCGAGGCGGCCACGGCGTCACCGGTCAGGCCGGAACGAGCGGCGTCAATGCCGGCGATGCCGGTACCGATGGGGGCGCGGGTGGCGACGGCGGCGCCGGTGGGGCCGGTGGAATCGGAGGCAGCGGCGGCGCGGCGACCGCACCGACCGGTGCCGCCGGCGCCAACGGCAATGGCGGTGACGGTGGTGCGGGAGGCAATGCGGCCGCCGGCGGTGTCGGTGGAGACGGCGCCGACGGGGATGCGGTCGATCCCGATGGCGGCGCTGGCGGCGACGCCGGTGACGCGGGAAGTGCCGGGGGCGGCGGCGCCGGCGGCGCGGCCGGTACCGGTGGAGCGGCGGGGACCGGTCAGTCCGGTAGCGGCGGGGCCGACGGAGCGGACCCGGAGCCGGCCGCGACGCACGGCGGTGAGGGCGGCGATGGCTTCACCTCGACGACGCCCGGGGTTGCCGGCGGCGCAGGCGGCGCTGGCGGTAGTGGCGGGACCATCGGCACCGGTGGCAATGGCGGCACCGGAGGAGGGGGCGGTCTCGACGCCACCGGCGGAACCGGCGGCGCGGGCGGAACCGGCGGCACCGTGGCCGGCAACGGTGGCACCGGGGGCAAGGGCGGGGCCGGCCAGGGCACCGGTGACGGAGGCGACGGCGGCGCCGGTGGCAATGCCGGCGCGAACGGAGATGGCGGCCACGGTGGTGACGGTGGTGCCGGTACCGGCCTCGGTGGCAGCACCGGTGGGCAGGGCGGCGACGGCGGAGATGGGGGGACCCAGCAGGGCGACGGCGGTGACGCCGGGAGCGGCGGTGACAACGGTGGCAGCGGCGGCGACGGCGGCGACGCGCTCGGCAGCGGCAACGGCGGTAACGGTGGCGACGGTACCGCGGGCGCGGCCGGTACGCACGGCAGCACGGCAACGAATCCCGGCGAGGACGGCGGCGACGGAACGACGGGTCAGGCCGGCGGCACAGGCGGGGCCGGTGGGATCGGTGCCGGCGCGGGCAACCACGGTGGGCAGGGCGGAGCCGGCGCCACCGGTGGCGATGGCGGCGACGGCGGCGACGGCGCACTCGGCGCGGCCGGCACCTTCACGGGCGGCGGGACCGGCGATGGTGGCGACGGCGGCGCCGGCGGAAGCGGCGCAACGGGCGGCGTAGGTGGTGCCGGTGGGGCCGGCGGTCAGGGCATCAACGGTGCGATCACCGGGGCCCGGGGCGCGGGCGGCAACGGTGGCAACGGCGGTGACGCGGGCGCGGCCGGCGATGGCGGTGACGCCGCCGACGGCACCGCCGCAAACCCGAACGGTGGCACCGGCGGCAGTGGTGGCGCGCTCGGCTCCGCCGGTGCCGCGGGTGCCGGTGGCACCGGATCGACGCCGGGCGACGACGGGCAGGTCGGGGCCGGGCCGTCCGGTCCGCAGGGCAACGGTGGTGCCGGCGGCGCCGGCTACGACGCCGCCACCGACCTGAACGCCGCGGCCGGCACCAGCGGCGGCAACGGCGGCGCGGGTGGGGCCGGTACCGCGCTGGGCGCCGGCGGTGCCGGCGGTTCCGGCGGTGACGGTGCTGCGGGTGCTCGCGGCGATGACGGCGCGTCGGCAGGTGCCGACGGTCAGACCGGTGGAGTGGGCGGCAGCGGCGGCAATGCCGGCGCCGGCGGTACCGGCGGTGCCGGTAGTGGTGTTGATGGGGTGGCTGGCCACGGTGGTGTGGGTGGTCGCGGTGGTGATGGTGCTGGGGGTGCTGCGGGTGCGGCCTCGGCGACCGCGGGTGTTGATGGGGGTGCGGGCCAGGATGGTGGTGCTGGTGGTGATGGCGGTGTCGGGGGTGCGGGTGGTTTGACCGCGGCCGGAACCGCCAGTGGCTTTGATGGTGCCCAGGGTGCCGGTGGTGATGGCGGTGATGGTGGCGTCGGTGGTCGCGGGTTTGACGGGGTCACCGGTGGGGTCGGTGATGCCGGCACGAACGGTGTGGATGGCACGGCGACGTCGGCGGCGGCCGCCGGTGGTGAGGGTGGGATCGGTGAGACTGGTGGTGCCGGCTCCGATGGTGGTGTCGGGGGTGCTGGTGGTGCGGCTGGTCAGGGCTCCACGGATGGTCTGCAGGGCCTTGGTGGTGTTGGCGGTGCCGGCGGCAACGGGGGAACCGGTGGCACCGGCGGTGTTGGTGGCAGTGGTGGTGATGGGTATGACGCGGCGTCGGATTCGTTGGCGGCCGCCGGTGTTGATGGTGGTAGTGGTGCGGTCGGCGGTGCGGGCGGCGATGGTGGTGGCGGGGGTGCGGCCGGTTCCGGTGGCGCTGGTGGCGTGGGCCGTGATGGTCAGGCCGCCGATGGTGCTGCTGGCCAGGTCGGCGACCAGGGCGCCGGCGGAGTCGGTGGTGCCGGCGGTTCCGGTGGTGATGGGGCTGCGGGTGCCCGGGGTGTCGATGGGCTGAACGCCGGTGATGACGGTGGCACCGGTGGCGCCGGTGGCAAGGGCGGTGATGCGGCGGCCGGTGGTGGCGGCGGGTTCGGTGCCGGCGGGGTGCAGGCCGACAGTGGTGTTGATGGGGTGGCCGGTCACGGTGGTGTGGGTGGTCGCGGTGGTGATGGTGCCGGGGGTGCTGCGGGTGCGGCCTCGGCGACTGCGGGTGTTGATGGGGGTGCGGGCCAGGATGGTGGTGCTGGTGGTGATGGCGGTGTCGGGGGTGCGGGTGGTTTGACCGCGGCCGGAACCGCCAGTGGCTTTGATGGTGCCCAGGGTGCCGGTGGTGATGGCGGTGATGGTGGCGTCGGTGGTCGCGGGTTTGACGGGGTCACCGGTGGGGTCGGTGATGCCGGCACGAACGGTGTGGATGGCACGGCGACGTCGGCGGCGGCCGCCGGTGGTGAGGGTGGGATCGGTGAGACTGGTGGTGCCGGCTCCGATGGTGGTGTCGGGGGTGCTGGTGGTGCGGCTGGTCAGGGCTCCACGGATGGTCTGCAGGGCCTTGGTGGTGTTGGCGGTGCCGGCGGCAACGGGGGAACCGGTGGCACCGGCGGTGTTGGTGGCAGTGGTGGTGATGGGTATGACGCGGCGTCGGATTCGTTGGCGGCCGCCGGTGTTGGTGGTGGTGATGGTGCGGTCGGCGGTGCGGGCGGCGATGGTGGTGGCGGGGGTGCGGCCGGTTCCGGTGGCGCTGGTGGCGTGGGCCGTGATGGTCAGGCCGCCGATGGTGCTGCTGGCCAGGTCGGCGACCAGGGCGCCGGCGGCAACGGCGGTGTCGGCGGCAGCGGCGGTAACGGCGCGGCCGGAGGAATCGGCGAGACCGGCGACGACGGTGGCATAGGCACGGCGGGCAGCAGCACCACTCCGAACGGCGGCGCCGGAGAGACGGGAGACACCGGCGGGCAAGGCTTGACAGGCGGCAAGGGCGGCAACGGTGGCCAAGGCGGCGCGGCGGGCACCGGCTCCACCGTCGGAGACGTCGGCGCGGGTGGCAGCGGCGGTAACGGCGGCACCGGAGGCCAGGGCGGCGCCGGCGGCAATGGCGGCCAGGGCGGCGCCGGGTACGACCAACCCGGCACCACGGGACTGTCCGGCGGCGATGGTGGAACCGGCGGCGCCGGGGGCGTCGGCGGCCAGGGTGGCAACGGCGGGACTGCCGGCATCGGCGGCCTGAACGGAGCCGGCGTCGACCGCGCCGACTCGGGAACCGACGGCGGCAGCGGGCTGCAGGGGGTCGGTGGCAACGGCGGCCAGGGCGGCGAAGGCGGTAACGGCGCGACCGGCACCACCGGAAATAGCGGCAACGACGGCGGCACCGGAGAAACCGGCACCGTCGGCAACCCCACCGGCGGCACCGGCGGTGACGGCGGCAACGGCATAGACGGTGGCACCGGCGGGAACGGTGGGAGCGGTGGCCAGGGCGGCGCGGCGGGCACCGGCAGCACCGACGGCAGCGTCGGCAACGGCGGCCAGGGCGGCGCCGCCGGCGACGGTGGCCAGGGCGGCGACGGCGGCGCGGGCGGCACCGGCGGCGTCGGCTACACGCCGCCGGCGGAGAACGGCAGCAACGGCAGCGACGGCGGTGCGGGTGGCACGGGAGGCAACGCCGGTCACGGCGGTGCGGCCGGAACGGCCGGCGCGGGCGGCCTGAACGGATCCGGCACCGACCCGGCGGACTCCGGCGATGCGGGCGCCACCGGCGACGATGGACAGGCCGGGGTCGGCGGCAACGGTGGCGTCGGCGGCAACGGCGCGCAGGGCACCGCAGCCACCGAGACCCAGGCGGCCGGGACCGGCGGAAACGGCGGCACCGGTGGGAACGGCGGCCAGGGCGGGCTGGAAACCGACGGCACCACTGCCCAGCAGGGCGACGGCGGTGACGGCGGCACCGGCGGCCAGGGTGGTACGGGTCTGGCTGGGGCGAACGGTGACAGCAGCCTCATCGGCAACGGCGACAACGGCGAAGCCGGCGGTGCCGCTGGAAACGGTGGCGTCGGGGGCACCGGCGGCAGTGGCTACAACGCAGGCAACGGTGGAACTGGTGGCCAGGGCGGTACGGGGGGCACCGGCGGCAACGGCGGTGACACCTCAGCGGGCATTCTGGGCCTGTTCACCCCCGGCGACGGCGCCACCGGTGGCAGTGGTGGTACCGGTGGCGTGGGCGGTGTCGCCGGCACCGCCGACGGTGGCGCCGCCGGAGCCAACGGTGCCGGTGGCGACGGCGGGGTCGGCGGAACGGGAGGCAACGCCGGCTCCACGCTGGTCGGCATCGGGTCGACGGCAACCGCCGGCACCGGCGGCACGGGCGGTGTAGCCGGAGTGGGTGGCGGCAGCGGCGCTGAGCAGGGGGCGGCCGGCGTCGGCGGTACCGGCGGCCAAGGCGGCCAGGGTTCCGTCGGCGCCGTTCTCAATGCGCTGGGCGGCGCCGGCGGTACCGGTGGGACCGGTGGGGCAGCGGCCGATCAGAGCGGCAGTATCGGCGGTGTCGGCGGGCAGGGCGGTACCGGTGGAGGCGGGCTGGTCGGCGCCATCGGGGTAGGCGAGGGCGGTCAGGGCGGAGCCGGTGGCGCCGCGGCCGATCAGACCGACAGTGTCGGCGGCGCCGGTGGCCAAGGCGGTCACGGTGCGGACGCCATCGCCGGCGTGCTCGGCGGTGCCGGAGGCACCGGTGGCACCGGCGGCGCGGCCGGCGACGCTGCCGGCAGCAATGGCGGTGCCGGCGGGCAGGGCGGTACCGGGGGCACCGCCGTAGTGGGCGCCCTTGGTGCCGGCGTCGGCGGCGACGGTGGCACCGGCGGCGCCGCCGGGAGCATCGCGGGAAGCACCGGTGGCACCGGCGGTCAGGGCGGCGACGGCGGGGCCGGCCTGGCGAACGTACTGCTCGGCGGCGTCGGCGGCGATGGCGGTACCGGCGGCGCGGGTACCGCCCCCGGCACGGTCGGTGGCGATGGCGGCCTGGGGGGCAGTGCGGGCTCCGGACTGGTCAACCTATTCGGTGGGGCCGGCGGCGACGGCGGGAGCGGCGGTGACGGCGGCGCTGTCGGCGGCACCGGCGGTGACGGCGGAACCAACACGCAGGGTGCGGCAGGCAGCCCGGGCTCCGGCCCGAGCGGTCAGACCGGCGGCGCCGGTGGTGCCGGGGCGCCGGGCAACATCGGTCCAGTCGGTGGCGGCGGTGCCGGCGGGTCGCCGTAGGGGAACCCCGCGGCTGAGCCTTTCCTGTGTGCGCGGAATGAACCTGAAGTACAGTCACTTGAACGGCGGTACACAAAAAGTTGTGAGGGCGAGGCAGCGAGGACATGGATTTCGGGCTGGTTCCGCCGGAGATTCAATCTGCGTTGATCTACGCCGGACCGGGCCCCGGACCCATCTCAGCGACTGCCGCCGCCTGGGACGGCCTCGCCGCAGACCTGGACACCGCATCGGCTGCCTACGGATCATTGGTCACCGATCTGACCAGCATGCCGTGGTTGGGCACCGCGTCGGTGGAGATGGCGTCGGCGGTAGCCCCGTACGTGGCCTGGATGCAGCAGACAGCCGCTCAGGCCGTCGAGACCGCCGCCCAGGTCAGGGCCGGGACTGCCGCCTACGAGGAGGCGTTCGCCGCCACCGTGCCACCGCCGGTGGTCACCGCCAACCGGGCTGAACTGCTGGCTCTGATCGCCACGAACGTCTTCGGTCAGAACACTGCGGCCATCGCCGCCAATCAGGCCGAGTACGCCGAGATGTGGGCGCAGGACGCCGCGGCGATGTACGGCTACGCGGCCGCGGCGTCGGCCGCCACCCGACTCAGCTCTTTCACACCGCCGCCGAAGGTCGCCGATCCGAACGGCTCCGACCAGAGCGCCGCCGCGGCGGCCCAGGCCACCGAGGCCGGCCAGGGCGCCCTGCACCAGGGCATGCAGGCCGTTCCCCAGACGTTGCAACAACTCGCATCACCAATGGCGGCGGCACCGGTGGTGACCGATCCGATCGTGGGTGACGCCACCGCGGCCAGTGTTTCGGGGATCAGTGCGAGTTCGGCGTACCACTCCGTCATCGGTAGTGCCAATTTCTTCCAGCGCCTCTACAGCCAGTTCCAAAGCTCGTTCGCGAGCAGCAACGAACCCTCCACCACCGACATCATGGAACGGCTCAACCGGATCGGCCTGGTGACCGGCGCGGTCGACTCCGATGAGGTGGGGAAGGCCGCGGACGGCGGCCCACTGGGCACGCTTGGGCTCGGCGGGTTCGGGGACTGGCACAACTGGGAGCGTTTCTTCAGGGGGTTCCCTCTGCTGAAGCTCTCGGCGGCGGGGAGTATGGGTGAGTCGGGCCTGGTCGGCGGGTTGTCGGTGCCGCCGACGTGGGCCGAGGCGCTCCCGGACGTCCGGTTGGCAGCTGCGGAGACCACCGGCACCGCCGTCGATGCCGCCCCGAGCGCCACGGGCGGCGGGGTCGGCATGCTGGGCGCGCAAGCGGCACTGACGGGGATGGCCGGGCGTGCCCTGGCCGGCGCTGTGCTGCCCGCCCGGGAGAACACCCGGTCGACCGCCGGCGTCCGGGAGAGGCCGTCGAGTACCGCGGCCAAAGAGATCGCCGAAGCGTTACGCGAGTACGCGGCGCTGCGCGATTCCGGAATCATCACCGACGTGGAATTCAACAAACACAAAGAGCGCCTGATGAGCCTGGACCCGCTGTCGGGCCGGTGAAGCCGTGGCGCGGGCCACGTTTGGGGGCGCCCCCGGTGCATCGCACCCCGTCACGGCGCATGTCGCGTCGGTAAGCTCAACCCATGTTCTCGTTGCTGCCCGGAGTGCCCGGCCTGGACGACCTGCGCGGCGTCGCCCGCCGTATCGACACCGCTCGACACCACGGCGTGCCCAACGGCGTCGTGCTCGAGCTCGACCTGCAGTCCCTGCCGCACGAGACCGGCGGTTTCGACCCGCTGGCACTGATCCGTTCCGGTGCCCAACCGCCGGTGCTGCGTGACGTGGTTGACGCGATCCACCGGGCCTCCGACGACCCGAGGGTCGCCGGATTGATTGCGCGGGTGCAGCTTTCGGCGGCAGCTGCCGGTCCGGTCCAGGAGCTTCGGGCCGCGATCGCCGAGTTCACCGCCGTCAAACCGTCCCTGGCATGGGCCGAGACCTACCCGGGGACGCTGTCCTACTACCTGGCATCGGCCTTCGGCGAGGTATGGCTGCAACCGTCGGGGGTGGTCGGGCTGATCGGCTTCGCCACCAACGCGACGTTCCTGCGCACCGCGCTTGACAAGGCCGGTATCGAAGCGCAGTTCGTCGCGCGCGGCGAATACAAGTCGGCGGCCAACCTTTTCACCCAGGACTCTTACACCGATGCTCATCGCGAGGCCGACACCGCGCTGGTGGGCAGCCTGCACACCCAGGTGCGCCAGGCCGTCGCAGAATCCCGGAACCTGGACGCCGGCGCAGTCGACGCGCTGGCCGACCGGGCGCCGCTGCTGCGCGACGACGCGGTCGGTGGCGGTCTGATCGACCGGATCGGCTTCCGCGACGAGGCCTACGACCGGATCGCCGAGCTGGTCGCCGACGGCGGGCCGCCGGTGGGTGCGGACAACGACGACGCGCCGCCCCGGCTGTACCTGACGCGCTACGCGAGCGCGACCGCCGGGCGTCCGCTGGCGGCTGCCCCGGGCCTGCCGCTGCCGGGCCGCAAGAACAAGCCGGCAATCGCCGTGGTGACGGTGTCCGGCGCCATCGTCAGCGGCTCCGGTGGACCGCAGCTGTCCCCGTTCGGCAACCGCAGCGTCGGCGCCGACACGATTTCGGCGGCGCTGCGTGAGGCGAGCGCCGACGATGACGTCGCCGCGATCGTGCTGCGGGTCGACAGTCCCGGCGGCTCGGTCACCGGGTCGGAGACCATCTGGCGGGCGGTGCAGCAGGCCCGCGAGGCCGGCAAGCCGGTGGTGGCGTCGATGGGCGCGGTCGCCGCGTCCGGTGGGTACTACATCTCGGCGGGCGCGGACAGCATCGTGGCCAACCCCGGCACGATCACCGGATCGATCGGGGTGGTGACCGGCAAGCTGGTCGCCCGCGACCTCAAGGACCGCCTCGGGGTCGGCACCGACACGGTGCGCACCGGCGCCAACGCCGACGCCTGGTCGATCAACGCCCGGTTCACCGCCGAGCAGCAGAGCCAGGTCGAGACCGAAGCCGATCTGTTCTACAACGACTTCGTGGCGCGGGTCGCCCAAGGTCGCAACCTGTCCGCCGAGGCGGTCGACGCGGTCGCGCGGGGGCGGGTGTGGACCGGTGCCGACGCGGCCGAACGCGGCCTGGTCGACGAGCTCGGCGGGCTGCGCACCGCGGTGCGACGCGCCAAGGTGCTGGCCGGGCTGGACGAGGACGCGCAGGTCCGCACCGTGTCCTACCCGGGGTCGTCGCTGTGGGACTTCGTCCGGCCCCGGCAGTCCTCGCAGCCGGCGGCGGCGCTGCCCGATGCCGTCGGCGGGCTGCTGATGCGGTCGCTGGCCGGGATCATCGATCAGGCGGGGCGGTCGGTCAACGGCGCCCAGGTGCTGTGGCTGGGGGAATCGCGCTGGTGAGGACGTAACACAGATTCAACAAAGCGCTTCGCCACAGTAAAAGCTCGGTAACGCGTGCTTAACGAGTGCCGCCCATGCTTACGGGCATGAAACGGTTACTGCTGCTGGCGGGTCTGAGTGCGATGGTCGGCCTTGCCGCCCCCGCCAACGCCGCGCCGTCGGGCGTCGACGGGCAGTTCCTGGCCACCCTCTCGGGGGCGGGGCTGATCCACCGGGCCGGTGACCAGGCCACCGTCTCAGCCGGCCGCGCGGTGTGTCAGCTGATGGACGCGGGACTGTCCCCGATGGACACCGTCGTCGCGGTGCAGGCCACCAACCCCGGTTTCACCATTCAGACGGCCGGTCAGTTCGCTGCGATCTCCACCGCGCACTACTGCCCGGAGCACATGTAGCTTTCGTCGCACGCGCGCCGGGGCGCTGCCGGCGGCGGGCGCCTAGGTCTGCGGCCGGGCGCCCAGCACCTCGCCGAACAACGCCTGGCGCAGCGCGAGTTCCCGAGGATCGCTGTAGAGGTGAAAACCCAGACGGTTCATCACGTAGGAATAGCCGACACCGGTATCGGGGTCGGCGAATCCGAATGAGCCACCGAAACCTGGTGTGCCATACGCCTTGTCCGTAGAACCGAACACGGCACCGAACGCCGGTTTGGACAGCCCCAACGAGAACATCACCTCGACGCCCAGCACCTTGTCACGTTCGCCGCGGGACGGTGGGTCCGGCAGCGCGGTGAGCGCATCACGCACCCCGGCGTCCAGCGCCAGTAAGGGATCTGCGGTTGCGGCAGCGCCGTAGAGTCGCGCGATCGCCGAAGCGGTGCCGATGCCGTTGGCCGACGGGATCTCGACAGCGCGCACCTCGTCGCGGTTGTAGTCGCCGTCCCAGGGCTTGATGTCGCGCGGCAGGGAACTCGCCCGTGCCAGCAGGCCGAACGGGTTGAACGACGCGGCCACCAGCGCCGCGGGCAGCACGTCCAGATGCCGCAGCGACTCGGTCCGCTTCCACTGGTGCAGCAGCGCCACCTGCTCGCGCGGGACCGAAGCCGGTAGCCCGATGTGCAGGTCGAGTCCCAGGGGCGCGGCGATCTCGTCGGCGAAGAAGCGGCCGATGGTGCGCCCGGCAGGGTCGGTGCGGCGGATCAGTTCGGATTCGTATCAGCCCAGCGTGATCGCGTGATACCCGTGCCGGGTGCCCGGAGCCCACCGCGGTTTCTGGGCGGCCAGGATCGGCGCCAGCCGCTCCGGGTCGGCGATGTCGGCCAGAGCCGGTGCGGGTTTCAGCGCGCAGAGCCCGGCCCGATGGCCGAGCAGTTCGCGAATCGTGACGTCGCCCTTTCCGGCCTGGGCGAACTCGGGCCAGTGGTCGGCGACCTTGTCGTCGTAGCCGAACATCCCCCGTGACACCGCCAGCGCCACGGCAAGGGCCGCCACCCCTTTGGTGGACGAGAAGACGTTGACCATGGTGTCGGCCTGCCACGGTTGCCGGGCGAACCCGTCGCGGTAGCCGCCCCACAGGTCCACGACCTTGACGCCGTTGCGGTACACCGTGACCGCGGCACCCACCTCGTGGCCACCGGCGAAGTTCGCGCGAAACGCGTCGGCGATCTTGCCGTAGCCCTCATCGGCGTGGCCGCCGATCAGGTCTTGCGGAACATCGACTTTGAGCACCATTGCTGTGGTTATACCGTGGCCGGCGGTCAGGGATGGCCGGAACGACGCAGCTAGCTGCGAAGCGCTTCGATCGCCACCGAATTGCGCAGCCGGGCCACGATGTCGCCGTCGGGGAAGCTGCGGCCGTAGCAGCCGAAGACCTCTTCTCGGGCACGTTCGGTCACCTGCCAGCCCCGCTCGCCCAGATACGGCCCGACCGGGTGTCGCTCGCCGGCGTAGACCAGGTTGGCCATGTTGAGATCCAGGCCCTGATCTGCGAACCGCTGACCCGGCGACTGGGTCGAGTCGCCGAGCGCGGCGGCGCCGTCGGAGTGATACTCGGTGGCCAGCCGGCTGCCCGGCGCGCTGAGCGCGGTGATGTTGTCGAACAGCCGGTCTTGGGCCTCCGGGGGCAGATAGATGAGCAGGCCCTCCGCGCTCCACGCGGTCGGTTTGGTCTCGTCGAACCCGTTGCGGCGCAAGGCGTCCGGCCAATCGTCGCGCAGATCGACGGCAACCGGCCGGCGGTCGGCGGTGGGTCGGGCGCCCAGGCCGGCCAGGGTGCTGGTCTTGAACTCGATCACCTCGGGCTGGTCGATCTCGTAGACCGCGCTACCCGGCGGCCACGCCAGGCGGTAGGCCCGCGAATCCAATCCGGCGGCCAGGATGACGGCCTGACGGATGCCGGCGGCTGCGGCCTGGTCGAAGAAGTCGTCGAAGAACCGGGTGCGTACCGCCATCACGGTGGTTATCGGTTCGGCGGCGGTCTTGGCCTCCGCGGCCACCGCCGGTTCCAGCGTCCCGTCGAGCATCCCGGTGAAGAAGTCGATGCCCACGGCACGCACCAGCGGCCCCGCGAACGGGTCGGAGATGAGCGGATCGGCTTCGGCGGTGGCCAGGGCGCGGGCGACGGCGACCATGGTGGCGGTGGTACCGACGCCAGACGCCAGATCCCAGCTGTCGTTCTCGGTGCGCGCCATGGCCGTCAGCCCCGGATCGCGCTGATGTAGGACAGGTCGCCGAAGCCCGGACCGTCGCCCTCGTCGAGCGGCGGCAGCCCGTGCGCGGCGAACAATTCGCCGACGCCGTGACCGGTGACCTGCCAGCCGTGATCGGCCAGGTAGGCGCCGGCCTCGTTGCGGTCGCCGAAGTAGAGCAACTCCGTCATGTCGATGTCGACGCCGTGACTGCGCATCCGCTCAGCCGACTCGCGCATGCGTAGCCGGGCCTGCTGCTCGGTGTCGGCATCGAGGCCGGGGGAGCTCTCGGTGGCCATCCGACTGCCCGGTGCGCTCAGCGCGGTGATGGTGTCCAGCAGCCGGTCCTGTGCCTCGGGAGGCAGGTAACCCAGCAGTCCCTCGGCGCTCCAGGCGGTCGGCCGGTCCGGGTCCAAGCCCGCCGCTCGCAGCGCTGCCGCCCAGTCCTGGCGCAGGTCGATCGAGACGGTTCGCCGCTGCGCGGTCGGTGCCGCGCCGTGCTCGGCCAGCACCCTGGTCTTGAACTCGATCACCTCCGGCTGGTCGACCTCATAGACAATGGTTCCGGCCGGCCAGGCCAGCCGGAAGGCCCGGGAGTCCAGACCCGACGCCAGGATCACCGCCTGCCGGATGCCGCCGCCCGTCGCCGTGTCGGCACACGCGTCGGTGAAGAAGTCATCGAAGAACCGGGTGCGCACCGCCATGTTGTCGGCCATCCGCATCATGCCCAGCGGAGAGTCGTCGCCCAGGACGGCGGGGTCGATCGCGCCGCTGGCCAGCCCGGTGAACAGGTCCAGCCCGACGGCGCGCACCAGGGGTTCGGCGAACGGGTCGTCGATCAGGGGGCGATCGGCGCGGCCTGCCATCGCGCGGGCCGCGGCCACTCCGGTCGCGGTGACCCCCACGCTGGAGGCGAGATTCCAGGTGTCTCCGGGAAATCGGCCGGTACCTGCCATTGCGCAGCCTCCTTAGCTGGGCCGGGAACGCGGCCCGAAAGTTAGTTAGCGTATTTAATGAGCTATCGACGACTGTACGCCGGTCGGCTGATCTTCGGCTGGCAGGCGGGTGTCCCTGCGGCTGCCCGGCCCGCGGCGCTGAGCTGTTAGTCTCGTAGACTGCTGACGCGCCTGAAGACACGCGTGGCCGCATCATGACCGGTCGGCGCGTCGACGCGAAAGCGCAGGACCACCCCAGGACTAACACGGGCCGGAAGAAACCAGCCCAATGGCACGCCGCGACCGGACCTCGGCTGCGCAGGAGGAGAAGAGTGTTCTCGGCTTTCATCTCATCACTGCGGACGGTCGACCTACGGCGCAAGATCCTGTTCGCGCTGGGCATCATCATCATCTACCGGCTCGGCGCGGCCATCCCGTCGCCCGGCGTCGACTACCAGAACGTGCAGCAGTGCATCAAGGAGGTCAGCGGCGGCGACGCGGCGCAGGTCTATTCGCTGATCAACCTGTTCTCCGGCGGCGCGCTGCTGCAGCTGACGGTGTTCGCCATCGGCGTGATGCCCTACATCACCGCGAGCATCATCGTGCAGTTGCTGACCGTGGTCATCCCGCGCTTCGAGGAGCTGCGCAAAGAAGGCCAGTCCGGCCAGAACAAGATGACGCAGTACACCCGTTATCTGACGGTCGCGCTGGCCGTGCTGCAGGCGACGTCCATTGTGGCGCTGGCCGCCAACGGCGGGCTGCTGCAGACCTGCAGCCTGCGCCACGACATCATCGCCGACCACAGCATCTTCACCCTGATCGTCATCGTGATGGTGATGACCGCCGGCGCGGTGCTGGTGATGTGGCTCGGTGAGCTGATCACCGAGCGCGGCATCGGCAACGGCATGTCGCTGCTGATCTTCGTCGGTATCGCCGCTCGTATCCCGATCGAGGGCAAGACCATCCTGGACTCCCGCGGCGGCCTGGTCTTCACCATGGTCTGCCTGGCCGCGCTGGTCATCGTCGTCGGTGTGGTCTTCGTCGAGCAGGGGCAGCGCCGGATCCCGGTGCAGTACGCCAAGCGGATGGTCGGCCGGCGCATGTACGGCGGCACCTCGACGTACCTGCCGCTCAAGGTCAACCAGGCCGGTGTTATCCCGGTCATCTTCGCCTCGTCGCTGATCTACATTCCGCAGCTGGTCACCCAGCTGGTCCGCAGCGGAAGTGGCGGTGTCGGCAACAGCTGGTGGGACAAGGCCGTCAGCACCTACCTGTCGGATCCGTCCAACCTGGTCTACATCGCCGTGTACTTCGGCCTGATCATCTTCTTCACGTACTTCTACGTGTCGATCACGTTCAACCCCGACGAGCGTGCCGACGAGATGAAGAAGTTCGGCGGGTTCATTCCGGGTATCCGGCCGGGACGCCCGACCGCGGACTACCTGCGTTTCGTGCTCAACCGGATCACGCTGCCGGGCTCGATCTACCTGGGCGTGATCTCCGTGCTGCCCAACCTGTTCTTGCAGATGGGCAACTCCGGAACGGTGCAGAACCTGCCGTTCGGCGGTACTGCGGTGCTGATCATGATCGGCGTCGGCCTTGACACCGTCAAGCAGATCGAGAGCCAGCTCATGCAGCGCAACTACGAAGGGTTCCTCAAGTGAGAGTCATCCTGCTGGGACCGCCCGGGGCGGGCAAGGGCACGCAGGCCGTCAAACTGGCCCAGGAGCTGGGTGTCCCGCAGATCTCCACCGGCGATCTGTTCCGCAGCAATATCGCCGAGGGCACCGAGCTGGGCCGCAAGGCCAAGGCGTACCTGGACGCCGGTGACCTGGTGCCCTCCCAGTTGACCAACGCGCTGGTCGCCGACCGCATCGACGGCGACGACGCCGCCAAGGGTTTCATCCTCGACGGCTTTCCGCGATCGGTGGAGCAGGCCCAGGCGCTGCACGACATGCTGGAGGAGCGCAACACCAAGCTGGACGCGGTGCTGGAGCTGCGGGTCAGCGAGGACGAACTGCTCGCCCGGCTGCGGGATCGGGGCCGTGCCGACGACACCGCCGAGGTCATCCACAACCGGATGATCGTCTACCGCGAGGAGACCGCGCCGCTACTGGACTTCTACCAGCACGAGCACGACCTGCATGTCGTGGATGCGCTCGGTACCGTCGACGAGGTCTTCGGCCGGCTGCTCAAGGCGCTGGGACGCTAAGTGATCGGACTGCCGAAGCGGCGGGTGCCGCATCGCAGCCCGGGGGAGCTCGACGCGATGGCTGCGGCAGGCGCCGTCGTGGCCGCGGCACTGGCCGCGGTGCGTGAGGCCGCCGTGGTGGGCACCTCGACCCTGCAATTGGACGAGATCGCCGAGTCGGTGATCCGGGAAGCGGGTGCAACGCCGTCGTTCCTGGGCTATCACGGCTTTCCGGCCTCGATCTGCAGCTCAGTGAACGATCGTGTGGTGCATGGCATCCCGTCGTCGGCCGAGGTGCTCGAGCTCGGTGACCTGGTGTCCATCGACTGCGGTGCGATCCTGGACGGCTGGCACGGCGATGCGGCGATCACCCTCGGTGTCGGCAAACTGGCGCAGGCCGACGAGGACCTGTCGGCGGCAACCCGGCAGGCGCTGGGGGCCGGGATCGCCGCGATGGTGCCGGGCAACCGGCTCAGCGATGTCTCGCATGCCATCGAGACGGGGGCCCGCGCCGCGTCGGCCGAGTTCCGCCGCTCGTTCGGCATCGTCGCCGGCTACGGCGGACACGGTATCGGCCGCCAGATGCACATGGACCCGTTCCTGCCTAACGAGGGGTCTCCGGGTAAGGGGCCGCTGCTGGTGAGCGGGTCGGTGCTGGCGATCGAGCCGATGCTGACGCTGGGCACCGACCAGACCGTGGTGCTCGACGACGAGTGGACCGTCGTCACCGCCGACAGTTCCCGTGCGGCGCACTGGGAACACACCGTGGCGGTCACCGATGACGGGCCGCGAATCCTGACCGTGGCCTAACGGTTCGAACACTTCAGTTCCCACCCGGTCGCAGCCAAAAGTGATAAGAACGGGCGTGGACTTCCACCCTCCCGACGACGCGGACCCGATTGCGCTGGCCCGCGCCAATTGGGAGCGGGCCGGCTGGGGCGCGGTCGCCGACGGGATGGTGGCGGTGACGTCGGTGATGCGGGCGCATCAGATCCTGCTGGCGCGGGTGGAGGCGACGCTGCGGCCTTACGACCTGAGTTTCTCCCGGTTCGAGTTGCTGCGGTTGCTGGCGTTCAGCCGGTCCGGGGCACTGCCGATCACCAAGGCGTCCGATCGGCTGCAGGTCCACGTCACCAGCGTGACGCACGCGATCCGGCGGCTGGAGGCCGCGGGTCTGGTGGAGCGGCTGCCGCACCCCACCGACGGCCGTACCACGCTGGTGTCGATCACCGACGCGGGCCGCTCGACGGTGGCCGATGCGACGGCCAGCCTCAACAGCGAGGTGTTCTCCGACATCGGGATGTCGACGCAGGAGTCGCGCCTGCTGTCGTCGGCGATCGAGACGTTGCGGCGCAACGCCGGGGATTTCTGACGGGCGTTTCGGGGTTGTGTTTCCGGGCGCGAGGGTGCGTAATCCCGGGTGTTCAGCCCGGTGTGTCGGCCGGGGACGCGCACTCTCGCGCAGCCGGGGACGGCACCGGGATGGTGGCCGTGACGGCGGTGCCCGCACCCGGCCGCGAGCGGATGTTGAGCCGGCCGCCCACCAGCTCGGCGCGCTCGGCCATCGACAGCACCCCGTAGCCGCCCATGTCGTCGCCGCCCACCGGGTGCTCGAAGGTGTCGAAACCCACGCCATCGTCGACGATCTCCAACCGTGCGACGGCGGGGTCGGTGGTCACCGTGAATCCCAGCCGGACCGTCGTCGCGGCGGCATGCTTGACGACGTTCTGCAGGCCCTCCTGCGCGATCCGGTACAGCGCCAGCTCGATGTGCTCGGGCAGCCGGATCTCGGCCAGGTCCAGCTCGATCTTGAGTTGCGGTATGGACTGCGCCAGGCTGGCCAGCCCGCCGGACAGGCCCAGGTCGTCGAGCACCGGCGGCCGCAGCCCGCTGATCGCCACCCGGGTCTCCTGCAGCGTCAGCCGGGCCAGTTCCCGGGCGGCCTCGAGTTGCTGCGACGCCTCGTCCGGATCGTTGCCGACCGCCCGGGCGGCGGCGTCCAGCCGGTAGGCCAGCGTCACCAGCCGCTGCGAGATGCCGTCGTGGATGTCGCCGGCCAGCCGGCGGCGCTCGATCTCCTGGGCCTCGATCACCTGCTCGACGAAGAGTTCGTGGGCGCGTTCGCGCGCCACCAGCTGCCGGTGCAGCCGGGCCTGGTGCATGGCGCCGGCGATGAGCCGGCCGATCACCCGCAGCAGCTCGATGTCGCCGGGGGCGAAGTCGCGGCGGGTCACGGTGTGCACGTTGAGCACCCCCACGAGGCCGCCCGGATCGGTCTCCATCGGCACCGAGACCATCGAGGTGAAATCGCGTCCGCGCAGCGACTCGATCGGCACGTACCGCGGGTCGGCCTCCTTGTCGTCGCTGATCACCACCGGCTCGCGGTGCCGGGCGACCCAGCCGGAGACTCCCGACTCCAGCGGCAGCCGGATCTTGCCCACCTCGGTGTCGAACGGCGGGGTGGCGCCGGTCAGGGTCAGCGAGCGTTCGGTGTCGTCGAGGACGTGCACGAAGCAGACGTCGGTGCCGGTGGCCGCGGTGATCATCCGGGCGGCCGCGGCGGCCAGCGGCTCCACCCCGGGCCCGCTGGAGGCGGCCTGGATGAGCTCCCGTAGCAGCGCCAGCTCGTGGTTGGCGTCGACGAAATCACGGAAATCGCGTACCGCGCCCGACTTGCGGGCACGGGACCGGTTGTTGGCGGAGGAACTCACCGGTAGATGCCTTCGCGCAGCGCGGTGGCCACCGCGCCGGTGCGGTCGGAGACCCCCAGTTTGCGGTAGATCGAACGAAGGTGGCTCTTGACGGTCTCGTCGCCGATCACCAGTTTGGTGGCGATGCCGCGGTTGGACAGCCCGCTGACCATGCAGGCCAGGATCTCACTCTCCCGCTGGGTCAGGCCCTGACGGGCACCCGGCCAGAACTCGTCGCGTTGCAGTCGCGCCGCGGTGCCGGCCGCCCGGGCCGCCAGGGCGGGGTCGATCACCGTCTCGCCGCGGTGGGCCAGCTCGATCTGGTGCACCAGGTCGTCGCTGCTGATGCTCTTGAGCAGGTAGCCGCTCGCACCCACCCGCAGCGCTTCGAACAGGTACTGCTCGTCGTCGTAGACCGACAGCATCACAATTTTGCGTTCCGGGTCGCGTTCCCGCAGCGCCAGGCACAGGTCCAGGCCGCTTTCACCGCGCATCCGCACGTCGCACAGCACGACGTCGGGATCGGTGTCGGCGACCACGGCGAGGGCCTGGTCGGCGCTGATCGCCTGCCCCACCACCTCGATGCGGTCGGAGAACGCGGTGAGCATGGCCCGCAGGCCCTCGATCACCATCTCGTGATCGTCGACGAGCACCAGTCGCACGGGCATAGCAAGACAATAAGGCCCCGGCGGTTCAGTGCCCCCGCTCAGACCCTCCGGCGATTACCCGGACGGTTCCCCCGGATGGGGGAGGACGGCCGGGCTGTTTTTCGGCATCCTGCTGTTATGCAGATCACAACCGAGCTCGCGACATGGACCAGTGCCGCCCGCCCGTTCTGGTGGGACCAGGTGCAACCGGATGCCGAGGTGTACCCCCTGCAAGCGGTGATCTTCGACATCGACGCTCTTTCCGACGCCGACGGGGAGTCCCGCTCCGGACTGATCGACCTGGTGCTGAGCCTGTTCGCCACCGGCCTCTGGGTGGCGGTGGTCGGGGCCGGACCGCGCGACTGGGTGCAGCCGCGGGTGCGGGAGCTGATCGGGGACGGCATGGCCGAGACCGTCGTCTGCGCCGACGACCTGACCGGTCCCGCCGGTGACGGCGAGCTCTACCGGCTGGCGCTGTGGGAGCTGGGCATCGTCGCCGGCGAGGCACTGGTGATCACCGGGTCCGAGGCCGGTGCCCGGGCCGCCGCCGGGGCCGGCCTGCCGGTGGTCAACGCGGGCTCGGCCGGGTACGACGGGCTGTCGGCCCGCGGGTGCCGGGAGCTGCAGGCGCAGCTGGTGGTCGAGCGGTTCAACGGGCGCGTAGCAGGTTGACGACTGCGCGCCCGTGCTCGATGCGCGGCGCAGTGATCATTTGACGTTGACCCCGTCGGCCATCGACCATGACGTGGTGCGTCGACTGGTGCTTCTGCTGTGCGCAGCGCTGTGCGCGATGGGGGTGACCTCGGTGACCGCGCCACTGGCCGCGGCGGTCGTCGATCCCTGGTTCGCCGAGGCGGTCGGGAATGCCACCCAGGTGGTTTCGGTTGTCGGCGTGGGTCATTCGATCGCAAAGATCGATGTTTATCAGCGGACTACCGCGGGCTGGGAACCCGTGGCGGCCGGGATTCCGGCGTATGTCGGCTCGGCGGGCATCACCCGGCAAACCAAAGAAGGCGAGCCGTCGACTCCGATGGGGTTTTACCCGCTCGATTCCGCATTCGGCACCGCTCCGAATCCCGGCGGCGGCCTGCCGTATGTGCAGGTCGGATCCGACCACTGGTGGGACAGCGACTCCAACAGCCCGACCTACAACACCATGCAGATCTGCAAGAAAGCCCAGTGCCAGTTCGACACGGCGGCCAGCGAGAACCTCAACATCCCGCAGTACCGGCACGCGGTGGTCATCGGCGTCAACAAGTCCCGTACACCCGGTGACGGCTCCGCCTACTTCTTTCACACCAGCGGCGGCGGGCCGACAGCGGGTTGCGTGGCGATCGACGACGCCACGCTCGTGAAGATCATCGGCTGGCTGAGGCCGGGCGCGGTGATGGCAATCGCGAAGTAGTCGCTCAGCTGCTGCGCAGCAGGTTGATCACCGCGCTGAAGTCTTCGCCGCCGTGCTCGGCGGCGAACTCGCGGTAAATCTGCGCGGCGTGGCTGCCCAGCGGGGCGTTCGCGCCGGTTGAGCCCACCGCGTCCATCGCCAGGTGCAGATCCTTGTCCATCAGCGCGGTGGCGAATCCCGGCTCGAAGTTCCGGTTCGCCGGGGAGGTGGGCACCGGCCCGGGAACCGGGCAGTTGGTGTGCAGCGCCCAGCAGTTCCCGGTAGCGCCGGTCATCACGTCGAACAGCGCCTGGTCGGCCAGGCCGAGTTTCTCGGCCAGCACGAACGCCTCGGCGACGGCCACCTGCTGGACGGCCAGCACCATGTTGTTGCAGATCTTGGCGGCCTGGCCGGCGCCGGCCGCGCCGCAGTGGGTGACCTTGGCCGCCATCGGCTCGAGCACCGGCGTCGCGCGCTGCACGGCGTCCGGCTCTCCGCCGACCATGAACGCCAACCGCCCGGCGACCGCACCGGTGACCCCGCCGGACACCGGCGCGTCGAGTTGGGCGAGCCCGTGTGAGCCGGCCAGCGCGTGCACCTCGCGTGCGTCGGCGACCGAGATGGTGGAGCTGTCGATGAACAGGGTGCCCGGCCCGGCCGCCGGCAGGATGTCGGCGTAGCAGCGTTTCACCGCGTCGCCGTGCGGCAGCATGGTGATCACCACGCCGGCGCCGGCGACCGCTTCGGAAGCCGACGGCTGGACGCTCACCCCGCGCTGCTCGGCGGCCGTGGCCGCCGCCGGCACCGGGTCGAAGCCGCGCACGGTATGCCCGGCGGACACCAGATTCGCCGACATCGGACCACCCATGTGTCCCAATCCCAGAAATGCGACGGTCTGCATCGAAGCTCCTAGCTGCCGGTCCGGACCCGAGCGGCCTCGGCTCGGCCGACGACCATCCGCATGATCTCGTTGGTGCCCTCCAGGATGCGGTGCACGCGCAGATCCCGGACGATCTTCTCCAGACCGTACTCGCGCAGGTACCCGTAGCCGCCGTGCAGCTGCAGTGCCTGATCGGCCACGGTGAAGCAGGCGTCGGTGACGTAGCGCTTGGCCATCGCGCACAGTTCCACCTTGTCCTCGGCGCCGTCGTCGAGGGCGGTCGCCGCCCGCCACAGCAGCAGCCGGGAGGTCTCCAGTGCGGTGGCCATGTCGGCCAGGGTGAACCGGATCGTCGGCTCGTCGAGCAGCGGCTTGCCGAACGCGATCCGGTCGGCCAGGTAGGCGCCGGTCTTGTCGAACGCGGCCCGGCCGCCGCCCAGTGAGCAGGCCGCGATGTTGATCCGGCCGCCGTTGAGGCCGTTCATCGCGATAGCAAAACCGGAGCCGTTTCCGTCTTCGCCGCCGAGCATCGCTTCGGCGGGCACCCGCACCCCGTCCAGGATCACCTGCGCTGTCGGTTGGGCGTTCCAGCCCATCTTCTGCTCGGCGGCTCCGAAACTCAGTCCCGGAGTGTCCTTGTCGATGATGAACGCCGAGATCCCGCGAGGGCCGTCGGCCCCGGTGCGCGCCATCACCACATACACGTCCGAGACCCCGGCGCCGGAGATGAACTGCTTGACGCCGTCGAGCACGTAATCTGCGTTCTGTCCGGGCCCGGACCGCACCGCGCGGGTGCTCAACGCGCTGGCATCGGAGCCGGCGCCGGGCTCGGTCAGGCAGTAACTGGCGACCGCGGTCATCGGCGCCAGCTGCGGCACCCAGGTCTTGCGTTGTTCTTCGGTGCCGTAGCTGTCGATCATCCAGGCGCACATGTTGTGGATCGACAGGTAGGCGGCGATCACCGGGTCGGCGATGGCAAGTTGCTCGAAGATACGCACGCCGTCGAGGCGGCGCAGCCCGGAGCCACCGGCATCCTCACGGCAGTAGATCGCCGCCATGCCCAACTCGGCCGCCTCCCGCATCACCTCGACCGGGAAGTGGTGTGTGGCATCCCATTCCAGCGCGTGCGGGGCGAGCCGCTTCTCGGCGAACGCCGCCGCTGTCTCGACGATCACCCGTTCTTCGTCATCCATCAGGGTCTTCATGTGTCCAACCCCTATTGCATTGTGGGGATGTGGAATTCGGCGCCGTCCTTGATGCCCGACGGCCAGCGCTGGGTGACGGTCTTGACCTTGGTGTAGAAGGTGATCGACGCGGTGCCGTGCTGGTTGAGGTCGCCGAAGCCGGAGCGCTTCCAACCGCCGAACGTGTGGTAGGCCACCGGCACCGGGATCGGCACGTTCACCCCGACCATGCCGACCTGCACCCGGGAGGTGAAGTCGCGGGCGGTGTCGCCGTCGCGGGTGAAGATCGCCACGCCGTTGCCGTACTCGTGTTCGGAGGGAAGCGCCAGGGCCTCTTCGTAGTCCTTGGCGCGCACCATGCACAACACCGGGCCGAAGATCTCGTCGGTGTAGATCGACATCTCGGTGGTGACGTGGTCGAACAGGGTCGGCCCGGCGAAGAAGCCACCGGAGAGGTCCGCGTCCCCGAACTGGGTGTCGTCGCTGGCCCGTTCCCGGCCGTCGATCACCAGTTCGGCGCCGGCGGCCACCCCTTGGCCGATGTAGTCGTTGACCCGGTCGAGGGCGGCGCGGGTGACCAGCGGGCCGTAGTCGGCCTTGGGGTCGAGGCTGTGGCCCACCCGCAGGCCGTTGATCCGCTCGGTCAGCCGGGCGCGCAGCCGCTCGGCGGTCTGCTCGCCGACCGGCACCGCCACCGAGATCGCCATGCACCGCTCGCCGGCGCTGCCGTAGCCGGCGCCGATCAAGGCGTCGACGGCCTGGTCCAGGTCGGCGTCGGGCATCACGATCATGTGGTTCTTCGCCCCGCCGAAGCACTGCGCCCGCTTGCCGTTGGCGGTCGCCGTGGAGTAGATGTACTGCGCGATGTCGGAGCTGCCGACGAAACCGATCGCGGCGACGTCCGGGTGGTGCAGCAGCGCGTCGACGGCTTCCTTGTCGCCGTGCACCACCTGCAGCACCCCCGGCGGCAGCCCAGCCTCGACGAACAACTCGGCCAGCCGCACCGGCACCGAGGGGTCGCGCTCGGACGGCTTGAGGATGAAGGCGTTACCGCAGGCCAGTGCCGGCCCGGCCTGCCACAGCGGGATCATCGCGGGGAAGTTGAACGGGGTGATCCCGGCGACCACGCCCAGCGGCTGGCGCAGCGAGAAAACGTCGATGCCCGGCCCGGCCCCCTCGGTGTGCTCGCCCTTGAGCAAGTGCGGGATGCCGACGGAGAACTCGATCACCTCGATGCCGCGTTGAATGTCGCCGCGGGCGTCCTCGAGGGTCTTGCCGTGCTCGCGTGAGAGCAGCTCGGCCAGTTCGTCGATGTTGTCGTTGACCAGGTTGATGAAGCGCATCATCACCCGGGCGCGGCGTTGCGGGTTCTGGGCGGCCCAGCCGCGCTGGGCGGCCGCAGCCGATGCGACCGCGCCGTCGACGTCGGCGGCGTTGGCCAGCGGCAGCGTCGCCTGGACCCCGCCGGTGTTGGGGTCGAAGACGTCGGTGCTGCGTTGCGATCCGCCGGCGGTGCGGCGGCCGTCGATGAAGTGTGGAATCTGAGTGCTCATGCGTCATCCCCGTGAAGTCGTGGTGAGCCGGGCCGGCCCTACCCCGAAGAATACTAGGACATCCTAGTAAATGCGAGGGGGTCACGTGCCGCGGGTGCGGTCCGGCACGGTTGGGGCCTAGATCAGGCCTAAATCCGCGCCACCCGCGGGGTGAAGCAGCCGTGGAATGTCAGCGGCAGATGGTGCCGGAGCCGTCCGGTGAAGACCGGGCCGGCGGCCACGTTCTTGGCGTCGAACACCAGCAGGCCGGCGATGTTGTTGATGCCGTCTTGGCACGGCACCAGCAGCCAGCCGTCGTCCTCGTCGGTGCCGCCGGGCCGGCCCGCGAAGACGCCCTCGTGCGGCAGGTGGCCCGGCGGTAGCGCGTACATGAGCTGTGTCCCTGTGCTGTTGTCGATGCGGGCGACCGCATTCGGGTAGCCGGCGGCGCCGGTGCTCGCCGACAGGTAGGTGTAGCGCTGCGGCAAGCCGGTGCGGGTCAGGTTGAACGTCGGAAACTCGCCGTAGCTCTCGGTGAGCCGTTCCGACGCCACCCTGCCCGACGGTGTGATCCGCAGCCGCGTCAGATGCCCCCCGTAGGGCATGGTGCCGGTCTGGGCCAGCGCCTGCACCGAGGAGAGCTGGCCGTTGAGGTCTTCCCAGGTGGCGTCGTAGTCGACCAGTTCGACGATGGTGTCGCCCCGGTCCTCGTAGGCGTTGGCCAGGTGCAGGTGCAGCGTCGGATCGGTGTGCAGCACACGGGGTTTGCCGCCGTCCCGCGGCACCAGTGCGATCATGGTGCCGCGGGACGCGTCGTAGTCGATGGCATCGATGAAGTTGCGCATCCCCAGGCCCGCGGCGAGCATCTTGGCGGGCGGAAACAGCAGCGGCGGGATCACGAACACCATGTGACGTGCGGTCAGTCCGACATCATGGTTGAACATCGGCGCCGGCAGCTTGAGCTGCCCCAAGCGGTGCAGCGTGCCGGCGCGGTCCACCCGGTAGCAGATCAGCTTGGGGATGGGCATCATCGCCATGCCGAAGTTGAACATCTCGCCCGTCACGGGATCCCACTTCGGGTGGGCCGAGAAGGCGCCCAGCCACTTCAGCTTGCCGCCGAATCGGTGAATACCGATGGTGTCCAGGGTGTCCGGGTCGATCTCGGTGGGCGGGCCGCCCTCCCATAGCGCCAGCAGCTTTCCGGCATGCACGACCACGCCGGTGTTGGCGACGTTGGCCGGAAAGCGCAGCGCGTTGGTCCAGATCCCGCCCGGGCGCATCGTTCCCAGCGCGCGGTACGGAGCTCCCTTGGACGCCAGCGATTTCCGGTAGTGCTTGGTGGCGACGTAGCGGTTGCGGTAGTGCAGCCTGCCGTCGGCGAAGGTGAACATCGACAGCATGCCGTCGCCGTCGAAGAGATGGCCGAGTTGCTGGCCTCCGGCGTCGAGCTTCCCGGGTCCGTTGCGGTACAGCGTGCCATGCAGGTCGGCGGGGAGTTCGCCGTCGTAGTCGTCGACGACGTAGTCGAATTCGTCATACAGCGGGGCGTAGGCGGTGACACTGGGGCTGGGCATGGCTGCTCCTGGTGGTTGACGGGCTAGCTGCCTCGGTTACGTCTGATCCCAGGCCGGCAACAGTCCGGCGGCCCGCACCTCGGCCAGGGTGGGTGCGTCACGGTCGCGCTCGGAGACCACCAGCGGGTGATCGTCGGGCCAGTCGATCCCGATGGCGGGGTCGGTGGCGCTGATGGTGTGCTCACGCTGCGGGTCGTACTCGGCTGAGCACAGGTACATCACCGTCGAATCATCTTGCAGTGCAACGAATCCATGCGCCAGGCCGGCGGCCAGATACACCGATCGACGGTCGCGGGCGTCCAGCAGCACCGCATCCCAGCGGCCGTAGGTCGGCGAACCGACCCGGATGTCGACGACTACGTCGAAGACCGACCCCGACACACAGGTGACGTACTTGGCCTGCCCGGGCGGCAGCTGGGCGAAGTGCAGGCCGCGCAACACCCCGGCGCCCGACACCGAGCAGTTGGCCTGCCGCAGGTCGAACCGGTGACCGGCAAGCCCGGTGAACTCGCGGTCGGTGAACCATTCGAAGAACACGCCACGCGCGTCGGCGTGTTGGGTCGGGGTGAGCTCCCATGCGCCGGGAACGGCAAGTTCGCGGAACGCCATCTCAGCGTCCCAGCTCGGCGTAGCGGGCTTCGGCGGCGTCTTTCAGTGGCGCCCACCAGGATTCGTTGGCGCGGTACCACTCGATCGTCGTGCGCAGACCGGCCTCGAAGTCGGTGTGCTCGGGCTTCCAGCCCAGCTCGTCGCGCAGCGCCGACGGGTCGATCGCATAGCGCAGGTCATGACCGGGCCGGTCGGAGACATGGTCGAAGTCGTCCGGGTCGTGGTCCATCAGCCGCAGGATGGCCTGCAACACGCTGCGGTTGTCGCGTTCCCCGTCGGCGCCGATCAGATAGGTGCGCCCGGGATGCCCGCCGGCCATGATCTGCCAGACCGCGCTGTTGTGGTCGTCGACGTGGATCCAGTCCCGCACGTTGGCGCCGCTGCCGTACAGCTTGGCCCGCCGCCCGGTCAGCAGGTTGGTGATCTGGCGCGGAATGAACTTCTCCACGTGCTGGTAGGGCCCGTAGTTGTTGGAGCAGTTCGAGATCGTCGCGTGGATGCCATAGGAGCGCACCCAGGACCGCACCAGCAGGTCGGCGGCGGCCTTGGTCGACGAGTAGGGGCTCGACGGGTGATACGGCGTCACCTCGGTGAACCGGCGCGGATCGTCGAGTGCCAGCTCGCCGTAGACCTCGTCGGTGGAGACGTGATGCAACCGCACCCGGTGGCCGCGTACCGCCTCCAGCACGGTGAAGGTGCCGACCACGTTGGAACGCAGGAACGGTTCGGGGTCGGCCAGCGCGTTGTCCACGTGGGTTTCGGCGGCGAAGTGCACCACCGCGTCGGTCGCCGGATCCAACGCGGCGACCAGCTCGGCCACCAGCGCGGTGTCGGTGATGTCGCCTTCCACCAGCCGGATCTCAGCTGCGACGTCGGCGAGTGACTCGCGGCTGCCGGCGTAGGTCAGGGCGTCTAGAACCGTGATCTCGGTGCCGGGTCGCTGCGCCAGCGTGCTGTGCACGAAGTTGGCGCCGATGAACCCGGCGCCCCCGGTGACCAGCAGCCGCATGCGGCAACCCTATCGGCGATCGCAACCGAGACCCGCGCGAGTGGAAAATCCGCGACGCGACTTCAGCGTGTCGCGTCGTGAGATTCTGTCTCACGCTATGGGGGCCTCACGCTATGGGGGCTCAGTCGGGCGGCGTCAACCCCAGCGGCCCGGCCAGCTCCGTCAGCGTCGGCAGCAGCGCCTTCCAGCCGCCGAGCACCTGGATCGTCACCTGGTCCGCGCCGGCGTCCAGGTGCTCACCCAACCGGGCGGCCACGTCGTCGGCGCTGCCGTGCGCCACCACGGCGTCGATCAACCGGTCGCTGCCGGGGGCACGTACGTCGCGATCGGTGAAGCCCAGCCTGTGCCAGTTGTTGACGTAGTTCGACAGCCGCAGATAGAAGCCGACCGCCTCGCGGCCGGTCTCGCGGGCGGCGGCGGCATCGGTGGAGAGCACCACCTTGTGTTCGGGGGCCAGGAACACCGACGGCCCGACCAGTCCGCGCGCGGTGGCGGTGTGCGCGGGAGTGGTCAGGTAGGGGTGTGCCCCGGCGCTGCGCTCCGCTGCCAGGCGCAGCACCTTGGGGCCCAGCGCGGCCAGCACCCGGCGGCTGGTGGGCACACCGGCCGCGTCGAGGGTGTCGAGATAGTCGACCAGGGCCTGATACGGGCTGCTGTACTCGGCGGTGGCCTCGCGGTGACCGACGCCCACCCCGAGCAGGAACCGGCCCGGGTGAGCGGCCTCGATCCGGTGGAACGACTCCGCGACCTGCGGCGCCGGCGCCGACCAGACGTTGACGATGCCGGTCGCGACCTGCAGCGTCGTCGTCGCCGCCAGCAGCGGTTCGACGAAGGAGAGCTCAGCGGCGGGTGACATGCCCACCCAGATGGCGCCGTACCCCAGCTGTTCGATCTCGGCGGCCTGCTCCGGCGTGGGCGAGCCGCCGGTCCAGACTCCGTAGCGGCCCAACTCGGGCTTGAGTGACATTCCTTCGGTCATGTGCGTCCCATCGGGTGTTCGGCGACGGTTTGGCGGATCGTGGCGGTGGACTGCGTTGTCGGTACCAGTCTGTCACCGCCCGCTTCCGGGCCGACGATTTTGGTGCCCGGCTCCTCAACGGGTATCGTGGGACGGCGGTGCGGCGTCTGCGTCGACTCTTGCGTGCCCAGTTCGAGATTCTTGGCCATTCACCTGGAATTTCCTGCCACCGGCCCACGTTTTGTAGTCGTAGTCGATGCTGCGCCGCGGCGGGCGCATGCACATGTAACCAGGAAAGCCAGACACGGAGGATCGCCGGAGACCAATGGCCAAGAAAGACGGTGCCATCGAGGTGGAGGGCCGAGTGGTCGAGCCCCTGCCCAATGCGATGTTTCGCATTGAGCTGGAGAACGGTCACAAGGTGCTCGCTCACATCAGCGGCAAGATGCGGCAGCACTACATCCGAATCCTGCCGGAGGACCGGGTGGTCGTGGAGTTGTCTCCGTACGACCTGACCCGGGGACGCATCGTCTACCGGTACAAGTAGCTCCGGACCGCCCAACCCGAAGACCTTTAGCAACCAGCGATGAGAACAGGACCACAGCAGCCGTGAAGGTGAACCCCAGCGTCAAGCCGATCTGCGACAAGTGCAGGGTGATCCGTCGGCACGGCCGGGTCATGGTGATCTGCTCGGACCCGCGCCACAAGCAGCGTCAGGGCTGACCGACAAGCAGCACCCGAACCACAACTGAATGCAGACCTCCCAGTACCACTGAGTTGGCTGGCATCTTTTCCAGATGAGCCAACTCGGCAACGCCCGGATCGGAGGCCGGGCCCCGGAGCTGTATCGACCGGGAACGGGCTGGGACCGACACCTCCGCAACGAAAGAGGGAATGCCACCCATGGCTCGACTTGTGGGCGTCGACCTGCCGCGCGATAAGCGCATGGAGATCGCGCTGACCTACATCTACGGCATCGGCCGTACCCGTTCCAATGAAATCCTCGGCGCGACCGGTATCGACAAGGACCAGCGCAGCAAGGACCTCACCGACGAGCAGTTGACCGCGCTGCGCGACTACATCGAGGGCAACCTCAAGGTCGAGGGTGACCTGCGCCGCGAGGTGCAGGCCGACATCCGTCGCAAGATCGAGATCGGCTGCTACCAGGGCCTGCGGCACCGTCGCGGCCTGCCGGTGCGCGGCCAGCGGACCAAGACCAACGCGCGTACCCGCAAGGGCCCCAAGCGCACCATCGCCGGTAAGAAGAAGGCCAGGTAAGACCCATGGCAACGAAGAAAGCGACCGGGCCCAAGAAGGGCCAGAAGACCCGGCGGCGGGAAAAGAAGAACGTCCCGCACGGTGCCGCGCACATCAAGAGCACTTTCAACAACACGATCGTGACGATCACCGACCCGCAGGGCAACGTCATCGCCTGGGCGTCGTCGGGTCACGTCGGGTTCAAGGGCTCGCGTAAGTCCACCCCGTTCGCCGCGCAGCTGGCCGCCGAGAACGCCGCCCGCAAGGCGCAGGAGCACGGTGTGAAGAAGGTCGACGTGTTCGTGAAGGGCCCGGGTTCAGGCCGCGAAACCGCGATCCGCTCGCTGCAGGCTGCCGGCTTGGAGGTCGGCGCGATTTCCGATGTCACCCCGCAACCCCACAACGGTTGCCGTCCGCCCAAGCGGCGTCGGGTCTAGTCGGGTTCGAGGAGGAGAAACAACATGGCTCGTTACACCGGACCCGCAACCCGCAAGTCCCGCCGGCTGGGCGTCGACCTCGTCGGCGGAGACCAGGCATTCGAGAAGCGGCCCTACCCGCCCGGCCAGCACGGCCGCGCGCGGATCAAGGAAAGCGAATACCGGCTACAGCTGCAGGAGAAGCAGAAGGCTCGCTTCACCTACGGCGTGATGGAGAAGCAGTTCCGCCGCTACTACGAGGAAGCCGTCCGTCGGCGCGGCAAGACCGGTGAGGAACTGCTGCGCATCCTGGAGAGCCGGCTGGACAACGTGGTCTACCGCGCCGGCCTGGCCCGCACCCGTCGGATGGCCCGTCAGCTGGTCAGCCACGGCCACTTCACCGTCAACGGTGTGAAGGTCGACGTGCCCAGTTACCAGGTGTCGCAGTACGACATCATCGACGTCAAGGACAAGTCGATCAACACGGTGCCGTTCCAGATCTCCCGGGAGACCGCGGGCGACCGCCCGATCCCGGGCTGGCTGCAGGTGGTCGGGGAGCGCCAGCGCATCCTGGTCCACCAGCTGCCGGAGCGGGCCCAGATCCAGGTTCCGCTCGCCGAGCAGCTGATCGTCGAGTTCTACTCGAAGTAACCCGCTCGGGGCCCTGCCCCGAGTACCCCCAAACGGCATCAAATAGCGGGTGCCAGAAGGAGAAAGAACACCATGCTGATCTCGCAGCGTCCCACCCTGTCCGAAGAGGTTGTGGCCGACAACCGCTCCCAGTTCGTCATCGAACCGCTGGAGCCGGGATTCGGTTACACCCTGGGCAACTCGCTTCGCCGCACGCTGCTGTCGTCGATCCCCGGCGCGGCGGTCACCAGCATCCGCATCGACGGCGTGCTGCACGAGTTCACCACGGTCCCCGGCGTCAAAGAGGATGTCACCGACATCATCTTGAACCTCAAGGGCCTGGTGGTCTCCTCCGAGGAGGACGAGCCGGTCACCATGTACCTGCGCAAGCAGGGCCCGGGTGCCGTCACCGCCGGTGACATCGTGCCGCCGGCGGGCGTGACGGTGCACAACCCCGACATGCACATCGCGACCCTCAACGACAAGGGCAAGCTCGAGGTCGAGCTGATCGTCGAGCGGGGCCGCGGTTACGTCCCG
The DNA here is from genome assembly GCF_002101885.1 of Mycolicibacter senuensis. GTDB lineage: Bacteria > Actinomycetota > Actinomycetes > Mycobacteriales > Mycobacteriaceae > Mycobacterium > Mycobacterium senuense. The sequence continues at coordinate 40,901 of NZ_LQPS01000028.1, forward strand.
GCCGTGCAGAACAAGGTCTCCGGCGCCGAGATCGGCCGCATCCCGGTGGACTCGATCTACTCGCCGGTGCTCAAGGTGACCTACAAGGTCGAGGCCACCCGTGTCGAGCAGCGCACCGACTTCGACAAGCTGGTGCTTGACGTGGAGACCAAGAACTCCGTCAGCCCGCGGGACGCGCTGGCCTCGGCCGGCAAGACCCTGGTCGAATTGTTCGGCCTGGCACGCGAACTCAACGTCGAGGCCGAGGGCATCGAGATCGGGCCGTCGCCGGCCGAAGCGGACCACATCGCGTCGTTCGCGCTGCCGATCGACGACCTGGACCTGACGGTGCGGTCGTACAACTGCCTCAAGCGCGAGGGCGTGCACACGGTCGGGGAGCTGGTCGCCCGCACCGAGTCCGACCTGCTCGACATCCGCAACTTCGGGCAGAAGTCCATCGACGAGGTCAAGGTGAAGCTGCACCAGCTCGGTCTGTCGCTCAAGGACAGCCCGGCCAGCTTCGACCCGTCGCAGGTGGCGGGCTACGACGTCGCCACCGGCACCTGGTCGGCCGACACCGGTTACGAAGAGCAGGACTACGCCGAAACCGAACAGCTGTAACGCCCCACCTCTCGAAAAGAGAGCCGTCCCGGCCCTACCTGATACGGGGGCCGGCCCCATTTAGGAGAAGCCCCAATGCCCAAGCCCACCAAGGGTCCCCGTCTCGGCGGGTCGTCCTCGCACCAGAAGGCGATGCTGGCCAACCTGGCCACCTCGCTGTTCACCCACGGCCGGATCAAGACGACCGAGGCCAAGGCGCGGGCATTGCGGCCGTACGCCGAGAAGCTGATCACCCACGCCAAGAAGGGCACGCTGCACAACCGGCGTGAGGTGCTCAAGAAGATCCGCGACAAGGACGTGGTGCACTCGCTGTTCGCCGAGATCGCCCCGCACTTCGCGGACCGCAACGGTGGCTACACCCGCATCATCAAGGTCGAGGCGCGTCAGGGTGACAACGCCCCGATGGCCGTGATCGAGCTGGTCCGGGAGAAGACGGTGACCTCAGAGGCCGACCGCGCTCGCCGCGCGGGGGCCAAGGCGGCGAAGGCCGAGAAGGCCGCAGCGAAGCCCGCCGAGGCCGAGAAGGTCGACGAGCCGGCGGTCGAGGAGACCGAGGAGACCGAAGCGTCCGAAGCCGCCGAGGCCGAGACCGGAGCCGACGAGACCGCTGAGGCCGAGACCGCTGAGGGCACCGACGAGTCCTGACCGCACCGCCGGGGCTGTCCGGCTTCGGCTCGACATCGCCTACGACGGCACGGAGTTCGCCGGCTGGGCGGTTCAAGCCGGGCAGCGCACCGTCGCCGGTGTCCTCGACGAGGCGCTGACGACGGTGTTCCGCGCCCCGGTGCGGCTGTTCGCGGCGGGACGCACCGACACCGGCGTGCATGCCACCGGCCAGGTGGCCCACGTCGATGTCCCGGATTCGGCGCTGCGGTACGCCTATTCGCGTACCCGGCGGGACGGCGAGCCGGAATTCCTGGCGCTGACACGGCGATTGGCGCGTTTCCTGCCGGCTGATGTGCGAGTGCTGCGGGTGGACCGGGCAGCCTCGGACTTTGATGCCCGGTTCTCGGCGCTGCGTCGTCACTACGCTTACCGGCTCTCGACCGCGCCCTACGGGGTGGCACCTCAGCTGGCCCGTTACGTCACCGCCTGGTCGCGCCCGCTCGATGTCGACGCGATGGCCGAGGCTTCCCAAAACCTGTTGGGACTGAACGATTTCGCGGCGTTCTGCCGCCACCGCGAAGGCGCGACCACCATTCGTGACCTGCAGCGTCTCGACTGGGTTCGCGACGGTGATCTGGTCACCGCGCAAGTCAGCGCCGATGCGTTCTGCTGGTCGATGGTGCGATCCCTGGTCGGGGCGGTGCTGGCGGTCGGCGAGCACCGGCGCGATGCGGCCTGGTTAGCGGGGTTGCTCAGTGCCAGCCGCCGGTCCAGTGATTTCACCGCCGCGCCGGCGCGCGGGTTGACCCTGGTCGGGGTCGACTATCCGCCGGACGACCAGTTGGCGGCGCGCACCGTGATCACCCGGGACCTGCGCAAGCCGCGCTGATCCCCCGCGGGCGCTAGCGGGCACGGTGGTACCGCTGCGCCGGCGCGCTAAAGCAGGCCGGCCACGAACGACGCGGCCTGATTGGTCATGCCGGGGGTATAGCCGGAGTGCGCGGAGAACATGCGCCCGGGGGAACAGACCGGGTCGCCGTCGGTGCACAGGTCGATCGTCTTGAACCCGTACACCGGGCTGTTCGTCAGGGGCTGACCGATCTTGTTGGAGGGGTTGCCGAACACCGCGATCGCCGCGACATGGTCGGCGGCCTCCGGGGGCAGTGGCGCGGTGAACCCGAAGCCGGGCACCGGCGCCGCCGCCACGATGTCGACGATCGCTGCGCCCTGCGAGTAACCGCCGAGGACTAGTCGGGTGGCCGGGCAGTTCTCCACCATCCACATCACGTGGCCGCTGGCGTCGTTGGCGCCGTCGGCCGCCCGGCCGAAGTCATAGCTGGCCGGATAGTTCACCGCGTAGGCGCCGACCGACCGGGACGTCTGGTTCCGCAGTGCGCCGACGAAGGCGTTGCCGACTCGGCCCAGGCCCGGGGGCTCGCCGGTGCCCCGGGCGAACACGACCTCGACGTCCGGGCATCCGTCGGCGGACGCGGGCGCAGACGGGACAGGGCTGATCAGCAGTGCTGACGCGGCAACGCAGGCCGCCAGGATGCGGTGTGCCTTCATAACGGAGAATAGTAACGAAGCAAAGATAAACTAACTAATCGGGTCTGCGTCGCCGCGCTGAGCTCGATCAGAGCCTGCCCATGATGAAGTCGGCGGCCTGGTTGATCATGCCGGCCTGGATATAGGCATCGGCCAGGTGCTGTGGCCAGTTCGCTTCCCAGGTGTTCGGGTCGGCCGGATTGCAGATGGGGTCGGCGCCGTGGCACAACTCGATGGTCCGGTCGGCGTACACCGGGCTGAACCGGGTGATCGGCCCGGCCCAGGCGCTGCCGTTGCCGAACAGCGCGACCGCGGCGATGTGTTCGTCGGCGCCGGGTGGCAGCGGGTTGTTGAACGAGAAGACGCTCATCGGGACGGCCAGCACGATGTCGCTGACCGCCGCGCCCAGCGAGTAGCCGCCGATCACCAATCGGGTGTCCGGGCAAGTCTGCATCATGTGCTGGATGTGGCCGCTCATGTCGTTGGCGCCGCGATCCACATCGGCGTCGGCGTCGTAGCGGACCGCGTACAGTCCGATGGTGCGGTCGGCCTTGGCGCGTAAGGCGCTGACCAAGGCGTTGCCGATCTTGCCCGGGCCGGCCGACTCGAGCCGGCCGCGGGCGAACACCAACTCGACCGGCGGGCAGCCGGCCGCCGACGCGGCGGGAATGACCGTCGGTATCAGCGCGGGCGCGATCAAGGACACGACGAGCAGCACGACCGCGGTCAGGAAACGGGACGCCTTCACAGCGACCGATAGTAGCGACGTAAAAACTTGATGGGCTAAATAAGAGCGTCGGCGCAGGTCAGCGCACCAGCGGTGCGACGTCGGGCACGGGCCCCGGTGCCCGGAGCCGGCCGGCGACGAAGTTGGCCGCCTGGCTGGTCAGCGCCGGGATGTAGCCGTCGGTGTGGTCGGTCCATTCATTGCCCGGTCCCTCGTGACAGATCGGGTCCCCCGGGTTGCACAGGTCGAGGGACTTGGCGCCGAACAGGGCGCTCTGCGCGCTGATCGGCCCGCCGGTGCGGACGGCGGGATTGCCGAACGCCACCACGGCCACCACCTGGTCGGCGTACTCGGCCGGCAGCTGGCTGCCCCAGCTGATACCACCCACCTGGGTGCCGGTGACGATGTCGATCACCGACGCGCCCTGCGAGTAGCCGCCCAGCACCAGTTGGGTGTCGGGGCACACGTCGGCGGCGGCCTTGACGCGCCGGATCACGTCGTTGGCGCCGTCGCCGCCACCGAGCTGCAGCCGGCCGGCGGGGTAGTTGACGCCGTACTCGTCGACCTTCTTGGAGGTCTGCTGGCGCAGTGAGTCGATCATCGCCCGGCCGACCCGGCCGACGCCGGGAGGCTCACTGGTGCCGCGGGCGAATATGACCTCGACGTCCGGGCAGTCGTAGGCGGCCGCCGACGGGACGGCATTCGGGGCCATCGCGGACAGGGCCGGGACGGTCAGCAGTGCGGTTGCCATCAACAACACCGAAAAGATGCTGTTCAAGTGAGAAAAACGCATACCGGGATGGTACCGAAACCGGTTCTGGGCGCCGAAAAGCCTGTGCATGAATGAAAGCGGCGCAACCGGGCCCGCGGTTAGCCTCGGCCACACGCAAGGGAGTGGTGGATGGCGGGGCGATCGACGACACAACTGCAGCTCAGTGCAGACCGATTCCAGACCCGCCGGCTGGAACGTGCGCTGCGCTGCGGGCGGGTGGCGGGCGGTCCCGCGCCGGGCCGCGCCGGGCTGGGCTTGGGCTGCCTGCTCGCCGTGATCGCGCTGGCCGGCGCCGTGGTGGCGGCGGTGGTGCGCCCGCAACCGGGCCTCGGTGAGGCCCCCATCGTGCTGGACCGCGCATCCGGCGCGCTCTATGTCCGGGTCGGCGACGTTATGCATCCGGTGCTCAACCTCGCCTCGGCTCGCCTCATCGCCGGAGCCACCGACCCGCGGCCGGTGGCCGCCGGCGCGATCGGCCGGGTGCGGCGCGGCCCGCCATTGGGTATCCCGGGAGCTCCCGGAGCGCTCGGGGATGCCCTGCCGACGACGGCGACCTGGTCGGTGTGCGACGACTCGGCCGGCACCACGCTGGTCGCCGGCGTCGACCCGCCGACCGCGCGCCTCGACGCCGACGAGGCGCTGGCCGCCAGCTCCGAGTCGGCGAGCACCTACCTGTTGCTGCGGGGACGGCGGATCCCGATCAACCCCGCGATGCTGGGACCGGTTGGACCGCGGCAAGTCTCGGGGCTGTGGCTCAACGCGATCCCGGAGGCGCCGCCGGCCACGCCGTCGGATTTCATCGGCCGCCTCGCCGAACTGCCCGCCGCGGTGACCCTGTGTGCCCATTGGCGTGCCGGCGACGCGGCCGGCATCACCCTGTCGGCCGGGGCGGGCCTGCCGCTGCCGGCCGGAGCGACGCCGACGACGCTGGCTCAGGCCGACGGGCCGGGCCCGGCCCTGGACTCCGTCTATCTACCGCCGGGCCGCAGTGCCTACGTGCGGGCCTCGGATGCCTCCGGTCGCGGCGGCGGCGCCGGCTACCTGATCGCCGAGACCGGGGTGCGGTTCACCGTCGACGGCGACGCCGCCGCGCGCAGCCTCGGGCTGCCGTCGGTGGCCGCCGGCGTTCCCTGGCCGATGCTGGCCGGGTTGCCGGCCGGCCCGCGGCTCAGTCGCGAACAGGCGCTGCTGGCCCGCGACGTCGTGGCGCCGTCGCCCGGACGCTGACCACCGCCAGCAGCAGGGCCAGCAGCACACCGGTGCCGGTGCCCGCGGCACGCAACCCGCCGGAGGCGGCGGGCGCCACTTCGGGCGGCGCCGGCGGATCCGGTCGCGCCGGTTGGGGAGCCGGCCGGTCGGGGGCCGGCCGAGTCGCGTCGGAGCTGACCGCCGCCAGCGGATCGACCACCCCGGCGCCGACGAAATCGTCGCGCCCGCCGGGCGGGTGGTGGGCGGTGGCCTTGATCCGGTCCATCACCTGCCGCGGTCTCCAATCCGGGAACCGGGCCCGGATCAGCGCCGCCAGACCGCTGACCACCGGCGCGGCGAAACTGGTGCCGTGAACCGGGGATCCGCCGACGGTGTTGGCCATCGCATCGGCGACGCTGCTCAGCGACAGCACGCCCTCGCCGGGCGCGGCCACGTCGACCCACGGACCGGCCAGGGTGAATGCCGACGGCGCGCCGCGGGCGTCCACCGATCCGACAGTCAGCACGTAGTCGTCGTACCAGGCCGGCGTGACGATCATCGGCTCGCCGGCATCACACCCGTCGTCGGTGTTGCCGGCCGCGGCGACCACCACGGCGTTTCGCACCTCGACTGCGTAGGCCAGCGCGGCGCCGAGCGCCCGGTCATCCAGCTCGGAGCCCGCCGGCAGGCAGGCCACCGCCGAGATGTTGATCACCGACGACCCCAGGTCGGCGGCGGTGCGCACCGCCTTCGCCAGCGTGTCGACGTCCCCGACGCCCGGGGCGTCGCCGGCGGCGCCGAACTTGGCGCTGGACTGGCGAATGGCGAGCACGGTGGCCAGCGGCGCCACGCCCGCGAACCGGTCGGCAGCCGGATCTGGTGCGGCCCCGATGATTCCGGCGACCAGCGTGCCGTGCCCGTCGCAGTCCTGGGCGCCGTCGCCGGTGGACACGTAGTCCCCGCCGCCCACCAGGCCGGGAAGTCGCCGATGCGGCGCGACACCGGTGTCGATCACCGCCACCCGCTGACCCGCCCCGCGGGTGAGCGCCCACACCGCGGGCAGGTCCAACCCGTCGAGCTGGGTGACCGGCGCATCCGGCTGCAGGGCCGGGACCCCACACACCGCGCGTTGCACGGTCGCGTGCACCGGTGCGGCCGGCCCGGCTGCGGGCAGCCGGGAACTGTCGATCGGCGGCGGTGCGACCGCGCTCGCCGGCGGTACGCACTGGGTGGTCCCGGCGATCACCGCGGCCGCCGAGAGGCGGGCGAGCCGAACGACCCTGGCGCTGCGCATCACTCAGCCCAGACTCAGTCCGCGAACGGAGCCGTAAACCCCGCACAGCCAGCAGGCCAGCGGCACCACCGCGCCCAGGGCCACACTCTCCAGCACTTCGGCGCCGCGGCGGGCCAACGGGGACCGCACCGGCGCCGTGAAACCGAGAACGATCGTGACGACCGACATTGCCGCTGCCACCATCGCCGGCCAGGGCCGGTGCGGTGTCACGTCGAGCGCGGCGGACAACACGGCGATGCCCATGGTGGCCGCACCGCCGACCAACAGGGTTGCGATCTGCGTGCCGTCGGCGTGCGAGCGGGCCCGCAGCAGTAGGGCCGCACCGGCCGCCGCCGCGAACGCGGCCCCGACCAGGCCGGGCACACCGGCGACCGGTTCCCCGGCGGCGACACCGGCGGCCCCGAGCACCACCGCCGCCGCCGACCCGGCGATCAGCCCGCACAGCAGATCCCGGGCCGCAACGGCATGGCGCGCCGTCGGCCGCCGCGACAACCCGGCGGCCAGCATCGCGATCCTGCCCGCTACCCGGATCAGGCCGACCCCGCCGGCGGCCGCCGCCGCGCCGATCGTCTGCGCCGAAACTCCGGTTGCCGCACCGGCCATGGCGGCCACAGCGGCCAGGATCACCAGCCCGGCCAGACCGCACAGTATCGCCCGGGCCGGCCCGCTGCAGCCGCTCGAGGGCACCGCCATCGCGACCACCGTCCCGGTCGCCGCCATGGCCAGCAACACGTTCGGAGCGCCGGGACCGCCGGGGACCGCTACGAAACCGGCGACCCCGGCCAAACCGGACGCCGCGATCGCGGCAGTGAGACGCCGGGCGGTCGGCCGCCACGGGTGCGCCGCCGTCCGCACCCCGGCTGCCACCTGCTCGGCCGGGTCGTCGAAACGCGGCTCCGGAGCGACATCGCCGGCGCGGGTCAGCACCAGCACGGCGCCGTCGCGGATCCCGTGTTGCGCCAGCGTCTTCGAGCCGTCCAGTGGTGAGCGGCCGGGCTGGGCGAGCCGGTAGGGGCCCAGCGGCTGGTCCCGGCTCGACATCGGCTGCGGGCCGTCCCGTCCCGAGACGAGTTCGACGGCGGCGGCGACCAGCACCGCCACCGGTACCGCAGCCGGTAGCGCCAGATCGGCGTGACCGGTGTCGGCGTAAACCGCGACCCGCCGCAGACCCGGATCCGTATCGGTCACCTCCGCCTCCTCGTGGTCGTGTTGCGCGCACGCTACCGGGCCGGCGGACGGCTGGTTTCCGGTGATCCACAGCTGACTTGCCGGGTGGTTCGCCGCTGTTTACGGTGTGGCCGATGAGCGAGCTGGGACGCGCCGCGAGCCCGCCGCCGGCGCCGCCATCCGGTGAAATCGCCGTCGCCGCACCGCCCCCGGTGCAGCGGCATGATTCGCCGGTGGCGCTGACCCGGCTACTGCCGCTTGTCATGTCGGTGGGGATGCTGGCGGTGACCGCGGTGCTCTACCGCTCGGGCTCCCCGGCCGCGCGCAGCCCGGTGTTCGCTTTGGTGCCGCTGCTGATGCTGGCCTCCGCGGCGGCGGCGATGCTGGCCGGCCGAAACCGCGACGATCTCGACGACAACCGGGAAGACTATCTGGGTTATCTTGCCGCACTACGAGAGTCGGTGGCCACGACCGCGACGGCGCAACGTTCGTTTCTGGTGTGGGCGCACCCGAACCCCGAAGTATTGTGGACGCTGGCCGGCAGCGACCGGATGTGGCAGCGTCGGCCCGATGACACCGACTTCGGCCGGGCCCGGGTGGGCATCGGCCCGGTCGCTCTGGCCACCCCGCTGATACCGCCCCCCGACGAGTCGGCCGGCCGCGCCGACCCCGTCACCGCGACCGCGCTGCGCCGCTTCCTGGACACCCACGCGACGGTGCCCGAGCTGCCGATCACCATGCCGCTGCTGGGGCCGGCGCCGCTGCAGTTACACGGCGACCGCGACCGGGCGCGCGGCCTGCTACGGGCGATGATCTGCCAGCTCGCGATGCTGCACGGCCCCGACGCGCTGCTGATCGCAGCAGTCGTCAGCGACCCGCCCGGCCACTGGGACTGGCTGAAATGGCTGCCCCACCATCAGCATCCGTCGGCCCTCGACGCCACCGGACCGCTACGGCTGACCTTCCCCGATCTGCCCGCCGCGCAAGCCGCGCTGGCCGGCCGGCCGGCGGTGGTGGTCGTTGACGACCCGGTCTCCGGACTGGCGTTGACCGAGGCAGCGGCGTGGGATGCCGGCCGGGTCCGACGGCTTCGGGTGACCGCGACCACGCTGGGCGATCGCGACGGCGCCCGCCCGGATTTCCTCGGCCCTGCGGACGCGGTGGTATGCGCCCAGCGACTGGCCGGCCAGCGGGCGGTGCAACCGGGTGGCCCGAGTAGTTGGGCGCAGCTGATGGGCATCGGTGCCGTTGACGAGTTCGACCCGGCCGCGGCGTGGCCCGGCGCACCGGCGCAGCGGCTGAGCGTCCCGATCGGCATCGACCCGCAGGGCGACCCGGTGCAGCTGGACATCAAGGAGGCCGCCGAAGAGGGCAGCGGCCCGCACGGGCTGTGCATCGGCGCCACCGGTTCGGGGAAATCGGAGTTACTGCGCACGCTGGTGCTCGGCATGACGGTCCGGCATTCGCCGGCGGACCTGAACCTGGTGCTGATCGACTTCAAAGGCGGCGCAACCTTTCTCGGATTCGAGGAAGCCGGCCACGTCGCCGCGGTGATCACCAACCTGGCCGATGAAGCACCGCTGGTGGAACGGATGCGCGAGGCGTTGACCGGTGAGATGCAGCGGCGCCAGGAACTGCTGCGCGCCGCCGGGGTGGCCGGGGTCAGCGACTACCGGCAGGCCCGGCGGGCTGCCGCAGCGGCGCTGCCGGCGCTGCCCGCGCTGCTCGTCATCGTCGACGAATTCTCCGAACTGCTCGATCAGCAGCCCGATTTCATCGACATTTTCGTCGCGATCGCCCGGTTGGGGCGGTCCTTGGGAATTCACCTGCTGCTGGCCAGTCAGCGGCTCGAGGAGGGCAGGCTGCGCGGCCTGGAGTCGCACCTGTCCTACCGGGTGTGCCTTAAGACGGTGTCGGCCGTCGAATCCCGGCTGGTGCTGGGCACCGCGGACGCCTACGAGCTGCCCAACACCCCCGGATCGGGTTTCCTGCGCACCGCCGACGGCGAGTTGAGGCGATTCCAGACGGCCTACGTCTCGGGCGTATGCCCCTCCCCGCTGCCGACGCCGAGCGAAGTCCGGTTGTTCACTGCCGCACCGATCGGCCCGGCCGGGCCGGAGCCGCGAGCTACCGGGCGCACCGTGCTGCAGGCGGTCCTGCAGCGATTGTCCGGCCATGGCCCGGCGGCCCGGCAGGTGTGGTTGCCGCCGCTGGGTGACTCGCCGGCGTTGGGGGAGCTGCTCGACGACGGCTATCCCGCTCTGAGCGTGCCGATCGGGAGCGTCGACCGCCCCTTCGAGCAGCGCCGCGCCCCGCTGGTGGTCCGGCTGGACGGGGCCGCCGGGCATGTCGCCGTCGTCGGCGCGCCGCAGTCGGGTAAGTCGACGACGCTGTCCACGCTGATCGCCGCGCTGAGCGCCACCCACGACGCCAGCCGGGTGGCGTTGTACTGCCTGGACTTCGGTGGCGGTGGCCTCGCCGCGCTGGCTTCGCTGCCCCAGGTGGGATCGGTGGCCGGTCGCGGCCAGCCGGAACTGGTGCGGCGCACCGTCGCCGAGCTGGCGGCGATCTTGGAACGGCGGGAGGCGCGGTGCGAGGCGGCCGGCGGTGGACCGGCCGGCGACGTGTTTCTGGTGATCGACGGGTGGGCCGCGCTGTGCCGCGAATTCGATGTCGAGGCAACGATCACCGCCGTGGCCGCGCGCGGCTTGTCTCACGGCGTCCACCTGGTGTTGTCGGCGTCGCGGTGGGCCGAGATCCGGCCCGCGTTGCGCGATCTGATCGGCACCCGGATCGAACTGCGGCTGGGCGATCCGGCCGAATCCGAGCTGGACCGGCGGCAGGCGCAGCGGGTGCCCGGCGACCGGCCCGGACGGGGCCTGACGCCCGAGGGCCTGCACATGCTGGTGGCGCGCCCGCAAGCCTGGGAGCCGTTGCGGCGCGACGACTACACGGTAGCGCCCATACCGCTGCTGCCGACGGTGGTGGACCGGGCGGCGGTGGCCGTCGACAATGACCACCCGGTGCTGGGTATCGACGAGCGCGGCGCTGTAACAGTCGATTTCGGCCGGGAGCCGCACCTGCTGATCCTCGGCGACAACGAGTGCGGCAAGACCGCCGTGTTGCGCACGCTGTGCCGGGAACTGCTGCGGACCCGTGGCCCGCAGCAGGCGCAGCTGCTGGTGGTCGATTATCGACGCGGTCTGTTCGGGGTCGTCGAGAACGAGTACCAGGCCGGCTATGCGATGTCGGCCGCCGCATGCGCGACCCTGGTAGCGGCGCTGTTCGACCGATTGGCCCGGCGGATGCCCGGACCGGACGTCGACGCTCAGCAACTGCGTGACCGGTCCTGGTGGTCGGGGCCGGACCTGTATGTAGTGGTCGACGACTACGACCTGGTCGCCACCGCCGGCGGCAACCCGCTGACTCCGCTGTTGGAATATCTGCCGCACGCAAGCGATCTCGGTTTGCACCTGGTGATTGCGCGCCGCAGCGGCGGGGCGGCGCGCTCGATGTACGAGCCGCTGCTGGCCGCACTGCACGACTTGGGTGCCATGGGGCTGATGATGAGCGGCGACGCGACCGACACCCCGCTGATCGGTTCGGTAAGGTCGCGCCGGTTGCCGCCAGGGCGCGGCACCCTGATCACCCGCGGCGGTGGGGAGCGGTTGATCCAGGTGGCGTGGGAGCCGTGACGCACCGCGCCATCATCGAGGCCGGCCCTGCGACTGTGCGCCGACTGTGTTGCGGCACTGCCGAATCTGCCGACGCTACGGCAGCGATGGAGTGGATCGACGAGCGGTTCGCACTGGTCGACGGCCGGCCGGTCGAGGTGCCCGAGCTGCTGCGCAGCGTGCTGACCTGTCCGGCGACCGTCGAATCGATGGTGATCGTGCACCCGTCGTGGTGGCCGGTCCGACGGGTCAAGCTGCTCACCGTCGCCGCGCGCGGCCTGACCGAGGACGTCATCACCGTGGCGCGTTCCCGGCTGCTGTTCGACACCTTCGCGGCCGCGGCGGTCGTCGAGATCGCCGCCGCGCTGGTCGCGGTCACCGCCGCCGAGATAGCCGCCGAGCCGCGGATCGGCGCTCCCGACGAGGTGGCCGCGGCGGTGGCTCGCCGCGTGCTGGCGGCTTGTCGCGACCCGGGTGCCGCGGTGGTGATCGACGCCCCGGCGGGAGTCGGCGGCGCCGCGGCTTTGGCGACGATGATCGCCGACCGGTTACGAAGCTCGATGCAGGTGATAGTGGTCCACGAGTTGCCTGACGACGGCATCGCCGAGCCCGCGCCCAGGCCGCGGCCGTGCCCGGCCCCGGCCCGTCGCGTCGGTCGGCGACGGCTGCCGGCGGCCGTGGCGGCGGCGTTGTGCGTTGTCGCCTGGGGCGTGCACGCCCACCACGACCGGTCGCCCGGCCCGGGTATGCCCGCGGCGTATCTGGTGGAGGGCCGGGTGACGGTGCAGGTTCCGGCGGGCTGGCCGGTGCGCCGCGTCGCCGCCGGCCCCGGCTCGGCCCGGGTGGAGGTGACGTCGCCGAGCGACCCGCGGCTGGTGCTGCACGTCACCCAGGCGCCGGCCACCGGTGACACCCTGGCGGCGGTCGCCGAACCGCTGCAGCGGGGCCTGCAACTCGCCGACACCGAAACGCCCGGGGTGTTCGTCGGTTTCGACCCGGCCGGCAGTAGCGCGGGACGGCCCGCGGTGACCTATCGGGAGGTTCGCGATGACCATCACGTCGACTGGGCGGTGTGGGTCGACCGCTCGGTGCGGATCGGCATCGGATGTCAGAGCGGGCCCGGCGGGGACGACGCCCTGCGCCCGGCGTGCGAGCAGGCGGTGCGCTCGGCGCACGCCGTCACCGGCGCGACGTCATCGACTGGCAGTGCGTGACTGTCGCCACTTACTCGGTGTGGTGCCATGTATTTGACGGAACTGCCTGGTGAAATACGCCGCGTCCGGCAGTCCGACCTGCTGACCGATCTCGGTGATCGGCAGGCGGGTGTCGGTCAGCAGGCGCCGCGCCTCTCCCATGCGGCGTTGGGTGATCCACTCCAGCACCGTGCGACCGGTGCGACGGCGCACGACGGTGGTCAGGTGCCCCGCCGATACCGAAACCTCACGGGCCACTTCGCGCAGCGACAGCGGCTCGGCATAGCGCCGGTCGATTTTTGTGAACACCTCGGCCAGCAGTGGTTCGTCGCCATGGCGCAGCTCCCCCGCCGCGGTATCGGCCACTCTGTTGAGGATGATCAGTAGCAGCGTCAGAAGCGCCGACACCGCCTGACGGTATCCCTCTCGTCGGTTCCTGAGTTCGGACTTCATCGCGTCGAGCGTGGCAATGAACGACCGACGGTCTTCGGCCGGCACCACCAGGCGCAACAACCCGCCGTTCTCCTCGTGCAGGAACACACGCAGCAGCGGATGTGACCGCCAGGTCAGCCACGGAGCCTCGCCGTCGTCGCCGACTGCGACCGGGTCGAAGAACACCGCGATACCGTCGTCGGTGCTCTCCACCCCGCCCGGACCGACGGTGGCACCCATCGCGACCACGTAGACGATCCCGGTCGCCCGGTCGCACCACAAGGCCGGGAAGTTGTGAATCTGACCGTATTCGGACAGCCGCTCCTGCCCGACCGTAGCCACCACCACCGGCGGCATATGTGGATCGATCGGATACTCGTAGACCTTCACTCCGGCGCGCTGACGCACCAGCCTGGCAGTACGAAGCATGGCGCGACGATAGTGCAAAGCTGCGGAAGAATGTCCTAACTTCACTTACAGACCCGGCATAACCTTAACGCGTGCTGATAATGACGAGCTGTGTCCTGGGAATTCGTGTCCATCCGAGCAATGGAACCGAGATTTTCCTGTGTTCGTCTGAGAAACGTTCGCGGTGACCCCTTGACCCCGGTCGGTCACCGGCCGCCGGACCACGCCCCTTCACACCACTTGAGGAGATATCCCTTGAACGCAACAATCCGCCCCTACGCCACCGCAGGTGTCGCGATCGTGGGCGCCGGCCTGATCGCCGCCGCCCCGGTGGTAGCGCGCTGCCCCAGCTCGGCACGGTGCGCGACGTGGCGCTGACTGCGAACAGCGCCTGGGACGAGGTGTTCAACGCCGCGCAGCAGAACATGACGCAGATCATGAACAACTACTACCTGGCCCCCGGTATCGCGTTTCAACAGTTCATCGCCAACCAGAACGATTACGCCCAGCAGCTGCTCGACGACCCGACGAACCTCACCTACGTCACGGAGCAGATCCGCCACAACCTCGATGGCCTGCTGACCGGGTACGCGCTGAGCAACCCCAGCCAGGAAACCCTGGAAATCGTCATGAGCCACACCCTGGCCGCCGGTGACCCGACGACGTTCGCGATGGGCTGGTATGACCTGTTCGCCGGTCCGCTGGCGTCGCTCGCGGGTGGGATGTTCCCGCCGGACATGATGCCGATCATCCACTTTTTGGCCTCGCCGCTGAGCGGGCTGATCATGGGCTCGCTGGGGCCGTGGATCGCCCCCGGAGTCGCGCTGCTCAACAGCATCACTGACGGCGACAACTTCTCCGACACCCTGGCCAACATGTTCGGCACGTCCCTCAACGGCGCCACCCTCAACCTGGACAGCATGCTGCCGATGATCAACGAGGCCGCCGGCGACTTCCTGCCGGAAGGCGCCAGCATCGGCCACCTGGACATCGCGTTCGGCGGGTGGCTCACCGCCGGCCACGTGGCCATCGACCCCTACCAGGTGATCGGCGAGAACGGCGAGGTGGCGGCCGAAACACCTGCGGTGGGCGGCTCGATCCTCAACAGCGTCGGGCTCACGCTCAACGGCGTCCCGGTGCTGGGGGCGCTAGAGATCGACAGCAATGCGGTGGGCCCGTGGGGGGCGACGCTGGGCCTGGGGCAGACCGTCGGTGCGCTGTTGGGATCGGGCTGGGACGGCAAGGGCGCGGTGCCGGTCACCCCGCCGCTGGCCGGCAGCGACCTACCGATCATCACCGACCTCGACGACGGCGGTGCCGGTGGCGCCGCGGCCTGCGAGGCGTTCGCGGACCTGCTGGCGGGTTGGGGTCTGTAACCCCGACGGCCAGAGCTTGATTCCCGCGAGACCTGCTATCCCCAAACCCGACTTTTCAGACGAGAGGTATTCGACATGACTCACCGCAAGGCCGCAGCGCGGCACCGCAACCGGATGATCGGCGCCGGCAGCAGCGTGGCGGCGTTCCTGGCGTTCGGCATGACGCCGCTGGCGCCGGCGCCGACCGCTCAGGCCGACTTCTTCGAGGACCTGTTCAGTTTCGACTGGCTGGTCCCGGCCGCCGACGTCGACGTCGACGTCGACGTCGCCGGCTCGGCCGACGCATTCGATCTGTCCGGTCTGATGGGCGACTTCGATGCGGCCACGTTGTTCGACCAGTTGTTCTACGCTCCGATGCACTCGCTGACCCAGGCCTGGATCGACAACCCGTTCGGTGAGATGGTCAACGGTGCCATCAACTCCATGGCCGGGGAGTACCTGATCGGCAACGGAATCGACGGCACCGCGGAGTCCGTCGACGGCGGCCATGGCGGGTTGTGGTTCGGTGACGGCGGCGACGGCTGGTCCAGCGATGTGGCCGGGGAGGCCGGCGGCAACGGGGGCAACGCCATCGGCTTCGGCAACGGCGGCGACGGCGGTGACGGCGGTGCGGGTGCCGCCGGTGGCAACGGCGGTATCGGTGGGGTCTGGATGGGCCACGGCGGCGACGGCGGGGCCGGCGGTGACGGTGGCACCGCGATGGCCTGGATGTTCGGCAACGGCGGTGCCGGTGGCGCCGGCGGCCAGGGCGGTGACGGCGCCAAGGGCAGCTTCGCCGACAACGGCACCGGCAACGGCGCGGCGGGCGGTCGTGGCGGCAACGGTGGAGCCGGCGGCGTCAGCGGCTACTTGTTCGGCAGCGGGGGTGCCGGCGGTGACGGCGGTGGCGCCGGCAACGCCGGAGACGGAGCGGCCGGTACTGCCGAGCACGTCAACGGCGGCAACGGCGCCGCCGCCAATCAGTCCGTAGGCGGCCAGGGCGGCACCGGCGGTGCCCGCGGTTCCAACTTCTACGACTCCCCGCTTTACGGGCAGGTCGGGCAGAGTGGTGACGGTGGTCACGGCGGCGACGGTGGCGACGGCGTTGCCGGTGGCGCAGCCGGCACGGCCGGACAGGGTGGGGCCGGTAACGGCGCCGCGGGTTCGATGGGCGCAGGCGCCGCGGGCGGTGCCGCCGGAGCCGGTGGCGCCGGTGGCCCGGGAGACCCGGTCGGGGAGACCGGCAACCCCGGCAACCCGGGCAATCCCGGCTAGCCAGTACTCCCCTCGACACGGTCGCTGGGTCCCGTTACGGGGCCCGGCGACCGTGTTTTGTGGTTGCCCCTACCGTGAGTGCGCGTGTTTGCACACGACACGCCGCGAAGAATCGTGCATTTGCGCACGCTCGCCACCGGGTGGAACCGAACCCGTCCCATCGCCGTCGAACTACATATCAGCCACCGACCGATATGGGGGAGACGTGAGCCCATCCACCACACTCAGTGCCGACTTCGGCGTGATGCGTGCCGTCGCGGCGGCCACCGACGCCCGCAACGAAGAGATCCGCACGCTACTGCAAGGATTCGTCGGCCGGATGCGCGCAGTGCCGCCGTCGGTCTGGTCCGGTATGGCGGCCGCCCGGTTCCAAGATGTGCTGGACCGCTGGAACACCGAATCGTTGAGCCTGCACCACGCATTGGCGCGCATCGCCGAGACCATTCGCCTCAACGAGAGTGCACTGCGCGAAGTGGCCGAGATGCACTCGCGTCACATCACCGCTGCCGGCGACGGAATCTAAGGGGGACCGGAACATGGATGCGGCACTGTCTTACAACTTCGAGGAAATCGAGTACACCGTCCGCCAGGAGATCCACTCCACGGCAAGCCGGCTCAACGGCGCACTGGAGGAGCTGCGGTCGCAGATCGCACCCCTGCAGCAGGTGTGGACCCGGGAGGCGGCCGGAGCGTATCACGCTGAGCAGCTGAGATGGCAGCAAGCCGTCAACGCGCTCAACCAGATCCTGTTCGATTTGGGTAGCGCGGTGCGCGACGGCGCGGCGGACGTCGCCGACGCCGATCGGCGCGCCGCAGGGGCTTGGGGGAGGTAGGAGAGGCCACCCCCGGATGCGGTGTGGCCCCGATCGGAGGAGAGCCGTCGGGGCCACACCGGCACGTCCACCAGCCGTGCGGGCGCCATTGCGCCGACGCCCGTTTTGACCTGCTCGGATCAGCGCCGGTAAGCTGCTCCGTTGGCGTGCGGTGCCTAATTGGCGCAGCGGGTTCTCGGGTCACTGTCGGTCGCCGAGAATCACCCCGCCGTTCACGCCGGACCGGCACCCGGGTCGCACCGGGATCCGCAGAACCGGGTAGCAACCCGAAAAACGAGAGGTAAGCGCTGTGCCCACCTATACGCCGAAGGCGGGTGACACCACGCGGTCGTGGTACGTCATCGACGCCACCGACGTGGTGCTCGGCCGGCTCGCCGTCGCGGCAGCAACGCTGTTGCGCGGCAAGCACAAGCCGACGTTCACGCCGAATGTCGACGGCGGTGACTTCGTCATCGTCATCAACGCCGACAAGGTCGCCATGAGCGGCAACAAACTGCAGAAGAAGATGGCTTACCGCCACTCGGGCTACCCGGGCGGGCTGCGCAAGCGCAGCATCGGCGAGCTGATGGAGACCCGTCCCGACCGCGTCGTGGAGAAGGCGATCCTCGGCATGCTGCCCAAGAACAAGCTCGGCCGCCAGATCAAGCGCAAACTGCGCGTCTACGCCGGCCCGCAGCATCCGCACACCGCCCAGCAGCCGGTCCCGTACGAGATCAAGCAGGTGACGCAATGACCGAGACGGCAATCGAAGGTACCGAGGGCGTCGACGTCCCCGAGGTCACCGAGACCCCTGAGACCGCTGAGACCGTGGAGGTGGCCGCCGAGGCCACTCCGGCCTACGAGCCGCACGACCCGGGCCGCCCCATCCAGACCGTCGGCCGACGCAAGGAGGCCGTGGTGCGCGTCCGGCTGGTGCCCGGCACCGGCAAGTTCAACCTGGACGGGCGCACCCTGGAGGCCTACTTCCCCAACAAGGTGCACCAGCAGCTGATCAAGGCTCCGCTGGTCACCGTGGACCGGTTGGAGAGCTTCGACGTCTACGCCCACCTCGACGGCGGCGGCCCCTCCGGGCAGGCCGGCGCGTTGCGGCTGGCGCTGGCCCGGGCGCTGATCCTGGTCCAGCCGGAGGACCGGCCGGCGCTGAAGAAGGCCGGCTTCTTGACTCGCGACCCGCGGGCCACCGAGCGCAAGAAGTACGGACTGAAGAAGGCCCGCAAGGCGCCTCAGTACAGCAAGCGCTGATCTGCGGTTGCATTTTGGCAGCGAGTTGGGGGTACCTTCCGCACGAGGAAGGTACCCCCGGCTTGCTTTCGAGAGTGCGGGTTTCCGGTCCCACACCGGCGTGTCGGACCGGGAACACGCACGCTCGCGGCGATAAAGGATAGTTATGGGTCGTCTTTTCGGCACCGACGGCGTCCGCGGCGTCGCCAACCGCGAACTGACCGCGGAACTGGCCGTTGCACTGGGCGGCGCGGCCGCACAGCGGCTGTCCACCGGCGCCGAGCGCCGAGTGGCCGTCGTCGGCCGTGACCCGCGGGCCAGCGGCGAGATGCTGGAGGCCGCGGTCATCGCCGGGCTGACCAGCCAGGGCGTCGACGCGCTGCGGGCCGGAGTGCTGCCGACACCGGCGGTGGCCTATCTGACCAGTGCTTATGATGCCGATTTCGGGGTGATGATCTCGGCGTCGCACAACCCCATGCCCGACAACGGCATCAAGTTCTTCGGCCCGGGCGGCCACAAACTCGACGACGCCACCGAGGACCAGATCGAGGACCTGGTCGCCGCCGGACCGGGGTTGCGACCGGTCGGCGCCGGGCTGGGCCGGGTGGTGGACGCCAAGGACGCCCTGGACTGCTACCTGCGGCACCTCGGCGAATCCAACCGGACCCGGCTGGACGGCCTGACGGTCGTGGTGGACTGCGCCCACGGCGCGGCGTCGGAGGCGGGACCGCGCGCCTACCGGGCAGCCGGTGCCACCGTGATCGCCATCAACGCCGATCCCGACGGGCTCAACATCAACGAGGGCTGCGGTTCGACGCACCTGGAACCGCTGCGGGCCGCGGTGCTCGCCCACGGCGCGGACCTGGGCCTGGCACATGACGGCGACGCCGACCGGTGCCTGGCCGTCGACGCAGCCGGCGACGTGGTCGACGGTGACGCCATCATGGTCGTGCTGGCGATGGCCATGCGGGATGCCGGCGAACTGGCCGGCGACACCCTGGTGGCCACGGTGATGAGCAACCTCGGGCTGCATCTGGCGATGCGCGAGGTCGGCATCGACGTGCAGACCACCGACGTCGGCGACCGCTATGTGCTCGAGCAACTACGGGCCGGGGGCTTCACCCTCGGCGGTGAGCAATCCGGCCACATCGTGCTTCCCCAGCTGGCCACCACAGGTGACGGCATCATCACCGGCCTGCGCCTGATGGCGCGGATGGCCCAGACCGGCACGCCGCTCGCCGGGCTGGCCTCGGCGATGCGCACGCTGCCGCAGGTGCTGATCAACGTCGAGGTCGCCGACAAGGCCGACGCGGTGAGTCGCCTGGCGGTGCGCACCGCGGTGCAGCGGGCCACCGAAGAGCTCGGCGACACCGGCCGGATTCTGTTGCGGCCCTCCGGGACCGAGCAGCTCGTTCGGGTGATGGTGGAAGCCGCCGATGAGGACACCGCGCACCAGATCGCGGTCGGCGTCGCCGACACGGTACGCGCCGGGCACTGAATCCCGCGCTGAGGGAACCGCGCGAGCTCAGCCGCCGTCATATCCCATATGGGACGACAACAAGTGTTTCTCGACGCCGCCGCGCTGCGCTCGGTGGCCGACTGCTTCGACGACACGGCGGCGGCGATCGACGTTGCCGTGCGAATCCGCTTGGGCGGGCTGGTATTCGACGGTAGTGCCGCTGGACGTGATCATGTCGCGGCGGGGGAGGCGCTGCGGCGGGCGCTGGACGCCTGGGCGCCGGAGCTGACGCGCTGGTCGCGGGCCGGCTTCGAGATCGCCGCGACATTGCGAGCCGGGCTGGCTCGCTACGGACTTGCCGAGTCGTTCGCGGCGGATCGGATCGGTTGAGGTGGCATCCCGATACGACGTGTCCGCGCGCCTGGCCGAGGGCCGAGAAGCCGTGGCGCACACCCAGGCCTACGTGTCGGCATGCCATCGTCGCGGTTATGGCCATCCGGACCTCACCGGCTATGTCGGGCAGCTCGCCGACCGCTACGACAGTGAAGCCGGGCTGGATCTGCGGCGCCTGGACGCCGACTGCGCCGCGCTGGCGGCGTTGGCCACCGCGGCCGAGGACGCCGCACGTGTGCAGCGCGGGCAACTCGATGGCCTGGCAGCGGCGTGGCGGGGCCCGGGCGCCGAAGCGGCCACCGAGTTTCTGCGCCGGCACGGGGAGGCCGGGGCGCAGTTGACGGCGCGGTTGCGTGCGGCCGCGACCGGCTGCGAGGTGCTGCGCGACGAGTTGTGGCAACTGGTCGACACCAAGGTGGCGGCGGTGATCGCCGTCGACGACCGGGCCGGCGCGCAACGGCCGGCGTGGCTGGCAGCAGCACACGCGGTGAACTCCGGCTCCGGCGACGAGCATGCCGCCGAGGTGATCGAGAAACAGGTGATCCCGTACGTGGACAACGACGTTCGGGGCGAGTGGGCGACGGCCGTGCTGTCGGCGCGAGACGGGGTGGCCGGCGCCTACCGGGTGGCGCTCGCGTCGGCCGACCCGTCGCCGGGAACGGTTTTTGCGGTGCCCGGTGACCTCGGGCCGGTCGTGCAGCCCGACCTGCCGACGGGTGTTACGCCGGTCGTTCCGGCGACCGCGGCCCCCATCGCAGCGGAGGGCGCGCCGGCGGCCGATGCCGCGCTGACACCGAGTGCGGTCCCGGAGCCCGCCGCGGTCCCGGATGACACGCTCGCCGATCCAGGACTGCCGGGCGGCCTCGGGATGCCCGGTGAGCTGGGTATGCCGGCCGGCGGGCTGCCCACCGGCGGGCTCGGCGGGCTCGGCGGGTTGGGAGGACTGATTCCGAGGTTGGCCGACGCGCTCGGTGCCCCGGGGCCCTCCGACGGGTTCGGCGACCCGTTCGAGGAGCCCGCAGTGACCGACGTCCGCGACCCTGATGACCACGATGACCCCGATCCCGATGACTCCAAAGGTGAGCCCCCGGACGAGCCCGGCGACGAGGCCGCTGTCGAGGAGGCCGCCGCCGAGGATTCTGTTGAACCGACCGAATCGGAATCCGCGCCGTCGGACCCGGAAGCCCAGGCCCGCGCCCAAGCCGAGCCCGCGGCCGAAACCACCGGAGCCGATGACTCCGGCCAGGCTCCCGAGCCCTCCGCCGACGGCGCACCGAAGACGCCGTGCGAGGTCGCCGCTGAACAGTTGCCCCAGGTCGGGCAGTGACCGGACTACACCGCATCAGCATGCTTCATTGGTCGCATCATGATGCGCCAAGCGTATGATCGGGTCGTGAGGACCACCGTGGTGATCGACAGCGATGTGGCAGCCGAGCTGAAACGGCTCCGCGGGCAAGGCTTGGGAGTCAGCGAGGCACTGAATCTGCTCGCCCGTCGCGGCATGGCCGTGCAGACTAGTGCGGCCGGAACCCGGTACCGGCATCGCACGGCGCACGTCGGCCTGAAGGTCGACGTCTCCAACGTGGCCGACGTACTGGATCTCCTTGACGACGACCGGTGAGCTGCGGTGCTCCTAGACGCGAATCTGCTGCTGTACGCCGTCGACGCAGACAGCAAGCACAACCCGGCGGCCGCGGCGTGGCTGGAGGAAACACTCAACGGTGACAACCGGATTGGCCTGCCGTGGCAGACGATTGGCGCATTCCTGCGGATCATCACACACCCCAGGGTCACCGAGAATCCACTGACACCGTCCGAGGCCTGGGGTTACGTCGCGGACTGGCTGGCCGTCCCCGTGGTGTGGATCCCGCCCGCCACGGAGTCCACCGCACGGGTCTACGCCGGAATCTGCGCTCGGGCCGATGTGGCCGGCAACCTGGTGCCAGATGCGCAACTGGCCGCCTTGGCGATCGAGCACGGGGTTGAACTCGCCACGGCGGATTCGGATTTTCAGCGATTCCCGGGATTGCGCTGGTTCAACCCGCTGACCTCGCAGTAGAGCCGACGCTCGCACCTCAGCCCGGGCGCGAACCCCAGGTCTGCAGCGCCGAAACGATCTTGGCCGCCGCCTCCAGTTGCTCCATTGACATCTCCTCGGCCGGGGTGCGCCACTCGGCGACCACCGCCAGCGCCCCGTCGATGAACAGCTGGCGGGTCCGGCCGCGCTGGATCTTGCCGCTGGAGGTGGTGGGCATCGACACGTGGTGCACCAGGACCACGGCATCAGCCGCGATTCCGTGATGGGTTGCGACCGCGGTCCGGATCTTGTCGATGACGGCGTTGAGGTCGGTGTCGTCGATCTGTCCGCTGTCGACTTCGTGAACGATGACCAGCTGTTCGATGCCTCCCGGCGGGGCGTCGGTGGCGAACGCCGCTCCCCGGCCGGACACCAGTACCGCGTCGCACTGCTGCACGGTGAACTCGATGTCGTTGGGGTAGTAGCGGTGCCCGTCGACGACGATCAGGTCCTTGCAGCGTCCGGTGGTGAAAAGCTCACCGGCGCAGAGGAACCCGTAGTCCCCGGTGCGCAGGAACGGTCCGCGGGCCGGGTCGCCCGGCTCGGCCAGCCGCGCTCCGAACGTCGCCGCGGTCTCCTCGGGCCGGTTCCAGTAGCCCAGGGCGACATTGGGGCCGGCGACCCAGATCTCGCCGACCTCGTCGTTCCCGCGGGGCTGATGAGTCACCGGATCGACGATGGCGACGTCGGCTTGGCGCGGCTGCCCGCAGCCCACGAACGTCGCGGCGGCGGGGTCGTCGGGTGCGATGTCGACAATGCGGTCGTGCTCCAACGCGACACGGTCGAGGTAGCGCACCCCCGGCATCCCGGTGGCGCATCCGGCCGACACCTGCAGGGTGGCCTCGGCCAGCCCGTACACCGGATAACACGACGAAATCTGGAATCCGGCCGGTGCGAACGCGTCGGCGAAGGCCGCCAGCGAGGTGGCGCGCACCGCCTCGGCGCCGTTCATGGCAACGGTCATGCAGGAAAGGTCAAGGGCGGCACGTTCTTCGGGCGTGCTGGTCTCCACGCACCGGTCGTAGGCGAAGTTCGGCGCGGCAGTGATCACCCCGCGGTGCGCCGACACCAATTCCAGCCAGCGCATCGGGCGTTTGATGAATGCCGTCGGCGACATCAGCGCGGTGCTGGCCCCGATGTAGACCATGGACAGGATGCCGCCGATCAGCCCCAGGTCGTGGTGCGGTGGCAGCCAGAAGACGCCCTTGTCGTTCTCGTCGCCGTTCCACGCCTGCCGGATGGCGTCGACGTTGTGCAGGATGTTGCCGTGGCTGAGCAGCACGCCCTTGGGTGAGCGGGTCGAACCCGAGGTGTATTGGATGGCGGCCGGGGAGTCGGTGCCGATGGCGGGAGGCACCCAGGCGTCCGGGTCGGCGCCGGCATCGGTGAAGAACCACTGCTCGGGCTCGCCCGGCAACCCGGCGACCGCCGACCGGGTGGCCTGCTGGGTCTCCCCGGCGGTGAGGGCGAACCGGGCCTGCGCGTCCGGAACCACTACCTGCAGTCGCGGCGCCAGCTTCTGGTGCACCGGCACCGCGATGGCGCCGGCGTAGAGGCAGCCGAAGAAGCCGGCGATGAAGTCCAGGCCGGGACGCACCAGTACCAGCACCCGCTCGCCGACGACATCCTGGCGCTGCAGGTTGGCCGCGATCGCCCGGGCGCGTAGGTCCAGTTCGCGGAAGCTCAGCTCACTGCGGCCCTCGTCGTCGCCGTTGTAGGAGAAGCTGAACGCCACCTTGTCGCCGAATCGCTGGGCTTGGCGTTGCAGCAGCTCGACGAGGGTTTCTGCGATGGGTGTCGTCACCGTGGGCGTGAAGTCCATGGCCCCATCTTGGCCCGTGGGGTGTGCTGGACCACATTCGGCCCCCGGCGCGGCCCTCGGAATCGGCGCGCAGCAGGCTCCGATCCGGTTGCTGGCGCGTGCCGCGCCACAGGCTTGTCGGTCTAGGCGGCCCTGGCGGCGCCGCTCATTTCGCAGTGCGAAAAGCTAGCTTATCCAGCACATTCCCAGGTAGTAACGCAGTTTGTGTGGCTGTGATCAGGGTGTATAGGGCGACAAGTTTGGAAAAAGTGCTTGAGTTTAAGTCTACTCACAGGTAGTGTTCTGCATCACAACGGCATAACAGTGAGAAATCAGCAACATCACGGGACCGGTGACTGCTGGTCATGAAGGTTGCTGAGGGCAGTACCGACACAAAGGAGACGGCTGTGCAGCAAGCCCTTCGCCCCTACGTCACCGCGGGGATTGCCCTGGTGGGTTCCGGGCTGATTTCGGTCACCCCCGCAGTGCCACCGATGCCCGGCCTCTCCACCATCCGGGACGTGGCGCTCACCGGTGCGTTTGATGATTTCCTCCAGCCGTGGATCGACCAGTACAACACCGCGGCCGCTAATGCCCAGTTGTTGATCAACAACTTCGCCTTGGCTCCGTTCGTCGGCTATCAGCAGCAGATCGCCAACCAGGGCGATCTGTGGAGCCAGGCGATCAACGACCCGTCGACCATCCCCGACGTGACCAACCAGCTGCAGGAGGACGCCAAGTCCGCCGCGGATGCATACACCCTCATCAACGCGGGCGCCCTCGGCTTCCTGACCCCCGGTGACCCGGTCACCGAAATGGTCACAGACCACACCCTCAGCGGTGAAGCGGACCTCGACCTGACCGGTGAGACCATCAGCACCCTGGGCCACAAGCTGCTGATGGGCTTCCTGCCGGCGATGCTGCCGGCCGACCTCGACCCCGAGACGGTCACGCCGATCCTGAACTTCCTGGCCTCTCCGCTGAGCGGTCTCATCATGGGCGCGCTGGGCCCGTCGTTGAGCCCGTGGGTCGCGCTGATGAACAGCATCTCCGACGGCGACGGCCTCAACGAGATCATGGCCAACATGGCCGGCGCCTTCTTCAACGGCGCCACCCTCAACCTGGACTTCTTGATCCCGATCGTCGAGCAGACCGGCCTGCTGCCGGAAGGCACCAACATCTACCACATCGATCTGGCGCTGGGCGGGTTGTTCACACCCGGGGTGGTGGCCTCGGCGCCCAACCTGGTGCCGGGCACCGGTGTTGAGTTGGCCGCTCCCGGCGGCTCGATCTTCAACAGCATTGGTTTGGACCTCGACGCCAATGTGCTGGGGGCGTCGCTGCCCGCGGTGGTCCCCGCCCACGCGGTCGGCCCGATCGGAGCCTGGGAAGGCTGGATGCAGGCGATGGGAGCGGTGCTCGGATCGGGCTGGAGCGGCAAGAGCAATCCCCAGGATGCGGTGGCTCCGCTGACTGGTTTCCAGCTCCCGCAGATTCCCGACGACCTCTTCGACGACGGTGGCGCAGCCGCTGCGGTGGCCGGCGCGTCGGACGCCGCCTCGCCCGACATGCTGCAAGACCTGCTGGACCTGTTCATCGGAGCCGGAGGCTGACGCCGGCGCGCCCGCTTTACCGGTAATCGCCCAGACAACTTTCACCACAGCTCGACAGAGCCGCTTCACAGGAGAGGTGTTCGCAAATGAGTCGTCGTCACAGCAGCCAGGCTGGTAACACCGGATCGCGCTACCGCAAGCGGGTGGCAGGCGCCACGAGTTCGGTGGGCGCGTTCCTGGCTTTCGGGATGGCCCCGTTGGCCGCGGCACCGGCCGCCCACGCCGATGTCGATTTCCTCGGTGATCTGCTCGGTGATCTGGTGTCCTCATGGTCGGTCGCCGATCCCGGTGACGCCGCGGCAACGTGGGACCTCGACGCACTGTTCGGCGCCGCAGGTCCGGGCAGCGCAGCCGACGACCCGTTCTCGTGGACGGCGATCATGGACCAGTGGTTCTACCAGCCACTGCACGCCGGTGTCCAGGCCTGGATCACCAGCGACTTCGGCGAGATGGTGAACAACTCGATCAACGGGATGTTCGGTCTCTACCTGATCGGCAACGGTGTCGACGGAACCGCCCTGAACCCCGACGGCGGGGACGGTGGCTTGCTGTTCGGCGACGGCGGAGCTGGCTGGGACAGCGATGCGGCCGGTGTCGACGGTGGAGATGGCGGCGACGCGCTCGGCATCCTCGGCAACGGCGGGGCCGGCGGTGACGGCGGTGCCGGTGCAGACGGTGGCGCCGGTGGCGCCGGCTCCTGGTGGATGGGCCACGGCGGCGCGGGTGGCGCCGGTGGTGCGGCCCTGACGTCCGGGCTCAGCGGCGGCGACGGCGGCGACGGTGGGGCGTCGGTCGCCTGGTTCTTCGGCAACGGCGGCGCCGGCGGGGCCGGCGGGGCCGGCGGCAACGGCGTCGCGGGCACCTTCGGCAACGGCGGCACCGGCAACGGCGGCGCGGGCGGTTCCGGCGGCGACGGTGGAACCGGTGGCCGCAGCGGTTACGCCTGGGGTAACGGCGGCGCAGGCGGCCAGGCCGGTGTGGGCGGCAACGGCGGCGAGGGCGCCACCGGCACCGCCGCCAACCCGAACGGCGGCAATGGTGGTAGCGCCGGTGCGGGCGGCAGCGGCGGCGTGGGCGGTATCAAGTTCGACGGCTCCCTCGGCGCCGCCGGTCAGGACGCCGACGGCGGCAACGGCGGTGCCGGCGGCACCGGTGGCGACGCATACCAGGACGCCAGCGGCTTCCTCGGCAATGGCGGCAGGGGTGGCGTCGGCGGTGCCGGCGGGTCCGGGGTCGATGGTGGTGATGGCGGCGCCGGCGGAAACGGTGGGGCCGGTATCAACGGCGGTCTGGGCGGCAACGGCGCGCTTGGCGGTACCGGGGTACAGACCGGCGGGAACGGTGGCGCGGGCGGCTCCGGCGGCGACGCCGCGGGCAGTGCGACGGTTGCCGGCGTGGCAGGCAACGGCGGTACCGGCGGTCAGGGTGGAGCGAGCGACACCGGAACCGCCGGCAACGGTGGGGCCGGCGGGCACGGCGGCAACGGGGCCACGGGCGACGACACCATCCAGACCACCGGCGGTAATGGCGGCACCGGTGGCCGGGCTGGCAACGCCGCGAGCGGAATCGGTGGCGAAGCCGGTACCGGCGGCGATGGTGGCACCGGCACCTTCAAGGGCGGCAACGGCGGAACCGGCGGCATCGGCTCCGCGGGAGCCTTCGGTGGTGGTGACGGCGGCGACGGCGGTGCCGGTGGCGACGCCACCGGATGGGTCGATGCCACCGGCAGCACCGGGGTGGCGCCCGGAACCGTCTACAGCCAGGGCGGCAATGGCGGCAATGGCGGTGCCAGCGGTGGCCCGGCTGCCTCGCTCACCGGTGGCTCCGGGACGGTCCCCATCGGCGGCAACGGCGGCGCTGGCGGTAACGGCGCCGACGACGGCATCAGTATCGGCGGTAACGGCGGCGCCGGTGGTCAAGGCGGCCATGGCGCGGGCGCTGCGCCCGGCGGCGACGGCGGGAACGGCGGGAACGGCGGTAACGGCACCTACATCGGCGGTAACGGCGGTGCGGGTGGTAACGCCAACAGCGGCGGTAGCACACCCGGCGGTGACGGCGGCAACGGCGGCAATGGCGGTGCCAGCGCCGGCGCCACCAGCGGCACCCTCACCAACACCCACGCCGGCGACGGCGGCAGGGGCGGTAATGGCGGCAACGGCACGGCCGACGCCGCCCCGGGCAACGCCGGCAACGGCGGCAACGGCGGAGCCGGGCACGGTATCGCCGACGGCGGTAACGGCGGTAACGGCGGTAACGGCGGCAGCGGCGATCAGAGCTTCGGCGCCAATGGCGTCTCCGGTGTTGCCAGGGGTGTGCCCGGTGCCGACGGCGGTGACGGCTCGACCGGCGGAATCGGCGGCAACGGCGGCAACGGCGGCTCCGCCGAGAACGGCAATGCCGGGAATGCCGGCAACGGGGGCAACGGAGGTAACGGTGGTATCGGCGGCACCGGCGGAGCCGGCGGCACCGACCCGACCACTGGTCTCGGGCAGGCCGGTGGAAACGGCGGCGATGGCGGCGCGGGCGGTGCCGGGGGCACGGCCGGGCAGGCCGGCGAGGCCACCGGCAGCGGCAGCGACGGTTCGGCCGGTACCGACGGAAACCAGGGCAACGGCGGCAAGGGCGGCAACGGCGGCGCCGGCGGTGCCGGGGCGGCCGGCACCGACGGCTCGAGCTCTGCGACCGGCACCGGCGGTGACGGCACCGGCGGTGGTAAGGGCGGCGTCGGCGGCAACGCCGGCAACGGCGGCACGGGCTACGTCGGAGGCGTCGGGGGCACCGGCGGCGCCGGCGGCGTCGGCGGGGCCGGCGGGGCCGGAGGTGATGGCGGAACCAACGCGAGCGGTGTCGGCCAGGCGGCCGGCGACGGTGGCGACGGAGGCGTCGGAGGCGCGGCCGGCAGCGGAGGCACCGGCGGTGCGAGCACCGGCGGCGGCCCAGACGGTGCGGATGGTTCGGACGGCACCGGTGGAGCCGGGGGCGTCGGTGGAGCCGGCGGCACCGGCGGTGCCGGGGTCGACGGCACCAGCCCCGCTAACGCGGCGGGTGGCGACGGCAGTGCAGGTGGAGCCGGCGGCGACGGCGGTAAGGGCGGGGCCGGCGGCACCTCGGCTGGCGGCACCGGCGGCGTCGGCGGCACCGGTGGAGCGGGCGGCAGTGGCGGTGCCGGTGGTGACGGCGGCGACGGCGGGATCGACAGCACCGGCAATGGCTTCGACGGGGGCGACGGCGCCGACGGTGGGGCCGGCGGCAACGGTGGCGACGGTGGTGCCGGTGGCACCAGCACCAGCGGCACCGACGGCTCCGATGGCAGCGGTGGTGCGCTCGGCAGCGGCGGTGCCGGTGGCGCTGCCGGACAGGGCAACCCCGGCCAGGGCGGCGGTACCCCTGGGGCGGACGGCACCGCGGGTAATAACGGCAGCGACGGCAACCCCGGTAGCTAACCGGCTGATGACGAACGTCGCCGGGTCCTGGCAGACCCGGCGACTTTCGTCATGTCGGCGGACTGTAGTTGGGCGGCGCGTCAGGCCGGCGTCAGCTCACGCAATTCGGCCACCAAGCGCAGCGCTTCACTCGAGTCCTTCGCCAGTGGTCCGGCCAGGAGCGTCGTCACACCCGCTTCGGCGTAGGCGGCGATCCGTTCGGCGACCAGCCCGCGGGGCCCGATCAACGAGGTGTGCCGCACCAACTCGTCGGGGACGGCGTTGATCGCCTCGGTCTTGCGTCCGGACAGGTACAGCTCTTGGATGCGATCGGCCACCTCGCCGAAGCCGTAGCGGGTGGCCAGGTTGTGGTAGAAGTTGCGGGTTCTGGCCCCCATGCCGCCGATGTACAGGGCCAACTGAGGTTTCGCCCACGCCAGCCGGTCCTCGACGTCGTCACCGATGGCCAGCGACGCGCCCGCCATGACATCGAGCGGACCCAGGGCGGGGTCCCTTTTGGCCGCACCGGCCTTCAAGGCGTCGCCCCACACCTCGGCGGCACGCTCCGGATAAAAGAACACCGGCTGCCAGCCGTCGGCGATCTCAGCGGTCAGCTCGACGTTCTTGGGGCCCAATGACGCAATGGAGATCGGAATCGCCTCCCGTACCGGGTGGTTGATCAACCGCAAGGGCTTGCCCAACCCGGTGCCGCGGTCAGCCGGCAACGGCAGCTGATAGTGCTTGCCGTCGTAGCGCACCCGTTCGCGCCGCCACACCGCCCGGCAGATCTCCACCACTTCTCGGGTGCGCCCCAGCGGGGCGTCGAAGGGCACCCCGTGGAACCCCTCCACCACCTGTGGTCCGGAGGTGCCGATACCGAGCCGAAACCGGCCATCGGAGACGAAGTCCAGGCCGGCGGCCGTCATGGCCAGCAGGGCGGGGGTGCGGGTATAGATCGGCACGACGCCGGAGACGAGCTCCACACGTGAGGTCTTGGCCGCCAGGTAGCCGAGCTGACTGACCGCGTCGAACGAGTAGGCCTCGGCCACTGCCACCACGTCGATCCCGACCCGCTCGAGTTCCACGACCTGCTCGGCCGCCTCTTTGAATCCGCCTGCATAGGAGAGCTGGACACCGATTCGCATCTCCGACTAATACCAGTTCGATGTGCCCAGATGCGTCCAAAAAGTGCACAACTGTCCACTCAATTCTCAGGAAAGGCATATCTAAGCTGGCCTACACCAGGCGCAAACCCCAATGACCACTGAAAATGCTCAAGAAATATTTGACGAAGATGCTTGTGTCTTAGGTTTCTCACGGCTAGTGTTCCATTTCACATCAGTAATAAGTGTGAATTCAGGAGCAACACGGCAGCGTCGCAGCCCCTTGAGACGCTCGCCGAGGGCGGCACCTCACAAAAGGAGATGGTTGTGCAGCAATCCCTTCGCCCCTACATCACCGCGGGCATCGCGATCGTCGGCTCCGGCTTGATCGCGGCCACCCCGGTAGCGGCCCCGCTGGCGAACGTTCCCACCGCCAGAGACATCGCGCTCACCGCGGGCGGCCTCCCCGACTTGGTGGCGCCGTGGACGGAAGTGTTCAACGCGGCCTCGCAGAACGCCACCACACTTCTGCAGAACTACTACCTGGCACCGGGCGTGGCGTTCCAGCAGGTCATGGCCAACCAGTCGGAGTACTGGCAGTCGGTACTCGATGACCCGTCGTCGATCCCGACCGTGATGCAGCAGATCCAGTCGAACCTGGATGCGGTGATGACGGGTTACACCCTGCAGAACGCTTCGGAAGACACCATCGCGATCGTGAACTCCCACACCCTGAGCGGGACGGACCTGGGCACTTTGGAGTTCGGCCACGACCTGCTCTTCCAGCTGCTTCCACAGTTCCTGCCAGCCGATCAAGCCGAGTTCGTCACGCCGATCGTCGACTTCCTGGCTTCACCGCTGAGCGGCCTCATCATCGGGTCGATAGGCCCGTGGCTGAGCCCCTGGGTAGCGATGATGAACAGTATCCAAGAGGGTGAAGGTTTCACCCAGATCATGGCGAGCTGGATGGACGGCTACCTGAACGGTGCCAAGCTCAACCTGGACGCCTTGATCCCGATGATCAACGACATGGGCCTGCTGCCGGAGGGCACCAACATCACCCACCTGGACTTCGCGTTGGGCGGCATGCTCAGCACCGGCACGGTGGGCGTGGGCCCCTACGAGGTGACCGATCAAGCAGGCGACCTGGTCCAGGTCCCTGCCGTGGGTGGCTCGATCTTCAATGCCCTGGGAATCTCACTGGAGACCGGCATCCTGCCCGGAGTGCCCATCGCCATCGACAGCCACGCCGTCGGCCCGATCGCAGCCTGGGAGGCCTGGGGACAGACCGTCGGGGCGCTGCTCGGCTCCGGCTGGACCGGCAAGGGTCCCGTCGAGGTCAGCCCACCGTGGCCGGGGATCGGCTTCCCTGTCATCCCGGACAGCTGGTTCGACGACGGCGGCGTGGCCCCGGATGTGGATCCCGGCTCGAGCGCGGCTATGGACGCGCTGGCCGGCCTAGACCTCGACGACATCGTCAACGCGCTGCTCGGCATCGACATCTGATCCGCAGCCATACCGACATTGCCTCAATCAACTACAACACAGCTTTTCAGAACCGCTTCATAGGAGAGGTGTTCGCAAATGAGTCGTCGTGACAGCAGTCAGTCCGGTAACACCCGAGCGCGGAACCGCAGCCGGGTGGTCGGCGCCACCAGTGCGGTGGGCGCGTTCCTGGCTTTCGGGATGGCCCCGTTAGCCGCAGCACCCGCCGCGAATGCCGACGTCGATTTCGACCTCGGCGATATCTTCGGCGATCTGTTCAGCTCGTGGTCCACAACCGACGCCGGTGATGCCGGCACGACGTGGGACCTCGACGCGCTGTTCGGCGACCCGGGCAGCGCAGCCGGTGACCCGTTCTCCTGGACTGGGATCATGGACCAGTGGTTCTACGGGCCGATACACACCTTGACCCAGCTCTGGATCACCAACCCGCTCGGTGAGTCGATCAACGGGATGATCAACGACTGGTCGGGCATGTACTTGATCGGCAACGGTGTCGACGGCACCGAGGATTCGCCGGACGGCGGCGACGGCGGGCTGTGGCTCGGCGACGGCGGTGACGGCTGGAGCAGCGACCAGGCCGGTGTGGGCGGCGGCGACGGTGGCGCGGCGCTCGGCTGGCTCGGCAACGGCGGTGATGGTGGCGCCGGTGGCGCCGGAGCGGCCGGCGGTGATGGCGGAGCCGGCGGCTGGTGGATGGGCAACGGTGGCAACGGCGGTGCCGGTGGCGCCGCACTCGTCGACGGCGGTGTCGGTGGTGCCGGCGGTGACGGCGGCGCGGCCGCGGCCTGGTTCTTCGGCAACGGCGGTGCCGGTGGCGCCGGTGGTGCCGGTATGGATGGCGCCAACGGCGGCGTCGGCGGTGCGCTCAGCGGCGGTGCCGGTGGCAACGGTGGCGCGGGCGGCCGCAGCGGCTACCTGTTCGGCGACGGCGGCAAGGGTGGTGCTGGCGGCACGGCCGGCGACGGTGGTAATGCGGTCGGCGACAACGGTACGAACGGTCTGACCGGTGGCGCCGGCGGCACCGGCGGTAGCGGTGGCGCCGGCGGAGCCCGGGGTTCCAACTACTACGCCGGCTCGTTCTACGGCAGCGCAGGACAAGCCGGTGACGGCGCTGACGGCGGTAATGGCGGCGAGGGCAGTGACGCCGCCACGGACGGCAGCGGCAACTACCTCGGTAATGGCGGCGCGGGCGGCCGTGGCGGCGACGCTGGCGGCGGTGAGCACGCCGGCAACGGTGGAAACGGCGGTGATGCCGGCGACGGCAACAACGGCGGACAGGGCGGCCTCGGCGGCCGCGGCGGTACAGCGCTCGGCACCAACGTCAGCGGCAATGGCGGTGACGGCGGTACCGGCGGTCTCGGCGCGACCGGTACCGGCGGTAGCGGCGGTGCCGGCGGTGCCGGCGGTAACAGCGACGTCGGCACCGCAGGCAATGGCGGCAACGGTGGACAAGGCGGCAACGGCGCTACCGACGACAACACCGTCTCGACGAGAGGCGGTAACGGCGGCCAGGGCGGCCAGGGCGGCAGCTACAACGGCACCGCCATCACTGGCACCAGTGGCAATGGCGGTAACGGCGGGGCTGCCGGCGACGGCACCCTGCGGGGCGGCAACGGCGGTAACGGCGGCGGCGGCGGCTTCAGCAGTGGCGGTAACGGCGGCGACGGTGGCGACGGCGGCGCGGCGGGCGAGGGCCTCGGCTGGAGTGACGGCACCACCACCTGGAGCATCGGCGGTAACGGCGGCTCCGGTGGTGCCGGCGGCAGCGCCGGTGGGCCCGCTGTCGGCGGTAACGGTGGGGCTGCGGCGAACGGCGCCGACGGCGCGACCGGAACGAACGTTGTCAGCCAGGGCGGTAACGGCGGCGCCGGCGGTCGCGGTGGCGACAGCAGTGGCGGGACCACCGGTGTGGCCGCCGACGGTGGCGCCGGCGGCAACGGCACTGCGATCGGTGGCAACGGCGGCTCCGGCGGTCAGGGTGGCTCCGGCTACCAAGGCCTGTCCACCAATGCCGACGGCGGTGTGGGCGGCAACGGTGGCGCCGGCGGTAACAGCGGCGGCGTCGAAATCCCCGCCGGCGCAACAACGCCCGCCGGCTTTGGGGCTGCCAGCCATGCCGGTAACGGCGGTGCGGGCGGTAGCGGTGGTTCGTCCTCCAGCAGTGCGGCCGGCGGCGACGGCGGCGACGGCGGTATCGGCGGTTCCGGAGCCGGTTCGGTCGACGGCGGGACCGGCGGAGCCGGTGGTGCCGGCGGTAACGGTGTCACCGCGGGTACCGGTGGCAACGGCGGTGCCGGCGGCACCGCAGCGGCCGGTGACGGTGGTACCGGCGGAACCGGCGGTCGCGGTGGTAACGGTGGCCCGGGTGCCGACGGACTCAGCGGCATCCCACTGCTCCCCGGCGGCGCCAACGGTGACGGCGGCGACGGCGGCAACGGTAACGCCGGCGGCCTCGGCGGCAACGGTGGCGTCGGCGGCGGCTCCACCAGCGGGACCGGTGGTAACGGCGGTGCCGGTGGTGCCGGCGGATCCGGTGGCGCCGGTGGACCCGGCGGGCCCGGTGGCACCAACCCCGACACCGGCGACGGCTACGACGGTGGTGACGGCGGCAACGGGGCGATCGGCGGGACCGGCGGTAACGGTGGCGCCCACGGCGCCGGCGGCGCCGGTAACGGCACCGGTGGCGCGGCGGGCTCGGGTGGCACCGGCGGCTCGGCCGGTGCAGCAGGCCCGGGCGGGGCTGCGACCGGTGACGGCACACCCGGCACCGACGGCACGGCCGGCAACGCTGGCGCCGACGGCGCGAACGGTACGCCCGGCGCCTAGCCGACAGTTGAGAGCGACCGCGGTCGCCGGGTCCACTGGGACTCGGCGACCGCGGTCGTTTCAGCGGCCCCCTTCTCGCGCGAGCGGGCGCTTCCCGGGCCCGACACACCGCTTTCGGCGGCGGATCGGGCCACGCCGCCGAGGACAGTCGGCGGGCCTCGCGGCCGTCTGCGTGCAGCGCGGCTGTTCCTCAGCGCTGGCGGGACTTGAGCTGATGATGAGCGACCGCCTGCTGCATGAGGCCGGCTCGCTTGGCGATCGCCTCCAGATCCATGGCTGCCCCGGTCGCCGGCTGAGCTAGCAGGTCGGCCCCGACCGCCCGCGCCTTCAGGTCGAGGTCGGCGTGGCTCAGCCGCCCGTGTTCGCTCTCGCCGTCGAGGGTGGAAGTGACGACCGTCTTCTCGCTGTGCTGCCGGTCGGCCTGCCGACGCAGTGGATCGATCACTGTGCGTCAGCGAGGACTCAACATATCGGCTGAGATCCGCGGCCTGCCGCTTGCGTGAAGCCGTCGGCATGGTCGCGGCGTCGGCCGTCCGTTACGCAGCCGACCCCGGAAGCCACGCCCACGGAACGTCATTCTCAGTATTCCTTAATTCTGAACTCTATTACACAGATATAGACATACGACAACGGAATGTAACCTAAGTCGAATTAGGCGCATGCGAGGTTGCTGGAAAATGGCTTTGAACTGTGGTTTTCATTTGCTTCATGATGTAGAGGCGGGCGCGGAAGCCGGGGCGCCGGGGTGCGACGGGGCGGATTTTTGATGTGAACAACAGCATTGCCTCTCAGCTCTATTTCAGCTACGTTGGCCTGAGTGGGACTGGCGCCTAAGGGGCGCGCACTTGAAATTTGAGGAGATCTTCGATGTATCAACCACTTCGGCCCTACGCCACTGCCGGGGTCGCAATTGTGGGGGCCGGCATGATCGCCGTCACCCCGGTGGCCGCGCCGCTGTCCGCTCTGTCGGACATCCAGTCGCCGTCGGTACAGCTCACCGCGGGGGGTTTTGCCGACGTCATGAGCGAGGCGACCGCCAACTTCACGCAGCTTTACAACAATTTCGCGCTAGCGCCGTTCGTCGGGGTTCAGCAGTTCATCGTCAATATTCAGGGTTTCCTGCAGGAGCTGCAGGACGGATCGGATCCCGGTACCGTCCTCGCCGAGTTCCAAGCCAACTTGGCGTCGATCGGGTCTGCGTTCGCGCTGACCAACTCCGGTCTGGACGATGATGCCTTCAGCGAGCTCGTGGGGCAGGTGACCCCGCACACCCTGGATGACTTCAACGATCTGGGCGGGCTGACCGACGGCACCGGCGACCTCACCATCGGACATAACCTCCTCGGGAGTGTTCTTCCGAGCTTCCTGCCGGAAGATATCGATCCGGACATGGTGTCGGAGGTTCTGAACTTCCTGTCGTCACCGCTGAGCGGCATGATCATGGGTTCGCTCGGCCCGATGTTGAGCCCCATGGTGGCGCTGCTGGCCAGCATCACCGACGGCGACAGTTTCGAGCAGATTCTCGCCAGCCCGCTCGACGGCTTGCTCAACGGCGCCACCCTCGACCTCGACGCGTTGATACCGACGATCGAATCAGCGGGGCTGTTGCCGGACGGCACCGTCATCAACCACCTCGACTTCGCCCTCGGCGGGCTGTTGAGCCCCGGTCTGGTGGGTGCCGGCCCCTACGCCGATGCCGCCGGCAACGAGGTCATCCCGGTCGGCGGCTCGATCTTCAGCTCCCTGGGCCTCAACATCACCGTCCCGGAAGCCCTCGGGATACCCGGGCCTTTCAACATCGACGTCCCCAGCTACGCCGTCGGCCCGATCGCTGCGATGGTCGGCTGGCAGCAAGCCATGGGAGCGGTGCTCGGCAACGGCTGGGACGGCAAGGACGCGGTCCAGACCCCGCCGATCTTCGGCCTCGACCCCCTCGTGGCGGACGACGCCGGTGCCGGCGTCGCGTCGCTGTTCGGCGACCTGCTGTCCGACATCTAGGAACACCCAGCAATCGCGGCCGTCGGGAACCCGGCGGCCGCGATCGCCTTCTGGGCCTGCCTTCTGCCGCTATTTCAGCAGCGCGACGAATTTCTCCTCGGGGCTCACCGGCTCCGGCAGCGCCTCGAGCTGCTCGGTACGCGGAAGCGGCACTTGCGGGTCGGCGAACTCCCGATAGGTCTTGTCGCCGACCAGCTGCGCCAGCAAGTATCCGGCCAGCAGAGCGCGTACCCGCCGCTGGGTGCGCCGGTCGGAGGTCGGTAGCCCGAAGAACCCGGTCAGCCGACGGCCCTGCGGCAGGCCGGCAGGGGAGGTCTTGGCGATCACCCGCAGCGTCGCCGACGGCCAGGCGTGGGCCAGCTCAACAGCATTGGAGCGCAGCGCCTTCGCGTCGCCGGGGCCGGCGAACACCACGCCGGGCACAGCCAGTATCTCCGCCGCCTGCTCGGCGGGCGGAGTGGTGACGGTCGGGAAGATCGCCGCTACCGCTTTGGGCTTCACCGCCGACCCGGCGGCGGCGAACACCGCGGCCGAACCGCCGAAGCCGTGGCCGGCCACCGCAAGCCGGGCGCGGTCGACGCTGATACGCCCCGGCCCCAACCGGATCTCGGTGGCGATCTCCAGCGCACGGCCCAAGTCGGCGGCCGAGTCCAGCACCGACGGCGCCAGGCCGCGGCAGGTGTCGGGGGCGGCGGCAACGATGCCCCACGAGGCCAGATGCTCTAGCAGTCCGGCATAGCGGTGCGCTCCGGTCAGCCAGTCGTGACCGAACGCCACCGCGGGAAGCCGGTAACCGGACGCCGGGGTGTACACCACACCGGCCAGCCCGGCATAGGCCAAGTCGCCTCGCAGGACGCGGTGCGGACCGGGTCGGGTCAGTGCGGTGTAAAGACGCTTGATGCTGGCCACCAGATGACGTTAACGCACTGCGGCGCGCGACGGTCAGGGCTTCGCTGACCTGCGCGATTGCTGAGGGGCGTCCGCTGTTGCACTACCCTGAACAGCTATGTGCGGAATCGTCGGCTACGTCGGGCAGCGGCCCGCGCGCGAGGTCGTCGTCGAGGCGCTGCGCCGCATGGAATACCGCGGCTACGACTCCGCCGGAATCGCCGTCGTCGACGGCGTCGGGCAGCTGACCATCCGCCGCCGCGCCGGCCGGCTAGCCAACCTGGAAGCCGAGCTGGCCGACACCGATCCGGCCCTCCTGGTCGGCGGCACCGGGTTGGGCCACACCCGTTGGGCCACCCACGGCCGGCCGACCGACCGCAACGCCCACCCGCACCGCGATGCGGCCTCCAAGTTCGCCGTGGTCCACAACGGCATCATCGAGAACTTCACTGCGCTGCGCGACGAGTTGGAGCGCGAGGGAGTGGAATTCACCAGCGAAACCGACACCGAGGCGACCGTCCACCTGCTGGCCCGCGCGTACCGTCACGGCGACACCGCAGGAGACTTCGTGGCGTCGGTGCTGGCCGTGGTGCGCCGGCTGGAAGGCCAC
The DNA here is from genome assembly GCF_002101885.1 of Mycolicibacter senuensis. GTDB lineage: Bacteria > Actinomycetota > Actinomycetes > Mycobacteriales > Mycobacteriaceae > Mycobacterium > Mycobacterium senuense. The sequence continues at coordinate 78,887 of NZ_LQPS01000028.1, forward strand.
TTCACCGTGGTGTTCGCCCACGCCGACGAGCCCGGCACCATCGTGGCGGCGCGCCGGTCCACCCCGCTGGTGGTCGGGATCGGCGACGGTGAGATGTTCCTCGGCTCGGACGTGGCGGCGTTCATCCCCTACACCCGCAACGCGATCGAGCTCGGCCAGGACCAGGCGGTGGTGATCACCGCGGACAGCTACCGCATCACCGACTTCGCAGGCCAGGACATGACCGGCACTGCCCGCCCATTTCATATCGATTGGGACCTGTCGGCCGCTGAGAAGGGCGGCTACGAGTACTTCATGCTCAAGGAGATCGCCGAGCAGCCCACCGCGGTGGCCGAGACGCTGCTCGGGCACTTCGAGGACGGCCGCATCGTGCTCGACGAGCAGCGCCTCTCCGATCAGGAGTTGCGTGAGATCGACAAAGTGTTCGTGGTGGCCTGCGGTACCGCGTATCACTCCGGCCTGCTGGCCAAGTACGCGATCGAGCACTGGACGCGGCTGCCGGTGGAGGTGGAACTGGCCAGCGAATTCCGCTACCGGGACCCGGTTTTGGACCGCAGCACCCTGGTGGTGGCGATCAGCCAGTCCGGTGAGACCGCCGACACCCTGGAAGCCGTCCGGCACGCCAAAGAACAGAAGGCGAAGGTGCTGGCGGTCTGCAACACCAACGGCTCGCAGATCCCGCGCGAGTGCGACGCGGTGATCTACACCCGCGCCGGCCCGGAGATCGGTGTCGCCTCGACGAAGACGTTCCTGGCGCAGATCACCGCGAACTATCTGGTCGGTCTGGCGCTGGCGCAGGCCCGGGGCACCAAGTACCCCGACGAGGTCGAGCGCGAGTACCTGCAGTTGGAAGCGATGCCCGAACTGGTGTCGCGCGTGCTGGAGGGCATCGACTCGGTGGCCGAGCTGGCGCGGCAGTTCGCGAAATCGAGTGCGGTGCTCTTTCTCGGCCGTCACGTCGGCTACCCGGTGGCGCTGGAAGGCGCCTTGAAGCTCAAAGAGCTGGCATACATGCACGCCGAAGGTTTCGCTGCCGGCGAGCTCAAGCACGGCCCGATCGCGCTGATCGAGGACGATCTGCCGGTGATCGTGGTGATGCCTTCGCCCAAGAACGCGGCGATGCTGCACTCCAAGCTGCTCTCCAACATCCGCGAGATCCAAGCTCGTGGTGCGGTCACCATCGTGATCGCCGAGGAGGGCGACGAGACGGTACGGCCTTACGCCGACCACCTGATCGAGATCCCGGGCGTACCAACGCTTTACCAGCCGCTGTTATCGACCATTCCGCTGCAGGTGTTCGCCGCCGGGGTGGCCCAGGCTCGGGGTTACGACGTCGACAAGCCGCGCAACCTGGCCAAGTCGGTCACGGTCGAATAAGGTTTGAATCCGCGTGGCACGGCGGGCATTGGCAGCGGCGGTCACGTCAGCCGTTCTGCTGGTGACGGCGCCGGATTCCGGTGCGACACCGGTATTCCCAGATGTGGACTCGCTGATCGACGACAGCGGGCCGCTGCCCGATTCCGTCAGCGAGCTGCCCAGGCTGCCCGCGGTGGCCTTTGTCACCGACTCGGGACTGGTCTGCCGGACCCGGCAGGGCAGGATCACCCATGAGATCAACTGCACGGGCGACATTCCGGGGGCGCCGCCGGACGCCGGGGCTGTGCAGTTGCCCGGGATCTACGGGAAGTCAAGTGTGCCCGCCCGTTTCGTGCACACACCGCCGGAAGACCGGAGCGCCGGAGCGCCACCGGCTGTGAGGCTTCCGGTGGGCCACAAGATCGCGTTCTGGGATCTCTCACCCGCCCAGTCGATGGTCTGCGGGACGCCGCCGTCCACCGACGTGGTCTGCGTGCTCAAAGAACCCCAGGTTGCCCGCAGCGTGTACAACGGTCCCGTCGCGATCCACGGGTTCGTCATCGCAGCACCGCAGAGCTGGGTGTTCTAGTTCACGGATGCCGGGCGGTGACTCCACCGTCGACGACGAGCTGGGTGCCGGTGATGAATGACGCCCGCGGCGACATCAGGAACGCCACCGCCGCAGCCACCTCGGCCGGCTGTCCGATGCGTCCCAGCGGCGCGGCGGCGACGAAGCCGGCGGCGACCTCCTCGACGTCGAGTGCGATCTGCAGCATCGGAGTCTCGATGAAGCCCGGGCAGATCGCGTTGACCCGGATTCCGGCCGGGCCCAGCTGCGCGGCCATCGACCGGGTCAGCCCCAGCAGTCCCGCCTTGGACGCGCAGTAGGCCGGGATGAAGGGGTTGGCGGTCAGGCCCTCGATGCTGGAGATGCCGACCACCGCTGGGCTACCGCCGGCGCGGGCGACCGCCTCCAGATGTGGCAGCATCAGCTGCACCAGCATCGCCTGGGCGCGCAGGTTGACATCCATGACGGCATCCCAGGATTCGCCGGTGTAGGCGCCCACCGGTTCGGGCAGCACCCGGCCCGCCGCATGCACCAGTCCGTCGATGCCGTCGAGCGCATCGGCCGCGGCCGCGACCGCAGCGGGCAGCGCGGCATCGTCGCAGACGTCGACCACCGCACCTGGCATCGCCATCCCGTCGGCCACCTCGAGAACCCCGGGGGCGATGTCCCACAACGCAACCCGACGTCCGTCGGCAATCAGCGCCTCGGCGCACGCCCGGCCGATTCCCGAGGCCGCACCGGTGATGACGACTCCGCTCACTCCACCGCTCCTTTGCAGACGACGAACTGTGACCAGTCCGGTTCGCGTACCATCGACCAGTACTCGTCGAGCCGCCAGGGGCTCACCGTGTGGATCTCGCCGTCGGCGTTCTTGAAGTAGGAGTGCGTGACCGCCGGGTGTGCCCACACCGTGTTCTTGATGCCCTCCTGCGTGACCCGATGCCATTCGGCTGCCGCCTGTGCGGTCGGCTCGATGCAGTGCAGCTGCTCCTCGGCGAGTTTGGCCAGGCAGGCGTCGATGTAGCGCATCTCCAACTCCGAGTTGAAGATCAGGCTGCCGCCGTGCGCCAGATGAGCGCCGGGGCCGTAGAGCAGAAAGAAGTTCGGGAATCCGGGCACGGTGATGCCCAGGTACGCATACGGCCGGCGGCCCCACAGCGCATGCAGATCGGTGCCGTTGCGGCCGGTGATGCGCATCGGCCACAGCACGTCGGTGTGCCGAAACCCGGTGGCGTAGACGATTACGTCGACCTCGCGGTGGACGCCGTCGTCGGTCTGGACGCCGCTCGGCGTGAGCGTGCGTATCGGGGTGCGGACCAGGTCGACGTTGTCGCGTTGCAGCGTTTTGAGCCAGGTGCCGTTGTCCTGCAGGGTGCGTTTGCCGGTGGCCGGATAGTCCGGCAGCACCTTGGCCAACAGCTCCTCGTCGTCGCCGACCTGATCGGTGATCCAGCCGGTGAACATCTGCCGGGCCAGCGCGTTGACCTCGCTGACGGCGTAGTCCTGGTCGGGATAGTCCGGGTCCACCCGGGCGGCCTCCAGGCCTTTGTCGGCGCCGGGCCACAGCAGCAGAAACCGGTACCAGCGGCCGTAGAACGGCAGGTGCTCCAGTGCCCAGCGCACCCCGTCGCCGACCGCGTCGTGATACATCGGGTTGGGGAACATCCACTGTGCGGTGCGCTGAAACACCGTGAGGTGCTCCACCTTTCCGGCGATCGCCGGTGCGATCTGGAATCCGCTGGCGCCCGCCCCGATCAGCGCCACCCGCTTGCCGGTCAGATCGATGCTGTGGTCCCAGGCCGCGGAGTGAAACGACGGCCCGGTGAAGCTGTCCGCGCCGTCGAGATCCGGCAGGTTCGGGCGGTTGAGCTGGCCGACCGCCGTGATCACCGCGCGCGCCGACATGGCCGACACCGCCCCGTCGTCGGTGCGCGTGGTCAGCGTCCAGGTCCCGGTGGCCTCATCCCAGGCGGCGTCGGTCACCTCGGTATTCCACTGGATATGTTGGCCCAGACCGTGTTTGGCGATGACATCGGTGAAATAGGCTTGCAGTTCCGGCTGTTCGGCGAAGTAGTGCCCCCAATCGTTGTTGGGTTCGAAGCTGAAGCAGTAGAAGTGGTTGGCGACGTCCACCCGGGCTCCCGGATAATCGTTCTCCCACCAGGTGCCGCCCGGGCCGGCATTCTTCTCGACGATGGTGAAGGGAATACCGGCCTGCGCCAGCCGGATTCCGGCCAACACTCCCGATTCGCCGCAGCCGATCACCACCACCGGAAGCTCCGCTGCCCGCTCCGGTTGCAGCGGTGCGGGGCGGCGGGGGTCGACTCCGGTGAGGTCGAGTTCCTCGGCGAGCAGGCCCAGGTAGTCGTCCGGGACGGTCTCGCACGCCGCCCAGTCCATCATCTCCTTGATCAGCTCGGCGGGCAGCGGTGCCGGTTGCGGGCAGCCGCGGTCGCGGTAGTCGATGATCACCGGCAGCGCTTCGGCGCGGGCGCGGGCCTTGTCCTCTTCGGACATGAACCCCTGAATCTCGTTGAGGAAGATCCCGTTCTGCTTGAACTCCCGGATGAAACGGGGGTCGCCGGTGATGTGCACGCACGACAGCAGCAAGGTCGGAATGGAGACCTGCTCCAAGGCGGCGGCGATATCGGCGTCGGCGGTGGTGAACGGTTCCCCGGCGTAGCGGTTGCGCGGCAACTCGGACCCTTTCCATCGGACTGCATCGATCCGCTACTGTGCGTCGCGAAATTGATTCGGACGATACTTGAGCCATCGTTGCTGATCAAGAGTCGGCACCGGGGGCCTGTTACCCATTGACCCGCCCCGTCCGGCCCGGGCAACTAGCCTGGCCAGGACGAGGACGGACCAGGACGGACGAGGAAGGGCGAGGAAGGGGCCGTGCGGCACTATTACACCGTCGAGGTGATCCGCGCCGCCGAAGCGCCGCTGCTGGCGACCCTGCCCGACGGGGTCTTGATGCGCCGGGCCGCATTCGGCCTCGCCACGGCGATCGCCCGGGAACTGGCCGGGCGCACCGGCGGGGTGGCCGGCCGCAGCTTGTGCGCGGTGGTCGGCTCCGGAGACAACGGGGGTGACGCACTGTGGGCCGCCACGCTGCTGCGCCGGCGCGGCGCGGCGGCCAGTGCGATCCTGCTCAACCCGGAGCGCGCTCACGCCAAGGGTCTGGCGGCATTCAGGCGGGCCGGCGGCCGGATCGTCGATACGGTTTCGCCCGCAACGGATCTGGTGATCGACGGGGTGGTCGGGATCTCCGGGCGGGGTGCGCTTCGCCCGAACGCCGCCGAAGCATTCGCCGCGGTGGAGGCCGCGGGCATCCCGGTGGTGGCCGTCGACATTCCCAGTGGCCTGGACCCGCACACCGGGGCCGCCGAGGGCCCCGCGGTGCGCGCCGCGCTTACCGTCACCTTCGGCGGCCTCAAACCCGTACACGCGCTGGGACAGTGCGGGCGGGTCGAGCTCATCGACATCGGCCTGGAATTGCCGGCCACCGACACCCGCTCGCTGGAAGCCGCGGACGTCGAGGCGTGCTGGCCGGCGCCCGGGCCGCGCGACGACAAGTACACCCAGGGCGTCACGGGAGTCCTGGCCGGCTCGGCGACCTACCCGGGCGCGGCGATCCTGTGTGCCGGCGCGGCGGTGGCCGCCACCTCCGGCATGGTGCGCTACGCCGGAAGTGCTGCCGCCGAAGTGGTTTCGCACTGGCCCGAGGTGGTGGCCGCGCCCAGCCCCGCCGCCGCCGGCCGGGTGCAGGCCTGGGTGGTGGGACCGGGCCTGGGTACCGACGAGGCCGGCGCCGCCGCGCTGTGGTTCGCGCTCGGCACCGACGTGCCGGTGATCGTCGACGCCGACGCGCTGACCATCCTGGCCGCCCACCCGTCGCTGGTGGCCGACCGAGCCGCACCCACCGTGCTCACCCCGCACGCCGGGGAGTTCGCCCGGCTGGCCGGGCACCCGCCCGGCGACGACCGGGTCGGCGCGGCCCGGGCCCTCGCCGAGAAGTTCGGGGCCACCGTGCTGCTGAAGGGCAACGTCACCGTCGTCGCCGATCCGGCCGGCGGTTCGGCGAGGCTCGACGGAGGAGAGCCGACACCGGGACCGCCGTATGGGCGCGGCCCGGTCTATCTCAACCCGTCGGGCGGATCCTGGGCGGCCACCGCCGGCTCCGGGGACGTGTTGTCCGGGATGATCGGCGCACTGCTGGCCTCGGGCCTGCCCGCTGCCCAGGCCGCCGCGGCCGCCGCGTTCGTGCACACCCGGGCGGCCGCGGCCTCGGCCGCCGACCCCGGACCCGGCGACACCCCCACGTCGGCGTCGCGCATCTTGGCCCACATCCGCACCGCTCTGGCCGAGCTATGAGAAGAGGAGTCGCTGTGACCCATTCCCACCCGTCCGTCCCCGCACACACCATCGCCCCGGCCTATACCGGGCGATTGTTCACCTCACCGGTCCCGGCGTTGCGGATGCCCGACGAGTCGATGGAGCCGCAGGCCGCCTACCGCTTCATCCACGACGAGCTGATGCTCGACGGTAGTTCGCGGCTGAACCTGGCCACCTTCGTCACCACCTGGATGGACCCTGAGGCGTCGGCGCTGATGGCGGAGTCGTTCGACAAGAACATGATCGACAAGGACGAGTATCCGGCCACCGCGGCCATCGAGCAGCGCTGCGTGTCCATGGTCGCCGACCTGTTCCACGCCGAGAACCTGCGCGACGACGACCCGGCCAGCGCCATCGGGGTGTCCACCGTCGGCTCGTCCGAGGCGGTGATGCTCGGCGGGCTGGCGCTCAAGTGGCGCTGGCGCGCCAAGGTCGGCGATTGGCAGGGGCGCACGCCCAACCTGGTGATGGGCTCCAACGTCCAGGTGGTGTGGGAGAAGTTCTGCCGCTACTTCGACGTCGAGCCCCGCTACCTGCCGATGGCGCAGGGTCGCTACGTGATCACCCCGGAGCAGGTCGTCGATGCCGTCGACGAGAACACCATCGGGGTGGTGGCGATCCTGGGCACCACCTACACCGGCGAACTGGAGCCCGTCGAGGCGATCTGTGCCGCGCTCGACAAGCTGGCCGCCGGCGGCGGTCCCGACGTGCCGGTGCACGTCGACGCGGCGAGTGGCGGATTCGTGGTGCCGTTTCTGCACCCGGACCTCAAGTGGGACTTCCGGCTGCCGCGGGTGGTGTCGATCAACGTGAGTGGTCACAAGTACGGCCTCACCTACCCGGGGATCGGCTTCGTGGTGTGGCGGGGCGCCGACTATCTGCCCGAGGAACTGGTGTTCCGGGTCAACTATCTCGGCGGGGACATGCCCACCTTCACGCTGAACTTCTCCCGGCCGGGCAACCAGGTCGTCGGCCAGTACTACAACTTCCTGCGACTCGGCCGCAGCGGCTACACCGAGGTGATGCGCACGCTGTCCGACACCGCCCGCTGGCTCTCGCACCAACTGGCCGACTCTGAGCACTTCGAGGTCATCTCGGACGGATCGGCGATCCCGGTGGTCAGCTTCCGCCTCGCCGGTGACCGCGGCTACACCGAGTTCGACGTCTCCCACGAGCTGCGCACATTCGGCTGGCAGGTGCCGGCCTACACCATGCCCGAGGGCGCCGAGGACGTCGCGGTTTTACGCGTGGTGGTCCGCGAGGGCCTCTCGGCGGACCTGGCCCGGGCGCTCTTCGACGACACCATGAAGGCGGTGACCGCCCTCGACCGGCTCAAGCCCGGGGGGCATTTCGACGATCAGCAGCACTTCTCGCATTAGGGTTTCCCCGGCCTTGCCTCGCTGAGTGTGCGTTTTAGGTCGCAGAATCGCGAATTCGGCGACTGAACCGCACACTCGGCGGGCCGGTCACCAGGTTTTCGGGCAGCCCCGGCTGATCAACGCCGCCCCGACCCGCTCCAGGAAGACTTCGGGACGTAGGTGCAGCGTGCGAGACGTCAACCGGATGTCGATCCAGCCGGCCTCGGCGATGAAGTTGTAACGCTCCGCGTCACGTTCCCGCTGCTTGGGGTCAAGCCAATGGTGGGCGCCCTCGAAGTCGGCGCCGACGAGGTATTCCTCCCAACCCATGTCGATGCGAGCGCCGACGTTGCCCTGGGCGTCGTACACCGGTATTTGAGTCTGTGGTAGCGGGAAACCGGCTTGTACGAGTCGCAGCCGGGTGAGCGACTCATACGGCGATTCGGACCTGTCGTCGACAAGCCGCAGCGTGGTATCGAGCTGCCGCAGCCCTCGGGCGCCCCGGTGCGCGTCGGCCACCGCCGCGATGTCCACCACCTTGAGATCGGTGGCGTTCATGAGCGCGTCGACGCGCTGCACGCCCTCGGTGGTCGGCAAACGTCTGCCCAGGTCGAAGGCGGTGCGGGCGGCCGTTGTCACCGGTAGGCCGCGAACCATCTGCACCTCGCCGGGCAGCAGAGTGTCGGTGTGCACCGTCAGCAGCGGCGGTGCTCGTCGATTGCTGTGCACCAGCTCGGCGGGGGCGTCGCCGTCGATCCACTTCGCGCCGAGCATCGCCGACGCCGACACCCCGGCGAGCACCCCTCGGCGGCGCGACCACAGCCACGCGGCGTAGGCGCGCTGCCGCGCCGTGCGTTGCGACTCGCGTGGCACCCAAACGCCCGGATAGATGCCGACGTAGTCGCGGCGCAGTTCGGCGCGGGTCACCGCGCGGCGAGCCAGAGCCTCGGACGCCAGGATCGGCCCGCGTGGTGCTTGCATCACCGCAGCGTGGCATCAGTCGCCGGTCCGGTGCCGACGTCCATTCACAGGCCGCCGTCGGTCGAGTGAGCGTTTTGGCACCGGAATCGGCCGTTTTCGCGACCAAACCGCTCACTCGACGGGCCATCCGGCGGGTTCTGGGACAATTGACGCTGACATGACTGCCACATCCCGAACGGCCGGCCTGCTCGGCGAAGCGCTGGTGGACCTGGACGCCATCGCCCACAACGTGCGGGTGCTGTCCGACCAGGCCGGCGCCGCCGAGGTGATGGCCGTGGTCAAAGCCGACGGCTACGGCCACGGCGCGGCGCAGGTGGCTCGCGCGGCGCTGGCCGCCGGTGCGGCCGAACTCGGGGTCGCCACCGTCGACGAGGCGCTGGCGTTGCGGGCGGCCGGCATCGGCGCCCCGGTGCTGGCGTGGCTGCACGGGCCCGACACCGACTTCGCGCCCGCCCTGAACTCCGATGTGCAGATCGCGGTCTCCTCGGCGCGGCAGCTGGACGAGTTGCTCGACGCCGTGGTCCGCACCGGCCGCACCGCCACGGTGACGGTCAAGGCCGACACCGGCATGAACCGCAACGGCATCGGCGCCACCGGCTACCCCGAGTTGCTGGGCGCGCTGCGCCGCGCCGTCGCCGACGACGCGGTCCGGGTGCGGGGCCTGATGTCGCATCTGGCCTGTGCCGACGAAGCCGATAATCCGGTGAACAACGTTCAAGCCCAACGGTTCTCCGATATGCTCGCGCTGGCTCGCGACCAGGGCCTGGCGTTCGAGGTGGCCCACCTCGCCAATTCTGCCGGAGTGATGACGCGGCCGGACCTGGCGTTCGACATGGTGCGCCCCGGCATCGCCGTCTATGGGCTCAGCCCGCTCCCCGAGCGCGGCGACCTGGGCCTGATCCCTGCCATGACGCTGAAATCCATTGTGGTGCTGGTCCGCTCGATCAAGGCCGGCGAGGCCGTCTCCTACGGGCACACCTGGATCGCCGAGGCCGACACCACCCTGGCGCTGGTGCCGATGGGCTACGCCGACGGGGTGTTCCGCCCGCTGAGCGGCCGGTTCGACGTGCTGATCAACGGCCGGCGCCGGCCCAGCGTGGGACGGGTCTGCATGGACCAGTTCGTCGTCGACCTCGGCCCCGGTCCGGTCGACGTGACCGAGGGTGACGAGGTCATCCTGTTCGGACCCGGAACCAATGGCGAGCCCCTGGCCCAGGACTGGGCCGACGAACTGGGCACCATCCACTACGAGGTGGTGAACTCACCGCGCGGGCGGGTCGCCAGACGCTACCGGGGAGTCGGGTCCGATGGCCGTTAACCGGCGGCGCGCCAACCTGCGAACCGGCGGCTGGCTGGCCGGGGCGGCCGGGCTGACCGCCGTCGGCACCATCGCCGGATCCACCATCGCGCGCTCGCTGACCCGGCGCACCACCTCCGACGATCCCTACGCCGCCGAGGATTTCGAGATGCTGGCGCACGACCACAGTTCGGTGGTGGTCACCGACGACGGTGTCGAACTGGCGGTCCGCGACGTGGGGCCCCGAAACGCGCCGCTGACCGTGGTGTTCGCGCACGGTTTCTGCCTGCGGATGGGCTCGTTCCACTTTCAGCGGGCGCGATTAACCGCCGAATGGGGCAGGCAGGTCCGGATGGTCTTCTACGACCAACGCGGCCACGGTGATTCCACTGTCGCCCCGCCGGATACCTACACCGTGCCCCGGCTCGGCCAGGATCTGGAGGCGGTGCTGGCCGCGACGGTGCCGCGCGGACCGGTGGTATTGGTCGGGCATTCGATGGGCGGAATGACGGTGTTGTCGCATGCCCGGCAGTTTCCGCAGCGCTACCGCAACCGGATCGTGGGCGCTGCCCTGATCTCCTCAGCGGCCAAAGGCGTTTCCCGGTCACCGCTGGGCGAGATCCTGCGCAACCCGGCCCTGGAGGCGGTCCAGTTCACCGTGCGGTACGTCCCGGGCCTGGTGCACCGCGGTCGCGGCGCGGCCCGCCGGGTGATCGCGCCGATCCTGCGCGCCGCCTCCTACGGCACCGACCAGATCAGCCCGAGCGTGGTGGCGTTCTCCGAGGAGATGATGCACACCACCCCGGTGGCCACCATGGTCGGATTCCTGCATGCACTGGAGGTTCACGACGAGAGTGCCGCACTGGCGACGTTGGCCAAGATCCCGACCCTGGTCGCCTGCGGCGACCGCGATCTGCTCACCCCGGACGGCTACTCGCGGGCGATGGCGGCCGCGCTGTGGGACTGCGAGCTGGTGATCGTGCCCGGGGCGGGGCATCTGGTGCAGCTGGAGGAACCCGACATCATCGATGACGCGCTGGTGCGGTTGGTGGAGCGGGCCACCCCCCGCCGGGTCACGCTGACCCGCCGGCTGCGCCGGAAGGCCGGGCGCAGTGGCTGACATGCAGCACCTGGCGACGGCCGCCGAGACCATCGCCCTGGGTGCGCGCCTCGGTGGACAGCTGCGCGCCGGCGACGTCGTGGTGCTGTCCGGTCCGCTCGGCGCCGGAAAGACGGTGTTGGCCAAGGGGATCGCGGCGGCCTTGGACGTCGATGGCCCGGTCACCTCGCCGACATATGTGTTGGCTCGCGAACATCGGGCCCGCCGGCCCGGCGCCCCGTCGATGATCCATGTCGACCTGTACCGGCTGCTCGACGAGAAGGGGCTGGACCTGCTGGCCGAGTTGGACTCGCTGGACCTGGACACCGAACTCGTCGACGCTGTCGTCGTGGTGGAGTGGGGCGAAGGACTGGCCGAGCGACTCTCGGAGCGGCACCTGGACGTCCGGCTGGACCGCGGCGCCGACACCGAAGCCCGCACCGCGACCTGGCGATGGCACACGCCGTGACCGCGACGATCCTGACCATCGACACCGCCACGCCAGCGGTCACCGCGGGCCTGGTGCGCCTGGATGAGGCTGGTCGACCGACCGTCCTTGCCGAGCGGGTGACACTGGACGCCCGGGCGCACGCCGAGTGGCTCACCCCCAATGTGATTGCCGCACTGGCCGATGCGGGGCTCGGCATGCCCGATCTGACTGCGGTGGTGGTGGGCTGCGGGCCGGGCCCGTTCACCGGACTGCGGGTCGGGATGGCCAGCGCCGCCGCCTACGGACACGCACTGGGCATCGGGGTGCGCGGGGTCTGCAGCCTCGACGCCATCGGGGTAATGACACCGGCGGTGTCAAAAGGGGAGGCCCTGGTGGTCACCGACGCCCGGCGCCGCGAGGTCTATTGGGCGCGCTACCGCGACGGTGTCCGGGTGGCCGGCCCCGCGGTCGGTGCCCCGGCCGACGTCGACCTCGGCGAGGCCGCGGCGGTCGCCGGCTCGCCGGCGCACGCCGGCCTGTTCGGCCTCCCGGTGCTCGGCGTCGCCTACCCGACTCCGACGGGCCTGGTTGCGGCGGTGCGTGATTGGGACAGTGTGCCAGCGCCGCTGGTGCCGTTGTACCTGCGCCGCCCCGATGCCAAGCCGCCGGTTTCGGCGGCCCCACCGGTGGATATCGGTGCGCTGCTCGACAGTGATGCGGCGCGCTGCGCCGAACTGGAGGCCCAGCTGTTCGGCGGCGACGACCCGTGGCCGCCCGCGGCTTTCAGCCGGGCGATCGGCGCCGCCGACCACCACTATGTCGCGGCCCGGATCGGCGACCGACTGGTGGGCTACGGCGGGATCGCACGGCTGGGGCGTACCCCGCCGTTCGAGTTCGAGGTGCACACCATCGGGGTGGACCCTGCTCATCAGGGCCGCGGGATCGGACGGCGCCTGCTGGCTGACCTACTGGATTACGCGGCCGGCGGCGTCGTGCACCTGGAGGTCCGCACCGACAACGTCGCGGCGATCGGGCTGTACCGCGAGGTCGGCTTCGTCGAGACCGGGGTGCGCAAGCGCTACTACCGCAACGGCGCGGACGCTTACATGATGCGGCGGGAGTCCCGTTCATGACAATCGTGCTGGCCATCGAATCCTCTTGCGACGAAACAGGTGTCGGCATCACCCGGCTGGCGGCCGACGGCACGCTGACGCTGCTGGCCGACGAGGTGGCCTCCAGCGTCGAAGAGCACACCCGGTTCGGCGGGGTGGTGCCCGAGATCGCGTCGCGGGCCCACCTGGAGGCGCTGGGCCCGACGATGCGCCGGGCGCTGGACACGGCCGGGGTGCAGCGTCCCGATGCGGTGGCCGCCACCATCGGACCCGGCCTGGCCGGAGCGCTGCTGGTGGGCGCGGCCGCGGCCAAGGCCTATGCGGCGGCCTGGGGAGTGCCGTTCTACGCGGTCAACCACCTGGGCGGGCACCTGGCCGCCGATGTCTACGCCCACGGCCCGCTGCCCGAGTGCGTGGGCCTGTTGGTCTCCGGCGGCCACACCCACCTGCTGCACGTGCGATCGCTGGGGGAACCGATCGTCGAGTTGGGCAGCACCGTCGACGACGCCGCGGGGGAGGCCTACGACAAGGTGGCCCGGCTGCTGGGGCTGGGCTATCCGGGCGGGCGGGTGCTCGACGAGCTGGCCCGCACCGGCGACCGCGACGCGATCACATTCCCGCGCGGGATGACCGGTCCGCGCGACGCCCCGTACGTGTTCAGCTTCTCGGGCCTGAAGACCGCGGTGGCCCGCTATGTGGAGGCCCACCCCGACTTCGTGTCCGCCGATGTGGCGGCCGGCTTCCAGGAGTCCGTCGCCGACGTGCTGACCGCCAAGGCGGTGCGGGCCGCCACTGATCTGGGGGTTTCCACGCTGCTGATCGCCGGCGGGGTGGCGGCCAACTCCCGGCTGCGCGAGCTGGCCGAGCAGCGCTGCGCGGCGGCGGGTTTGACGCTGCGGATCCCGCCGCTGCGGTTGTGCACCGACAACGGCGCGATGATCGCGGCGTTCGCGGCGCAGCTGATCGCCGCCGGGGTGCCGCCGTCGCCGCTGGATGTGGCCACCGATCCGGGCCTACCGGTCGTTTGCGCGAGCGTGCGCGTTCCCGATCGACACGCCCGGTGAACTGCCGTTTCTGCGCACGCTCGCGGGTGAGCGGGCCGGATACCGAGGAAGCACCGCCCCCACCTTGAGTGCTAGCACTCTCGTGTATAGAGTGCTAGGTGGCAGTCGGACGAATCCTGGCTCGGCACCCGCGACGACGACGCGAGGGCTCGCACGAATGCCGAACACCTTAAGTAAGTACGTTCCGATGCGACCAGGCCGCGAGCCGGGTCGCATCCAGACAATGTGGAGGGCTCCAATCGTGGCGAGCGTGAACATCAAGCCACTCGAGGACAAGATCCTCGTTCAGGCCAACGAGGCCGAGACCACGACCGCTTCCGGTCTGGTCATTCCGGACACCGCCAAGGAGAAGCCGCAGGAAGGTACCGTCGTCGCCGTCGGCCCTGGCCGGTGGGATGAGGACGGCGACAAGCGGATCCCGCTGGACGTCAAGGAAGGCGACGTCGTCATCTACAGCAAGTACGGCGGCACCGAGATCAAGTACGGCGGCGAGGAATACCTGATCCTGTCCGCGCGCGACGTGCTGGCCATCGTCGGCAAGTAGCCACAAGCAGACACCGTGCCCGCCCCGGAGATCCCCGTAGTACGGGTGATGTCCGGGGCGGCACGCGTGCAGGGAAAGGGTTGACATTCGTGAGCAAGCAGATTGAGTTCAACGAGGCCGCCCGGCGGGCCTTGGAGACCGGCGTCGACAAACTGGCCGACGCGGTCCGGGTCACGCTGGGCCCGCGCGGCCGCGCCGTGGTGCTGGCCAAGTCGTTCGGCGGCCCGACGGTGACCATGGACGGCGTCACGGTCGCCCGCGAGGTCGACCTGGAGGACCCGTTCGAGAACCTCGGCGCCCAGCTGGTGAAGTCGGTGGCCACCAAGACCAACGACGTGGCCGGCGACGGCACCACCACCGCCACCGTGCTGGCCCAGGCCATCATCTCCGGCGGGCTGCGCAACGTCGCAGCGGGCGCCAACCCGATCGCGCTGGGCGCCGGTATCGCCAAGGCGGCCGACGCGGTATCCGAGGCGCTGCTGGCCGCGGCGACCCCGGTCTCCGGCAAGGAGTCGATCGCACAGGTGGCCAACGTGTCCTCGCGCGACGAGGAGATCGGTGAAATGGTCGGCGAGGCGATGACCAAGGTCGGCGCTGATGGCGTGGTCAGCGTGGAGGAGTCCTCGACCCTGTCCACCGAACTGCAGATCACCGACGGCGTCGGCTTCGACAAGGGCTTCCTGTCGGCCTACTTCGTCACCGATTTCGACTCGCAGGAGGCCGTCCTGGAGGACGCGCTGATCCTGCTGCACCGCGACAAGGTCAGCTCGCTGCCCGACCTGCTGCCGCTGCTGGAGAAGGTCGTCGAGGCGGGCAAGCCGCTGGTGATCATCGCCGAGGACGTCGAGGGCGAGCCGCTGTCGACGTTGGTGGTGAACGCGATCCGCAAGACGCTGAAGGCCGTCGCGGTCAAGGCGCCGTACTTCGGCGATCGGCGCAACGCGTTCCTGGAGGATCTCGCGATCGTCACCGGCGCCCAGGTGATCAACCCCGACGTCGGACTGACGCTGCGTGAGGCCGGTCTGGACGTGCTGGGTACGGCGCGCCGGGTGGTGGTGTCCAAGGACGACACCGTCATCATTGATGGAGCTGGCGGTGGCGACCTTGTCGCCGCGCGCGTCAAGCAGCTGCGCGCCGAGATCGAGGCGACCGACTCCGACTGGGACCGCGAGAAGCTCGAGGAGCGGCTGGCCAAGCTGGCCGGCGGCGTGGCGGTGATCAAGGTCGGCGCAGCCACCGAGACCGCCCTCAAGGAGCGCAAGCACCGGGTCGAGGACGCGGTGGCGGCCGCCAAGGCCGCCGTCGAGGAGGGCATCATCACCGGCGGCGGGACCGCGCTGCTGCAGGCCCGCGCGGCACTGACGGAGCTGGCGTCCTCGCTCAGCGGTGACGAGAAGCTGGGCGTGGAGGTGTTCGGCGCCGCGCTGAGCGCGCCGCTGTACTGGATCGCCAACAATGCCGGTGTGGACGGCGCGGTGGTGACCAGCAAGGTCACCGAGCTACCGGCCGGTCAGGGCTTCAACGCCGCCACCCTGACCTACGGTGACCTGGCTGCCGACGGGATCGTCGACCCGGTCAAGGTGACCCGGTCCGCGGTGCTCAACGCCGCCTCGGTGGCGCGCATGGTGCTGACCACCGAGACGGCCGTCGTGGAGAAGCCGGCCGAGGAGGCCGCCGACGCCCACGGGCACCACGGCCACGCGCACTAGGTAGTCCTGCCGAGAACACCCCGGTCCTGACGGGCCGGGGTGTTTTTCGTCCGAGATCAGATGGCGAAGTGGAACAGCCCGTACCAGACCACGAAGGCGAACAGCGCCAGACCGCCCAGCAGGGCCAGCGCGAACCGGCGCCCGGTGAGGATCTCCTGCCTGACGACGATGACGCCGATCAGCAGGCAGATCGGGTAGTAGAGCAGCATCGCGGTGAGAAGCCCGGGTGAGTATCGATCGAGGATCGGCGTCATCCCGAGATGAAAGAGTGCGTCCCAGAACAGGTTTGCGCTGGCAAAAACCGCGAGCGCAACGGTGCGGGCAAGGGTCCGCTTCCGGAAGTTCGCGTAGACCAGCGTCACCAGGATCGCCATGAACGCGAGGTTGTTGAGGGCGAACGCGGTGTCGTCGAACCGGCCGTGGACGTCGTGGGTGACCCATTCGGGGAAGCCGCTCAGGTACTCCTCGACGATGTGCAGCAGGTAGGCGGCCGGCATCAGCCAGATGACGTTGCGGAAGCGTGGCAGTGCCAGGGCGCTGCCGGGCCCCGCGTCGACGGCGTTCATGGCGACGATCATCGCTTACGGCCGCGCGCGCCGTCGGTTTTTGAGCGAGCCGCCACCGCGGGATCGGCGGCGTGATATCCGCACGGTTCGTTTATAACCGCGGAGAACGGGTATTGATTCTCCGCGCCGCCGGAGAAGACGGCGATATTGGAGGCGCTGTAAAGGAGATCACCATGGACCCAGTGGCGGCAACCGAATTCCTCGCCCGCTCTACAACATTGACCAGTGTCGGGTGGATCGGCTACATCATTATCGGCGCCATCGCAGGCTGGATCGCAGGCATCGTCATGAAATCCAAGTACGGCCTGCTCACCGACATTGTTGTGGGCGTTGTCGGCGCTCTGATCGGCGGTTTTCTGCTCAGCTTCGTCGTCGACACGGCGAGCGGAGGTTGGTGGTTCACTTTGTTCACTGCAATCCTGGGCGCAGTCATCCTGCTTTGGCTGTTGCGCCTGTTCGGCCGCGAGGCGTAAGGGGCGAGAAAAATGATGAAATACATTGCGGTTGCGGCCATGGCCGCCGGTGTGCTGCTGTCCAGTGGGTGCTCGGCCTCGCAGGTGATGAATACCGGAGGCGACACCAGGTGCAAGGACTTCGTCGAGCAGGACGAGAAGAAGCAGGACGACGAGATCAGCAAGATGCTCAAAGACAAGAGCGGCGCGGAACCCTCCAACTTGGAGATTTCGGCAACCCGTTTGTCGGTCGCGACTTACTGCAAGACGGTGGGAACTCCGGACAGCAAGATATCCGAGGCCCCGCACGGCTGAGCGTGGCGTGATACCCGGAACCGTCCCCGGAATGGGCGCTGGAACGGGATCAGAAGAAATTGCTGAAAAGCAGGTTCAACGAGTCGAACACGGCCTGGAACGGATCACTGTTGGCGACCCCGTGGAACAGTAGCGCGCTGAGCCAGGCATCGAAGGCGTTGATCTCGCTGTTGTCGATGTCGATGTAGGTCAGCATGCCGTCTACGGAACTGGTCGCGTTGGCGATCTGGTCGGGGGTCAATCCCAGGTACTGCACGTGGGGACCGAAGATGCCCAGCAGCGCGCCCCAGAGACCGTAGTTGTCATAGGCGTCGGCGAAATTGGAGACCGGGTCATCGGGCAGACCGTAGATGGTCGCCGAATACAGGTCGTTGGGCGTCAGATCGCCCAACACCTCGGTCATGCCGAGCAGGTTGAGCAGGAAGTCGGTGAGGTCCTTGCCCAGCGTCGCGTACATGGCGTCTTCCAGGTACTGCCAGACGCCGTCCGGGGCGGACGGGTCGCCGATGAACACGAAGTGCAACGAGTCGGTGGGGATGCCCGCTTCGACGAGTCGGCTCATGGCGATCGACGCTGCGGTGGCGCTCTGCGAGTAGGCGAAGATCGTCAGCGGGTTATCGGCGTCGAAGGCGCCCGGGTTGGCGTCGAACTGGTTCTGGACGGCGAGCGTGATCAGCGACGCACCCGTCAGGCTGCTCGGGCCCTGCTGTAACAACTCCGGTGTCGTCAGCACCTGCAACGGGGCGCTGCAGGGGTCGGTGCCGTCCATGTAGCAGACCGTGGAGTCGGTTGAGCCACCGTTGAATCCCAGTGGGTTCAGATACAGGTTCTCGGCAGACCGTGCGTATTCCGGCGAGGGCGTCGGCTGGCCGGTACCGCCGAGGATGAGCGCGGTCTGGCTGCCCGCCAGCGGGCCGTCGGCGGCCAGCAGCGCCGCTTCGAGGAGCAGCGAACCGAGGGGTTGGCTGATCGCCGCGCCGGATGCGGCGACGATCATGCCGGCAGTGGCGAACTGGGCGACTGCGGCCTTGTAGCTGCCCCGCCGGCGCGTTGCCCGCGCTACCGGAACCGTGGCGTATCTGCTGCTGTGCATCACATGTGATTATCACATTCTCATGTTTGAGTCTATGGTTCTCCCAGCCATTGCGTTCACTGCGTTCCGCGTCGCGAAGGAGGATTCATGGATCAACAGACCTATGACCGGGGCCGCGAGATCCGCGCGGCCGTCCTCGGCGAAGCGTATGTGGCCCAGGCCGCAACCGGTGACGACTTCTCCACGCCGTTCCAGGACTTGGTCACCGAATACTGTTGGGGCGCAGTGTGGGGACGCGACGGCCTGTCGCGCAAGACGCGCAGCATGCTCAACCTCGCGATGATCGCGGTGCTCAACCGGCCCAACGAACTGCGCACCCACGTCAAGGGAGCACTCACCAACGGCGTCACGCGCGAAGAGATCCGGGAGGTCTTCATGCAGGTGGCGATCTACGCCGGCGTCCCCGCCGCCGTCGACAGCTTCCGGATCGCCCGCGAGGCCTTCGCCGAATACGAGAGCAGCTGATGATCGGCTTCATCGGCCTGGGAAACATGGGCTTTCCGATGGCAGGCCGACTGGCCGCAGCCGGTCGCGACCTGGTGGTCTACGACACCCGCGGCGACGTGATCGACCGCGCAACGAAGTTCGGCGCCCATGCGGCATCCTCCCCGCAGCAGGTGGCCGACCGGGCGGAGATCGTGCTGGCCAGTCTGCCGTCGGTGCAGGCGTCCTCGGCGGTCGCCGAATCGGTGGCAGGCGGCGCGAAGATCAAGCTGTTCATCGACCTTTCAACCGTGGGAACCACTGCCGCGCAGCACAATCACGCCACGCTGCAGGCCGGCGGCGTCGCCGCGCTGGACGCCCCGGTCAGCGGCGGCGTGGGCGGGGCGACACAGGGCAGCCTGGCCATCATGGTCTCCGGGCCGCGCGCCGCGTTCGACACCGCCAAGGTGCTGTTGGAAGAGCTCGGCCGTCCGTTCTTCGTCGACGAGAAACCCGGCGCCGCCCAGACGATGAAACTGGTCAACAACCTGATGGCGGCCACCACGCTGGCCGCCACCGCCGAAGTCATGGTGATGGGCGTCAAGGCCGGCCTCGACCCGCAGGTGATGATCGATGTGCTCAATGCGGGCTCGGGTGGAACCCATGCCAGCCGCGACAAGTTCCCGAAAGCGGTGCTGCCCAGGACATTCGACTACGGGTTCGCGACCGGGCTGATGGTCAAGGACATACGGCTCTACCTGGACGAGGCCAGCGCCCTGGGCCTGCCGAGGCAACTCGCCGACGCGGTGGCCGCCCTGTGGGAGTCGACGTTGCGTGACGAGGGCCCCGAATCCGACTTCACCTCCATCGTCAAGGTGTTGGAGAGAACCGCCGGGGTGACCGTGGGCGACTCAGAAGAAGTCGTTGAACAGTAATTGCAGTGAGTCCCAGAGGCTCTCGAACAGGCCGCTGTTGGCGGCCCCGCCGCTGAACACCGCGTCGAGCCAGGCGGTGAGGCCGTTGATGTCGCTGTCGTCGATGTTGACGTAGGTCAGCGCGCCGTCGACCGTCGTGGTCGCGTCGGCGACCTGCTCCGGCGTCAGCCCGAAGTACTCCACGTGCGGCCCTAATATGCTCAGCAGCGCGCCCCACAGGCCCTCGGAGGCGTAGACGTCCAGGAAGTTGGGGATCGGATCGTCGGGCAGGCTGTAAATGGTTGCCGGGTACAGATCATTCGGCGTCAAATTGCCCAGGACGTCGGTCGTCCCGGCAAGATTCAGGAGATAGTTCGTCAGGCTCGGGCCGAGTATCGCGGCCATGGCTGCTTCCAGGTGCTGCCAGATGCCGTCCGGGGTGGAGGGGTCGCCGATGAACACGAAGTGCAGCGAATCGAGCGGGACGCCTGCTTCGGCGAGTCGGGTCATGGCGATCGACTCGGCGGTGGCGCTTTGGGAGTAGCCGAAGATCGTCAGCGGATGTTCGGCGTCGAATGCGCCGGGGTTGGCGTCGAATTGGTTCTGCACGGCGAGCACGATCGCCGACGCGGCCGTGAGGCTGCTCGGTCCCTGCTGGATCAGTTGCGGTGTCGTGAGCACCTGAAGTGGGGCGCTGCACGGGTCGGTGCCGTCCATATAGCAGACCGTGGAGTCGGTTGATCCGCCGTTGAACCCCAACGGGTTCAGGTACAGGTTCTCGACGGTCCGCGCGTATTCCGGTGAGGGCGTCGGTTGGGTGGTTCCCCCGAGGATGAGCGCCGTTAGGCTGCCCGCCAGCGGGCCTTCGGCGGCCAGCAGCGTCGCGGCGGCGTGCACCGACGAACCGATCCCCACGCCGGCCGTGGCCGCCATCATGGCGACCACGCCGGCCTGCGCAACCGTGCTCTTGATCCCGCCCCGTTTTCTCACCGCTTTTGCTTATCACACGCTGATATTGCGTTCGGGGGTTTTTGCGATCGCCGACGCCGGCGAAAGTTCAGAGCGTGTCGGGGCACAGGTTGTGCTGCGCGGCGCTGATCAGCATGCGGCCCTTCTCGACGTCATTCGGGCTCACCTGGGCCAGCGTCTGTTCGGGCTTCTCGCCCAGATGCAGCCGGTTGCATGCCATCCACCCGTTCGCCACGACCACACCATCGGGCAGCTGGGCGTCGCCGACCGTCAAACCGGGGAAGCCGTTGGCTCGCAGTTCATTGAGGAACCCTTCCTCGTCGGCGCTGGCCAGCGGCGCGCCGAGGAAGCCGAGGGCGCATCCCATCGCGAGGGTCCCGAACAGAAGCTGATTACGCATGTGATTCCCCTCGCCGTCGACGGCCTGCGCCGTGAGGAAGCGTAACGGTGTTGCGGTCGGCGAAACCGGATAACGGCGCGATTTCAGCCCAGTGGGGTCACCGTCCCGCCGGGCTGCAGACCGCCGGGACGGTACGGCCCGGTCAGCAGCGAGGGGGAGGGGGCGAACGCACCGACCAGCTGGCCGGTGTCGGGGCAGTAGTAGACGTCGCTCAGATCGCCGCAGAGCCGCTGGTCGGAGCAGCGGGCCGGATCAACACCGGCCGCGGCAACCGGGCCGGCGCCGAGCGCGGCGGAAAGCGCTGCCAGCGCGGCGAGGCCGGACACCATGACGGGTGCAGGTTTCATACCCGCGATCCAACCCGAGGGGCCCGACAAGCCATCGCGCAGCGAACAGCCCCCGAATCAACGGGGGCTGTCGCGATTCTGTCCGAGGTCCGCCGGTGTGACGCCGCTCAGCCGCTGGGCCGCAGGCAGCGCAGCGCGGCGTGCCGCTCGGATTCGGACATGCCGCCCCAGATCCCGTAGGGCTCACCGACGGCAAGCGCGTGCGCACGGCACTGTTCCATCACCGGGCACCTGCGGCACCACCGCTTGGCGTTCTGCTCCCGCTGCGCCCGGGCCCGGCCGCGCTCCCCGTCGGGCGGAAAGAACACCGAGGAGTCAAGGCCGCGGCACGCTCCTCGGAGTTGCCAGTCCCATACGTCCGCATTGCGGCCGGGCAGCTGCTCAACCTGTGCCATGGGAGCCCCTCTCAAACGCTGGTCGACCGGATCGGTTGCGGCCGTTGAGGTGTCTGGTGGTACGCGTAAAACAGCGCCGGCTGCGTCCGGCGCTGTGGGGACCGTAACCAAAGCGTCTGAAGTTAGGCCTACGTAACTGTTAAGAAAGGCTGGCCTGAGTCGATGGACATCCCCTGAGGACGGATGTCCACCAGGGCGGACGGCTGCGAGGTTGGTCCGGGCGCGTAACGTCGCGCAGCGATGACCGAGGACCCAGACGCGGCGCTGGCCGCCGCCGCCTTCGGCGATGCGCCCGGCCGCTGGCCGCTGCCCGCGGCCAGCACCCCCCGGCAGCGGTGGCTGCGTGCGGTCGCCGCCGGTGGACAGGGCCGTTACGCCAGCGCCGGCACCGAACTGGCGGCGCTGCTGCGCCAGCGGCCGGCCGGCCCCCTGGTGTCGCTGGCCCACAGCACGCAGGCGTCGTTCCTGCGCCAGCTCGGTGGGCATGAGCTGGCCCGCGGTCTCGACGGCCGGGCGCTGGCGCTGGCCTTCAACGAAGTCGACCCGGAGGCCACCGCGGATGCGCTGGTCGGGCTGGCCGCCGACGCCCTGGGCGTGGGACGCTTCGCGGCCTCGGCGGCACTGCTGGAACGGGTGGGAGAGCTGCCGCCGGGCCCGGCGCGCCTGGCGGTGCGCCGGAACTGGGTGACAGCCGAATTGGCCATGGTCACCGGCGACGGTGCCACCGCGGTGCGGCATGCCGAGCAGGCCCTGGAGTTGACTCCCGAGACGATGGCGCGCCACCGGGTGAAAAGCCGGGTGGTGCTGGCCGGGGCGCTGTGCTGCGCCGGCAACGTCGACAAAGCCTGCGGCGTGGCCGACGCCGCATTGGTGGATGCTGAGCGGCTGGGTCTGGTTCCGCTGCGCTGGGCGCTGGCCTGCATGTTGATCGACTTGACAGACGTAGCCGGTGCGCGGTGGACCCGCGAGGAGTTGCTGAGGCTACGTGACGATGCCGCCGAGCTGGTGCGTCACCGCGGCGGCAGGTGGCAGAGCGGCTGATCGGCGGCTCAGCGGTAGCCGTCGGCCTCCGAGGTCGCCCCGTTGAGCGAGGCATCGGCGTAGCCGCGGCAGTAATCCCAGGTCACGTAGCTGTCGGGTTCCGGGTCGTAAGCCGGTTCGTGCGGGCGGACGGTGCCGTCGATGAGCAGTTGCAGCAGGTTGGCCCGCAACATGTCCCAGTCGTGGTAGTGGTCCTGCTGGCAGTCGTCGCAGCACACCACCAAGCCGCGGATGCCCCGGTGCGCCAACAGTGCCTCGTAGACCGCAAGGTCGGCGAGATCGGCCTCGACCGCGGTCCGCTCCTGCGGATCCAGCGGTTGCCCCGGCTCGACGGCGTCCAGCGCGGCAGACGGGTCGTGGGGATCGTCGGCGAACGGGTCGGGCGGTAAACCGGGTGGCAGGTGGTCACGCACGCCATCAGGGTACGCAGAGGGCACGACAGAATGCCAGCGGCCGGTCCAACCGTCCGCCTAACCGGCGGGGGTGGTGGGGGAAACGAACGCCGCCGCGCGTCGCGATTAGGATGGACCTCTCACCCCGGCTGCGTAGTGGAGGCTCCCGATGGCCGTTGGTTATCTAAAGCGGAAGTCAGTGCCCAAATGACCGGTTCCTATGCCCCCGGCGCCCCCGGTGCCCCCGGCACCCTCGACGATGCGACGCCCACCGGCGGCGCCGCCGGAGGGCATCCGCCCAAGATCGCCATGCTGGGGCTGACCTTCGACGACGTGCTGCTGCTTCCGGCGGCCTCCGACGTGGTGCCGGCCACCGCCGACACCTCCAGCCGGCTGACCCGCAACATCACGCTCAAGGTGCCGCTGGTCAGCTCCGCGATGGACACCGTCACCGAGGCCCGGATGGCGATCGCGATGGCGCGCGCCGGTGGCATGGGCGTGCTGCACCGCAATCTGCCGGTCACCGAGCAGGCCGGCCAGGTCGAGACCGTGAAGCGCTCCGAAGCCGGGATGGTCACCGACCCCGTCACCTGCACGCCGGAGAACACCCTGGCCGAGGTGGACGCGCTGTGCGCGCGGTTCCGGATCTCCGGGCTGCCCGTCGTCGACAAGGACGGACAGCTCGTCGGGATCATCACCAACCGGGACATGCGCTTCGAGGTCGACCAGAACAAGCCGGTAGCCGAGGTGATGACCAAGGCGCCGCTGATCACCGCGCAGGAGGGCGTCTCCGCCGACGCCGCGCTGGGCCTGCTGCGCCGGCACAAGATCGAGAAGCTGCCGATCGTCGACGGCCGCGGCAAGCTGACCGGGTTGATCACCGTCAAGGACTTCGTCAAGACCGAGCAGCACCCGCTGGCCACCAAGGACAGCGACGGCCGGCTGCTGGTCGGGGCCGCGGTCGGCGTCGGCGCCGACGCCTGGGTGCGGGCGATGACGCTGGCCGACGCGGGGGTGGACGTGCTGATCGTCGACACCGCACACGCCCACAACCGGGGTGTGCTCGACATGGTCGGCAAGCTCAAGGCCGAGGTGGGCGAGCGCGTCGATGTGGTCGGCGGCAACGTGGCCACCCGCAGTGGGGCGGCCGCGCTGGTCGAGGCCGGCGCGGACGCGGTCAAGGTCGGGGTCGGTCCCGGCTCCATCTGCACCACCCGGGTGGTCGCCGGGGTGGGCGCCCCGCAGATCACCGCCATCATGGAGGCCGTGGCGGTCTGCGGGCCGGCGGGCGTGCCGGTGATCGCCGACGGCGGGTTGCAGTACTCCGGTGACATCGCCAAGGCGCTGGCCGCCGGGGCGTCGACGACCATGCTCGGCTCGCTGCTGGCCGGCACCGCCGAGTCGCCCGGTGAACTGATCTTCGTCAACGGCAAGCAGTTCAAGAGCTACCGCGGTATGGGATCGCTGGGCGCCATGCAGGGCCGCGGTGGTGCTAAGTCCTACTCCAAGGACCGCTACTTCCAAGACGACGCGCTCTCCGAGGACAAGCTGGTGCCCGAGGGCATCGAGGGCCGGGTGCCGTTCCGCGGTCCGCTGACCACCGTCATCCATCAGCTGACCGGCGGGCTGCGGGCGGCGATGGGCTACACCGGATCGCCTACCATCGTGGCGCTGCAGGCCGCGCAGTTCGTGCGGATCACCGCCGCGGGTTTGAAAGAGAGCCACCCGCACGACATCACCATGACCGTCGAAGCGCCGAACTACTACGTGCGCTGAGCAGCCGTCCGTCCCCGGCACATTCTCGCGTAGCGAAACAGAAACGAGGCTGACCCGTCATGCGTGACATGGTTGAGATCGGTATGGGCCGCACCGCCCGGCGCACCTACGAGCTCGACGACATCAACATCGTGCCGTCCCGGCGCACGCGCTCCTCCAAGGACGTCTCCACGGCCTGGCAGCTGGATGCCTACCGCCTCGAGATCCCGGTGCTGGCCCACCCCACCGACGCGCTGGTCTCCCCGGAGTTCGCGATCGAGATGGGGCGCCTCGGCGGTCTGGGGGTGCTCAACGGCGAAGGGCTGATCGGCCGGCACGCCGACATCGAGGCCAAGGTCGCCCAGGTCATCGAGGTCGCCGCCAAGGAGCCGGAGCCCGAGGCGTCGATCCGGCTGCTGCAGCAGTTGCACGCCGCGCCGTTGGACCCCGAGCTGCTCGGTGCCGCGGTGGCGCGGATCAGCGAGGCCGGGGTGACCACCGCGGTGCGGGTGAGCCCGCAGAACGCCGCCGCACTGACCCCGGTCCTGGTGGCCGCCGGCGTCGACCTGCTGGTCATCCAGGGCACCATCATCTCCGCCGAGCGGGTCGCGAACAACGGGGAGCCGCTCAACCTCAAGACGTTCATCTCCGAGCTCGACATCCCGGTGGTGGCCGGCGGCGTGATCGACCACCGCACCGCGCTGCACCTGATGCGCACCGGCGCGGCCGGGGTGATCGTCGGCTACGGCTCCACCGCCGGGGTGACCACCTCCGATGAGGTGCTGGGGATCTCGGTGCCGATGGCCACCGCGATCGCCGACGCCGCCGCGGCCCGCCGGGAGTACCTGGACGAGACCGGCGGGCGTTACGTGCATGTGCTGGCCGACGGCGACATCCACACCTCCGGGGACCTGGCCAAGGCGATCGCCTGCGGCGCCGACGCGGTGGTGCTGGGCACGCCGCTGGCCGCGGCCGCCGAGGCGCAGGGCGACGGCTGGTATTGGCCGTCAGCGGCCGCGCACCCGTCGCTGCCGCGGGGGGCGCTGATGCAGGTCGCCTACGGTGAGCGCCCGGGCCTGGCGCAGGTGCTCGACGGGCCCTCGGACGACCCGTTCGGCTCGTTGAACCTGGTCGGCGGGCTGCGCCGGTCGATGGCCAAGGCCGGCTACTGCGACCTCAAGGAATTCCAGAAGGTCGGGCTGACCGTCGGCAGTTGAGCACCCAGGGTCACCTATCCGGCCCGGTTACCGGCGAGTAGGGCCATACTGTGAGGCATGCAGCCTGATCGCCAACCTGACTATGACGTCCTCATCATCGGCTCGGGGTTCGGTGGCAGCGTCAGTGCGCTGCGACTGACCGAGAAGGGTTACCGGGTCGGTGTTTTGGAGGCGGGCCGCCGCTACGCCGACCCGGACTTCGCCAAGAACTCCTGGCACCTGCGGGAATTCCTGTGGGCGCCCAAGCTGGGTTGCTACGGCATCCAGCGGATCCACCTGCTCAACAACGTCATGGTGCTGGCCGGCGCCGGGGTGGGCGGCGGATCGCTGAACTACGCCAACACCCTCTACGTCCCGCCGGAGCCGTTCTTCGCCGACAAGCAGTGGGCGCACATCACCGACTGGCGCGCCGAACTCATGCCGCACTACGACCAGGCCCAGCGAATGCTCGGGGTGGTCAAGAACCCGACGTTCACCGACGCCGACCGCATCGTCAAGCAGGTCGCCGACGACATGGGAGTCGGTGACACGTTCGTGCCCACACCCGTCGGGGTGTTCTTCGGCGAGGGCGGCGAGAAGACCCCGGGCAAGACGGTGGCCGACCCCTACTTCGGCGGCGCCGGCCCGCAGCGAACCGGTTGCCTCGAGTGCGGCGAGTGCATGACGGGCTGCCGCTGGGGCGCCAAGAACACCCTGGTGAAGAACTACCTGTACCTCGCGGAATCAGCGGGCGCGCAAGTGCATCCGATGACGACCGTGACCGCCTTCGAGCAGGACGACGACGGGCTGTGGCAGGTGCGGACGGTGCGCACCGGGCTGCGGGTGCGCCGGCACCGCAAGACCTTCACCGCCCGGTACCTGGTCCTGGCCGCCGGCACCTACAACACCCAGAAGCTGCTGTTCAAGATGCGGGACAGCGGAAGACTGAGCAAGCTGTCGAGCCAACTGGGGGTACTTACCCGCACCAACTCCGAATCGATCGTCGGCGCAGCAACCTTGAAGGTCAATCCGGATTTGGATCTGACCCACGGGGTGGCGATCACCTCTTCGATCCATCCCACCGCCGACACCCACGTCGAACCGGTCCGCTACGGCAAGGGCTCCAACGCGATGGGCCTGTTGCAGACCCTGATGACCGACGGCCCGAGCCCCGCGGGCTCACAAAGCACCGACGTCCCACGCTGGCGGCAACTGGTGGATCAGGCCCGCGAAGACCCCGCGCACATCGTGCGGCTGCTCAACCCGAAACAGTGGAGCGAGCGCACGGTGATCGCGCTGGTCATGCAGCACCTGGACAACTCGATCACCACCTTCACCCGACGCGGCAGACTGGGCATCCGCCGCTACACCAGCAAGCAGGGCCACGGCGAGCCGAACCCGAGCTGGATCCCGGTCGGCAACGAGGTCACCCGGCGCATCGCCGCCAAGATCGACGGCGTGGCCGGCGGCACCTGGGGCGAGTTGTTCAACATTCCGCTCACCGCGCACTTCCTGGGTGGGGCGGCGATCGGGGACAGTCCCGAGCACGGCGTCATCGATCCCTACCAGCGGGTGTACGGCTACCCGACGCTGTCGGTGGCCGACGGTGCGGCGGTCTCGGCCAACCTCGGCGTCAACCCGTCGCTGTCGATCACCGCGCAGGCCGAGCGGGCCGCGTCGCTGTGGCCGAACAAGGGTGAGGCCGACCAGCGGCCGGCCCAGGGCGAGCCCTACCGGCGGCTGGAGCCGATCGCGCCGAAGAACCCGGCGGTACCCGATCAGGCCGTCGGCGCGCTGCGCTGGGCCTCCGGCATCGGCTGAGGCGTCACCGCGCGAACTGGCGCCGGTGGGCGGGCGCGCGGCCGGGCGGCTGCATCGGTGGCGGCAGCAGCGGCTCGCGCGGACACGCCGGCACCGTGGTGGGTGCCTGTGTGCTCAGTTCGAGTTCCTTGCCGGCATGGTGGATCGTCAGCCGGCCGTCCGGGCCGTCGCGCAGGGTGTAGCTGACCTCGTCGTCGGTGGCGCTGACCGTCACGCGGAATCCCTTCCAGCGCAACCGGAATCGCAGGCGTGAAATCCCCTCGGGCAAAGCCGGGTTCAGCGTCAGCACGCCCTGGTCGTCACGCAGCCCGCCGAACCCGGCCACCAGCGAGAGCCAGGTCCCGGCCAGGGCCGCCAGGTGCAGTCCCTCGCGGGTGTTGTCGTGCAGATCGCGCAGGTCGACGAACGCCGTCTCGTAGGTGTAGTCGTGGGCCAGCTCCAGGTGCCCCACCTCGGCGCACATCACCGCCTGGGTGCACGCCGACAGTGACGAGTCCCGCACCGTGCGCCGCTCGTAGTAGTCGACGTTGCGGGCCTTCTGCTCAGGGGTGAACGCGTGGCTGCGCCAGTGCATGGCCAACAGCACGTCGGCCTGCTTGACCACCTGGGCCGGGTACAGCCGCACGTAGGGCTCGTTGAGCAACAGCGGGTAGGTGGTCCGGTTGTCGAAGTCCCACTCCGCGGCGGAGGTGAAGCCTTCGCACTGCGGGTGAACGCCGAGCTCCTCGTCGTAGGGGATGTGCGTCGCGTCGGCGGCATCCCGCCAGCCGGCCATCTCCTCGTTGGTGACCCCCAACTCGTGGGCGGCATCGGGGTGGCGGGCGCATGCCTCGGCGGCGGTGCGCAGGTTGTGGGCGGCCATCAGGTTGGTGAACAGGTTGTCGCGGACGATCGCGGTGTACTCGTCGGGGCCGGTCACCCCCGACAGGTGCCACACCCCGTGCCGGTCGTGGTGGCCCAGCGATCGCCACAGCCTGGCCGTCTCGATCAGCACCTCCAGCCCGCACTCGGCCTCCAGGGAGCCGTCCCCGGTGACGAGCCGGTACTGCTCGAACGCCGCGGCGATGTCGGCGTTGATGTGCCAGGCGGCGGTGCCGGCCGGCCAGTACCCCGAGCATTCCTGGCCGCGGATCGTCCGCCACGGGAACGCCGCCCCGGCCAGCCCGAGTTCGGTGGCCCGGTCGCGGGCCAGGTCGAGCGTCGAGGACCGCCAGCGCAGCGCGTCGGCCGCCGCGTGCGGAGCGGTGTAGGTCAGCACCGGGATGATGAAACTCTCACTGTCCCAGAACGTGTGGCCGTCGTATCCGGTGCCGGTCAGTCCCTTGCTGGGGATCGCCCGGCGTTCGGCGCGGGCGCTGGCCTGCAGCAGGTGGAACAGCGCGAAACGGACCGCCTGCTGGCAGTCCGGGTCGCCGTCGACCTCGACGTCGGCGCCGTCCCAGAACTCGTCGAGGTAGGCCCGCTGGGAATCCAGCAGCCCCTGCCAGCCGCTGTAGCGGGCACCGGTCAGCGCCGCGATCGCCTGGTCGCGCAGCGCGGGCCGGGACCGCTCACTGGACCAGCCGTAGGCCAGGTACTTGATGATCCGCAGTTGCTGTCCGGGGCGCAGCCCGCACACCACGGTGGTCGCGGCCACGTCGGAAATCGCCATGGTGTTGACCTGGACCCGGCCCGGTACCTCGATCTCGTGGTGCATGGCCGCGGCCATCATCAGGTCACTGGCCCGGGTGCGGTGCACCAGCACCGCCCCGCGGTCGGTGTTCTCCCGCTCCACGGCCTCCAGCGGGTTGTCCAGGATCGCCGCGACCCGCGGGTCGCCGGAGGTCGGCGGTTGGTCCTCGTTGGCGACCAACTCGGATTGCACTGTCACACGCGCGAATTCGTCGACCGCCTCGACGACGTATTCGATGGCCGCGACGCTGCGCTGGGACAGTGACACCAGTCGGGTCGAGTGCACCTTGACCTGTTTGCCGGCCGGGGAGCGCCAGTGCACCCGGCGGGTCAGGGTGCCCGCCCGCATGTCCAGGATGCGCTCGTGGTCGACCAGTTCGCCGTAGCGGACGTCGAACGGCTCGTCGTCGACCATCAGCCGCAGGATCTTGCCGTTGGTCACGCTGACGACGGTCTGCCCGGCCTGCGGATAGCCGTACCCGGCTTCGGCGTAGGGCAGCGGTCGCACCTCGTAGAACGAGTTCAGGTAGGTGCCGGGCAGGCCGTACGGCTCGCCCTCGTCGAGGTTGCCGCGCAAGCCGATGTGCCCGTTGGACAGCGTGAACAGCGATTCGGTCTGCCCGAGCAGATCCAGGTCGAGCCCGATTTCGCGGATCTGCCACGGTTCGATCGGAAAATAGTCCTCAGGAATCATTCGGCCTGCTCTCCCAACAGTTCCTCCAGATCGGTGACAACGACGTCGGCGCCGTGGCGCAGCAGGTCCTCGGCCTGACCTACCCGATCCACGCCTACCACGAAACCGAAGTCGCCGGCTCGTCCGGCCGCCACCCCCGACAGTGCGTCCTCGAACACCGCGGCCGCGGCGGGAGCGACGTCGAGCAGCTGCGCCGCCCGCAGGAACGAGTCCGGGGCCGGCTTGCCCGCGATGTGCTCAGTGCGCAATGTCACTCCGTCGACGCGCACTGCGATGAACTTCTCCAGGCCGGTGATCGCCAGCACCTCGCCGGCGTTGGCGCTGGCCGACACCACCGCGGTGGCCATGCCGGCCGCGGTGACCGCCGCCAGGTAGCGCCGCGACCCTTCGAACACATCGACCCCGTCGGCCTGCAGCGCCGTGAGGAACGCCGCGTTCTTGCGGTTGCCCAGGCCGTGCACGGTTTCGGCGTCGGGCGGGTCGTCGTCGCCGCCGTCGGGCAGCACGATGTCACGGCTGGCCAGAAAGGTGCGCACCCCGTCGTCGCGTTTCCGGCCGTCGACGAATCGCCGGTAGTCGTCCACCGGGTCGAACGGCACGAACGGCCCGCCGGTGCGTTCGGCGCGCACCGACAGATAGCCGTCGAACATGGCCTTCCATGCCTTGGTGTGCACGCTGGCGGTGTCGGTGAGCACACCGTCGAGGTCGAACAGGCAGGCGCGCACCGTTTCGGGCAGGCCCAGCACCATGAACGGCTCCCTTCCGGATCGGGCTGTGTCCACTTCACCATGCCTGCCGTCGGATCGGTTGAGTTTGCCGCCACTAAGCTCTGTGTGGTGTCGTCTCCATCGCCTCGCCCCGTATTGGTCATCGACTTCGGTGCGCAGTATGCCCAACTGATCGCGCGCCGGGTCCGGGAGGCGCGGGTGTTCTCCGAAGTCGTCCCGCACACCGCGACCGTCGAGGAGATCGCCGCGCGTGATCCGCGGGCGATCGTGCTGTCCGGCGGGCCGGCCAGCGTCTACGCCGACGGCGCCCCCCGGCTCGATCCGGCGCTGTTCGACCTCGGCATCCCGGTGTTCGGCATCTGCTACGGATTCCAGGCGATGGCGGCCGCCCTCGGCGGCACCGTCGAGCGCACCGGAACCAGTGAGTACGGCCGCACCGAGCTGAAAGTGTCCGGCGGCGAGCTTCATTCGGGTTTTCCGGCTTCCCAGCCGGTGTGGATGAGTCATGGCGATGCGGTGACCGGGGCACCGGACGGGTTCGCGGTGGTGGCCAGCACCGCGAGCGCTCCGGTGGCCGCGTTCGAGAACCGCGCCCGCCGGCTGGCCGGGGTGCAGTACCACCCGGAGGTGATCCACACCCCCTACGGACAGCGGGTGCTCAGCCGGTTTCTGCACGAGTTCGCCGGTATCGACGCGTCCTGGACACCGGCCAACATCGCCGACGCGCTGATCGCGCAGGTGGGGGAGCAGATCGGTGAGGGACACGCCATCTGCGGGTTGTCCGGTGGGGTGGATTCCGCGGTGGCCGCGGCGCTGGTGCAACGCGCCATCGGGGACCGGCTGACGTGTGTGTTCGTCGACCACGGGCTGTTGCGCGCCGGGGAGCGCGAACAGGTGCAGGAGGACTTCGTCGCCGCCACCGGGGCGAAGCTGGTCACGGTGGACGCCGCCGAGACGTTCCTGGACGCGCTGTCGGGGGTGTCCGATCCCGAGGGCAAGCGAAAGATCATCGGGCGGCAGTTCATTCGCGCCTTCGAGGGTGCGGTGCGAGACACCCTGGTAGACCACGCTTCGGAAGGGGACGTCGAATTCCTGGTGCAGGGCACGCTGTATCCGGACGTGGTGGAATCCGGCGGGGGTACCGGCACCGCGAACATCAAGAGCCACCACAACGTCGGCGGGCTGCCCGATGACCTGAAGTTCGCCCTCGTCGAGCCGTTGCGGCTGCTGTTCAAAGACGAGGTGCGCGCGGTCGGGCGGGAGTTGGGGCTGCCGGAGGAGATCGTTGCGCGCCAACCGTTCCCGGGCCCGGGTCTGGGAATCCGGATCGTCGGTGAGGTGACCGCGGAACGGTTGGCGACGCTGCGCCAGGCCGACGCGATCGCCCGCGAGGAGTTGACCGCCGCCGGTCTGGACCATCAGATCTGGCAGTGCCCGGTGGTGCTGCTGGCCGACATCCGCTCGGTCGGGGTGCAGGGCGACGGCCGCACCTACGGGCATCCGATCGTGCTGCGGCCGGTCTCCAGTGAGGACGCCATGACCGCCGACTGGACCCGGGTGCCCTACGAGGTGCTCGAGCGCATCTCCACCCGGATCACCAACGAGGTGCCCGAGGTCAACCGGGTCGTGCTGGACATCACCAGCAAACCGCCCGGCACCATCGAGTGGGAGTAGATCACCCGTCACTCGCCGCGCTGTGGACACATCCTCCTCAGGTGCCACAGGTGCCGGCCACGGTCGCTGTTGCCCGCCTCTGAGCGACAACCGGGCCGTTGCCGGAGTCCTTCTGACGCGGGGCGGATGTGACGGGCGGGGCGCCTGATCCACCGGGCTTGACGTTTGTCGGTGGGGAAGTGTTCACTCGGGTCAATCGAACACAGTTTCGAATCGATGCGAGGTTTCCCGGAGGCGATCATGACGGCGGCGGTGGAGTTGGGGCGACGTCCTGATGCCCCTGAAAATCGTGTTGAACAGCTGAAACAGCTGCGTCGGCAGATGGCGGCGGTGACCGGGAAGGTGGGCGCCGGGCGGCGGGGGCCCGCCTCGGATACTTCGGTCGCCCCGCCTTCCGAGGCCGTGCTGCCGGTTCCGCCGCTGCTGGCGGGGGTGCTGCCCGCGGGGTTGCCGCGGGGCACCGTGGCGGTGGCCGCGGGGGCCCGCTCGCTGATGCTGGGCATGGTGGCCGCGGTGACGGCCGCCGGCGGCAACGCGGCCATCGTCGGCCAGCCGGACGCCGGGCTGCTGGCCGCCGCGGAGATGGGTGCCGACCTGAGCCGGCTCGCGGTGATCCCCGACCCCGGCAACGATCCGGTGGAGGTGGCCACGGTGCTGATGGACGGCATGGATCTGGTGGTGCTCGGCCTGGGCGGGCGCCGCGTGCCGCCGGCACGCGCTCGGGTGGTGCTGGGCCGGGCTCGCCACCGGGGCTGCGCCCTGCTGATCTGTGACGGTGACTGGCAGGGCGCGGCGCTGCGGCTGGAGGCCCAGGTGAGCGGTTATGAGCTGGCCGGCTCCGCGGGCCCACGAGCCCGGTCGGGGTTCGGGCGGATCGGCGCGGTGCGGTTCGAGGTGCGGGCGCGCGGGGGCGCGGTCGGGCGAACCAGGGCCGGGTAGCGAGTCTTCTCATGGCCGACTCTCGAGTACTGGCACTGTGGTGCATGGACTGGCCCGCGGTCGCCGCGGCGGTCGCGGCGGGCCTGCCGGCCACCGCGCCGATCGCGGTCACCCTGGCCAACCGGGTGATCGCCTGCTCGGCAGGTGCCCGTGCGGCGGGGGTGCGCCGTGGACTGCGGCGCAGAGAGGCTGCGGCCCGCTGCCCACCACTGCACGTGGTGGCCGCCGACACCGATCGCGATGCCCGGTTGTTCGAGCCGGTCCTCGCCGCGGTCGATGAACTGGTGCCGGCTGCCGAGGTGCTGCGGCCCGGCCTGCTGGTGGTGTCGGTGCGCGGCGCGGTCCGGGCCTTCGGTTCCGAGGGGCAAGCCGCCGAACGCCTCGTCGACGCGGTGGCCGCCGCCGATGTCGAATGTCAGGTCGGGATCGCCGATGGGCTCTCCGCCGCGGTGCTCGCAGCCCGCGCCGGCGCCGTGGTGCCGACCGGAGGGGACGCCCGGTTCCTGTCGGCGCTGTCGATCCGGCAGCTGGCCGCCGAGCCCAGCCTGTCCGGCCCCGGACGTGACGGTCTCGTCGACCTGTTGTGGCGGTTGGGGATTCGGACCATAGGGCAGTTCGCCGCGCTACCGCGCCCGGATGTGACATCGCGGTTCGGCGCCGACGCGCTGACCGCCCACCGGTTCGCCCGCGGCGAGCCGGAACGCGGGCCGTCCGGACGCGAGCCCACCCCGGACCTGGACGCCGTGCTGCACTGCGACCCGCCGATCGATCGGGTCGACGCCGCGGCGTTCGCCGGCCGTTCGCTGGCCGGTGTGCTGCACCGCACCCTGATGGCCGCCGGTGTCGGCTGCACCCGGCTGGCCATTCACGCCGTCACCGACACCGGGGAAGAGTTGACCCGGGTGTGGCGGTGCGCCGAGCCGTTGACCGAGGACGCCACCGCCGACCGGGTGCGCTGGCAACTGGACGGCTGGCTGAACAGCCGCGTCACCTCCGACCGGCCCACCGGCCCGGTGACGCTGCTGCGGCTGCAACCGGTGGAGGTGGCATCGGCGACCGAGGCGCTGCAACTACCGCTGTGGGGCGGGCTCGGTGAGGAGGACCGGTTGCGTGCCCGCCGGGCGCTGGTGCGGGTGCAGGGCCTGCTCGGCCCGGAGGCGGTGCGGGTGCCGGTGTTATCCGGTGGTCGCGGCCCGGCCGAGCGCATCACCTTGACCCCGCTGGGGGATGAGCCGGTGCCGCTGGCCGACCCGCGCCAGCCGTGGCCCGGCCGGCTCCCCGAGCCCTCACCGGCGGTGCTGCTCGACGACCCGGTGGAACTGCTTGACGCCGAACGCAACCCGATCCGGGTGACCGGCCGCGGATTGTTCTCCGCCGACCCGGTATGGCTGGTCGCCCGGGGGCGTGACGACCGGCTGCGCTGGTGGGCCGGGCCCTGGCCGGTCGACGAGCGGTGGTGGGATCCGCAGCGCGAAGGCCCGGGGACGGGGCGCACCGCCCGGGTCCAGGCGCTGCTGGACGGTCCGGCCGGGGCGCCCGGTGCGGCGCTGCTGCTGTGCTACCGGTTGCGGCGGTGGTACCTGGAGGGCAGCTATGAGTGAGGAGGCACTCAGCCCAGCCGGCGGGCCAACGCGCCGATTCGCTGCACGAACCGGTCGAAGAACGCAGCCGGGTCGACACCCACGCCGATCAGCGCGTTGGGCTGGCGCGCGTCCCAGTCGGGAATCGTGCGCCCACGCTCCGCGCCGGGGGTGAGCTCGACCCGTATCGCGGCCGGCCGCGTCGTCACCAGGCCGGGTTCCAGCGCGACCGCCGCGGCCAGCGGATCGTGCAGATACGCCAGGTAGCCGTGCCCCCGGGCGTCGTGCGCCTCGAAGTAGAACCGCAGTGCGTCGTCGAGCAACCGGATCACCGGGCTGTCCGTCGGAGCCGGCAGCAGCGCCAGGATCGCCGGGGTGATCGCGATGCGCTGCGTCAGATCCAGTCCGCATACCAGCGGAAGTCGCTGCGGCGCAACAACTGACCATGCCGAGAACACCTCGGCGGCCGCCTCGGGATCGAACCCGATGTTGAACTCGGCCCAGCCGGCGCGCTCGCCGGAGAACGCGCCGCCCATGATCACCAGTCGGCGCAGCAGCGTGGGCAGTGCGGGCTCGGCCCGCAGTGCCAGCGCCAGGTTGGTCAGCGGGCCGGTCGCCAGCCCGATCAGCCGCCCGGGGTGTTCCCGCGCGGCGGCGACCCACGCCGCGGCGGCGTCGTATCCGGTGAGCCGGCCGCTGCCCGGCGGTAGCTCGGCATACCCCAGCCCCTGCGGCCCGTGAATGGCCTCCGCGGTGCGGACCGGTCCGTTCAGCGGCGCGTCGGCGCCCCGCGACACCGGGATGCCGGTCGCCCCGCACAACTCCAGCAGCGCCAGGTTGTTGCGGCAGACCTGTTGCACCGCAACGTTTCCCCCGGTCGCTGTCAGACCCACCAGCCGGGCCTGCGGGTCGGCCAGCAGGTAGACCAGTGCAACGGCGTCATCGACTCCGGTGTCGACGTCGGCGAAGACCGGCAGCGTCACGACCGCACGATCACCAGTACACGCCCGGCACCAGCCGGACCGCCCGCTTGACCGGGCGTGGCACCCGCACCCCGGTGATCGCCCGAGCCGGCCGCTTCGGCCTGCGGGAGGACTGCCGAGGCGGTTGCTCCGCAGCGGCGGGCGCCAGGCCGCGTGCGGCGGCCGAGTCCGGGTAACCCAGGTAGAGCTGGTGCAGCAGCCGGCGCGCCAGCCGCGGGGCGATGTAGTTGCCCGCCTCGGCCAGGGTGCCCAGCGGGGTGTCGATCCGGTCCGGCTTCTCGATCAGACCGCGCACCACCATGGCGGCCGCATGCTCGGCGCTGATCGCCCCCATCGGAACCAGCTTGCCCGTCGGCGCGATCATCGGGGTGGCCACCAACGGCATGTGGATGGTGGTGAAGGTGACGTGGTCCGACAGCGTCTCGGTCGACACCACATCGGCGAACGCGTCCAGTGCGGCCTTGGTGGGCACATAGGCGCTGTAGCGGGGACTGTGCGCCAGCACCCCTTCGCTGGAGACGTTGACGACGTGGCCGAACCGGCGTTCCCGCCAGTGCGGCAGCAGCGCCAGCACCATCCGCACCGCACCGAAGTAGTTGACCGCCATGGTGCGCTCGTAGTCGTGCAACCGGTCGGTGGAGCTGGACACCGATCGGCGGATCGACCGGCCGGCGTTGTTCACCAGGTAGTCGACGTGGTCGAACCGGCCCAGGATGTCCTTGACGGTGTGCTCCACCGAGGCCGAATCGGTGACGTCGCAGCTGAACGCGTGGGCCTGCCCGCCCGCGGCGCGGATCTCGGTCACCAACTCATCCAGTGCCGCACCGCTGCGGGCCAGGGCGAAGACCACCCCGCCGCGCTCGGCGACGGCGATCGCCGAGGCCCGGCCGATGCCGCTGGACGCCCCGGTGATGACGACGTGCCGGCCGACCAGCGGTCCGGCCGGATCGTCGCGGCGGGCGCGGTCGGGATCCAGCTGCTGCGCCCAGTATCGCCACAGCCGTGGCGCGTACGCACCGAACTGCGGAACTTCGACGCCGGTGCCGCGCAACGCCTCCCGGGTGGCCTCGGCGACGAACGTCGGCCGCAGGTTCACCAGGTCGAGCACCTCGGCGGGCAGGCCCAGCTGGGTGGCGACCATGTTGCGCCACACCCGTGCCCGGCCGCCGACGTTGAGCACCGGGGTCGCCACCGCCCCGGGCAGTTTGGCGCGCAGCGGCGGCAACCCCGCCTCGGCCGCGACGGCCCGGTAGATGTCCGGCAGCCCAATCGATTTCGGTGCTGTCAGGTGGAAGGTGCGCCCGTCCCAGGACGGTGAGCCGTCGGCGTGCATCAACTCGACGAGCGCGTCGACCACGTAGTCGACCGGGACGACGTTGGTGCGTCCGGTGTCGGGCAGGGCCATCGGGGTGAGCCGGGGTAGCGCCGCCAGCTTGGCCAGCAGCGGGAAGAAGTAGTAGGGACCGTCGATCTTGTCCATCTCGCCGGTGCGCGAATCGCCCACCACCACCGCCGGTCGATACACCCGGTAGCGCAGCCCCGGCGTCGAGCGCACCAGCGCTTCGGCCTCGAACTTGGTCTGGTGATACGGCGTCGGCAGCGCCTGGCCGATGTCGAAGTCGTCCTCGGTGAACTCGCCGGGGTAATCGCCGGCCACCGCGATCGACGACACGTGCGCCAACGTGGCATCGAGCCGCTTCGCCAGCCCGATCACCGCGCGGGTGCCCTCGACGTTGGCCGCCTGCTGTTCGGCCGCGCCGGCGGTGATGTCGTAGATCGCCGCACAGTGCAGCACGTGATCGATGCGGCCGAGCTCCTCGATCACCGTGTCGGTCAACCCGAGGTTCTCCGCCGTCAGATCGCCGACCAGTGGTTTTACCCGCTCGTCCCAGGCCTGGCCGGGTTGCGAGGCCAGCGCCTCGAAGCGGCCCAGCGACTCGCGGCGCACCAGCACCCACACTTGGGCGCCGGGTCTGGTCGCCAGCAGACGGGACACCGCCCGTCGCCCGATGAATCCGGTACCGCCGGTAACGACATAGCGCATTCGGTCATGGTGGCCTGTCGCGGCCACCACGTCAACCGTGGGCTCAGAACGCGCGAATTCCGTCCCAGTCCACCAGCTTCCAGCCGGTGCCCGGGCTGCCCTTGATCACCACCCGGCCGATGTTGGGCAGTGGGTGGTCGGTCATCAGCCCGTCGCGCGGGTTCCTGACGTTCATCAGCGTCCACGCCATGATCGACGCCGAGTGCGAGAACGCCACCGGATTGGCGTCTCCGCTGTCGTAGATCCGCCGCACCGCGGCGCTGAACTCGTCGTTGAACTGGTTGCCGTCGATCGAGCCCGGTATGGTCGCGGTCCGGTCACCGCCGACCCAAGCCCGCGGGGCGAGCAGATAGGTCGCGTTGACCACCGTGTTCTCCTTGTCGGCGAACCAGCCCGCGTCGATCTCCCGCAACCCGGGCAGGATCTGCACCTGACGGCCGAGCTCGCGCGCCAGCGGCGCGGCGGTCTGCTGGCTGCGCGCCATCGACGAGGCGTACACCCCGTCGTAGTGGTTGCGCGACAACTGATCCACGATCTCCTGCGCCTGGGCACGGCCCTTCTCGGTCAGCCCCGGGCCGGGCACCGTGGTGTCGATGATGCCGGCGGCGTTGGCCTCCGATTCGGCGTGGCGGATCAACGTCAAAGTGATGGTGCGGGTATGCGGTGTCCCCGAACAACCCCCGAGCACCAGGGCTGCGGCGAGGACGGCGGCCAACATTGCGAACACCGTGCCGGTGCGGTTCCAGATGCGCTTCCCCATGGCGACAGCCTGCCGTGTCGGCGGTACCGCCGGGGCCGGTTCTGCTGAAATGGTGAGGCGAATCCACCTCCATCGCGGTAAGGAGAACCCATGGCACTGGATCCGACAGCCGTCGGCGCGACCACCGACCCGGTACTGGTCGAATGGACCGATCGCGACACCATGCTGTATGCGCTCGGCGTCGGCGCCGGGACAGCCGACCTGGCGTTCACCACCGAGAACAGTCATGACATCCCCCAGCAGGTGCTGCCCACCTTTGCCGTCGTCTGCTGTATGGGCTTTGCGGCCGCCGGCAAGATCGGCACCTTCAACCCGGCGTTGCTGCTGCACGGCTCCCAGCAGGTGCGGCTGTTGGCGCCGCTGCCGGCCGCCGGAAGCCTGCAGGTGGTCGCCGAGGTCGCCGACATCCAGGACAAGGGGGAGGGCAAGAATGCCGTGGTGATGCTGCGGGCGCGCGGCACCGACCCCAAGACCGCCGAACCGGTCGCCGAGACGCTGACCACCCTGGTCATCCGCAAGGCCGGGGGTTTCGGCGGGGAGCCGGGGCAGCGCCCGGTCGCTCCGCAGCTACCGGATTCCGAGCCGGATGCGCGGGTGGCCTATGCGACCCGCGAGGACCAGGCGCTGCTCTACCGGCTCTCCGGCGACCGCAACCCGTTGCACAGCGACCCGTGGTTCGCCACCACGCTGGCCGGTTTCCCCAAGCCGATCCTGCACGGGCTGTGCAGCTACGGCTTCGCCGGCCGGGCGCTGGTCGCCGAACTCGGCGGCGGCGACGCCGATCGGGTCACCGCGATCACCGCACGGTTCACCGAACCGGTGTTCCCCGGCGAGACGCTGACCACCTCGATCTGGCGGACCGAGCCGGGTAGGGCGGTGTTCCGCACCGAGGCCACCGGTCCCGATGGCGCCGACCCGCGGGTGGTGCTCGACGACGGCGCCGCCGAGTACCGGGCCTGACCGCCCTTTGGGACTTCCGTCCCTTCCGCTGCGTCACGGGTCTTGATCGGATGTGGCCATGGACGCGTATACGGTCGCAGCGAACGCGGAGATAGGCAGTGAGTATCTGGAGTTCCCGGAGCTCGACGACCGTGACTTTCAGCGGCTGGCCCACGCCCGCGTCGGCAAGCTCACCAAGATGTTCATGCCGTCGAATCACCCGCCGGTGCTGGAGCTGATGGTCTCGATCTGGGTGGACGGCCTGGCCACCGGGCTGCGGATGGCGGGCGAGGACGCTTAGGGTCGCACCGGGTTACGGCCGCGGTGGCCGCAGCACCTTCATCGCGAGTCGCATCAGCGGATCGGGGATCCGGTCCTGCATCGCCAGCGCGGCGCCGGCCGCGCGGGTACGCAACGGGGCGCCGCGGCCGAACATCCGGTTCAGCGGACCGCCGGACGGCTCGATCTCGACATGCAGCGGCGGAGCGCCCTCCGAGGCGCCCAGCGCCTGGGAGATCACGATCCGCTGTATCTCACTGGTGCCCTCGAAAATGGTGTACAACTTGGCGTCCCGATACCACTTCTCCACCGGGTGATCGGTGATGTAGCCCCAGCCGCCGAGGGTCTGAACGGCACGCTCGGTGGCCCGCACCGCGACCTCACTGGCCGCCAGCTTCGACATCGACCCCTCACCGCGGCCGAATGCGATCCCGTTGGCCGCCATCCACGACGCCCGCCAGGTCAACAGGCGCGCGGCGTCGATCGCGGTGGCCAGCTCGGCCAGCGGAAAGGCGATACCCTGATTGTCGATGATCGGTCCGCCGAAGGCGACCCGGCGGGTGGCGTAGCCGGTGGCGTATTCCATTGCGGCGCGGGCAATCCCGATGGCCTGCGCGGCGACCATCGGCCGGGTCTGCTCAAAGGTGCTCAACGTCGCCGACCTGGCCGGGGTGCCGCCGGCGGCGGCTTCGCGAGCCTTGGCGAGCTTGTGGTCGAGTTTCTCCTGCCCGCCCAGCAGATTGGCCTGCGGCACCCGGACGCGATCGAAACGCAACTCGGCGGTGTGTGAGGCCCGGCAGCCCAGTTTGTCGAGTTTGCGCACCAACTCCAGGCCGGGGGTGCCGCCGGCCACGATGAACAACGCCTGCCCGCGATGACCGAGGTCTTCGTCCACGACGGCATTGACCACGTGCACGTCGGCGATGCCGCCGTTGCCGATCCACATCTTGTGCCCGTCGATCACCCAGTCGTCGCCGTCGCGGCGGGCCGTGGTGCGCAGGTTGCGCACGTCGCTGCCGCCCTCGGGCTCGGAGATCGCCAGGGCCGCGAGTTTGAGGTCACCGGGCGTGCCGAAGCATTCCGGCGCCCACTGCAGCAGCTGTTCTGGGGAGGCGGCCTGACCGATCGCCGAGAGCGCCAGCGCCGGCATCACGATCGCCAACCCGATTCCGGCGCAACCCCAGAACAGCTCCTCCATGAACATCGGCATCGACAGGCCCGTCGAGTCCCCGATCAGATCCCGGTAGAACAACGGGCTGTAGAAACCCTGCTGGGCGGCTTCCTCCAGCACCGGCCACGGGAATTCCTGCCGCTGGTCGTAGTCGAGGGCGACCGGACGGATGACGGACTCGGCGAACTGATGGGTGCGCCGCGCCAGATCGTGCTGCGCCGCGGTCGGCCTGAGATCGAAGGTCATGGACGGGAGTTGCCCGTTCGCCGATCGGCCAAACGTCGGCCTACCCGGCGCCGAGCCTGCCGGCCAGCCGCGCGGTGAACTCGACGACCCGGGCAGGGCTGTCCAGTGCGAACCGGGCCGCGGTGGCGCGGTCGCCATCGTCGCTGTGCCGCACCAGGATTCCGGCGCCCGCCAGATCGGCGACCGCGTCGAACGCGTCCTCGTCGGTGATGTCGTCGCCGAGGAACAGCGGTGTCACCGTGCCCAGCCGCTCCAGAATCCAGTGCAGCGTGCGGCCCTTGTCCCAGTCGATCTCCGGGCGCAACTCGATCACCTCGCGACCGGTCGTCACCCGCAGCCCCAACCGCCGCCCGGCGTCGCGCACCGCCGCCATCACCTCGCCGACCCGATCCCGGGCCGCGTTGCGGTAGTGCACCGCGACGGCGAATCGCTTGTGCTCCACCACGACTCCGGGTATCGGCCCGATCTGCTCGCGCAGCGACGCGGCGGCACCGGCCAGCACCGGCACCGCGTCGGCGGCGGCGTCGTTCTGGTGGTGGGCGCCGTCGGGCCCGGTCAGCTCGAAGCCGTGACTGCCCGCATACCAGATCCCGGCCAGGCCCATCCGCGCCCGCACGTCGTCCAGATCCCGGCCGGACAGCACCGCGACCGGGCAGCGGGCGGCCAACGCGGCCAACGCATCCACCGCACCGGCGACCGGCCGGGCCGCCTCGGGGTCCTCGACGATGTCCGACAGCGTGCCGTCGAAGTCGAAGAACACCGCCGGGTGGGTGAGCTCGCTCAGCTCCGTCGCGGTCATCGCGTCGGCCAGCGACGACATCGGCCGGTCGCCGGTGCGCACCACAACCTGGTCCGAGTCGGCCACCGCCGCGTCGGCGCCGTCAAACCCGACGCCGATCACCAGTGCGAAACCGGCACTGCGCGCAGTGCTTACGTCCGATTCGGCGTCGGTGAGCACCACACACCGGCCCGGCCGCACCCCCAGTTCGGCGGCCGCGGAGACCAGCTCGGCACTCGAGGCCAGCGGGCGAGCCCGCACCCCGGCCTGCTGCAGCCGCTCGGTCAGGGCCTTGGCCAGTGCTTCAGCGTCGTCATCGAGGCAGAGCAGCACCGCGTCGTGCCGGCGTGGGTCGATCGTGACGGACAACGTGCCGACCGCCTTCCTTGGAGTTGAACGATGGCTGGTCACCACCGTGTCACACCGCTTAGCGTGGAGGGGTGAACCCTGCAATCCTGGTCGGTGTCGACGGATCGCCGTCGTCGAACACCGCGGTCGAATGGGCGGCCCGCGCCGCCGCCCTGCACAACGTCCCGCTGACGCTGGTCCACGTGCTGGCCCCGCCGGTGGTGATGACGTTCCCCGAGACCCCGATGCCGCCGGGCTACACCGAGTGGCAGCAGGAGCAGGGCGAACGCCACCTGCGGGAAGCCGTCGCCATCGCCGAGGCGCCGGGCGAAACGCTGCGGATCGACGCCCGGATCGTGGTGGGGTCGACGGTTCCGATGCTGGTGGACGCCACCCGCGACGCCGCCATGCTGGTGGTCGGGTCCCGCGGCCACGGGTTGCTGCGGCGCAGCCTGCTCGGCTCGGTCAGCTCGTCACTGGTCCGCCACGCGCACTGCCCGGTGGTGGTCATCCACGAACCGCACCCCGACAGCGACCCGCACCCCGACACCGCACCGGTGGTGGTCGGTATCGACGGCTCCCCGGTGTCGGAGGCCGCCACCGAACTGGCGTTCGCGGAGGCGTCGTTGCGGCGGGTGGAACTCGTGGCGGTGTACGCCTGGCACGACAGCGGCATGCTGGATTTCCCCGGCATCGACCTGGCCGCGATGGCATCGGACGGGGAGTTGGCCCTGGCTGAGCGGCTGGCGGGCTGGCGGGAGCGCTATCCCGACGTCACGGTGCGCCGCGTGGTGGTCTGTGACCGGCCGGCCGACCAACTCATCGAGCAGTCGAAGCAGGCCCAGCTGGTGGTGGTGGGCAGCCACGGCCGTGGCGGCTTCACCGGCATGCTGCTGGGGTCGGTGAGCCAGGCGGTGGTGCAGTCAGCGCACGCGCCGGTGCTCGTCGTCCGCCCGGAGAGGTGACGGCCGCGGTCAGCCGCGGCCGACGGACACCGGGGTCGGCGCAACCTGCTGGGCGACCGGGCTGGGCCGGGACCACACTCGCTGCGGCCACCAGAACCAGCGGCCCAGCAGCGCCGCGATCGACGGCGTCATGAACGAGCGGATCACCAGGGTGTCGATGATCAGGCCCAGACCGATGGTGGAGCCCACCTGAC
The DNA here is from genome assembly GCF_002101885.1 of Mycolicibacter senuensis. Taxonomy (GTDB): domain Bacteria; phylum Actinomycetota; class Actinomycetes; order Mycobacteriales; family Mycobacteriaceae; genus Mycobacterium; species Mycobacterium senuense. The sequence goes on from NZ_LQPS01000028.1 coordinate 122,875, forward strand.
CGATCACCCGCAGGTCGGAGACCAGCATTGACATCATGGTGAACGCGAACACCAGACCCGCCGAGGTGACCACCGAGCCACTGCCGCCCATGGCGCGGATGATGCCCGTCTTGAGCCCGCCGTGCATCTCCTCCTTCATTCGGGAGACCAGCAGCAGGTTGTAGTCCGAACCCACCGCCAACAGGATGATCACGCTCATCGCCAGCACCATCCAGTGCAGATGCAGCCCGATGATGTGCTGCCAGACCAGCACCGAGATCCCGAACGAGGTGCCCAGGGAGAGCAGCACGGTGCCGACGATCACCGCCGAGGCCACGATCGCCCGGGTGATCAGCAGCATGATGATGAAGATCAGGCACAGCGAGGCGATGCCCGCGATCATCAGGTCCCACGCCGACCCGTCCTTCATGTCCTTGAACACCGACGCGGTGCCGGCCAGGTACACCCGCGAACCCTCCAGCGGGGTGCCCTTGAGTGCCTCGTGTACGGCGTGCTTGATCGGCTCGATGTGGCTGACGCCCTCCGGGGACATCGGGTCGCCCTCGTGGGAGATGATGAACCGCACCGCATGCCCGTCCGGGGACAGGAACATCTTCATGCCGCGCTTGAAGTCGGGGTTGTCGAACGCTTCGGGCGGCAGATAGAACGAGTCGTCGTTCTTGGAGTCGTCGAACGCCTTGCCCATGGCGTTCTGGCCCTCCATCATCTTCTCCATCTGCAGCTGCAGGCCCTCCATGGTGGACTGCATCTTCAGCTGGGTGGTCCGCATGTTTTCCATGGTCTCGATCATCGGCGGCATGATCTCGAGCATCCGGGGCATCAGCCGGTCGAGGTTGTCGATGTCGGGCAGCACCTTCTCGAAATCCTCGGTCATCTGGTCGAGGCCGTCCATCACGTCGAAGATCGACCGGATCGACCAGCAGATCGGGATGTCGAAACAGTGCGGCTCCCAATAGAAGTAGCTGCGCATCGGGCGCCACATGTCGTCGAAGTCGGCGATCGCGTCACGCATCCGCTGGATGTCGTCGAGCATGGTGTGCATTTTGGTGGCCATGCTGTGGGTGGTCGCCGACATCTCGCGCGTGACCTCGAGCATCTCCTTCATGCTGTTGACCGAGACCTGCATGTCCTCACCCATTTTCAGCATGTTGCGCATGCTGTCGAGCTGGTATTTCATGTTGAGCTGCTGGGTGGTGCCCTGCATGCTGATTGCGAACGGGATCGTGGTGTGTTCGATCGGCGTGCCCAGCGGCCGGGTGATGGTCTGCACCCGTCCGACGCCCGATACCTCGAACACCCGCTTGGCGATCCGGTTGATGACCAGGAAATCGGCCGGGTTGCGCAGGTCGTGGTCGGACTCGATCATCAGCAGTTCCGGATTCATCCGGGCCTGCGAGAAGTGCCGGTCCGCGGCGGCGTAGCCGATGTTGGCCGGCACGTAGTCCGGCATGTACACCCGGTCGTTGTAGTTGGTCTCATACCCCGGCAGGGTGAGCAGCCCGACCAGGCAGACCCCGGTGGTGGCCACCAGCACCGGCCCCGGCCAGCGCACGATCATCGCGCCGAGCCGCCGCCACGCGCGGATCCGCATCGCCCGCTTGGGCTCGAGCATCCCGAACCGGCTGGCCACTGCCACCACTGCGGCACCGAAGGTCAAGGCCGCGAACGTCACCACCACCATGCCGATGGCCAGCGGGATACCCAGTGACTTGAAGTAGGGCAATCGGGTGAACGACAGGCAGAAGGTCGCGCCGGCAATGGTCAGCCCCGAGCCCAGGATCACGTGCGCGGTGCCGTGATACATGGTGTGGAAGGCCGACTCCTTGTCCTCGCCGAGCGACCGCGCCTCCTGATAGCGGCCGAGCAGGAAGATCGCGTAGTCCGTCGAGGCGGCGATGGCCAGCGTCACCAGCAGGTTCACCGCGAACGTCGACAGCCCGATGATGTTGTAGAAGCCGAGCACGGCCACGATGCCGCGCGCGGCGCTCAACTCGAACACCACCATGCCCAGCACCAGCAGCACCGTGCCGATCGACCGGTAGAAATTCAGCAGCATCACGATGATCACCACGAACGTCAGTGCGGTGATGATCTTCAGGCTCTTGTCGCCGGCGATGTGTTGATCGGCATTGAGCGCCGACGGCCCGGTGACATAGGCCTGCACCCCTTGGGGTGCCGGGGTGTCGGCGATGATCTGCTGGACGGCCTGGACCGACTCGTTGGCCAGCGTCTCGCCCATGTTGCCGGCGAGGTACACCTGCACGTAGGCGGCCTTGCCGTCCGGGCTCTGCGACCCCGCCGCGGTCAGCGGGTCACTCCAGAAGTCCTGGATGTGCTCAACGTGCTCGGTGTCGGCCGCCATCTTGGCGACCAGCTCGTCGTAGTACTTGTGCGCCTCATCGCCGAGCGGCTGGTCGCCTTCGAGCACCACCATCGCCGAGCTGTCCGACTTGAACTCGTCGAAGGTCTTGCCGATGCGCATCATCGAGATCATCGACGGGGCGTCTTTGGGACTCATCGACACCGCGCGCATCGCCCCGACCTCGTCGAGTTGCGGCACGATGACGTTCACCACCACGGTGATGCCCACCCAGATCAGAATGATCGGCACCGCCAGCCGGCGGATCCATGTCGCGATGGCGCCGCGGTGCGGCGGCTGCGCCGTCGGCAGCGTGTCGGTCGGGGTGTCGTCGCTGAGGTGTTTGCTCATCCTGATTTCACAATGCAGAAGGTCTGGGCGCTCACGGGGCTGCTGGAGACGCGTTCGTCCTTGAGCTCGCCGTCGATGGTGACCCGGCAGCCGATGGTGCTGCCATCACCTTGCGCGACGATGTTGGGGCTCACCGCCGGGTTGGTGGTCGACAGGGTCAGCGACCACGGCAGGCTGGCGCCGTCGACCCGCTGCGGTGTTGCCTCCAGGTCCAGGTAGTTGATGTCGGCGTACGTCCCGTCCGGGCTGAAGATGTCGTAGACCACCACCTTGGGGTGGAACGGCTTGGTGTCCTCGAACGGGACGGCGCTGCTGCCGCTGTCATCACCGCCGAAATAGCCGCGAATGCGATGCACGACGAACCCCCCCACCAAGAGAACCATCACGATGAGCAGGGGTAACCACGCGCGTCTGACAACGCCGAACATGAAAGCAGTGGGCCTTTCGCATCGTGTCGGAACCTGACACAGATTAGTGCATCAAAGTTCTTTTTCACACTCCGCCCAAGCGTCTCGTACATATGTTCGATAGATTGTCGGGTATGGGCTGGGGAAGTGGCCCGCCGAGCTGGGCGGAAATGGAGCGAGTGCTCGATGGTAAGCCTCGTCACACCCGTGGTGTGTCGGCTGATCGCGAGCCCTGCGAGCCGCGGCCCGAGCGCCCGCCGCTGCGCGGCCCGACGGTTCCCTATGCCGAGTTGCACGCGCACTCGGCGTACAGCTTCTTGGACGGGGCCAGCACCCCGCAGGAGCTGGTCGTCGAGGCCGCCCGGCTGGGCCTGCGGGCGATCGCGCTGACCGACCACAACGGGTTATACGGGGTGGTGCGGTTCGCCGAGGCGGCCGCGGAGCTCGCCGCCGCGGGGCAGGAGATCGCCACCGTTTACGGCGCCGAGCTGTCGCTGGGGCCGGGCGCGCGCACCGACGACCCGGACCCGCCCGGCCCGCACCTGCTGGTGCTGGCCCGCGGCCCGGAGGGCTACCGGCGGTTGTCGCGGCAGATCGCCGCCGCGCACCTGGCCGGCGAGAAGGACAGGCCGCGTTTCGATCTGGACGTGCTGACCGAGGCGGCCGACGGGCACTGGCACATCCTGACCGGATGCCGCAAGGGCCACGTCCGCCAGGCGCTGGCCGCCGGCGGGCCGGATGCCGCGGCCACGGCGCTGGCCGACCTGGTGGACCGGTTCGGGGCCGCGCGGGTCAGTGTCGAGCTGACCCGGCACTTCGATCCTTACGACGACGAGCACAATGCGGCGCTGGCCGCGCTGGCGCCCCGGTTCGGGGTCTCGGTGGTGGCCACCACCGCTGCGCATTTCGCCGGGCCGTCACGGGCGCGACTGGCGATGGCGATGGGGGCGATCCGCGCCCGACAGTCCCTGGATGCCGCCGCCGGCCGGCTGGCCCCGCTGGGCGGTTCGCATCTGCGTTCCGGCGCCGAGATGGCCCGGTTGTTCGCCGCGCACCCGTCGGCGGTGTCGGCGGCGGCCGAGCTCGGCGAACGATGCGCGTTTCCGCTGGCGCTGATCGCCCCGCGGCTGCCGCCGTTTGCCGTCCCGGACGGACACACCGAGGACAGCTGGCTGCGGCGGCTGGCCCTGGCCGGCGCCGAACAGCGCTACGGCCCGCCCTCGGGTGCCCCGCGTGCTTACGCTCAGATCGAGCGTGAACTGGAAGTCATTGCGCAGCTGGGCTTTCCGGGCTACTTCCTGGTGGTGCACGACATCACCCGGTTCTGCCGGGACAGCGACATCCTGTGCCAGGGCCGGGGGTCGGCGGCGAACTCCGCGGTCTGCTACGCCCTCGGCGTCACCGCGGTCGACCCGGTGGCCAATGAGCTGCTGTTCGAGCGGTTCTTATCCCCGGCCCGCGACGGCCCACCCGACATCGATATCGACATCGAGTCGGATCGGCGCGAAGAGGTGATCCAGTACGTCTACGACAAATACGGCCGCGACCACGCCGCCCAGGTCGCCAACGTCATCACCTACCGGGGCCGCAGCGCCGTGCGGGACATGGCCCGCGCGCTGGGTTACTCGCCGGGGCAGCAGGACGCCTGGAGTAAGCAGCTGGGCCGCTGGGGTTCATTGCACCGCGCCGAAGACGCTGATATCCAAGGTATTCCCGGCCCGGTGATCGACCTGGCCACCCAGATCGCCGACCTGCCACGGCATCTGGGCATCCACTCCGGCGGCATGGTGATCTGTGACCGCCCGATCGCCGACGTGTGCCCGGTGGAATGGGCTCGGATGCCCGGCCGCAGTGTGCTGCAGTGGGACAAAGACGACTGTGCGGCCATCGGTTTGGTGAAGTTCGATCTGCTGGGGCTCGGCATGCTCTCGGCGCTGCACTACGCGATCGACCTGGTTGCCGAGCACAAGGACATCGAGGTGGATCTGGCCGCGATCGACCTGTCAGAACCGGCGGTGTATGAGATGTTGTCCCGCGCCGACTCGGTCGGGGTGTTCCAGGTGGAGTCACGCGCGCAGATGGCCACCCTGCCGCGGCTGCGCCCACGGGTGTTCTACGACCTGGTGGTGCAAGTGGCGCTGATCCGCCCCGGGCCGATCCAGGGCGGGTCGGTGCACCCCTACATCCGCCGCCGCAACGGCGTCGACCCGGTGGCCTACGAGCATCCGTGTATGCAGCGAGCGCTGCGGAAAACCCTGGGAATCCCGTTGTTCCAAGAGCAACTGATGACGCTGGCGGTGGACTGTGCCGGATTCACCGCGGGGGAGGCCGACCAGTTGCGGCGCGCGATGGGATCCAAGCGGTCACCGGAGCGGATGCGCCGGCTGCGCGACCGGTTCTATACCGGCATGCGCGAGCTGCACGGCATCACCGGCGCGGTGGCCGACCGGATCTACGAGAAGCTGGAGGCCTTCGCCAACTACGGGTTCCCGGAGAGCCACGCGATGAGCTTCGCGTCGCTGGTGTTCTACTCGGCCTGGTTCAAGCTGCACCACCCGGCGGCGTTCTGCGCCGCGCTGCTGCGGGCCCAACCGATGGGCTTCTATTCGCCGCAGTCGCTGGTCGCCGATGCCCGCCGGCACGGGGTCGTGGTGCACGGCGGGTGCGTCAATGCCAGCCTGGCGCACGCCACGCTGGAGCGCGACGGCACCCAGGTGCGGCTCGGGCTGGCCGCCGTCCGCGGTATCGGCGCCGACCTCGCCGAGCGGCTGGTGGCCGACCGCCAGTCGCATGGACAGTTCACTTCGATGCTGGATCTGACTGCCCGGGTACAGCTTTCGGCGCCGCAGGCCGAGGCGCTGGCGACCGCCGGCGCGTTCGGCGGTTTCGGCATGTCGCGCCGCGAGGCATTGTGGGCGGCCGGGTCGGCGGCGGGACAGCGGCCGGACCGGCTGCCTGGGGTGGGGTGTGACGGGCACACTCCCGAACTGCCCGGGATGAGCGAGATCGAACTGTCCGCCGCCGACGTGTGGGCCACCGGGGTGTCGCCGGACAGCTTCCCGACCCAGTTCCTGCGCGCCGACCTCGACGCGGCCGGAGTCATCCCGGCCGGACAGCTCACCGCCGTCCCGGACGGCACCCGGGTGCTGGTGGCCGGCGCGGTGACCCACCGGCAGCGGCCGTCGACCGCCCGCGGGGTGACGTTCGTCAACCTCGAGGACGAGACCGGGATGGTCAACGTGCTGTGTACGCCGGGAGTGTGGACGCGCCATCGCCGATTGGCGCAGACCGCCACGGCACTGCTGATCCGCGGGCGGGTGCAGAACGCCAGCGGGGCGGTCACCGTGCTGGCCGAGCGCCTGGGTGCGCTCGAGTTGGTGGTGGGGTCGCGCTCCCGGGACTTCCGGTGACACCGGACCTGCCCGCGCTCGGCCGATTACGCTCTGGAGAGTATGGACGAGGTCGGTCGAATCAGCGGAATCTGGCGCTACCCGGTGAAATCCATGGCCGGGCAGCGCGTCACCACCGCCGAGGTCGGCAAACTGGGCCTACACGCCGATAGGACGTGGGCCGTCCGCGACCTGGAGAAGAATGCGACCACCAGCGCCAAGCGCCTGGCGGGGCTGCTGTTGTGCACAGCGCGCTACGCGCTGCCGCCACCGCCGGAAGCCGGTCCCGGCCACGCGCCGGAGGTGGTCATCGAATTCCCCGACGGCAGCGAGATCTCCAGTTCCGATCCGGGAGTCCATGCCGCGCTGTCGTCGTACCTCGACCGAGACGTCGAACTGCGGCCGCTGCCACCGATCCAGGACCGCGATCAGTATCGCGGAACCATGGCCGGCCCGGCCGATCTGCACCAGTACTTCGGTCTCGACGACGACGAACCGCTCCCGGATCTGTCGATGTTCCCGGTCAAGAAACTCGCGGAATTGAGCCGCTACATCACGCCGGTCGGCAGCTATGTCGACGCCTATCCGGTACATGTGGTCACCGAGCAGACGCTGCGCACGATGGCCGGGCTGACCCCGGGCTCCGACTTCGACGTTCGGCGCTTTCGCCCCACGATCCTGGTTGATGCGACCACTGATTCGGACCATCCCGAGACCGACTGGTGCGGAGGCACATTGCACGCACCGCTGGCCGCCGTCAAACCGCTGCTGCCCACCGTCCGCTGCGTCATGCCGTCGCACCCCCAGCCTGAGTTGAGTCGTGACCGGCAGATCACCCGCAGCATCGCCGCACACACCAATCACTGCCTCGGTGTCTACGGCACGGTGGTCCGCGGTGGGGAACTGCGCGAAGGTGATCCGCTTGCGTTCGTCCCGTCGGATCGGTCGATCCTTGCCGCCACCGCAGGAGCGGGCGCCAGGCAGGTCAAACGCCTGCTGATGAAGGCCGGCACCACGGCGATATCGCGCAGCGTGAAACTTCGGCAGAATTAGCAGTTAGCCTGCACAGATGAACCTCAACTTGTCCGCAGACGAAGTCCTGACCACCACCCGCTCGGTCCGCAAGCGACTCGACCTCGACAAGCCGGTTCCGCGCGAGGTGCTGATGGAGTGTCTCGAGATCGCCCTGCAGGCGCCCACCGGTTCCAACGCCCAGGGCTGGCAGTGGATGTTCGTCACCGACCCGGTCAAGAAGCAGGCGATCGCCGACATCTACCGCGCCAACGCGGAGCCCTACCTGGACCGGATGAAGCCCGACTACGGCGAGGGCGATGTGCGCGGCGAGCGAATGGAATTCGTCAGCGACTCGGCCAGATACCTGATGGAGCACATGCAGGACGTGCCGGTGATGCTGATCCCCTGCCTGGAGGGCCGGCCGGAGAACGCTCCGCTGGGGCTCAGCGCGTCGTTCTGGGCGTCGCTGTTCCCGGCCGCCTGGAGTTACTGCCTGGCGTTGCGCAACCGCGGGCTGGGTTCGTGCTGGACGACGCTGCACCTGCTCGAGGACGGCGAGCGGCAGACCGCCGAGGTGCTCGGCATCCCCTACGACGACTACAGCCAGGGCGGGTTGTTCCCGATCGCCTACACCAAGGGCACCGACTTCAAACCGGCCAAGCGGTTGCCGGCCGAGCAGTTGGCGCACTTCGACAGTTGGTGATCCGCCGCGGCGGGTCGCGGTCAGCTCCGCCGCGTCACACTCCGCCGACGAACCCGTGCTGGCGCCACGCCTCATAGGCCGCGACCGCCGCGGCATTGGACAGGTTCAGTGAGCGCCGGCCGGCCAGCATCGGGATGCGCACCTGCTCGGTGATGTGCGGATCGGCCAGCGTCGCGGTGTCCAGCCCGTCGGGCTCCGGACCGAACATCAGCACATCACCGGCCCGGTAACACACGTCGGCGAACGACGTCTCGGCCTGGGCGGTGAAGGCGAACACCCGTGCCGGCATCAGGGTCGCCCAGGCCTCCGGTAGCGACGGGTGCACGGTGACCGCCGCCAGGTCGTGATAGTCCAGCCCGGCGCGGCGCAGTTTGGGTTCGGACAGATCGAAGCCCAGCGGCTCCACCAGATGCAGCTCCGCGCCGGTCGCCGCCACCATCCGGATCGCGTTGCCGGTGTTGGGCGGGATGCGCGGTGAACAGAACATCACTTTGAACACAACTGATGTTGGCATGTCAGCGGAGCAGAAGGCACTTACGAATAGGGGCCGTAGTAGTCCCGGCACGGGGTGAAGACGTTCACCCAGCCCTGGCCACCGGGGCACCACAGCTGGACATCGTGGGGCCGATTGCCCTCCGGCACCAGCCGGCACGTGCTGACACCGGGCAGGATGCAGTCCTGCCCGTAGCCCGGTTCGGCCCGGGCCGGGGCCGCGAGGCCCAGCAGTCCCGCGCCCGCCGCTGTGACCACCGCCAGAACAATCCGCGTCATCGGTGCCATACCCCGATTGTCCATAAGCCCTGTGACATCTGGTCGTCAGTGCTGTGCGGGCGGGTTTTGGCCGGGACACGAAACCGTCTCGGGAGCTGTGCCTTTTCGGTAAAGGCTATGGTGATGGCTCGCGCAGACTGTCATACTCGTCGAATTGCCGACTAACGACGGCCTAGATCAAGGCGGGTCCCACACCGCTGATGGTTCAGCGGGTGCGATGTGCCGGAAGCTCCGATGAATGAAGGCGCAAACGGTGAATTTCAGCCGAGCGGCCGGTAAACCGGCCGCCGAGCAGTGACGCTCTTCGACCACCCGGACGAGGTGGATCCCGCCCTCGACGCCTTGGCCGACCGTGACAACGAATCCGGCGCGGCGGCGGCGAAACGTCCGTCGCGGTGGTCGGTGCGCAACTGGCCGGTGCGATGGAAGGTGCTGGCGATCGCGCTGCTGCCGATGGTGTTGGCCGGCGTCTTCGGCGGCTTGCGGGTCTCCGGCGCGCTGTCGGAGGCCAACCGGCTCCGGCTGGTCGCCGACCGCGCCGAGATGATCCCGGCGATCACCAATTACATGTCGGCGCTGGGCGACGCGCTGGTGGCGGCCTCCTCCGATGGTGACGCCGAGGGCGCCCGGAAGAACTTCGAGAACCGGATGTATGAGCTCCAGTCGCGGCTGTCGCACACCGACGTCGCGACCGACGTGCGCTCCGGGGTGAGCACGCTCATCGAGCGGGGCCAGGGCCTGCTGGCTGCGGTGTCGACCGCCGGTTTGGGCCTGCGCGAGGAGGTGACCGGCTACGCGCCGATCCTGCTGACCGCCGAGGACGCCATCAACGGTTCAGTTCGGCTGGACAGTGAACGGATCCGGGCGCAGACCGAGGGCCTGAGCCGCGCCGTCGGCGCGCGCGGTCAGATGATGATGCAGGAACTGCTGGTCAACCGGGGCGGCGAGGTTCCCGACCCGGAGCTGCGCAGCTCGATGATGACACTGGCCGGCACTGAGCCGTCCACGCTGTTCGGGATGACCCAGGTGCTCGGCGTCGACTCCCCGGACGCCAAGACACTGCAGCAGCAGCTGGTGACCCGGATGGCGATCATGTCCGATCCGGAACAGGTGCTGCCCAACAACCCCGTGCTGCGGGACTCGATCCGGACCACCGACCAGATCGCCGCCCGGTTGATCGCCGAGAACACCGGAGCGGTGACCAAGGCGGTGGAGGATCGCGCCGCCGACCGCCGCGCCGCCGCCATCCGCGACATCGCCTTGGTGCTGGCCGCGATCGGCGTCACGCTGCTGGCGGTGTGGCTGGTGGCGCGCTCGCTGGTGCGGCCGTTGCGCACGCTGCGAAACAGTGCGCTGCAGGTCGCCCACTCCGACCTCGAACACGAGATCGCGCGGGTGCGTGCCGGTGATGAACGCGAACCCGCCCCGCTGCCGGTCTACACCACCGAGGAAGTCGGGCAGGTCGCGCACGCCGTCGACGAGCTGCACGCCCAGGCGCTGCTGTTGGCCGGCGACGAGGCCCGGCTGCGCCGGCTGGTCAACGAGATGTTCGAGACGATGTCGCGGCGCAACCGGTCCCTGGTCGACCAGCAGTTGGCGCTCATCGACCGGCTGGAGCGCGACGAGGACGACCCGGACCGGCTGGAGAGCCTGTTCCGGCTGGATCACCTGGCCGCCCGGATGCGGCGCAACGGCGCGAATCTGCTGGTGCTGGCGGGGGCGCGGGCGCCGCACGAGCGGGGACGGGCGACCCCGCTGGCGACGCTGATCAGTGCCGCCGCCTCGGAGGTGGAGGGCTATCACCGGGTGCGGACCGTGCTGGTGCCCGATGTCACCGTGATCGGCGCCGCCGCGGCCGACTGCGTGCACCTGCTCGCGGAGTTGATCGACAACGCGCTGCGCTATTCGGCGCCCACCGAGCCGGTGCGGGTGGTCGCCGGACTCGAGAACGACGGCGGGGTGGTGGTCGAGGTCGTCGACGTCGGCTTGGGCGTGGCCGACTCCGATCTGCGGATGGCCAACATGCGGTTGGCCGCCGGCGGCGAGTTCAGTCCGGAGAACGCCCGGCACATGGGTTTGTTCGTGATCTCCCGGCTGGCCCACCGGCACGGGATCGAGGTCCGGCTGTTCCCGGCGTCGCCGGGGTCGCGCGGTACCACCGCCGAGGTGTACCTGCCGCCGCACCTGCTGAGCTACCGCGACACCGAGGAACCGGCCCCGCCGCAGCAGCCGATGGTCACCGCGGCCGTTCCGGACCCACCCGAGGCGTACCAGGCCTACCAGCCCGACGAGCCCCAGCTGGCTGAGCCGTATGAGTTCCCCGGTGCACCCGAGCCGTACGAGCAGTACGAGCCGTATGAGGAGGCGCCGGAACCTGGCCCCGGTCCCGTCGTGTCCCTGCTGCCGCGACGCACCCCGGGGTCCAGTGGCATCACCGGGGTGCCCGCCGGGTCGCCGGTGCAGTCGCCGGCCGACGACGAGACCGGCCGAGAGCGCCGCGAACTGCCGCAACCCTGGTGGGAGGCCGACGAGCAGGCCGCCCACCGGGCCGCGGCACCAGGCGCCGACCAGCGTCTGGAACCGGCCGTGGACGAATACCCGGACGAACATGTCGAGCCCGAGCCGGTGGTCGAGAAATCTTCGCCGGCAGACACATCGGCATACTTCGCGGCGCGGTCCCGGGCCCGCGGCGCCGCCGAGGAGGACACCGGCAGCGCCGCAGCCGGCGACACCGACACGATCTATCAGCGGATGCTTTCCGAATCGCTGGGCAACGATCCCAACGAGCCGGGCCTGCGCGCCGACCTGGACTGGCAGTCGGTGTGGGATCGCGGCTGGTCGGTGGCCGCCGAGGTGGAGAACATGCCGGTCGCCGCCCACACCGAGCACGGCCTGCCGGTCCGCGAACCCGGCGCCCGGCTGGTGCCCGGATCGGCCGAAGCCGAACCGCCGCCGGCGGGCTCGGACCCGTCGGCGCACCACCGGGACGACACCGGCGAACCGGTAACATCCAACGGCGGGCCGGCCCATGAGGCGCAGGCACGGGATCCCGCGGCGATCCGCTCCTCGATCAGCAGCCACTTCGGCGGGGTGCGCGCCGCGAGATCGCACGCCCGGGACAACGGCTTCGAGAACGATTTCGAAAACGACTTGGACACCGACCAGGGACAGAACCAGCAATGACTTTTCCCACCGATCACAGCGGCCAGCGGCGTACTCCCGAAGGCTCGCTGGACTGGCTGGTGACCAACTTCGCCCGCGAGGTTCCCGGGGTGTCGCACGCGGTGTTGGTGTCGGTCGACGGACTGACGGTCGCGGCCAGTGAGCACCTGCCCAAGGAGCGCGCCGACCAACTGGCCGCCGTGGCGTCCGGATTGGCCAGCCTGGCCACCGGAGCGGCGCAGTTGTTCGAGGGCGGCCGGGTGCTGCAGTCGGTGGTGGAGATGGAGCACGGTTACCTGCTGCTGATGCGGGTCGGCGACGGCTCGCACCTGGCGACGCTGGCCAGCGCCACCTGCGACATCGGCCAGGTCGGCTACGAGATGGCGGTCCTGGTGGAACGGGTCGGGGCGGTGGTGCAGTCGGCGCGCCGGTCCGCGGCGTCGTCACCGGGCGGGCGCGCATGAGGGTCCGGTGATGGATCTCCCCGAGCCGCCGGAGCTCGGCCAGGCCCCGGAAACCGAGGCCAGCCTGGTGCGCCCGTACACGCTGACCGCCGGCCGAACCCACACCGACGTCAACCTGCCGCTGGAGGCCCCGGTGCAGACGCTGCGCCGGGCGCAACCCAACCAGTGGCCGGCCGGCGACCCGCGCGGCCGTATCGTCGAACTGTGCCAGATCGGCCCGTCGGTTGCTGAGATCTCCGCTCGGCTGGACCTGCCGGTGGGTGTGGTACGCGTTCTGGTGGGGGATCTGGTCACGTCGGGATACCTTCGGGTGCGCCGCACGCTGAGCGAGGCGTCCACCCGGGACGAACGACGAGAACTGATAGGAAGGACGCTTCGTGGCCTACGAGCGCTCGGCTAGTCCGATCCGCCCAAGGGAGTCAGCGTCGACGAAGATCGTCATCGCCGGGGGGTTCGGGGTCGGTAAGACGACATTCGTCGGCACGGTCTCGGAGATCATGCCGCTGCGCACCGAGGCGCTGGTCACCGACGCCTCGGCGGCCGTCGACACCCTGGACGCCACCCCGGACAAGCGGACCACCACGGTGGCGATGGACTTCGGCCGCATCACCTTGGCCGACGACCTGGTGCTGTACCTGTTCGGCACGCCGGGGCAGCGCCGGTTCTGGTTCATGTGGGACGACCTGGTGCGCGGTGCGATCGGCGCGATCATCCTGGCCGACTGCCGGCGGCTGCAGGACAGCTTCGCCGCCGTCGACTTCTTCGAGCACCGCAACCTGCCGTTCCTGATCGCGATCAACGAGTTCGACGGCGCCCCACGCTATCCGGTTGCCGCGGTGCGCAAGGCACTGGCGTTGCCGGACCACATTCCGGTGATCAGCGTCGATGCGCGCGACCAACGGTCCGCCCGCGACGCGCTCATCGCGATCAGCGAGTACGCGCTGTCGGCGTTGGCACCCGCGCAGGGCTGAGCGCTGGCCCGCTTGTCGTTCGCGGCGCCGGCCCCGCCCCGCCGGTTGCCCCGTCGCCGTGACCGCACACTCAACGCCGTCACCGCACACTCAAAGTCGCCTGTGGATAGCTGAATAGCGCCAGCCGCCCGGCCCGGGCAATGCTCATCGATCGTGGAAGCGCAACCGTTCATCGGCAGTGAGGCCCTGGCCGCCGGAAGGCCGAGCCGGCACGGGCTGCGGACCCACTATCGGGCCGCGCACCCCGGCGTCTACGTGCCCGCACCAGGACGGTTGCGGCTCGACGAGCGCACCGCCGCCGCGTGGCTGTGGTCGGGGCGTCGCGGCGTCATCGCGGGTGCGGCGGCCGCAGCACGCTACGGAACCAAGTGGATTGACGACGACGTGCCGATCGAGTTGGTGCACGCCAATCCGCGAGCGCCGGCCGGCGTGATCAGCCGCCGGGAGACTCTTTTCGACGACGAGGTGCAGGTCATCCGAGAGATGTCGGTGACGACCCCCGAACGCACCGCCTTCGACATCGGTCGCCGTGACCGGCTGCGGCCGGCGGTGGCTCGCCTCGACGCGCTGGCCCGGGCGACGCGGCTTAATGTCGTCGACGTCGCGGCGCTGGCCCTGCGGCACCCGCACATGCGTGGACTGAGGCAGTTGGAGTCGGCGTTGAGCCTGGTCGACCCGGGGGCCGAGTCGCCCCGGGAGAGCTATTTGCGGTTGCTGCTCATCGATGCCGGGATACCTCCGGAGCAGACCCAGATCCCGGTGCCGACCGCCGACGTCACCTACTACCTGGATATGGGCTGGCCAGAGTTCATGGTGGCGGTCGAGTACGACGGCGAGCACCACCAGGTTGACAGCTGGCAATGGCGCAAGGACATCATCCGGCTGGAGACGCTGGCCCTAATGGGGTGGATCGTCATCCGGGTAGTCGCCGGAGACCGTGCACCCGAGATCGTGGAGCGGGTACGTCGGGCACTACAGGGGCGAGGCTATCCCCGGGCGTTGAGTGTGCGGTGAGGGCGTTGAGTGTGCGAGCGACCCCATTGAGTGTGCGGCCCGCCAAGGCATCCGCTACCGCTTGAGCCGGATCTTCCACCACACCACCACGGCGTAGCAGACCGACAGCACCGCCAGCATCCCCATGTCGAGCAGCCAGGTGCCCCGGGTGTGGTCCCACAGCCGGTCTTTGGGGATCTGCGGGGCGTCCATCAATGTGTTGAAATCGACGGTCGACCCGCCGGCCGCATACCCCCAGCGCGCCGGGGTCAGCCAGGACATCTGGTCGAGACCGGTTCGGCCGCCGACCGGGATCATGCCGCTGGACAGCACCAGCTGCGACATGATCGACACCACCAGCATCGGCATGATCTGCTCGTTGGATTGGGCGAACGCCGACAAAGCCAAGCCGAGAATCGCCGAGGCCACGCAGGTGCCGGCCACCCCGAGGAACAACTCGAAGTTCACGTTGCCGAACAGCACCGCGTCGCGTGCCGGGCCGCCCTTGCCCAGCACCACGATCGTGGTGGCGATCGCGGCTTGGACGGTGGCGAACACACAGAACACCGCGATCTTGGCGAGCAGGTAGGCGACCGTCGACAATCCGACGGCCTGCTCTCTTCGGAAGATCGGACGTTCGCCGATCAGGTCGCGGATGGTCAGTGCGGTACCCATGAACACGGCGCCGATATTGAGCAGCACCATGATGTATCGCGGTTCGGTGGGGGCATCGGGCCCGGGTATGCCCAGCCCGTGGTCGCCCTCGACGGTCAACGACAAGATCCCGACGATGAACGGCAGCAAGGCCAGGAATATCGAGTAGCCGCGGTCGGACACGATCAGCCGGACCTGGCGGCGCGCGATCGTCGACAGTTGTTTGAGCACACTGGACGCCGCCGGTTTGCCCAGGTCTGCGGGGGGTGTCTCGGCCAGCGCCACCGAGGACCGCTGGCCCCCTTCGCGTTCCAGGAAGCGCCGGTTGGCTTCGTCGGGATCGGCGCCCACGTTGGCGAAGATGTCGGCCCAGTTGCGGGTTCCCAGGGCGGTGTCCACCTGGTCGGGCGGGCCGATGAACGCGGTCTTGCCGCCGGGAGCCAGCAGCAGGATCTGGTCGCAGACATCGAGGTAGGCCACCGAGTGGGTGACCACCAGCACCACGCGTCCGGCGTCGGCGAGACCGCGCAGCATCAGCATGACCTGGCGGTCCAGTGCCGGGTCCAGGCCTGACGTCGGTTCGTCCAGCAGCAACAGCGACGGCCCGGTCAGCAGCTCCAACGCCACCGAGGCGCGTTTGCGCTGGCCGCCGGAGAGCTTGTCCACCCGGGTCTCGGCGTGCTTGGTCATCTCGAGTTCCTCGAGCACCTCCGCGACGGCCTGATCCCGATCGGCTTGGCTGCTGTCAGGCGGCAGCCGCAGCTCGGCGGCGTAACCCAGCGCCTGGTTCACCGTCAACTGGCGGTGCACCACGTCGTCCTGCGGGACCATCCCGACCCTGCTGCGCAGCGAAGCGTAGTCGGCGTGGATATTGTGGCCCTCGAACAGCGCGGAGCCGGAGCTGGGCCGGGTGTAGCCGGCGATCAGCCTGGCCAGCGTGGTCTTGCCGGCACCGGAGCCGCCGATGATCGCGGTCAGCGTGCCCGGCCGGGCGGTCAGCGAGATGTTGTTGAGCAGCCGCTTGCCGCCCTCGACGTCGAAGCAGACGTCCCGAACTTCCAGCCCGCCACTGCCGGTCGCGGTCTCGGTGCGGCGCACCAGGCTGCCGCTGTGGAACTCCAGGTCGACGTTGCCGATCGTGACCAGGTCGCCCTCGGTGAGGATCGCCGAGCCGATCCGGACACCGTTGACGAAAGTGCCGTTGATGCTTCGGCTGTCACGGATCTCGGTGCCCAGCGGGGTCGGGATCAGCATGGCGTGGTGGCGCGAGGCCAGCACGTCGGAGATGACGATGTCGTTGTCGGTGGCCCGCCCGATGGTCAACGCACCGGCGGGGGCATCCGGCGGCGAGGCGGATCCCGGCCGCAGGATGTCGATCATCCGGGTGGCGATGTTGCCGACCTCCGGCGGTTTCGCGGCCACCGGGGCCATCCGGGTGGACGGTTGCCGCGGGAGAACCGCCTCGCCGGGCAGCGGCGGCGGATAACCGGGCCCGGGGCGCAGTGCGGCTTCACCGCCCGGGCCGGCAGGGCCGCCCGGGTATGCCGGCTGCCGGTGGGTGAGCGGCGGTGGTTGATGCAGCGGCGGGACGGGCCGGAGGGGCTGCTGGATGCCGGGTTGACCGGCCGAGCGCGGATCCGGCGGGACGGGCCGGCCCGGTGACTGCTGTGGCGGCCGGCCCGGACGGGCTATTCCCGGCTGGCCCGGCGGCGGCACCTGAATCGAGACGGTCTGCGGCGGCCGGCCGGCCAGGCCCTGGTGCCGCCCGACCTCGAAGGACAGTCGCGGGCCGTCCGGGTTGCCCAGGTTGACGCACTGGCCGTCGCGGATGTCGACCATCGGCACCCGCTGGCCGTTGACGTAGATGCCGTTCAGGGAGCCATTGTCGATCCCGAGCCATCTGCCCTGCTCGAAACGCAACAGCAGGTGCGCGCGGGAGACCAGTGGATGCGGGATACGGATGTCGGCGCGCAGGTCACGCCCGATGACCACGTCGTGGCCTGCGGAGAATATGCCTTGCGACCCGTCATAGCGCACGGTCAGCACCGGCGGAGCAGGGTGACTCATCGGATCAACTGTATCGGGCGGACAGAAGTGACCGCCGGTCCGCGCGCCGCGAGTCGGCGCGGATCCTCAGCGCAGGACGTCCGGCGCGCCGGTGACAACACAGTGGGTGCGCTGGTAGATCGTGGGCATGCACTGGTTGCAGTGGATGCATTCCGACAGCGTCGCCGGCTCGGCCGCGATCCGGTTGACCAAGTCCGGTTCGGCCAGCAGTGCCCGGGCCATCGCGACGAACTCGAAGCCCTCGGCCATCGCCTGATCCATGGTCTCGCGGTTGGTGATGCCCCCCAACAGGATCAGCGGCAGCGACAACTCGGCGCGGAACAGCCGGGCGTCGTTCAGCAGATAGGCGTCGTGATACGGGTATTCGCGCAGGAACTTGTTGCCGGTCATCCGCATGCCCCAGCTCAACGGCGGCGGAAAGACGCTCGCGAACTCTTTGACCGGGGCGTGCCCGCGGAACAGGTACATCGGGTTGACCAGCGAGCTGCCGGCGGTCAGCTCGATGGCGTCCAGGCCGCCGTCGTCCTGCAACCACTTGGCGGTGGTCAGCGACTCGTCCAGGCTGATGCCGCCGCGCACCCCGTCGGACATGTTCAGCTTCGCCGTCACCGCGATCTGGCCGGCGCCGTCCTTCTCGACGGCCTTGCGGACCGCCTGCACGATTCCGCGGGCCACTTTGGCCCGGTTGGCCAGCGAGCCGCCGAACTCGTCGGAGCGGCGGTTGATCAGCGGCGACAGAAACGAGCTGGCCAGGTAGTTGTGACCGAGGTGGATCTCGACGGCGTCGAAGCCGGCGTCGACGGCGCAGCGGGCGGCGTCGGCGTGCTGGGCGATGACCTCGTCGATGTCGTCGCGGGTGGCCTTCTTGGCGAACCGCATGCCGATCGGGTTGAAGAACCGCACCGGCGCCAGCGCCCGGGCCTTGTTGGAGCGGGCGTCGGCCACCGGGCCGGCGTGGCCGAGCTGCGCGCTGATCGCCGCACCCTCGGCGTGCACGGCCTCGGTGAGCCGGCGCAGCCCGGGGATGGCTTCCGGGCGCATCCACAGCCCGTCGTCGGAGGTGCGGCCGCCGCGGGAGACCGCGCAGTAGGCGACGGTGGTCATGCCCACCCCGCCGGCGGCCGGCAGCCGGTGGTAGGTGATCAGGTCGTCGGAGACCAGCGCGTCGGGGGTGCGGTTCTCGAAGGTGGCGGCCTTGATGATCCGGTTGCGCAGCGTGACCGGACCGAGTTTGGCGGGGCTGA
This sequence comes from Mycolicibacter senuensis, assembly GCF_002101885.1. GTDB lineage: Bacteria > Actinomycetota > Actinomycetes > Mycobacteriales > Mycobacteriaceae > Mycobacterium > Mycobacterium senuense. The sequence goes on from NZ_LQPS01000028.1 coordinate 141,424, forward strand.
AGACGTCGGGAGCGGCGGGCATTCCCGGAGCTTAACCCCGACGGTGACGCTGGATCCGGCGGGGAATGTCACAATGTCGGGCGTGGGTGCGATCACGTTGGACGGCAAGGCCACGCGCGACGAGATCTTCGTCGATCTCAAAGCCCGGGTGGACAAACTCACTCGGGCGGGCCGTACCCCCGGGCTCGGCACCGTCCTGGTCGGCGACGACCCGGGCTCGCACGCCTACGTGCGCGGCAAGCACGCCGACTGTGCCAAGGTCGGCATCACCTCGATCCGTCGCGACCTGCCGGCCGACGTCAGCACCGCCCAGCTCAACGACACCATCGACGAGCTCAACGCCAACGACGAGTGCACCGGCTACATCGTGCAGCTGCCGTTGCCCAAGCAGCTGGACGAGAACGCCGCACTGGAACGCGTCGACCCGGCCAAGGACGCCGACGGGCTGCATCCGACGAACCTGGGCCGGCTGGTGCTGGGCACCCCCGCGGCGCTGCCGTGCACGCCGCGCGGGATCGTGCACCTGCTGCGCCGCTACGACGTGCCGATCGCCGGCGCCCATGTGGTGGTGATCGGGCGCGGGGTGACGGTCGGACGCCCGCTGGGGCTGCTGCTGACCCGCCGCAGCGAGAACGCCACGGTGACGTTGTGCCACACCGGAACTCGCAACCTGCCGGATCTGACCCGCCAAGCCGACATCATCGTCGCCGCGGTCGGGGTGCCGCAGATGCTCACCGTCGGCATGGTGCGTCCCGGGGCGGCCGTCGTCGACGTCGGCGTCAGCCGCACCGACGCCGGACTGGTCGGCGACGTGCATCCGGACGTGTGGGAGGTGGCCGGTCACGTGTCGCCGAACCCAGGCGGGGTCGGCCCGCTGACCCGGGCCTTCCTGTTGACCAACGTCGTCGAGCGGGTGGAGAGCGAACTGTGACGCGCGTGGACGTTCGCCGGCTGGTCGCCGCCCAGTGGCCGATCATGCTGGTCGGGCTGATCTTCGTGGCGGCGTTCGTGTTGGCCGGCGCGAACTTCTGGCGTCGCGGTGCCCTGCTGATCGGGATCGGCACCGCGGTGGCCGCCGCGCTGCGGCTGGTGTTGTCCGAGGACCGGGCCGGGCTGCTGGTGCTGCGGGACCGGGGACTGGACTTCGCGACGATGACGACGGCGGCCACGGCGATGGTCTACATCGCCGCCACCGTCGACCCGCTGGGAACCAGCTGACGCTGCGGGCAGCGATTCGATCTCACTTGGCCAGGGTGAACTGGTTGACGTCGAAACGCCCGGCCCGGAATTCCTCGGCGCAGCCGGTCAGGTACCGCATGTAGCGGTCGAAGACCTCCGCGGACTGCAACTCGATGGCCTCGCACTCGTGGGCCTCCAGCGCCTCGGCCCAGTGGTCGAGGGTCATCGCGTAGTGCTGCTGCAGCGACTGGATGCGCTTCACCGTGAACCCCACCTTGACGGCATGCTCCTTGACCAGACCGATCGACGGCAGCTGCCCGCCGGGGAAGATCTCCGTCATCAGGAAGATCTGAAAGTCGGCCAGCTCGGGGGTCAGTTGCATGCCGTGTTCGACGATCTGCTGCGGTGACAGGCCGCAGATGGTGTGCAGCATCATGGTTCCGGCGTCGGGCAGCGCCTTGAAGGACGTCGTGAAGAAGTCGTCGTAGCGGTCGTAGCCGAAGTGCTCGAACGCCCCGATGGAAACGATCCGGTCGACGGCTCGTCGAACTCCTCCCAGCCGGCCAGCAGCACCCGCCTGCTGCGCGGGCTGTCCATCGCATCGAAGCGCGATTGCACATGGGCGGCTTGGTTTTTGCTCAGGGTCAACCCGATCACGTTGACGTCGTACTGCTCGATGGCGCGCTGCATGGTGGTGCCCCAACCGCAGCCGACGTCGAGCAGCGTCATGTCCGGCTGCAGGCCCAGCTTGCTGAGCGAAAGGTCGATCTTGGCGAGCTGGGCTTCCTCCAGCGTCATGTCGTAGCGCTTGAAGTAGGCGCAGCTGTAGGTCTGGGTGGGGTCGAGAAACAGCCGGTAGAAATCATCGGACAGGTCGTAATGGGCTTGTACGTCAGCGAAATTCGGGGTCAAGCGTTGTGGCATGGGAGGTGGCCTTTCGGTCCGGCGGGGCCTGGTGCGTGCCGCCCACAGGCCCGTCCCACCCCCGGCCGGCCGGGGCCGGATACCCGCTGTCGGCGTGGGTAAACCACACCGAACCGGCGCTACCCGATGGCGGGGATGACCGGAATCGCCGGGATGGCCGGGATGCCGCCGATGACCGGCACGGCCGGGATCCCGCCGGGCAGGCCCGACATCCCCGGGATCTGCGGCAGTTCCGGCAGCTGCCCGCTGGCCAGCTGCGCCAACATCTGCGGGCAATACACCTGCACCGCGATCTCGGTGAACAGCTGCGCCATCTCCGGCGACATGGCGGGCCCGCCGCCCAGGGCGGTGACCGGGGACGCCACCGAGGCCGCGGTGCCGGCCGGCTCGGTCAGCATCGGGCAGACCGACTGGCCCAGCTCGGCGGTGGCGCCCGGGTCGACGACGGGGATGCCCGCCCCGGCGAGATCGGACAGGAACGAGGTGTCGACCGGACTCGCCTGGGCCGGCGCCGCGACGCCGATCAGGCCGGCACATACCCCCAGGCCGGCCATGGTCATGAAGCGTCGCATTATCTCCCCCGTCTGTGTGCCCGGCGCCGTGCGGCGCGGGGACTCGTGGTTGAAATCCTGCATCAAAGCGATAACACCGGCGATTCGGCCGGGTCACGGTTTGCCTACGAAACGGCCTTGGTCAGTGTCGCCCGCATGCACACCGTGACGTAGGGCAGCGCCAGCCCGGTCGAACCGGCCAGCGCCGGATGGGTGGTCAGCAGGCGGCGGACCTGGTCCAGCGTCTTGGTGCGCACCGCGTCCGGGGAGGTGATGCAGTAGCTGCGCGAGGCGACCAGGTCGATCAGCGCCTGCGGGGTCAGGTAGTTGGTCCACTCCAGCTGGTGATGCTCGATCGCACCGAACGGCGCCGGCAGGCTCACCCCGCCGTCGACGGCGTCACGGGCGTCCTCGCGGCCGATGATCTCGCCGAGTTCCTTGACCCAGCCGAGCCGTTCGTCGCGGGTGTTCCACACCAGGCCCAGCCGGCCGCCCGGCCGCAGCACCCGGATCAGCTCGGGGATGGCCCGCGCCGGGTCGAACCAGTGCCAGGCCTGCGCCACCAGCACGGCGTCGACGCTGTCATCGGGCAGCGGGATCTGCTCGGCGGTGCCCAGCAGGGCCGGGGTCTGCGGCAGCGAGGTCTGCAGCACCTCGAGCATCTCGGCGATCGGGTCGACGGCCACCACGTTCAGGCCGCGCTCGACCAGCCGGGTGGTGAGCTTGCCGGTGCCGGCGCCCAGATCCAGCACGTCGGTGGCGTCCGGTGGCAGCAGCCAGTCGATCGCCTCGGGCGGGTAGGAGGGGCGGCCCCGTTCGTAGGCGGCCGCTTGCGAGCCGAACGACAGCGATCGGTCGTGCCGGGGCTGCCGCGACCGGTTCACCGCCGGTGAGCCCCGGCCGGGTCCGCCAAGTCCAGGGTCTGGCGGATCAGTTCGCCGATGCGGTCGGTCTCCAGCAGGAAGCCGTCGTGCCCGTAGTCGGACTCGACCACTTGCAGGCGCGCGCAGCCGGGCAGCAGGTCGGCCAGCTCGGCCTGCAGCCGCAGCGGATACAGCCGGTCGGAGGTGATTCCGGCGACCACGGCCGGTACCGGGCAGCCGCGCAGGGCGGCGGCGACCCCGCCCCGGCCGCGGCCCACGTCGTAGCTGGACAGCGACTCGGTCAGCGTCACGTAACTGCCGGCGTCGAACCGCGACACCAGCTTGCCGCCCTGGTGGCCCAGGTAGCTCTCCACTGCGTAACGGCCGCCCTCGGCCGGGTCCTCGCCGTCCTGGGCGGTGTTGCCGAACCGCCGGTCCAGTTCGGCCTCGCCGCGGTAGGTCAGGTGGGCGATGCGCCGGGCGATCGCGAGCCCGCTCTCGGGACTGCGGCCGGTGCCGTGGTAGTCACCGCTCTGCCAGTCCGGGTCGGCCTTGATCGCGGCGATCTGGGTGCTCTGGGTGCCGATTTGGTCGGCGGTCGCCCGGGCGCCCACGGCCAGCAGCAGGCCCGCGCGCACCCGGTCCGGGTGACCGATCATCCACTCCAGCCCGCGGGCGCCGCCCATCGAACCGCCCACCACCGCGGCCACCTCGGTGATGCCGAGCGCGGCCAGCGTGGCGATGTCGGCTTCCACCTGGTCGCGAATCGAGATGGCGGGAAACCGTGAGCCCCAGGGCTTCCCGTCACGGGCCAGCGAGCCCGGGCCGGTCGACCCGCGGCAGCCGCCCAGTGCGTTGGTGGCTACCGCGCACCAGCGGTCGGTGTCGATCGGGGCGCCCGGTCCGACGATCCCGTCCCACCAGCCCGCGGTGGGATGCCCGGACCCGGCCGGCCCGGTGACATGGGAATCCCCGGTCAGCGCGTGCAGCACCATGACGACGTTGTCGCGGCGCGGCGACAGCTCGCCCCAGCGCTGCACCGCGATGCTGACATCGTCGAGCACCGCCCCGCTCTCCAACCGCAGCGAGCCGATGCCGACCGTGCCGGTCTCTCCCTCGGCAGGCAGCACTTGGGTCGAGAATTCCGAAATCGTCACCGTGGGCCTCTTCGACAACCGCCTCAACGCGCCGCCAGCGCGGACGATTCGCCGAGCTGTGTTGCGACCGCGGCGAACCCGAGTTCCAGGTCGGCCAGGATGTCTTCGATGCCTTCGATGCCGACCGCCAGCCGCACCAGGCCGGGGGTGACACCGGTGCTCAGCAGCTCGTCGCCGGAGAGCTGGCTGTGCGTGGTGGACGCGGGGTGGATCACCAGTGAGCGCACGTCACCGATGTTGGCGACATGGCTGTGCAGTTGCAGCGCGTTGACGAACGCCTTTCCGGCTTCGACACCGCCGGCGATCTCGAAGGACAGCACGCCGCCGACCCCCTTGGGGGCCAGCTGCTGGGCCAGCTGGTGCCACGGCGAGTCGGGCAGTCCGGCGTAGTTGACGCTCAGCACGTCGTCGCGGGCGGCCAGGAATTCCGCCACCCGCTGGGCGTTGGCGACGTGGCGCTCGACCCGCAGGCTCAGCGTCTCCAGGCCCTGGGCGATCAGGAAGGCGTTGAACGGCGAGGCCACCGACCCGTAGTCGCGCATCAGCTGGGCGCGGATTTTGACTGCGTAGGCCGGCGCGCCCAGGTCGGCGTAGACCAGGCCGTTGTAGCTGGGGTCGGGCGTGGTGAAGCCGGGGTGGCGGCCCTGGGTCCAGTCGAAGTTGCCGCCGTCGACGATCACGCCGGCGATCGCGGTGCCGTGGCCGCCCAGGTACTTGGTGGCCGAGTGCACGACGATGTCGGCGCCCTGGCTGATCGGCTGGATCAGGTACGGGGTGGCGATGGTGTTGTCGACGATCAGCGGTACCCCGTGCTCGTGGGCCACCGCCGAGACGCCCGGGGTGTCGAGGATGTCGATCTTGGGGTTGGAGATGCTCTCGGCGTAGAACGCCTTGGTGTTCGGCTGTACCGCCGCGGCCCAGGACTCCAGGCTGTCGGGGTCGTCGACGAAGCTGACCTCGATACCCAGCTTGGGCAGCGAGTAGCGGAACAGGTTGTAGGTGCCGCCGTACAGTCGCGGGCTGGCCACGATGTGGTCGCCGGTGCCGGCCAGGTTGAAGATCGCGAACGTGCTGGCGGCCTGGCCGGCCGAGAGCAAGGTGGCGCCCACCCCGCCCTCGAGCGCGGCGATGCGTTCCTCGATGACGGCGTTGGTGGGGTTGGTCAGCCGGGTGTAGATGTTGCCCGGCTCGGCCAGCGCGAAGCGGGCGGCGGCCTCGTCGGTGTCGCTGAACAGATACGAGGTGGTCTGGTAGATCGGCAGGGCGCGCGACCCGGTCTCCGGGTCACCGGCGTGGCCGACGTGGATCTGCTTGGTCTCGAACGACCAGTTGTTACCGGCGGTCATAGGTAGATGCTTTCTGAAGAGAGTGTTATCGCTGGGGCAGGAGTGGTATCAGCGACGACAACAACGGTCTGATCGGCGCAAGGAGGCACGCATCAGGTTCCCCTGTCTACTCGGGGGGCCCGTTGTGGCGGACCCGCGCTTGCCGCGTAGCCTGCGGCGGCTACTCAACCCGGTCAATCACCCGGGGCACCCCACCGCGGTTGGAGGGTTGCCGGCCAGCAAGCCGGGGCTTCGCGCTGGCACTCATGACCGCTTCGCAGCCTATCGCATCCAGCGGAGGTGCCGCCACCTGATCACCGCCGGTGGCAGCCATCCGGTAGTACGCGATACTTGAGGCCGCCGTGTACCACGCGGAACAACAGACATACGAACCCTGACGCCGGGAGAACAGCCATGTGCGCCGACCAGCCGACCATCATCTACACGCTGACCGACGAGGCGCCGCTGCTGGCGACGTACTCGTTCCTGCCGATCGTGCAGGCCTTCACCAAGCCCGCGGGCATCGACGTCAAATCCAGTGACATCTCGCTGGCCGCCCGCATCCTGGCGGAGTTCCCCGACGTGCTCACCGACGAGCAGCGGGTCCCCGACAACCTGGCCGAACTCGGGCGCCTGACCGAACTTCCCGACACCACGATCATCAAGTTGCCCAACATCAGCGCGTCGGTGCCGCAGCTGTTCGCCGCGATCAAGGAGCTGCAGGGCAAGGGCTTCGCGCTGCCGGACTATCCGGCGGACCCCAAAACCGACGCCGAACGCGACATCTGCGCACGCTACGCCAAGTGCCTGGGCAGCGCAGTGAACCCGGTTCTGCGACAAGGAAACTCGGACCGTCGTGCGCCCAAGGCGGTGAAGGAGTACGCCCGCAAGCACCCGCACAGCATGGGGGAGTGGTCGCAGGCGTCGCGCACCCACGTGGCCACCATGCGTCACGGCGACTTCTACCACGGTGAGAAGTCGATGACGCTGGACCGCGCCCGCGACGTGAAGATGGAGCTGAAGACCAAGAGCGGCAAGACGATTGTGCTCAAGCAGAAGATCTCCCTGCTCGACGGCATGATCATCGATTCGATGTTCATGAGCGTCAAGGCGCTGCGCGAGTTCTACGAGCAGGAGATGGAGGACGCCCGCAAGACCGGTGTGATGTTCTCGCTGCACGTCAAGGCGACCATGATGAAGGTCAGCCACCCGATCGTGTTCGGCCACGCCATCAAGGTGTTCTACAAGGACGCGTTCGCCAAGCACCAGAAGCTCTTCGACGACCTGGGCGTCAACGTCAACAACGGCCTGGTCGACCTGTACGACAAGATCGAGACGCTGCCGGCCTCGCAGCGCGAAGAGATCATCGAGGACATGCACGCCTGCCACGAGCAGGGCCCCGAGCTGGCGATGGTGGACTCGGCCAACGGCATCACCAACTTCCACTCGCCGTCGGATGTCATCGTCGACGCCTCGATGCCGGCGATGATCCGGGCCGGCGGCAAGATGTACGGCGCCGACGGACGGACCAAGGACACCAAGGCGGTCAACCCCGAATCCACCTTCGCGCGGATCTACCAGGAGCTGATCAACTTCTGCAAGACCCACGGGCAGTTCGACCCGGCCACCATGGGCACCGTGCCCAACGTCGGCCTGATGGCACAGAAGGCCGAGGAGTACGGCAGCCACGACAAGACCTTCGAGGTCCCCGAGGCCGGCGTCGCCGACATCGTGGACCTGGACACCGGTGAGGTGCTGCTGACCCAGAACGTCGAGGCCGGTGACATCTGGCGGCTGTGCACGGTCACCGACGCCGCCATCCGGGACTGGGTGAAGCTGGCCGTGGAGCGGGCGCGCGTCTCCGGCATGACGGTGGTGTTCTGGCTCGACACCGAGCGTCCGCACGAGGCCGAGCTGCGCAAGAAGGTGAAGGCCTACCTGGCCGACCACGACACCGAGGGCCTGGAGATCCAGATCATGCCGCAGGTGTGGGCGATGCGTTACACCCTGGAGCGGCTGATCCGCGGCCAGGACACCATCGCCGCGACCGGCAACATCCTGCGCGACTACCTCACCGACCTGTTCCCGATCCTGGAGCTGGGCACCAGCGCCAAGATGCTGTCGATCGTGCCGCTGATGGCCGGCGGCGGCATGTACGAGACCGGCGCGGGCGGCTCGGCGCCCAAGCACGTCAAGCAGCTGGTGGAGGAGAACCACCTGCGCTGGGACTCGCTCGGTGAGTTCCTGGCGCTGGGCGCCAGCTTCGACGACATGGGCGTCAAGACCGGCAACCGCGGCGCCGAGATCCTCGGGCAGACGCTGGACACCGCGATCGGCAGGCTGCTGGCCGACAACAAGAGCCCGTCGCGCAAGACCGGCGAGCTCGACAACCGCGGCAGCCAGTTCTTCCTGGCCAAGTACTGGGCGCAGGAGCTCGCCGCGCAGACCGAGGACCCCGCACTGGCCAAGCACTTCGCCGAGGTCGCGGACGGGTTGGAGAAGAACCAGGACGTCATCCTCGACGAGCTGACCGTGGTGCAGGGCAACGCGGTGGACATCGGCGGCTACTACGCCCCCGACCACGACCTGACGGCGGCGGTGATGCGGCCCAGCCCGACGCTGAACGCGGTGATCGACGGCAAGGAGTGAGGGGTTCGCCCGTGCGGCGCCGTGGTGTTCGGGTGGCTGTTCGTCGCGTTTGCCCGTTGGCCACGCTCGGGGCCGGGTCTGACCGCAGGGTTTGTCCTTCCCGATCGGCATTCACGTGCGACAATTCGCCGGGTAAGGCGACGACGACGTAGGAAGCCGGTGCGAATCCGGCGCGGTCCCGCCACTGTGATCGTCGGAGTGAACTCTCCGCTGTGAGTCAGATACTCGCGTCGTCGCATCCTGCGATTCGGGGCGGGGCACCCCGAGAGAGCTGGCGAACGTGACCGCGCCGATTTGGATCGCGTCTCCTCCCGAAGTCCATTCGACGCTCCTGTCGGCCGGCCCCGGCGCCGGTCCGCTGCTGGCGTCGTCGGCGGCGTGGAGCGCGTTGAGCATCGAGTACACCGAGATCGCCGACGAGCTGACGGCCCTGCTGGGCGCGGTGCAGGCCGGGGCGTGGCAGGGACCGTCCGCCGAGGCCTACCTGGCGGCCAACGCGCCCTACCTGGCCTGGCTGACCCACGCCGCCGCCAACAGTTCGGTGATGGCCGTCCAGCAGCAGATCGCGGCCTCGGCCTACAGCGCGGCGCTGGCGGCCATGCCGACGATGGCCGAACTGGCTGCCAACCACGCCACCCACGCGGTGCTGGTGGCCACCAACTTCTTCGGCGTCAACACCATCCCGATCGCACTCAACGAAGCCGACTACGGCCGGATGTGGCTGCAGGCCGCCACCGTGATGGCCACCTATCAGGCCGTCGCCGGCGCGGCGGTCGCGTCGAGTCCGCAGACCCTCGCCGCGCCGCAGATCGCCAAGGCCGGAGCCGCCGGTTCGAGCGCTGCCAGCCAGCCGCAGCTGCCGCCCGACCGGCAGAACGACATCATGGAGTGGCTGCAGAACAGCGGCTACACCGACTTCTACAACAACGTGCTGCAGCCGATGATCAACGAGCTGGCGGCCAACCCCTTCCTTGAGCCGCTCTTCTCCGGCTTCAACCCCTGGCTGCCGGTGCTGGGCAACCCGCTCAGCTTCTTCAGCCCCTACAACATCGCGTTCGCGCTGGGCTACCCGATGGACTTCGGGTCGTTCGCCGCCTACCTGTCGCAGACCTTCGCGTTCATCGCCGCCGACCTGGCCGCGGCGTTCGCCAGCGGCAACCCCAGCACCATCGCCGCCACCTTGCTGTTCACCGCCGTCGAGGCGATCGGCACCATCATCACCGACGTGATCGCCCTGCTCAAGACGCTGTTGGAGCAGGCGATCGTGCTGATCCCGGTGATGCTGCCGATGCTGACCGCCGCCCTGGCGCCGCTGGCCGTGGCGCCGCTGACCGGGCTGGCGGGACTGTCCGGGCTGGCCGCGCTGCACGCCGTGCCGGTTCCGGTCGTTCCGGTGGTCCCGCCGTTCGCCGGTCTGACGGTGGCCCCCACTCCGCCGGCCGCGGCGCCGGCTCCCGCGCCCGCTCCGGCGCCGGCTCCCGCGCCCGCTCCGGTCCCCGGTGCACCTCCCGCACCCCCGCCGCCGCCCGCACCGCCGCTGTCGCCGGTGGACGGCATGTCCTACATATACATGGTGGCCGGCCTGGGTCAGCAGGCCCGCCGAGCGGCGGGCACCAGCGCGCGCCGCCGCAGAGCACCCGAGCCCGATGCCGCCGACGCCCCGGCGGACGCGGCCGCCGCCGAGGTGCCGGCCAAGACCCGCCGGCGCCGGAAAGCCAAGGCGGACATGCTCGGCCGCGGCTATGAGTACATGGATCTGGAGGACGCCGAGGACGGACCTGATACGGCGGCGTCGGCTCGGGGGGCCGGCACGCTGGGGGCGGCGACGACGGCCGGCGCCGTCGGCGGCTTGACGACGCTGACGCGGGATTCCTTCGACGGGCAAGCCACCACGCCGATGATGCCGAGCACCTGGGAGTCCTAACCCACCGGTTTGTCGCCGTCGCCCGGCGGGTAGTTGGTTGCGAGGGCACCCGCGGGGGCTGGTTCGACGGGTTGGGGGCAGTGCAGTGGCGCGGAAACAACAGACCAAACAAGACCGTTCGGCAGACCGTTCCGGCTCGGTCATGCGCGACACCTCGACGCCGGGGGCACAGACCTGGCTGTCGTCGATGATGCTGACGCCGCGGGAGACCGAGAAGCTGGTCATCTATCAGGTGGCTGAACTCGCCCGCCGCCGAAAACAACGCGGCACCAAGCTCAACGCCACCGAATCGATCGCGCTGATCTGCGAAACGCTGCTGGAGGCCGCACGCGATGGCGTGTCGCTGGCCGACACGATCGAGCGCGGCAAACGCGTTCTCACCCGCGATGACGTGATGCCCGGTGTCACCGAGATGGTCACGCTCGTGCAGGTGGAGGCGACGTTCAAGACCGGTACGCAATTGATTTCAGTGGCCGAGCCATTCTCGTGACTGCGGCAGAAAGGATTCGCCATGATCCCCGGTGAATGGCTTCTTACCGACGAACCGCTCGAACTCAACGCGGGCCGGCCCACCCAGCAGATCACGGTGCGAAATACCGGCGAGCTGACGGTCCAGGTCGGCTCGCACTACCACTTCTTCGAAGTGAACCGGGCATTGAGCTTCGACCGCCGGCGAGCGCTCGGGATGCGTTTGAACATCCCGGCGGGGCAGGCGATCCGGTTCGATCCGGGGGAGCAGCAGGAGGTGGAGCTGGTCAAGCTCAGCGGTACCGGCCGCATCCTCGGGTTCAACGGACTGGTGAACGGCTCTCTCGGCGATGAGCTGATCACGGCACGAATCCTGCGTCGGGCCAGGGAATCCGGATTCTGCGGTGACGACGATGACGGGACCGACGATGCGTCGTCGAAACCCACGACACCGGCCCGCAGCCGGAAAGGCAAGGGATCCCGATGAGCTTGATACCCCGCCGCGACTACGCGGCGTTATACGGACCCACCACCGGCGACCGGTTCCGGCTTGCCGACACCGATCTGGTCGCACAGGTGGAACGCAGCCTGCTCACGCCCGGTGAAGAACTCGTCTTCGGCGGCGGCAAGTCGGTGCGCGACGGGATGGGCCAGGTCCCGGGCGTCCGCAACGTCGACGGCGCCTTGGACCTCGTCATCACCAGTGTGGTGGTGATGGATCCGATCGTCGGCATCGTCAAGGCCGACATCGGCATCAAGGACGGAAGGATCGCCGGCATCGGCCAGGCCGGCAACCCCTACATGCAGGACGGTGTCGACCCGTGCCTGATCGTCGGCGCCGGAACCCAGGTGCTCTCCGGCGAAGGACTGGTTGCGACGGCCGGCGGAGTCGACACGCACGTGCACTTCATCTCCCCGGGTCAGGTGCAACACGGGCTGTCCGCCGGTGTCACCACGGCGGCGGGACCGGCTCCGACGACGGCGCCCGGGCGACCAACTGCACGCCCGGTTCGCACAACATCACCCGCATGCTGCAGGCGACGTCGCGCTTCCCGGTCAACGTCGGGTTTCTGGGCAAGGGCAACAGCAGCCAACCCGACCCGCTGATGGAGCAGATCGAAACCGGGGCATGCGGATTGAAGGTCCATGAGGATTGGGGCGCCACCCCGGCGGTCATCGACTGCGCGCTGAGCGTCGCCGACGATTACGACGTCCAGATCGCGATTCACACCGATTCGCTCAACGAAGCCGGCTACGTCACCGACACCATCAACGCGATCAACGGCCGGGCGATCCACGCCTACCACATCGAAGGTGCCGGCGGCGGTCATGCGCCGGACGTGATGGTGATGGCCGGCCTACCCAATGTGCTGCCGTCCTCGACCAACCCCACCCGGCCGTTCACCACCGACACGCTCGACAACCTGTTCTACATGACTACGGTGACCCATCACCTGGATCCGCAGAACCCGGTGGACAGTGCGTTAGCCCGATCCCGCATCCGCGGCGCCACCGAGGCCGCCGAGGACGTCTTGCAGGATCTCGGTGTGGTGTCGATGAACACCTCGGACTCCCAGGCGATGGGCCGGATGGGTGACACCATCACCACCGCCTGGCGTACCGCCGACAAGATGAAGAAACAGACCGGCAAGCTCGAGGGCGACCCGGAGGCCCACGACAACGGCCGGATTCTGCGCTACCTGGCGAAGTACACCATCAATCCGGCGCTGACCCACGGCATCGGGCACCTGCTGGGCTCGCTGGAGCCGGGCAAGATCGCCGATATCGTGGTGTGGCCCACCAACACCTTCGGGGTGAAGCCGAAGTTCGTCCTCAAGGGCGGCATGGTGGCATGGGGGACGATGGGCGACCCCACCGCCTCGATCCCCACCGCCGAACCGGTGATGCTGCGCTCGTTGTACGGCAGCGAAGCCGCCGTGACACGACACACCGCCATGACGTTCATGTCCCACGCCGCGGTGGAAGCCGGTGTGCCCGAACGCATCGGGATCGACCGGTGGGTCGAGCCGGTCCGGGGCTGCCGCACTATCGGCAAGCAGCAGATGGTGCGCAACAATGCCACGCCGGACATCCGCATCGACCCCTCGACGCATCAGGTCTACCTGGACGGCAAGCTCGCCGAGGTCGAACCGGCCGACAGTGTGCCGATGTCGCAGCTGTACTACATCGTCTGAGATTCGCCCGGCAGTACCGCGAGACGGGAGGCCACAGCGTGCGATAATGCGCCGGTAAGGCAACGACGGTGCAGGAAGCCGGTGAGAATCCGGCACGGTCCCGCCACTGTGATCGGGGAGCGACCCTCAACAGCCACGGCTCCGCAGGGAGTTGGAAGGCGAGGCGAGCGATGATCCGAGAGTCAGGACACTCACGTCGTCGCATCCTGCTACCCGGGGCGGTGTACCCCGAGAGAGCTGGTCGACGTGACCGCGCCTATTTGGATGGCGTCTCCGCCGGAAGTGCATTCAACGTTGTTATCGGCCGGTCCTGGCGCCGGCACGCTGCTGGCGTCGGCCGCCGCGTGGGCCGCGCTGGCCGCTGACTACACCGCCACCGCCGATGAGCTGACCGCCCTGTTGGGCGCGGTGCAATCCGGGGCGTGGCAGGGCCCGTCCGCGGAGGCGTTCGTGGCCGCCCACGCGCCGTTGCTGGCCTGGTTGCTGCAGGCCAGCGCCGACAGCGCGGCCACCGCCGCGCAGCAGCAGACCGCGGGTGCGGCCTACACCAGTGCGCTGGCCGCGATGCCGACGATGGCCGAGCTGGTGGCCAACCATGTCACGCATGCGGTGCTGGTGGGCACGAACTTCTTCGGCGTCAACACCATTCCGATCGCGCTGAACGAGGCCGACTACGCGCGGATGTGGCTGCAGGCCGCCACCGTGATGACCGCCTACCAGGCGACCGCGACCACCGCGGTGGCGGCGACGCCGCAGACCGCGCCGGCGCCCGCGGTGCTCAAGACTGCCGGCAGCGCCGACGCGACCGCGCCGGAGCCGCCCCAGTGGTTCCTCGACTTCGCGAAATGGCTCGAAGGCCTCGTCCCCAGCCCGCCGTATCCCGACAGCAGTCAGTACCCGCTGTATGCGCAGTTGACGGAGTTCTTCGACAAGATCGGCTTCACCGGTATCTCGGGTCCGCTGGCCGATTTCTTCGCGAGCCTGCAGAGCGGATCGTCGTTGCTGCCGCCGTGGGGGGTGCCCGGCTCGTGGCTGGGGTGGACCGGCAACCCGCTGAGCTATTTCAACCCGGCAAACCTGGCCTACATCTTCTCGGTGCCCCTGGATCCGGGATCGTATTTCGCGTTCACCAGCATCGTCATCGTCGACGATCTGCTGGCGATCATGTACACGGCGCTGTTCAATCCGCAAGGACTCGGCCTGGTGGTACCGCTGGCGATGGTCGAGATCGTCGGGGCGACGATCGGCAACACCATTCAGGCGCTCAACTACCTGGTCACCCAGACGGCGCTGATACCCGCATTGCTGCCGGCGCTGGCCGCCACGAGCGTGCTGGCCCCGGCCGGGGTGCTCGGCGGCCTGGGTATCGGCGGGCTGGCGCACCACTTCGCGACGGCTGCCGCGGTGCCGCCGCCCGCCCCGCCGCCCGGACTGGTGATGGCCCAGCCGCCGGCCACGGCGCCCGCGCCGGCCCCGGCGCCGGCCCCGGCGCCCGCACCGGCGCCCGCTCCGGCCGCAGCACCCACCCCGCCGCCCGGTGCGCCGCCGCCCACGCCTGCCGGACCGCCGTCGGTCACCATGCCGGCCTACATGTACATGGTCGGCGGCCTGGACATGGGTGCCCGGCGCGCATCAGGGACCAGTGCCCGCAAGAGACCGGTGCCCAAGCCGGACAGCGCGGACGTCCCCGCAGCCGAGGCGGCCGAGCAGACCGCGCCCCGGCGGCGGCGGCGCAAGCCGAAGGCCGACATGTTGGGCCGCGGCCATGAGTACATGGATCTGGAACCCGAGCCGGCACTGGTGGCGGCTTCGGATCGGGGTGCGGCACAAGGCTTCGCCGGTGGCTCGCACCGGGTGGCGGGCGCCCGCCCGGCCGGGCTGACCGCGCTGGCCGACGACGGGTTCGGCGGTGGCGCGGTCAGCCCGATGATGCCCAATACCTGGCCGGCCGACGAGACCTAGCCGCGGGGTCTATGCGGCGGTCCAGCGTCGGCTCTCCTTCGTCGAGCCTTGCTAACTGGCTGTAGGTCTTGTCAACTGGCGGTGGGTACAGGGGTTGACGACGCCGGAGCTGTAGCCCGACGTTGAG
>NZ_LQPS01000029.1 GCF_002101885.1 Mycolicibacter senuensis
TGCACGTCATCTGGCACTGCTGGCAAGACCACCTCGCCTACAACCCCGACAAACACCGAGCGCTCCAGAAAACCCTCGCCCAAAAAGGGGCGGCTTGACATAGGGCTTCTCATGCCGGGTCCTTTCCGAACAAGGTGCGGGCGGCACCGGCGGTGACTACCGAGCCGGTGATCACGATGCCGGTTCCGGTGGTGTCGCCGTCGGAGTCGAATTCATCGACCAGGGCGGTCGCGGTGTCGATGGCGTCCTCGAGCGTGTCGGTGGTTACCACCCGGTCTTCACCGAACCACCGTAGGGCGACCGCGGTCAGCGTCTCGACATCCAGGGCACGCGGGGAACCGTTGTGGGTCACCACGATTCGATCAAAAACCGGCTCCAGGGCGGCGAGGATGCCGTCGGCGTCCTTGTCCCCCAACACGCTGACCACACCGACCAGGAAGCGGAAGCCGAAGTCCTCGGTCAGCGCCTCGGCCAGCACGGTGGCGCCGGCCGGGTTGTGTGCGGCGTCGACGAAGACCGTGGGCGAGCTGCGCATCCGCTCCAGCCGGCCCGGACTGCGCACCGCGGCGAAGCCCGCCCGAACCGTGTCGACGTCGAGTTGGCGTTCCGCGCCCGCCCCGAAGAACGCCTCCACCGCCGCCAGGGCCAGCACCGCGTTGTGCGCCTGATGCTCGCCGTGCAGCGGCAGGAAGATGTCCGAGTACACCCCGCCCAAGCCTTGCAACTCCAACAGCTGACCGCCGATCGCCACTTGGCGGCTGCGCACCGCGAACTCGGAGTTCTCCCGCGCGACCGCGGCGTCGGCACGCACCGCCTGGCTCAGCAGCACGTCCATCACCTCGGGCGTCTGGCGGGCGATCACCGCGACGGTGTCGATCAGTTCGTCCGACGAGCGGTGGATGATGCCGGCCTTCTCCGCGGCGATCGCGGCGACGTCGTCACCGAGGTAGTCGACGTGATCGACCGCGATCGGGGTGATGACGGCGACCGGCGCCTCGACGACATTGGTGGCGTCCCAGCTGCCGCCCATCCCGACCTCCACCACGGCGACGTCGACCGGGGCGTCGGCGAACGCGGCGAACGCCATCCCGGTGAGCACCTCGAACTTGCTCATGGCCGGCCCGTTCTCGGCTTGCGACGACGCGTCGACCATCTGCACGAACGGTTCGACCTCGGCGTAGGTCTCCACATACCTGGCGGGACTGATCGCCGCACCGTCGATCCCGATGCGCTCGACCGCCGACTGCAGGTGCGGGCTGGTGGTGCGCCCGGTGCGGCGAGAAAACGCCGTCAGCAACGCGTCGATCATCCGCACCACCGAGGTCTTGCCGTTGGTGCCGGCGACGTGAATCGACGGATATCCGCGCTGCGGGGAGCCGAGCAGTTCCAGCAGGGCGTTGATCCGGGTCAGGCTGGGTTCGATCTTGGCTTCGCCCCAGCGCTGATCGAGCAGGTGCTCGACCTGCAGCAGCGCCGCGATCTCGTCCGGCGTCGGCTCGCCTGCGCCGACCGAGTGCTCGGTCATGCCAGGACCGAAAGACGCGCGGTGATCCGGTCGACCTCGTCGCGCGCCAACTGCTGGCGGGCCCGGATCTTGTCGACCACGGCTTCAGGCGCCTTGGCCAGGAACGCCTCGTTGCCGAGCTTTGCCGCGGTGGCGACCAACTCCTTCTCCGCAGCGGCGAGATCCTTTTCCAGGCGCCGGCGCTCGGCGGCGACATCGACGGTGCCGGAGGTGTCGAGCTCGACCACCACGGTGCTCGTGCTGTGGGCGGCGCCCAACCGGACCTCGACCGTGGCAGACGGTACGAAATCCGCGCCGGGCTCGGTCAGCCAGGCCTGCGACGCCACCGCGGCCACCTGGGTGGCCAGGTCGGCGTCGTCGATACCGGATAGCCTGGCAGGCACCTTCTGCCGGTCACGCAGCCCCTGGTCACTGCGGAACCGCCGCACCTCGGTCACCAGCTTCTGCATGTCGGTGATCCGTTGTGCGGCAACCTGGTCCAGGACTACTCCGGACGGCTCGGGCCAGTCGGCGATCACCAGCGACGCTGCGCCGGTGAGTTCCTGCCACAGCGTTTCGGTGACGAACGGGATCACCGGGTGCAGCAGCCGCAGCAGCGTGTCGAGCACCGCGGCCAGCACCGCGGTGGTGTGTGCCAGCCCTTGACCCAGCTGGGTCTTGGCCAGCTCGACATACCAGTCGCAGAACTCGTCCCAAGCGAAGTGGTACAGCGCCTCGCAGGCCCGGCCGAACTCGTAGCCCTCGAAGGACGAATCCACCTCGGCGCGAACCTCTTCCAGCCGTCCCAGAATCCACCGGTCGGCATCGGTGAGCTCGTCGAGCGGCGGCAACGGGGCCGGTCGGGCGCCGTTGATCAGTGCGAATCGAGTGGCGTTGAACAGCTTGGTGACGAAGTTGCGCGACGCGCGGGCATGATCCTCGCCGATCGACAGGTCACCGCCGGGGCTCGCGCCGCGGGCCAGCGTGAACCGCAGGGCATCGGCGCCGAAGGCTTCCACCCAGTCCAGCGGGTCGATGCCGTTGCCGCGGGACTTGCTCATCTTGCGTCCGTGCTCGTCACGGATCAGGCCGTGCAGGAACACGTTCTCGAACGGCACCGTGCCGCCCTGCAGGGCGGGATCGTCGGCGACGAAGGTGCCGAACATCATCATCCTGGCGACCCAGAAGAACAGGATGTCGTAGCCGGTCACCAGAACGGTTGTGGGATAGAACTTCTCCAGCTCGGCGGTGGCGTCGGGCCAGCCCATCGTGGAGAACGGCCACAGCGCCGAGGAGAACCAGGTGTCGAGCACGTCGGGATCCTGCTCCCAGCCTTCCGGCGGGGTTTCGTCCGGCCCGACACAGACCTTCTCGCCGTTGGGGCCGTGCCAGATCGGGATGCGGTGCCCCCACCACAGCTGCCGCGAGATGCACCAGTCGTGCATGTCGTCGACCCAGGAAAACCAGCGGGGCTCCAGGCTTTTCGGGTGGATGACGGTGTCGCCGTTGCGCACCGCGTCCCCGGCGGCCTTGGCTAGCGAGGAGACGTTGACCCACCACTGCATCGACAAGCGGGGCTCAATGACCTCGCCGCTGCGTTCGGAATGCCCGACGCTGTGCAGGTAGGGCCGCTTCTCGGCGACAATGCGTCCTTGCTCGGCCAGCGCTTCGCGCACCGCGACCCGCGCCTCGAAGCGGTCCATGCCGTCGAACTGCGTCCCGGTGCCGGTGATCCGGCCCTTGGTGTCCAGGATGGTGGGCATCGCCAGCTGGTGCCGCAGTCCGATCTCGAAGTCGTTGGGGTCGTGGGCGGGGGTGACCTTGACCGCCCCGGTACCGAATTCCGGATCGACGTGCGCGTCGGCGACGACGACGATCTCCCGGTCTGAGAACGGGTGCGCCAAGCTGGTGCCGACTAGGTCGCGATAGCGGTCGTCGTCGGGGTGCACCGCGATCGCGGTGTCGCCGAGCATGGTCTCCAGCCGGGTGGTGGCCACCACGATATGGGGTTGCCCGTCGTCGAGGGAGCCGTACCGGAACGACACCAGTTCGCCCTCGATGTCGTCGTATTTGACCTCGAGGTCGCTGATCGCGGTCTCCAGCACGGGTGACCAGTTGACCAGCCGCTCGGCCTGGTAGATCAGGCCGGCGTCATAGAGGCGCTTGAAGATGGTGCGGACGGCGCGGGACAGGCCGTCGTCCATGGTGAACCGCTCGCGGCTCCAGTCCACCCCGTCGCCGATCCGGCGCATCTGGGTGCCGATGGTGCCGCCGGATTCCCGCTTCCAGTCCCAGACCTGCTCGATGAAGCCGTCGCGGCCGAGTTCCTCCTTGGTCTGCCCTGCGGCGTTCAGTCGCCGCTCCACCACGCTCTGGGTGGCGATACCGGCGTGGTCCATGCCCGGCAGCCACAACACCTCGTAGCCCTGCATGCGCTTGCGACGGGTCAACGCGTCCATCAGGGTGTGGTCGAGCGCGTGCCCCATGTGCAGGCTGCCGGTGACGTTCGGCGGCGGGAGCACGATCGAATAGCCGGGCTTGGTGCTGCCCGGGTCCGCGGTGAAGTAGCCGGCATCGACCCAGCGCTGGTAGATCGCGTCCTCGACCGCACCCGGCTCCCAGGATTTGGGCAGGGGTTCGGTGTTGGCGGCGTCGGGGGTGGCGGTCACCGCTCAATTCTAGGAACGACGGCCCGCCGCACGGCAAAGCCCCCGGACCGGGCCCGGTCCGGGGGCTGGTACAGACTGGCTACTTCTTGCCGCCGAGCAGTCCACCGAGGATGTCGCCGATGGCGCCGCCGGTCTTGCCGCCGATCATGTTGCCCAGGATGCTGCCCATCGACTGGTTCTGGGCCCCGCCGCCGGAGCTCGCGCCGCCCAGGATGCTGCCGAGGATGTCCCCGAGGCCGCCGCCACCGGAGGCCTGCTCTTGGGCCGGCTCGGCCTTCTGGCCGGTCAGTTGCTTGCCGATGTAGGCGAGCACGATCGGCGCGATGATCGGGAGCAGCTTCTGCAGTAGGTCGTTGTTGCCCGCACCGGCGCCCGACAGCGCCGAGGCGACCTGGTTGGTGTCGTTGCCGCCGAAGATGGTCGAGATCACCTGCTGGCCCTCGGCCTGGTCGCCGGCGAACGCGTTGCCCAGCAGCCCCTGGGCCGCGAAGCTGTTGGCTTTGCTGGCGATGTCGTCGGCCTGGCCCGGGTCCTGGGCGTTCTGGCTCAGTCCGCTGACCAGCACCGGCACCAGGGTACGGATGGTGTTGTCCACCTCACCCGAATCGGCGCCGAGCTGCTTGGCGATGTCTTGTACGGGGATCTGCGCGAATAGATCGTCGAGGCCGGCCATGAGAGTTCCACCTTCGTTGCTGGGTGCTGTCGTGACAGCGGTCGAAAACGACATTAGCGGAAAGCGCCGCCGGCCCGCACCGGTCAGTTCAGCCGGGAAACGTCCAGCGTGACACCTGCTGCGCGCAGTCGGGTCAGCAGCGCGTCACCCATCGCGGCAGCGGGCGTGAGCACCCCGAAGCGGTCGGGCAATGCATCGCGGTTCAGCGCCAGCGCCAGCGCACTCTCGGCCAGCATCACCGAGGTCGCCTGGTAGCCGGGGTCGCCCTGCTGCGCCATGACCGCCAGGTAGCGGGCACCGGTGCTCGTGGTGGTGTAGGTCTCGACGCGGTAATAGCCGTTCTCGCGGCGGCTCTGGCTGGGGCCCGTACCCGGCTTGGGCAGCACCCGCTCCACCAGTCGGCGCGGCAGCAACCGGAAGAATCGACTCCCGAGTCCGACGGTGACCGCGCTGAGCCCGGTCGCCAATCCCGACAGCGCCGGAGCCACCGCCGACGAGCCGACGCTCATGTGCTCGGCGTAGCGGAACTGCCGGCCGTAGGCCCACTCCAACAGCCCGTTGCTGCGCCGCACGATCCGGGTGTTGTAGGGCGCCATGACGAAGCCGGCGGTCCAGATGCCGGTGAGTTCGGGTGCGATGTCACTGCCGCGACGCCATGCCAGGTCGGGCTGCGCGCCCAGATCGGGCTCGGCGCCGCGATCGTCACTGAGCGTGTAGGGGTCGAAGAGTTGACGTCGGGCGTCGGCGTCGGTGGAGGCGGTCCGCATCACCTCGGTCATCGAGGCGATGGTGCCGCCGGAAAGACCGCCGGAGAACCCCCGCACGACGAAATCGGTGTCGAGCAGTTCGCCGGCGTCGTCATCGCGGGCCGCGCGGTAGAGCGCGTAGACGCTCAGATCCGACGGGATGGAGTCGAAGCCGCAGGCGTGCACGATGCGCGCCCGGGTGTCGACGGCCTGTTTCTGGTAGGTGTCGATGCTCTCGCGCACGAACATCGCCTCGCCGGTGAGATCGACGTAGTCGGTGCCCGCCGCCGCACACGCCGCAACCAGTGGCATTCCGTATCGCGTGTAGGGGCCGACGGTGGTGATGACCACCCGGGTGCGGGCCGCCATCGCCTCCAGCGACGCCGGTTTGTCGGCGTCGGCCACCACGATCGGCCAGTCCTGCGCTGCGCCGCCGATCTCATCGCGGACGGCGCGCAGTCGCTCCGCCGAGCGGCCGGCCAGCCCGATCCGAGTCTCGCCGCCGGCGCGGGCCAGGTATTGGGCGGTCAGTTTCCCGACGAAACCGGTCGCCCCGTAGACGATGACGTCGAGTTCACGTGGCGTCTCAGACATGGGCTCGACGCTACCCGCCGCACCGGATCCCGGAGACGGCGACGGCGCCGGGCTCATTCGCCCGGCGCCGTCGTCTGGAGGGTCAGCCCCGGCGGCCGCAGACCGGCCACGCGCCGATGCCCTGGCTGCGCAGCACGTTCTCCGCCACCCGGATCTGCTCGGACCGGCTGGCGTTGTGCGGCATGCCGCTGCCACCGTTGGCACGCCAGGTGCCGGCGTTGAACTGCAGACCGCCGAAGTAGCCGTTACCGGTGTTGATCGACCAGTTACCGCCGGACTCGCAGGCCGCGATGGCGTCCCAGTTGACGCTGTCCGCCTTGGCGGTGGCGTCGGACAGCACGACCGCACCGGTGATCATGGCACCGGCGATCGCGGCCATGGTGAGGGGCTTCCGGACGTTCTTCAACATCGTTCCTTTCGCAATGCGCGCGCCGAAGTGCAGCTGGGATGGCCCTCAGGCGGGAGTGATCTTCGAGACGTGCCGTCTAGGTCGGGCACGACAGCGGGGACAGGGGCTGCCCGCCGAGATGACACCCGGCACCGCGGAAGCATTCATGGGGCCGCCCGCGGCCCCGCTCACACGCGGTTCCGTGAATTCAATTTGTTTGCCCTGCATGCGGGCCTGGGGAAACTTACGAAACGTTCATGCGAGAAGTCCAACCGAATGACGCGGGCATCTCGGATGAATAACGAAACCATCACGCCAGCGCTAGGAGCGGTTTTTGCAGGTCATCCGTTGCTTTTAGACTTTCTAAGTGTTGGCCGCGCGGATTGTTCTTCGTGAGTCAAATCACGGACATTTTGTGGGCTGGGCCACTGACGCCGCGCGCCGTTGCCGCGACGGTCCCGCCCCAGCCGTCTCATCTGCCCCGCAACTTGCAGGTCACGGCACATATGGGGTAGGGATCGTGCACGCATCACTGCGGGCGGGACAGTCGGCGATCAGCGTGGCGCATGGGCGAGATCACCGCCACTGCTGTGGGCGGACAATTCGATTGCAGCAGACATCGGCGAGGACGACCTCCGAGCGCGTCGCATACCGGAGAAGACCAGCGTGAGGCATGATTCCTGCTGCACTACAACAGTTTTCGGCGGACCGAGCGGCACTCGGCGGTCGACGACCACCGGAGATCGCCGAGTTTCGATAAAGGACCTATTTCATCGCGATAACACGAACGTCTATTGAAGGCCCCGTAGCGGCGCTGAATCCATTTCATCGCCTCTGCCACCGTATTTGCTGCCCTATTCTCGCCGCTACCGGCAGAAGGCACAGCGGGTGCGGGCTCAGCAGAGGCCGGCGATGTCATCCGGAGAGTTGAGGTTGACCAGCGGCGCCGGATCATCGAGTTCGATTCGCTGCACCGCGACCATGTCGACCAACGCCCCCATCCGGCGCTCCCCACCGGCCACCAGGGCGTCGATGGTGCCGGCCAGTTCCGTGCGATACACCGCGGCCAGGTAGTGGTCCCGGCCCGCCCGGGGCAGCACCACGTCGGCAGCGCGATGGGAGCCGGCGAGCAGGCCGATCAACGCGGGCGTCAGCGACGGCATGTCGACCGCGCAGACGAACGCGCGATCCGCGCCGGCGCGCGCGGCGGCACGCAACCCCAGTCCGACCGCGGGCAGCGGCCCCAGTCCGGGCACCTCGTCGCGCAACACCCGGGCGGGCAGTTCGGGAAGGTCCTGCCCCTGGGCGGCCACCACGAAGACCGGATCGCAGCGCTGGGCGACCACCGATGCCAAGTGCTCGATCAGAGTGCGGCCGTCGAATCGACCGGCCACGGTCAGGGTGGCCTTGTCGCGGCCCATCCGGCGCGATGCCCCACCGGCGAGCACCACGCCGGCCAACCGGCCGGTCATGGCGTCAGGCTCGCCTCAATCCACGGTCCAGGTGTCGCGGCCACGCAGCAGCGCCTGCAGCGCGGCGGTGTCGTGCGGGGCGGCTTGGCGGGCCTCGGCGACCTGCGCGCGTGCCAGGTCGTCGTAGGTGGGCTTGGTGATCTTGCGGAAGATGCCCATCGGGAAGTGCGACAGATCCTGCTCGGAGAGCCGTGACAGCGCGAACGCGTAGGACGAGTCGGCCAGCGTGGCGTCGTGCACGACGATCTGCTCGGCCGAGACGTTGGCGGTCTTGGCCACCTCGAGCCCGAAGCCGGACTTGATCACGCAGTACTCGCCCTCGGCGCCGAAGGTGACCTTCTCGCCCTGCCGGACGTTGATGATGCGGTTCTCCGCACCCTCCTTACGCAGCAGGTCGAAGGAACCGTCGTTGAACACCGGGCAGTCCTGCAGGATCTCCACCAGCGCCGAACCGCGGTGTTCCATCGCACCGCGCAGCACCTCGGTGAGGCCCTTGCGGTCGGAGTCCAGGGCACGGCCGACGAAGGTCGCCTCGGCACCGATCGCCAGCGAGACCGGGTTGAACGGGTTGTCCAGCGAACCGAACGGCGTCGACTTGGTGATCTTGCCGGTCTCCGACGTCGGCGAGTACTGGCCCTTGGTCAGACCGTAGATCCGGTTGTTGAACAGCAGGATGGTGATGTTGACGTTGCGGCGCAGCGTGTGGATGAGGTGGTTGCCACCGATCGACAGGGCGTCACCGTCACCGGTGATCAGGAACACCTTCAGGTCTTCGCGGGCGGTCGCCAACCCGGTCGCGAACGTCGGTCCACGGCCGTGGATCGAGTGCACACCGTAGGTGTTCATGTAGTACGGGAAGCGGCTGGAGCAACCGATACCGCTGACGAAGACCACGTTCTCCCGGCGCACCCCCAACTCCGGCAGGAAGTTGCGCATCGTGTTGAGGATGGCGTAGTCGCCACAGCCCGGGCACCAGCGCACCTCCTGATCAGAGGTGAAATCCTTGGACTTCTGCGGCTCGTCGGTGGTGGGCACCCCGGTCAGGGCGGTCAGCCCCAGCTCGGTGCCTACCAGGGAGCTGGCGGGTTCGGTCCCCAAATCTGATGTCATGAGTTCGCTCCTGCTGTACTGCCCGCGATAGTAACCGCCGCGGCCGTGGCCAGCGACGCCTTCTCGTTCTCCCGCTCGGCCAGCGTGCCGGCCAGCGCGTCGTCAATGATCGCCTCGACCTCGTCGGCGAGGAAGGCCTGACCGGCCACCTTGGTCACCGACTGGATGTCGACCAGGTAGCGGCCGCGCAGCAGCAGCGCCAACTGGCCCAGGTTCATCTCCGGCAGCACCACCTTCGGGTAGCGCCGCAGCACCTCGCCCAGGTTGGCCGGCAGCGGGCTCAGGTGGCGCAGGTGAGCCTGCGCGACCTTGACGCCGCCGCGCCGGGCCCGCCGGCACGCCTCGGCGATCGGGCCATAGGAGCTGCCCCAGCCCAGCATCAGCAGCTCGGCGTCACCGGTCGGGTCGTCGACGGCCAGGTCGGGCACCTTGATGCCGTCGATCTTGGCCTGCCGCAGCCGGACCATCAGGTCGTGGTTGGCCGGCTCGTAGGAGATCGCGCCGGAGCCGTTCGCCTTCTCCAGACCGCCGATGCGGTGTTCCAGGCCGGGGGTGCCGGGGATGGCGAACTGGCGCGCCAGGGTCTCCGGGTCACGCGCGTAGGGCGCGAAGTCCTCCCCGGCCTTGGCCAGGTTGCGCTCGATGGGCTCGATCGCGCTGATGTCGGGGATGCGCCACGGCTCGGAGCCGTTGGCGATCGCGCCGTCGGAGAGCAGCACCACCGGGGTGCGGTAGGTCAGCGCGATCCGGACGGCGTCGATGGCGGCGTCGAAGCAGTCCGACGGCGTGCAGGGCGCCACCACCGCGACCGGCGACTCGCCGTTGCGGCCGTAGAGCGCCTGCAGCAGGTCGGCCTGCTCGGTCTTGGTGGGCAGGCCGGTCGACGGGCCGCCGCGCTGAACGTTGATCAGCAGCAGCGGCAGTTCGGTCATCACGGCCAAACCCAGCGCTTCGGCCTTGAGGGCCAGCCCCGGACCGGAGGTGCTGGTGACGCCCAGCGCGCCGCCGTAGGAGGCGCCGATCGCCGCGCCGATGCCGGCGATCTCGTCTTCGGCCTGGAAGGTCAGCACGTTGAAGTTCTTGTGCTTGGACAGCTCGTGCAGGATGTCCGACGCCGGGGTGATCGGGTAGGTCCCCAGCAGCACCTGGGTGTCGGCCAGTTGGCCGGCGGCGACCACGCCGTAGGCCAAGGCGGTGTTGCCCGAGATCTGGCGGTACTCGCCCGGCGGCAGCTTGGCCGGTGAGATCTCATAGGTGGTGCCGAACGCCTCGGTGGTCTCGCCGTAGTTCCAGCCCGCCTTGAGCGCCAGCACGTTGGCCTCGGCGACATCGGGCTTCTTGGCGAACTTCTCCCGGATGAACTGCTCACTGGTCTCGATGGGCCGGCCGTACATCCACGACAGCAGCCCGAGTGCGAACATGTTCTTGGCCCGCGCGCCGTCCTTCTTGGTCGCACCGATCACCTCGACGGCGCCCAGGGTCAGCGAGGTCATCGCGACCGGGACCACCACATAGTCGGAGAGCGCTTCGGTCTCCAGCGGATTGGCCTCGTAGCCGATCTTGGCCAGGTTGCGTTTGGTGAACTCGTCGGAGTTGACGATCACCATCCCGCCGCGCGGCAGATCGCCGATGTTGGCTTTCAGCGCCGCCGGGTTCATCGCCACCAGCACGTCCGGGCGGTCACCGGCGGTCAGGATGTCGAAGTCGGCGATCTGGATCTGGAACGACGACACGCCCGGCAAGGTGCCCTGCGGGGCGCGGATCTCGGCCGGGTAGTTCGGCTGAGTGGCCAGATCGTTGCCGAACAACGCCGCCTCGGAGGTGAAGCGGTCGCCGGTGAGCTGCATGCCGTCGCCGGAGTCGCCGGCGAAGCGGATCACTACTTTTTCGAGTTTTTGACGCCCGGGCGCCGACCCGGCTCCGTTACCGCTCGGACCCACGGCCCCCGCCTTCCATCACTGTCTGACCACTGTCTGACCGGGCCCGCACAGCGCGGCTGGCGCAACCCACACGTTTTTCTGTCACTGGCAGTACCGATTATTGCACCGTTCTTAGAGACGGTTCGACGCCACACCGTATCGGAACCCCACCGACTTACCGGTAAACCCCGACGTCAGGATGGAGTTCGCGCCCGACCGGGACCAAGAATGTGGTTTTCATCACTATAGGGGGCGGCCGAACTTTAAGAGAAGTTCGCTACCGGCGAGTAACTGTTGTCAACGTCCCGTCGTCGCCAGCGCGTGAACGGCGACACGGTTCTACCGGGTTGGGTCGCAGAGCAATGCTGTTTACCAGCGGCTCCCGCGCCCGCCGCTCGTGTCGCCCCGAGGCGGATCATCGCGTAGGGTGCGGGCCAGATCGACAAAACAGCCCTGGCTCCCACCACCCTAGGACTCGTTACGTGGCAATCAGCCAGGTCGCTAGCTACGCCCATCTCAGCGAAGCCGACGTCGAAGCGCTTGGCCTCGAGCTGGACACGATTCGCCGCGCCGTCGAAGCCTCCCTCGGTGCCAAGGACGCTGCTTATATCCATCGCACGATCATGTTTCAACGGGTGCTGGATGTCGCGGCGCGGTTGGTGATTCACCGTAGCAAGACCGTGCTGGGCTGGACGGTGGGCACGGCCGCCCTCGCGGTGGCGAAGTGCGTCGAAAACATGGAGATCGGCCACAACGTGACTCACGGCCAATGGGACTGGATGAACGATCCCGAGATCCATTCCAACACTTGGGAATGGGATATGACGGCCGTCTCGTCACAGTGGCGCTACTCCCACAACTATTCCCACCACGTGTTCACCAACATCATCGGGATGGACGAGGACATGGGGTTCGGCATCATGCGGGTCAGTCGTGACCAGCCCTGGGGGCCGGGCAACCTCCTCCAGCCGCTGGCCAACCTGGTGTTGGCGGCGATGTTTCAATGGGGCGTTGCCCTGCACACCCTGGCCTCGGGGCGTAGCCGCGCCCTGACCGACGCCGAGAAGTCCGCGGCCACCCGAACGTTCTTCCGCAAAGCCGCCCGCCAGGTGACCAAGGAGTATCTGCTATTTCCCGCGCTCGGTGGACGGCGCTGGCGCCGGACCCTGGCGGCCAACGCCGGCGCCAACCTGATCCGGAACGTGTGGGCGTACCTGGTGATCTTTTGCGGCCACTTTCCCGACGGCGCCGAAAAGTTCGACCCAGCCGTGCTGGAGCGGGAGACCCGCTCCGAATGGTATCTGCGACAGATGCTGGGCTCCGCGAACTTCGACGCGGGACCTGTACTGGGATACCTGAGCGGCAACCTGTGTTATCAGATCGAGCATCATCTCTTCCCCGACCTGCCCAGCAACCGACTGCCGGAGATCGCGGTTCAAGTGCGTGCGTTATGCGACAAGTACGACCTGCCGTACACCACTGGTCCGCTGCCGCGCCAGTACCTGATGGTTGCCCGCACCATTGTCAAGCTGGCACTGCCTGACAAGCTCCCGGCAACCGGCCGAAAAGGCCGCGATTCTCGGCGGCGCCGACTGCGCGCCACCCTGAAACCCTGAAACGGAGCGCCGCGCCCGCTGTTCGACTTAGGCGCTCTTGTCGCGGCGCTCGGAGCGTGATGCCTTGCGGGGCACGATGGTCGGCAACACGTTGTCCTGCACCGTTTCCTTGGTGACCACGACCTTGGCGACGTCGTTGCGGCTGGGGATGTCGTACATCACCGGCAGCAGCACTTCTTCCATGATCGCCCGCAAGCCCCGCGCTCCGGTGCCGCGGTGGATGGCCTGCTCGGCGATCGCCTCCAGTGCGTCGGGTGAGAACTCCAGCTCCACCCCGTCCATCTCGAACAGCCGGGTGTACTGCTTGACCAGAGCGTTCTTGGGCTCCGAAAGGATCTTGACCAACGACTCCATGTCCAGGTTGGTCACCGAGGCCACCACCGGCAGCCGGCCGATGAACTCCGGGATCAGGCCGAACTTGATCAGGTCTTCGGGCATCACCTCGGCGAAGTGGTCGACGGTGTCGACCTCCGCCTTGGACCGGACCTCGGCGCCGAACCCCAAGCCGCGCTTGCCAACCCGGTCGGAGACGATCTTCTCCAGCCCGGCGAAGGCGCCGGCCACGATGAACAGCACGTTGGTGGTGTCGATCTGGATGAACTCCTGGTGCGGGTGCTTGCGGCCGCCCTGCGGCGGAACCGACGCCTGGGTGCCTTCCAGGATCTTCAGCAGTGCCTGCTGCACGCCCTCACCGGAGACGTCGCGGGTTATCGACGGGTTCTCGCTCTTGCGGGCGATCTTGTCGACCTCGTCGATGTAGACGATGCCGGTCTCGGCGCGCTTGACGTCGTAGTCGGCGGCCTGGATCAGCTTGAGCAGAATGTTCTCCACGTCCTCACCGACGTAGCCCGCCTCGGTGAGTGCCGTCGCATCCGCTATCGCAAACGGGACATTGAGCATCTTGGCCAGCGTCTGGGCCAGGTAGGTCTTGCCGCAGCCGGTGGGGCCCAGCATCAAGATGTTGGACTTGGTCAGCTCAACGGGCTCACCGGAGCGGGAGTCCCGGCTCTTCTCGCCGGCCTGGATGCGCTTGTAGTGGTTGTAGACGGCCACCGCCAACGTGCGCTTGGCCGTGTCCTGGCCGATGACGTAGCCCTCCAGGAAGTCCCGGATCTCAGCGGGCTTGGGCAGCTCGTCGAGCTTGACGTCGTCGGCGTCGGCCAGCTCCTCTTCGATGATCTCGTTGCACAGGTCGATGCATTCATCGCAGATGTAGACGCCCGGACCCGCAATGAGCTTCTTGACCTGCTTCTGGCTCTTCCCGCAGAACGAACATTTCAGCAAGTCACCGCCGTCTCCGATGCGCGCCATGGTGCGTGAGGACCTACTTCCTGTTCGCCGTCCGTCGTCGAGGTACCGGTGTCTGGCCCCGACGCTACCCGCTTGTTCCGGTGCGAGGCGACCGATAAGGCCGAATCGCGTCGTTGGTATTCGCTGCTGCCTGTGTGCTCCAAGAACATATCGCCCCAACTGCCCCACCCGGCGCGTGACGCGCTGGCGTGGCGTGAGCGAATCGTCGGCGTTACCCCGCTGTGAGGCGGGCGGCACTGCGGAGCCCTACAGTGGCGAACGTGGGGTTCGCCGTGCCCGACGATACCGTGATCGTCACCGATGGCGGGCTGGCCACCGAACTGGAGGCCCGCGGCCACGTTCTGTCCGGGGACCTCTGCGACCCGCTGTGGTCGGCCCGATTGCTGGTCGACGCCCCCGAGGACATCGCCGCCGTACACGCCGCCTTTTTCGCCGCCGGGGCGGTGATCGCGACCACCGCCGGCTACCAGGCGAGCTTCGACGGTTTCGCCGCCCGGGGAATCGACCGCCGGGCGGCCGCCGGGTTGTTACACCGCAGCGTGGAACTGGCCCGCCAAGCCGGCGGCGGGCCGGGGCACTGGGTGGCGGCGTCGGTCGGCCCGTACGGCGCCGCCCGCGCCGACGCGTCGGAATACGTTGGCCGGTATGGGCTTTCGGTCGCCGAGCTGACAGCCTGGCACCGCCCCCGGCTGGAGGTTCTGGCCGATGCCGGGGCCGATGTGCTCGCGCTGGAGACCATCCCGGACATCGACGAGGCCGAGGCACTGATGCGCCTGGTGTGCGAGGCGGACGCGCCGGCCTGGCTCAGCTACACCATCGATGGCACCTCAACCCGCGCCGGGCAGCCGTTGCGCGAGGCGTTCGCGGTGGCCGTCGGGGTGCCACAGATCGTCGCGGTGGGCGTGAACTGCTGCGCGCCGGGCGATGTGCTGCCGGCGATCGAGATCGCCCGCGAGGTCACCGGAAAGCCGGTGATCGTCTACCCCAACAGTGGGGAAAGCTGGGACGGCCACCGCTGGGTCGGGCCCAAGACGTTCTCGGCGCGGTTTGCCGCGCAGTGGGTCGCCGCCGGGGCCCGCATCGTGGGCGGCTGCTGTCGGGTCGGCCCGGCCGATATCACGGCGATAACCGCCGAAATTGCACTCACGCAGGAGAAGTTCGAGTAGCTACCTGCTTGAATGCAATCTCGCGCGAAAATCAGGCGGTCTGCGCCGAGAGCTTGCGGTACTCCAGCACGGTGTCGATGATCCCGTACTCCTTGGCGTCTTCGGCGGTGAGGATCTTGTCCCGGTCGGTGTCCTTGCGGATCACCTCGGGGTCCTTGCCGGTGTGGCGGGCCAGGGTGGACTCCATCAGGGTCCGCATCCGCTCGATTTCGGCGGCCTGGATCTCCAGGTCGGAGAACTGCCCCTGGATCACCCCGGACAGCGACGGCTGGTGGATCAGCACCCGGGCGTTGGGCAGTGCCATCCGCTTGCCCGGCGTACCGGCCGCCAGCAACACCGCGGCCGCCGAGGCGGCCTGGCCCAGGCAGACGGTCTGGATGTCGGCCCGCACGTACTGCATGGTGTCGTAGATCGCCATCAGCGAGGTGAAGGAGCCGCCCGGGGAGTTGATGTACATGGTGATGTCACGGTCCGGGTCCAGCGACTCCAGCACCAGCAACTGCGCCATGATGTCGTTGGCCGACGCGTCGTCGACCTGCACGCCGAGGAAGATGATGCGCTCCTCGAACAGCTTGTTGTACGGATTGGACTCCTTGACGCCCCAGCTGGAGTGCTCGACGAACGACGGCAGGATGTAGCGGGCCTGCGGTGCGATGGCTCGCAAGGTCTCGGGGTTCATGAGGCATCTCCGTTGACGTGGGCACGGGTGATGATGTGGTCGACGAAGCCGTATTCCAGGGCTTCCTGGGCGGTGAACCAGCGGTCCCGGTCGGAGTCCGCCTCGATGCGCTCGATCGGCTGACCGGTGAACTCGGCGTTGAGCCGGAACATCTCTTTCTTGATGACCGCGAACTGTTCGGCCTGGATCGCGATGTCGGCGGCGCTACCGGTCACCCCGCCCAGCGGCTGGTGCATCAGGATCCGGGCGTGCGGCAGGGCGTAACGCTTGCCCTTGGTGCCGGCGGCGAGCAGGAACTCGCCCATCGAGGCGGCCATCCCCATGGCGTAGGTGGCGACGTCACACGGCGCCAGCACCATGGTGTCGTAGATCGCCATCCCGGCGCTGATCGAACCGCCCGGGGAGTTGATGTAGAGCGAGATGTCCTTGGTGGGATCCTCGGCGGCCAACAACAGGATCTGCGCGCACAGCCGATTGGCGATGTCGTCGTCCACCTGCGACCCCAGGAAGATGATGCGTTCTCGCAGCAGCCGCTCGTATACGGAGTCGACGAGATTCAGACCGGGCTGGCTCACAGTTGGATACCTGCTTTCTCGAGATTCGTATGCCGAGACATGCTTAAGACCCTAACGAACCGGCGCGGCTGGAGGCGGCCCGAACCGGCTTCGTTCGCTTACAGCGTCACTCGTCGGATGCCGCCTCGGCTTCGACCGCGTCGTCCGCGGCCTCGGCCGGCTCGTCGGCGAGGGGCGCCTCGGCCTCATCGGCCTGGCCGTCGGCGCCACCACCGAAGAACTCGGCGGTGTCGATTTCGTTGCCGTCGGTGTCGCTGACGGAGGCGGCGCGCACCGCCGCTGCCAGCGCCATGCCCCGGCGCACGTCGGCGAAGACCGCGGGCAGTTGGTTGTTCTGCTGCAGGAATTGCATCAGCTGCTGCGGCGCGACGCCGTACTGCCGCGACATCAGCACCAGGTGCTGGGTGAGGTCGTTCTGGCCCACCTGGATCTCCAGCTCGTCGCCGAGCGCGTCGAGCAGCAGTTGCGTCTTGACCGACTTCTCGGCCTCGCTGCGGGTGTTGGCGTCGAATTCGGCGCGCGAGGAGCCCTGCTCGGCCAGCGACTCGGCGAACTTGTTCTCGTCGTGCTCGACAGCGTGCAAGGCGTTGTGCAGCGCATTGTCGACGTGGGCCTGCACCACGGCCTCGGGCAGCGGCATCTCCACCTGCTCGACCAGGGCCGCCAGCGTCGCCTCGCGCACCTTCTCGGCCTGCTGGATGCGCTTGGTCCGGCTCACCTGCTCGGTGAGGTTCTCCCGCAGCTCGCCCATGGTGTCGTATTCGCTGGCCAGCTGCGCGAACTCATCGTCGGCCTCCGGCAACTCGCGTTCCTTGACCGACTGCACCGTCACGGTGACCTCGGCGTCCTTGCCGGCCTGCGGGCCGGCCGCCAGCTTGGTGGTGAAGGTCTTGTCCTCACCGGCCGACATGCCCACGATCGCGTCGTCGAGGCCTTCGATGAGCTGACCCGATCCGACCTCGTGTGACAACCCCTCGGTGGCGGCGCCTTCAACCACCTCGCCGTCGACCGTCGCATCCAGGTCGATCGAGACGAAGTCGCCCTCGGCGGCCGGCCGGTCGACGCCGGTCAGCGTGCCGAATCGGGCGCGCAGCGCGTCCAGCTCGGCGTCCACCTCGTCCTCGCCGACCTCGATCGGGTCCACGCTGATCTTGAGCTGCTCCAGGTCGGGCAGCGTGATCTCCGGTCGCACGTCGACCTCGGCGGTGAAGGTGATCTGGTCACCGTCGTCGAGCTTGGTCACCTCGATTTCGGGTTGGCCGAGCGGCTTGAGCTCCGAACTGGTGACGGCCTCGCTGTAGCGACTCGGCAGCGCGTCGTTGACCACCTGCTGCAGCACCGCGGCGCGCCCGAAACGGGCCTCGATGAGCTTGGCCGGCGCCTTGCCCGGCCGGAAACCGGGCAGCCGCACCTGCTGGGCCAGCTGCTTGTAAGTCCGCTGGAAGTCCGGCTCCAATTCGGTGAACGGCACCTCCACGTTGATGCGAACCCGGGTCGGGGTCAGCTGCTCGACGGTGCTCTTCACGGGCGTACTCCTCGATATCGTTGACGGTCTGTCGTGCCGGTGCGGCGCGCGCTGCTGGTCGGGGTGACAGGATTTGAACCTGCGGCCTTCCGCTCCCAAAGCGGATGCGCTACCAAGCTGCGCTACACCCCGCACTGACCAGGCGATCTTACGGCCCGGTGACAACGACAACACAGCCGCCCGCACCTGACGGCCGCGGAGGGAGTGCCAATTGGATTTGAGGTCGGCCACGCCGGTACAGTCTGGCCTGGATATTGCGGGCGTAGCTCAATGGTAGAGCCCTAGTCTTCCAAACTAGCTACGCGGGTTCGATTCCCGTCGCCCGCTCGAAACGGGGATTTTCCCTGGCAGGAAGGCACGCCTATGGGCGGCACCAAGCACGTCCGGATTCACGGGTCGTGCTCGCCGCGCTTCGAACGGGTGCGGTACGAGTTCGAGCGCAATTTCACGCTGCGCGACGAGCTCGGCGCTGCCGTCGCGGCATATGTGGACGGCGAACTCGTCGTCAACCTGTGGGCCGGCTCGGCCGATGTCGACGGTCAGCAGCCCTGGCAGGAGGACACGCTGAGCACCGTGCTGTCCGGCACCAAAGGCTTGACCAGCACCTGCCTGCACCGGCTCGCCGAGGCCGGCGAACTGGACCTGCGGTTACCGGTGGCCCACTACTGGCCGGAGTTCGGCCAGGCCGGCAAGGGCGACATCTCACTGGCGATGGTGTTGGCGCACCGCTCCGGGGCGATCGGGCCGCGCGAACCGATGCACTGGCGCGACGTCACCGACTGGGACCTGGTCTGCCGGCGGTTGGCGGCCGCCGAACCGTGGTGGCGGCCGGGCACCGCGCAGGGCTACCACATGACCACCTACGGCTTCATCATCGGCGAAGTCGTCCACCGCGTGACCGGTATGACGGTGGGCCAGTATCTGCACAGCGAGGTCGCCGGTCCGCTCGGCGCCGAGGTCCACATCGGTGTGCCGGCCGACCAGCAGCCCTACCGCTGCGCCGACCCGGTGGGCAAGCCGACGATCCGGGAGATGCTGGCCTCGGCCGGCGCCCCCAAGCGCCCCACCTCGTTGGACGACCACTCCAAGGCGGGACTGGCGGTGGCGATGGGGTTCGCCCCCGACGACGAGATCGCCACCAATGACCTGACGCTGTGGCGCCAACTGGAGTTCCCCGGCACCAACGCCCAGGTCTCCGCGCTGGGGATGGCCACGTTCTACAACGCGCTGGTGCAGGAGAAGCTGCTCAGCCGGACCGTCATGGACCGGCTGCGGGTGTTGCAGGGCGGCACCGAAACCGATCTGGTGCTCGGGCCCCGAGTCGCCGAACACGGGTGGGGCATGGGCTACATGCTCAATGCCCAGGGGGTCAACGGACCCAACCGGCGGATCTTCGGGCACGGCGGTCTGGGCGGGTCGTTCGCCTTCGCCGATCTGGAGCACCGCATCGGCTACGGCTACGTGATGAACCGGTTCGACCACACCCAGGCCAATGCCGACCCGCGCAGCGTGGTGCTGTCCAACGAGATCTACCGCGCGCTCGGGGTGCCGATTCGTCCGCGGCGCGAAACGGTCTACGACGACTGACGCACTGCGGACTCGCCTAGCCCTGGCAGGACGGGCACCAGAACACGTTACGGGCCTCCAGTTCCGCGGTGCGCACGGTGTTTCCGCACAGCCGGCACGGGTCGCCGGCGCGGCGATAGACGTAGGTGCGTGGCTTTCCGGGTGCGTACGCCGGTGCGCCGTGATCGTCTTCGGGCCGGACCACCACGATGTTGCCGCGCCGCAGCCCGACCTTCATCAGCGCCACCAGATCGGTCCAGATCGCGTCGAATTCCGCTTCGTCGACGGTGGTGCCGGGCCGGTAGGGGTTGATCCGGTGCCGGAACAGCACCTCGCTGCGGTAGACGTTGCCGACGCCGGCGAGCACCGACTGGTCCATCAGCAACGCGGCAATAGTCCTGCGGGACTTGGTAATCCGCTTGTAGGCAAGAGCGGGGTCGGCATCGTTGCGCAACGGGTCCGGCCCCAGCCGCGCGATCACATCGGCGACCTGCGCCTCGTCGACCACCTCACAGGCCGCCGGGCCGCGCAAGTCGGTGCCATAGTCGGCGCCGATCATGCGCATCCGCACCTGGCCGACCGGATCGGGCGCGCCGCCGTCTGCGAGCTGGAACTCGCTGAAGTGACCGTAGATGCCGAGATGCACGCGCACGATCGCCCCGCCGGCGTAGTGGTGGAACAAATGCTTGCCCCAGGCCTCGGCGCGGGTCAGCAGTTTTCCGTCGACGGCCGCGGCACCGGATTCGAAGCGGCCCTGCGGGCTCGACACCGCCACCGGGGCGCCGGCATAGCGGCGCTGATGCAACCGGGCCAGCCGGTGCAGGATGTGCCCCTCCGGCATGTCAGGCCAGTCTGTGCCGCGTCAGGCCGGCGCGCCGGGCACCTGGGGCGCCTCGTGGGTGCGTTCGTAGGCCGCCAAGATGTCGATGCGCCGCTGGTGGCGTTCGGCTTCCGACCACGGCGTACTCAGGAATGCGTCGACGATCGCGAGCGCCTCGGCGGTGGAGTGCATCCGGCCGCCGATGCCGATCAACTGCGCGTTGTTGTGCTCGCGGGCCAACTTTGCCGTCTCGGTACTCCACGCCAGGGCACAGCGCGCACCGGCCACCTTGTTGGCCGCGATCTGCTCACCGTTGCCGGATCCGCCGATCACGATTCCCAGACTGCCCGGGTCGGCCACCGTGCGGGCGGCCGCGGCGATGCAGAACGCCGGGTAGTCGTCCTCGGCGTCGTAGGCGAAAGCTCCGCAGTCGACCGGTTCGTGCCCGGCATGCTTGAGGTGCTCAAGGATCTGCTCTTTGAGCTCGTAGCCGGCGTGGTCGCAGCCGAGGTAGACGCGCATGGCGGTCATTGTGTCAGAGGCTGCGGGTGAGTTTTCGACAGCCCGCACGCCGAACGGGAACCACCCGACACGATTACGGCATGCCGTGTCGTGTGATTCCCGCTCGCCGGCGAGAGCGCATCAGTCGAATTCCGGCGCCTCGCCCCGGCTGCGTTTGAGCTCGAAGAAGTGCGGGTAGGACGCGAACGTCACCGACGCATCCCACAGTTGCCCGGCCTGCTCGCCGCGCGGAATCCGGGACAGCACCGGACCGAAGAAGGCCACCCCGTTGACGTGGATGGTGGGGGTGCCGACGTCCTTGCCGACCGCGTCCATGCCGGCGTGGTGGCTCTTGCGCAGCGCCTCGTCATAGGTGTCGGTGGTAGCCGCATCGGCCAGCTCGGCCGGCAAGCCCACCTCGGCCAGCGCCCCGGCGATGACGTCCGGAAGGTCCTTGTTGTTCTGGTTGTGGATCCGGGTTCCCATCGCGGTGTACAGCGGACGCAGGATCTCGTTGCCGCGCTGCTGTTCGGCGGCGATCGCCACCCGCACCGGACCGAGGGCGTTCTTGAGGCCCTCGCGGTACTCCTCGGAGATGTCGTCGCGGCCTTCGTTGAGCACGGCCAGGCTCATCACGTGGAAGGTGACGTCGATGTCGCGGACCTTCTCGACCTCCAGGATCCATCGGGAGGTGATCCAGCACCACGGGCACAGCGGGTCGAACCAGAACTCGGCGCGTGATCTCTGGGGCGTTTCAACGGGCATGGCGCGATCCTCTCGATCGGGGTGGAGTCACCGTCCGCACACAACTATGCACCCCTGTTCCTATGCCCCGACATCCCAGTCAGCCGGAGCGAAGTCCAGTTCGGGGAGGGTCCACTGCGGTAACGACGGCGTGAACACCTCACTCCCCATACATGTGACTTCGACTCCCCTACATGTGACTTCGCACGGAGAAAAATCCTTGAAAGAAGAGTTTTGTTCATTTATATCTAGACGTGATCCCTTGGGAAAGTTATGCTCAACCTACTTTTTAGCTGAGGCAGAGAGGCCGAGCTGCCCGGGGAGCGGGGATCACGATGACTTCCATTGACCAAAGGCGCAGCACTCAGACCCTGAACACCACTTCCCGGGCACGCGCGGCAAGGCGGATCGCCGCCGCCACCGGTGGGGTCGGCGCATTCTTGGCGTTCGGGATGGGCCCGCTGACGGCCGGTACCCCCCTAGCCCGGGCGGATGTTCTGGATGATCTGTTCGACCCGACCGTGTGGACGACCTGGTCGGATGCCGCGGCCTGGGCGTCCCCGGCCGATGCCCTGCCAGCGCCGGCGCTGGCCACCGAGTGGATGGACTTCTACACCGATCTGCATGCGCAACTGGACGTGATGCTCGCCGATCCCGCCAATGCCTGGTGGCTGGATCTGGTCAACCTGCCTTCGGCGTTGCTGTTCGGCCGGGACCTGATCGGCGACGGCATCGACGGTTTCGATGCGGCGAACACCTCACTGCTGGGATGGACCGGCTGGTTCGGGGATTTCGGTGACGGCGGATTCCTGGCTGGTGACGGTGGCCTCGGCGCGGTCGGGGGCGCCGGCGGAATGGCCGGCGTGTTCGGCAACGGCGGCGATGGTGGCGCCGGCCTGGATGACCTCGACACTATCGGGATCGCCGGTGACGGTGGAGTAGGCGGAGCCGGTGGCTGGCTGTTCGGCATCGGTGGCAACGGCGGCAACGGCGGTTACGCGTCCATCACCGTCCCCGCGTCGGCGTTGGACGCCATCGGCGGTGACGGCGGGGCGGGCGGCGCCGGTGGCTGGCTGTTCGGCGGTGGCGGCAACGGCGGCAACGGCGGCGACGCACACAACTACGGGGACGGTCAGGCCGTAGCCGGTGACGGGGGGGCCGGCGCCGACGGCGGCCACCACGGCTCCGGCGGCGACGGCGGCCACGGCGGTGAGGCGTGGATCGGTAACAGCGCATCGACGCAGGACGGCGTGGGCGGTCACGGTGGAGCCGCCGGTAGCGGAAAAACCGACGGGGGCAACGGCGGCAACGGCGGTGACGTGTGGAACCTCGGGCTGGGTAAAGCCATCGCCGGTGACGGGGCGGCCGGCGGCGACGGCCGCATCGGCGCCGGCGGCAACGGCGGCAACGGCGGCTGGGCGTGGAACCAAAACTTCACGGGGGCGCAGGACGCCGTCGGCGGTCAGGCCGGAGCCGCCGGCACCGGAGCAACCGACGGCGGCAACGGCGGCAACGGCGGCGCCGCGAACACCAACGGAACCGGTCAGGCCATCGCCGCCGACGGTGCGGCCGGCGCCGACGGCGGCACCGGCGCCGGCGGCAACGGCGGCAACGGCGGCCAGGCGACGATCTCCAACGGCACCTCGGCGTGGGATGCCGTCGGCGGGAAGGCCGGAGCCGCCGGTACCGGAGCAACCGACGGCGGCAACGGCGGCAACGGCGGCGCCGCGCTCACCGACGGAACCGGTCAGGCCATCGCCGCCGACGGGGCGGCCGGCGGCAACGGCGGCACCGGCGCCGGCGGCAACGGCGGCAACGGCGGCACTGCGACCCTCGGCAACCCCGGGTCGGCGG
Organism: Mycolicibacter senuensis; assembly: GCF_002101885.1. Classification (GTDB taxonomy): domain Bacteria; phylum Actinomycetota; class Actinomycetes; order Mycobacteriales; family Mycobacteriaceae; genus Mycobacterium; species Mycobacterium senuense. The sequence goes on from NZ_LQPS01000029.1 coordinate 23,433, forward strand.
GGGATGCCGTCGGCGGGAAGGCTGGAGCCGCAGGTACCGGAGCAACCGACGGCGGATGGGGCGGCAACGGTGGCAGCGCAGTCACCTTCGGGACCGGTCAAGCCATCGCCGCCGACGGTGCGGCCGGCGCCGACGGCGGCACCGGCGCCGGCGGCCACGGCGGATGGGGCGGCGACGCGTCCATCCATAACACCACGTCGGCGCACGATGCCGTCGCTGGGAAGGCCGGAGCCGCCGGTACCGGAGCAACCGACGGCGGCAACGGCGGCAGCGGCGGTGACGCGAGCACCAGCGGGACCGGTCAGGCCATCGCCGCCGACGGGGCGGCCGGCGGCAACGGCCTGACCGGAGCCGGCGGCCACGGCGGCCGCGGCGGCCAGGCGTCCATCCTCAATTCCACGTCGGCGTGGGACGCGATCGGCGGTCAGGCCGGAGCCGCCGGTACCGGAGCAACCGACGGCGGCAACGGCGGCGACGGTGGCAACGCGTTCACCTACGGGACCGGCAACGCCATCCCGGCCGACGGTGCGGCCGGCGCCGACGGCGGCACCGGCGCCGGCGGCGACGGTGGCAACGGCGGCGAAGCGTTCATCGGCGGGTTCGTCGGCGACACTCCGTCGGCGTGGGATGCCGTCGGCGGTCAGGCCGGAGCCGGCGGCACCGGAGCAACCGACGGCGGCAACGGCGGCAACGGCGGTGACGCGACCACCTTCGGGACCGGTCAAGCCATCGCCGGCGATGGGGCGGCCGGCGGCGCCGGCGGCAACGGCGGCAACGGCGGCAACGGCGGTGACGGCGGCAACGGCGGTGACGCGTCCATCCACAACTTGGGGTCGGCGCAGGACGCATTCGGCGGTGACGGCGGCGCCGGCGGTGACGGTACGACCAGCGGCGGCACCGGCGGCGCAGGCGGCACCGCGTCCACGATCGGGACCGGGAACACCATTCCCGGCACCCCCGGGCCGGACGGCACGCCCTGACCTCGTCGACCTGTCGGAGTCACTTGATGCCCGGGAAGCTGCAGCGGGCGACCGGGTGCTGGAAGACTCGCTCGCTGAGTTCACCGTGCAAGACCTGACGGCCACTCGTGGCCCCCGACCGCTGCGGGGCAACTAGGGTTGGCGGGCGTGGCACTTCCTAACCTCACCCGCGACCAGGCCGCCGAACGGGCCGCATCGGTCACCGTCGACAACTACCGGATCGCACTCGACCTGACCGACGGCACCGGCAACCCGGGCGAGCGCACGTTCCGCTCCACCACGACCGTCACCTTCGAGGCACTGCCCGGTGCCGACACCGTCATCGACATCGCCGCCCAGACCATTCGCAGCGCCACCCTCAACGGCCGCCCACTCGACGTGTCGGCCTACGACGAGTCGATCGGTGTCGCGCTGACCGGCCTGGCCGAACACAACGTGGTCGAGATCGACGCCGACTGCTATTACTCCAACACCGGTGAGGGCCTGCACCGCTTCGTCGACCCGGTCGACGACGAGGTGTATCTCTATTCGCAGTTCGAAACCGCGGACGCCAAGCGGATGTTCGCCTGTTTCGACCAGCCCGACCTCAAAGCGACCTTCGACATCACCGTCACCGCACCGCAGCACTGGCAGGTGGTCTCCAACGGCGCCACCACCGCTGTGGATGACGGTGTGCACACCTTTGCCACCACCCCGAAGTTGAGCACGTATCTGGTGGCGCTGATCGCCGGACCCTATGCCCGATGGGATGACGTCTACCGTGACGAGCACGGCGAGATCGGCCTGGGCCTGTTCTGCCGGGCCTCGCTGGCCGAGCACATGGACGCCGAGCGGCTGTTCACCGAGACCAAACAGGGATTCGGCTTCTACCACCGCAACTTCGGCATCCCGTACGCGTTCGGCAAGTACGACCAGCTGTTCGTGCCGGAGTTCAACGCCGGGGCGATGGAGAACGCCGGCGCCGTAACGTTCTTGGAGGACTACGTCTTTCGCAGCAAGGTGACCCGGGCCTCCTATGAGCGGCGGGCAGAGACCTTGCTGCACGAGATGGCACACATGTGGTTCGGCGACCTGGTCACCATGCGCTGGTGGGACGACCTGTGGCTCAACGAGTCGTTCGCGACGTTCGCCTCCGTGCTGTGCCAAAGCGAGGCGACCGAATACACCAGCGCCTGGACCACGTTCGCCAACGCCGAGAAGTCATGGGCCTATCGCCAAGACCAACTGCCCTCGACACACCCGATCGCCGCCGACATTCCCGACCTGGCCGCCGTCGAAGTCAACTTCGACGGGATCACCTACGCCAAGGGCGCGTCCGTGCTCAAACAGTTGGTGGCCTACGTCGGGCTGGAGCACTTCCTGGCGGGCCTGCGTGACTACTTCGCCACACACGCGTTCGGCAACGCGACCTTCGACGACCTGTTGGGCGCACTGGAGAAGGCGTCCGGCCGGGATCTGTCCGGCTGGGGTGCGCAGTGGCTCAAGACCACCGGTCTGAACACCCTCCGGGCGAACTTCGACGTCGATGATGCGGGGAAGTTCACCCGGTTCGCGGTCACCCAGGACGGGGCCGCCCCGGGGGCCGGCGAGACCCGGGTGCACCGGCTGGCCATTGGCATCTACGATGACGGCGGCGCCGGAGGGTTGGTGCGCACTCACCGTGAAGAACTCGATATCGAGGGGCCGGCGACGGCCGTGCCGGGGTTGCTGGGTGTTTCACGCGGCAAGCTGATTTTGGTCAATGACGACGACCTGACCTACTGTGCGCTGCGACTGGACCCGGAGTCGCTGGCGACCGCGCTGGAGCGTATCGCCGACATCGTCGAGCCGCTACCGCGCACCCTGGTGTGGTCGGCGGCCTGGGAGATGACCCGCGAGGCCGAGCTGCGCGCCCGGGACTTCCTGGCGTTGGTGCAGCGCGGCATCGGCGCCGAGTCCGAGGTCGGGGTGGCCCAGCGGCTCCTGCTGCAGGCGCAGACCGCGCTGGGCTTCTACGCCGAACCCGGTTGGGCCGCCGGGCAGGGTTGGCCGGCATTCGCCGACCGGCTGCTGGAGTTGGCCCGCGCAGCAGAGCCCGGCTCGGATCACCAGCTGGCCTACGTCAACGCGCTGTGCACGTCGGTGCTGTCCGAGCGGCACACCGCGGTACTGGCCGCGCTGCTCGACGCCGAGCCGGCGGATCAGGGGTTGGCCGGCTTGGCGGTCGACACCGATCTGCGCTGGCGGATCGTGGTGGCCCTGGCCCGCGGCGGCGTACTCGACGCCGAGGCGATCGACGCCGAGATTCGACGCGACCCCACCGCAGCCGGTCAACGCCAGGGCGCTCAGGCCGCGGCGGCGCGACCGCAAGCGGCAGTCAAACAGGCGGCCTGGCAGCAGGTGATCGAGGATGACACGCTGGCCAACATCACCGGCCGGGCCATCATCGGCGGGATCGTGCAACCCGGCCAGGGCCAGCTGTTGGCGCCGTTCACCGCACGTTACTTCGCGGCGATCCCCGGGGTGTGGGAGCGGCGGTCCAGCGAGGTGGCGCAGACGGTGGTGGTGGGCCTGTATCCGGGCTGGGACGTCAGTCAGGCCGGATTGGACGCCGCTGAGGCGTTTCTGGCCGACCCCGCGGTGCCGCCGGCACTTCGGCGCTTGGTGCTGGAGGGCCGGGCCGGGGTGGAGCGGTCGCTGCGCGCACGTACCTTCGACGGCGCCTGAGCACCGTCGGACCCGTTCCGATCGGGCGGTCGCTCCTACTGGTATCCGCCGTCGGACAAGCCCGCCTCGCTTTCAAAGCTGTTGGTGCCGCCGAGGATGCGCACCCTCGCCTCCTCGGCGAGATAGCGCGCGGGAAACTGTATCGACCCCAGCGCGGCCCACTGCTGGGCGTGAATCTCCTCGTGATGCAGCACCCTGTCCAGGTCCGGCCCACCGGGTGAGATCCGTCCGGCTTCGACGATATCTCGCAGCTTGCGGGCCGGGTCACGTTCGCGATCGACGTTGACCATGAACAGGTCGCCCCACATGGTTCCGGCGCGGCGGCTGAGCTGGGCGTGAAACCGGTTGCCGCCCAATCCCATCAGCAACCCGTTGGGCGTGGTGACCAGACACCCGCCGGTGCTGCAGATGGTCCGGACCGGGTCGTAGCTCCAGCGATTCGCCCGCTGCCGCTGGATGATCCGCTCCAATTCGGCTACACCGTAAGGCGTCTCGGGAAAGTCGTTGCGGGTGCCGCTCCGGCCGTAGCCGGTACCCGCGTTGAGAATGTAGGTCAGCCGTACCGCGTGTCGAGCCTGCTTGCTGCCCGCACCGCGGGGAATCACGAAGAAACTCTGCCCCTGCGGGTCGGTGATCTGCTCCATCGCGTCGAGAGCCCGGAAGCTGTCGCGGGTGATGCGCTGGCGGCGGACGATACCGGCCACCTCCTGTGGGGCGATGGCGCGCCGGTCGAGGTTCGCCAGCCAACTGTGGTGTGCCGGCGAAGCCGATTCCACGGCAGCGCGGTCGCGTCGACCGGGGCTCCCGCGCCAGCGGGAGGCACCCCCAGCCACGTTGGCGACCGAAAAGGCGGCGGCTAGGCCGGGGTGATCCCGGCGCTGAGCACCTGCACCGCGCTGACCAGGCCGTCGATCAGTCTGCCATCGCTGAATGCCGCAGCCGCCGCGGTAACACCCTGCGACGCCGCCACCGGGGCGATGCGGCCGGCCACACCGTCGCCGTAGACCACCTCGATGGCCCGCTGGTCCGGTGAGACCGCGATGAGCACCGCGTCGTTGGGGGTGGGCACCTTCGCCAGGATCTCGCGGGCCTGCGCGGCGGTGTCCGAGCCCAGGTCCCCGATGTAGACGGCGAAACGGGCGTTGGTCTGCCGTGACCCGTAGGTCAGGGCATCATCGAGCGCCACCAGCTCCTTGACCGGGAACGGGTAGTGCAGCGACGCCTCACCCGGCTCGGTGACCCCGGATATCCGACCGCTGTAGGTGATCGCCGATCCGTACGGCAGGTCCGCCGGATCGATCGTCGCGACCTCACCAGTTGCCACTGGCTCCACCCCCCACGCTGAATTCGGACTTGCCGTGACCATGGCCGGCACCGACGGCCTCGTCGGTCGCCGCCCACAGGATCGGTGGATGCGTCCAACGGTCGGCCATCTGATAAACGGCCGCGCGCGGCCCCTTCTGCGACCAGATCCGGGCTGCCAACAGCACGACCAGCACAAGCGGAAGGCCGACGAAGTAGCCGAGGAATGACAACACGCTCACGCCGTAGACGGTATCCCACCGCGATTCGATCAGTGGCGGGAACCCGGGCCCAGGCACCCGCGGGTTCGGTCGGCTCGCCCGAATCAGGCCGTCTGGGCGCGATGGCGGCGCCTTGCGCCCGCGGGGAGCCGTCGTTAGCGTGCACTCAATACCTTCGCCCTGGCGACCAGGACGCGGAAGGACTGCGCCGTCGTTGCAGAAGGGCGATGATCATGGTTCTTGCGGCAGCCGTCCAGCTGGAGGCTGTGCTCGGCGATGTGCGGGCCAATCTGGCCGCCTGTGAGCGACTCGCCGACGAGGCGGGCCGGGCCGGCGCCGAGATCATCGCGCTGCCGGAGTTCTTCACCACCGGGATCGGGTTCGACGAGTCGCTGGCCACCGCCGCGCTGCCGCCCGATGGCGCGGCCACCGAGCTGCTCACCGCACTGGCCCTCCGGCACCGGGCACTGGTGGGCGGGTCATTCCTGTGCCGTGACCCAGACGGCCACGTCCGCAACGCCTACCTGCTCGCCGACCCCGGCGGCGTGGTGGGCCGGCACGACAAGGATCTGCCCACCATGTGGGAGAACGCCTTCTACACCACCGGCGACGACGACGGGGTGCTCACTGCGGCCGGACACCCGGTGGGGGCCGCGGTGTGCTGGGAGCTGATGCGCACCCAGACCGTGCGCCGGCTGCGCGGCCGGGTGGATCTGGTGATGACGGGCTCGGGATGGTGGTCGATCCCGCGCTGGGCGCCGCAGGCGCTGTTCGACCGGCTCGAACGCAACAACGCCGGCACGGCTCGGCTGGCGGCGGCATCGTTCGCCCGGTACGTCGGCGCCCCGGTGGTGCACGCCGCCCATGCCGGCACCCTGACCTGCGCCATGCCGTGGCTGCCGCTGACGTATCGGGGCCACTTCGAAGGCGCCACCCTGATCGCGACCGCCGACGGCACCGTCGTCGCCGAACGGCACGCCGACGAAGGCGAGGGCATCGTCCTCGGTGAGATCACGCTGGGGCGTCAATCCCCCCGGCTCGACCCGCCGGCCGGGTTCTGGCTGCATCGGCGTGGGACGCTGCCGACCACGGTGTGGCACTACCAACGCTGGCATGGCCGTCGCTGGTACCGGCACCACGTATTTCAAGCGACCTAGTTCAGGCGGCGCCTTCGCCGAGGTAGCGCATCCACACCGGATCGAGGTCGTTGATCACCGCCAGCAACCGCCAGTGCTGGCCCTTGGGCGAGGTCGGTACCAGCCGCAACGTCCAGCCGAGTTCGGCCAGCAACCGGTCGGCCTTGCGGTGGTTGCAGGCCGAGCAGGCGGCCACGCAGTTCTCCCAGGAGTGGTCGCCGCCCCGGCTGCGCGGCACCACATGGTCGACGGTGTCGGCCTTGCCGCCGCAGTAGGCGCAGCTGTGCCGGTCCCGGTGCATCAGCGCGGCGCGGGTCAACGGGATCCGGGCGCGGTAGGGCACCCGGACATAGGACCGCAGCCGGATCACCGAGGGCACCAGCACCGACCGGGTCGCCGAATGGATGACCGGGCCGGCCGGGTCGTCGTGCACCACGTCGGCTTTGCCGCAGATCAGCATGACGACCGCGCGCCGCAGTGGAAGCGCGGTCAACGGCTCGAAGGTGGAATTCAGCAGCAGCACCCGGCGCCGTGTCCAGATCGACGCCGCGTCGGCGCCGCCGCCGGAAGTGGCGACCGAGTGCAGGCAGGGGGCAACGGCAAGCCCGGTCAGGCTCGCCGTGGGGGCACCAGGGTTACGGTGGCCCCGTCGTTTCATATCCGGCTTCGGGGACGGTTGTTGCGCTGCGCCATAAATCCTCCGCGGAACAGTTCACCATGATTCGACGCTGGTCGCACGCCTATTTGCTGTGTGTTCTAGCTGTGTGTCTGGCAGGAACGCCCGATGGCCCACAATGGTGGGCGATGCAGCCGATAGAAGAACCTTCGTTTTATGACGCCGTCGGCGGGGCGGAAACCTTCCGCGCCATCGTGTCGCGGTTTTATCAACTGGTCGCCCAGGACGCGATCCTGCGCCCGATGTACCCCGCCGACGACATGGACGGCGCCGAGGAACGGTTACGGATGTTCCTCGAGCAGTACTGGGGCGGGCCGCGCACCTACACCGAACGCCGCGGCCACCCGCGGTTGCGGATGCGCCACATCCCGTACCGCATCGGCCCGCTGCAGCGCGATGCCTGGCTGCGCTGCATGGTCACGGCGATCAACGAGATCGACGCCGAGACCCTCGACGACGCACGCCGCGCCGAACTGTTGGACTACCTGCACTCGGCGGCCGATTTCCTGGTCAACGCACCGATCTGATGGGCGACAGCAGCAGCCCCGACGACCACCCATGGTGGGCTGCCAGTGTGTTCTACCAGGCCTATCCCCGCTCGTTCGCCGACAGCAACGGTGACGGGGTCGGCGACCTGCCGGGAGTGATCGCCCGCCTGGACTATCTGCACCGGCTGGGTATCGACGCGATCTGGCTCAACCCGGTGACGGTGTCGCCCATGGCCGATCACGGCTACGACGTGGCAGACCCCCGCGACATCGATCCACTCTTCGGCGATCTGGGTGCGCTGGACTCGCTGGTGGCGGCCGCGCACGAACGCGGGATCAAGCTGACCATGGACCTGGTGCCCAACCACACCAGTTCGGCGCATCCGTGGTTCGTCACAGCCCTGACATCCGGGCCCGGCAGCCCCGAACGGGAGCGCTACATCTTCCGTGACGGGCGCGGACCCGACGGGGAGCTGCCGCCCAATAACTGGGTGTCGGTGTTCGGCGGCCCGGCCTGGACCCGGGTGACCGATGCGTGCGGCTCCGGCCAGTGGTACCTGCACCTGTTCGACCCGGCGCAGCCCGACCTGAACTGGGACAACCCGGAGGTCATGGCGGATTTCGAGCGAACGCTGCGGTTCTGGATGGACCGCGGCGTCGACGGCTTCCGGATCGACGTCTCACACGGCATGGCCAAGCCGCCGGGACTGCCCGACATGCCTGTCACCGACGTCAAACTGCTGGCGCACCGCGACGACGACCCGCGGTTCAATCAGCCCGGTGTCCATGCCATCCACCGCGCGATTCGCGCGGTCTTCGACGACTACCCCGGCGCGGTGTCCGTCGGCGAGGTCTGGGTGCACGACAACGCCCTGTTCGCCGAGTACGTCCGGCCCGACGAACTGCACCTGGCCTTCAACTTCCGGTTGCTGCAGGCCTCCTTCGAGGCTGCCGAGATCCGAGACGCGATCGACAATTCGCTGGCTGCGGTCGCCTCAGTGGACGGCATCGCGACCTGGGCGCTGGAAAACCACGACGTCGAGCGATCGGTCACCCGCTACGGTGGCGGCGCCGTCGGGCTGGCCCGGGCGCGGGCGATGGCGCTGGTGCTGCTCGCGCTGCCGGGGGCGGTGTTCATCTACAACGGCCAGGAACTGGGTCTGCCCAACGTCGAGCTACCCGATTCAGCGTTGCAGGATCCGGTGTGGGAGCGCTCCGGGCACACCAAGCGCGGCCGCGACGGCTGTCGGGTGCCGATGCCGTGGTCGGGTACCGCGCCGCCGTTCGGCTTCTCTGATCACCCCGACACCTGGCTGCCGATGCCGCCGGACTGGGCGCCGTTGACCGTCGAAAGGCAGCTCGCCGATGGCGACTCGACGCAGCAGCTCTACCGCCGGGCCATCGAATTGCGCAGGGGCCGAGCTGAATTCACCGGACGACAGGTGAATTGGCTGGATTCACCGCCGGGAACGCTGGCCTTCCGGCGCGGCGGGCTGGTGTGCGTGCTCAACGCCGGTGAACATCCGGTGGTGCTGCCCGAGGGCCGGCTACTCCTGTGCAGCGCCCCGGTGGCCGACGGCCTGTTGCCGTCCAACGCCGCGGCGTGGCTGGCCTGACGACCGGATGGCTCACCGGCGACCGGGGACCGACCCGGCCGGCTCAGCGCGTCCAGCGCTGCAGGTACTCGCGATGGTCCGCCGACAGCCGCACCAGCTTCTGCTCGTCGATGCTGAACGCGGCCAACTGGCTTTCGGCGATCACCGCCGGCTTGGAATCCGGTGCGGCACTCACCGAGCGCACCTCGTAGCCGATGGTGAAGTCCACCGTCCGCAGCCGCGAGATCCACATCGTCACCTGCAGCGGCGAGTCCGTCAGCCGCAATTGTCCCTTGTAGGTGACCTTCACCTCGGCGATCAGCAGGCCCACGCTGGTGATGTCGACCGCGAAAGCCGGCGACAGAAACGGCACCCGCGCCTCTTCGAGGAGGGTGACCATGGTCGCGTGGTTGACATGCTGGTACATGTCGATGTCTGACCAGCGCACCGGAACCGCTGCGACGAAACCCGGTTTCACGGCATCGTCGCCGGCGGGTTTGCTCATGACGCCGATCCCCGGCCGCTGGCCCGGGTCATGCTGCGGAGTTGCCGCGCGGCCACCGACAGTGTGGCCAGATCCCGCTGATCTGATTGGTCGATCTGGGTCAAGGTGCGCCGCGCCCGTTCCACCCGTGACCCGTTGGTCGATTCCCACTCGGTGATCTTCTGCATCCCGTCCTCGTCCGGCTCGCCGACCGCCAGTACATCCATGCACAGCGACCGCACCGAATTGTAGATGTCGTCACGGATCGCCAACCGCGCCAAGGCATGCCAGCGGTCTGCACGGGGAAGCTGCGCCACCGCGGTCAGCAGTCCGTCGGTGCCGAGCCGGTCCATCAGCGCGAAGTAGGTGTCGGCGACCTCGGCGGGGTCGCGCTCGGTGATGTCGGCGACATCGATGACGTCGAGCAGGCTGTAGCGGTACAGGCCCATCGCGATGAGGGCGGCAAGATCCTCGGGTACGCCCTGATCGCGGAACTCACCGGTGTGCTTGGCGACGATGGCGGCGTCGGCACCGTGCAGCCACTCCGACATCCGCGGCGTCAATCGCCCGACCTCCTCGGCGAACCGGTTGATCTCGGCGCCCACCGCCAGCGGTTGCGGACGGTAGTTGAGCAGCCAGCGCCCGGCGCGGTCGATGAGCCGACGCAGATCCAGCGTCATCCGGTCGCAGACCGCCACCGGGAGCCCGTCCTGCTCACCGGCCGCCCGGATTCGGCGCCACAGCTCGCCTACCCCGAAGATCGCGTCGGTCGCCACATAGGCGCGTACCGCATCGGTCAGGTCGACGCCGACGTCTTCGGTGATCCGGAAGGCGTAGGTGATGCCGGCGGTGTCCACCACGTCGTTGATCAGCATGGTGGTCACGATTTCGCGGTGCAGCTGGTGCGAGCGGATCTCGGGTGCGTACCGCTCCTGCAGCACGCGCGGGAAGTACTGCGGCAACCGCGCCGCGAACACGTCCTGGTCGGGCATGTCGGTTGCCAGCACCGCCGCTTTGAGGGTCAGCTTGACGTGCGCCATCAGCGTGGCCAGCTCCGGTGAAGCCAGCCCCAGCCCGGCTTCGGAGCGCCGCGCGATCTCCTTCTCCGACGGCAGCGCCTCCAGCTCGCGGTTGAGGCCGCGGTCGGCGACCAGGTGCCGGATCTGATCGGCGTGCACCGGCAGCAGGCTGGCCGCATTGGTCCGGCTGGTGCCCATCAGGTCGTTCTGCGCGGTGTTGTCGGCCAGCACCAGCGCGCTGACTTCGTCGGTCATCGACGCCAGCAGTTGCGGCCGATCGGCGGGGTCGAGCTTGCCGAGCGTGACCAGGGAGTCGATCAGGATCTTGATGTTGACCTCGTGGTCGGAGCAGTCGACACCGGCCGAGTTGTCCAGGGCATCGGTGTTGATCCGGCCACCGGCCAGGTCGAACTCCACGCGGCCCAGTGGTGTGACGCCGAGGTTTCCACCCTCGCCGATCACCTTGGCGCACACCTGGTTTCCGTTCACCCGAACCTGGTCGTTGGCGCGGTCGCCGACGTCGCCGTCGGATTCGCCCTCGGCTTTGACGTAGGTGCCGATGCCGCCGTTGAACAACAGGTCCACCGGCGCGCGCAGGATCGCCCGGATCAGCGCGGGCGGGTTCAGTTCGGTGATTCCCTCGTCGAGTCCCAGTACCGCTCGTACCTGCGGGCTGATCGGCACCGATTTCAGCTCGCGGGGATAGACGCCGCCGCCGGCACTGATCAGCGCCTTGTCGTAGTCGTCCCAACTGGATCGGGGCAGGTCGAACATCCGCTGGCGCTCGGCGAAGGACCTGGCCGCATCCGGGTCGGGGTCCAAGAAGATGTGCCGGTGGTCGAACGCGGCCAGCAACCGGATGTGTTCGCTGCGCAGCATTCCGTTGCCGAACACGTCGCCGCTCATGTCCCCGATCCCGGCGACGGTGAAGTCCTGGGTCTGGGTGTCGACCCCCATCTCCCGGAAGTGCCGCTTGACCGATTCCCAAGCGCCCCGGGCGGTGATGCCCATTTCTTTGTGGTCGTAGCCGACCGATCCACCGGAGGCGAACGCATCGCCGAGCCAGTAGCCGTAGGACTGGGCTACCTCGTTGGCGATGTCGGAGAAACTGGCGGTGCCCTTGTCGGCGGCGACCACCAGGTAGGCGTCGTCGCCGTCGCGGCGCACCACTTCCGGGGGCGCGCTGACCGCGTGGGTGACGTGGTCGACGTTGTCGGTGACGTCGAGCATGCCCGAGATCAGCAGCCGGTAGCAGGCGATGCCTTCCCGACGGGTGGCTTCCCGGTCGGCGCCGGCGTCGCCGGTGGGCACCGGCGGGCGTTTGACCACGAAGCCGCCCTTGGCGCCGACCGGGACGATGACGGCGTTCTTGACCTCTTGGGCCTTGACCAGCCCGAGGATCTCGGTGCGGTAGTCCTCACGGCGGTCCGACCAGCGCAGCCCGCCGCGGGAGACGAACCCGAATCGCAGGTGCACCCCTTCGACACGGGGCGAGTAGATGAAGATCTCGAATTTGGGCCGCGGCAGCGGCAACTCGTCGATCAACCGGGCATCCAGCTTGAACGCCAAGACATCGTGGGCACGAGCCGAGTCCGCGCGGGTCACGAAGTAGTTGGTGCGCAACGTGGCCTGGATCAAGGAGGCGAGCGCGCGCAGCACCCGGTCGGTGTCCAGGCTGACCACCGCGTCGATATCGGCTGCCACATCGGCGGCCGCCGCCTGCGCATCGCGGCTGCGAGACGACCGGGACGGGTCGAACAGCGCCTCGAACAATGCCACCAACGCCCGCGCGGTGCCCGGGCGCTCGTTGAGCACCGAGGCGATGTGACTCTCGCTGTAGGGGAACCGCGCCTGGCGCAGGTATTTGGCGTAGCCACGCAGCACCACCACCTGCTGCCAGGCCAGTCCGGCCCGCAGCACCAGCTCGTTGAACCGGTCGGTCTCGACACGGCCTTCCCAGATCGCAGTGACCCCGTCGGCGAAACGTTGCTGGGCGGCGTCGCGTTCGGCGCCGGTTGCCGGCATCTCGATGCCGGGGTCCGGCGACAGCTTGAACTTGTAGACCCACACGGTCAGGCCATCGGGCCGGGTGACGGTGAACGGTCGCTCCTCGAGTACCACCACACCCATGGACTGCAGCATGGGCAGCAGTTGACTCAACGAGGCACCTCGTCCGCCGAGGAACCACGTCAGCGGGACCGCGTCGCCGGTGCCGTAATCGGAGACCACCAATCGGACCGCGCCGTCGGCCACCGCCTCGATGATCGCGATGTCCTCGACGGCTTCGGCCGGTGTGACAGCCTGCTTGTAGGTTTCGGTGAACGCCGCCGCGTAGTGCTGCGCCTGGTCTTCCACCGGCGTTCCGCCCGCCGCGTCGATCATCCGGTCCGCCCAGGTGCGGCCGGCCTCGGTCAGCCGCGCCTGGATCCGCACCCGGTTGGCCTCGGAGGTGTCGACGGTGCGCGCCTTCGGGTCATTGGGCAGCCGGACCATGAAATGGATCAGCGCCCAGGGGGCTTCGCTGACCCGGGCGCTGTACTCCACCCCGACACCACCGAACTCGCCGGCCAGGATGTCCTCCATCTTCAGCCGGACCGGAGTGGTGTAGCGGTCACGCGGCAGGTATACCAGGCACGACACGAAGCGCCCGGTCCGGTCGCCACGCAGGAACAGCAACGCGCCGCGCCGTGAGCCCAGGTTGGCGACGGCCATCGCCATGCTCAGCAGTTGCTCGGAACTGATCGCGAAAAGCTCTGAGCGCGGGACGGTTTGGATGATGTCGAGGAGTAACTGGCCCGGGTGGCCGGGCTCGCTCTCCGAGAGCGCCAGGGCGTGGCGCACGGTCCGGGAGATGACCGGGATCTCGAAGACGTCGGCGTTCATGGCGCCGGCGGTGAACAGTCCGACGAAACGGTGCGCGACGATGTCCTCGCCGGTGTTCTCCCGGATCACCACCACATAGGTATGTGAGCCGAAACGCATGTAGCTGGGCACGGTGGCCTGTGCCAGCGTCAGCAGGTCGTCACCGGTGAGCATGGGCCGCACCGACTTTCGCGTCTGCAACACTCCCAGCCGGTCGGCGTCGTCCACCAGCACCTGCCCGTCGCGCACGACGCCGCGTTGGTAGCCGAGCAGCACGAAGTGCCCGTCGGCCAGCCAGCGCAGTAGCGCTGCGGCATCGTGGCGGTCCGGCGCGGTGAAGTGCCCCTGCGCGTCGGCTTCGATGTCACCGGCCAGGGTGTTCAGCGCATCGTGCATCGCATGCGAGTCGGCAGCGACCTGGCGGACATCGGCCATCACGTGTGGCAACAACTGTTCGGCTTCGGCCAGGGCCTCACGGCTGACCGACGGCGAGAGCTGAACATGAATCCAGGTCTCCTGGCCGCCCGTACCGTCTGCCGACTTCTCGCCATCCGAGCGTTTGGGTTCCACCCAGCGCAGTTCGCCGTCAGCGTCGCGGCCCACGGTGAACACCGGCGTCATGATGCCGATGTAGGCCACTCCCAGCCGGTGGAGCAGCACCGCGACGGAATCCACCAACATGCCGGCGTGCCCGGTGACCGCTTGCAAAGCGGGGCCGAAACCGGCCGCGTCGTCAGCGGGGTAGACGCGGACCCGGGTCTCACCGGCAGGCCGGTGTTGCGCCAGCCGGGCATGCGCCGCCAGCAACGACGGTGCCGCCACCGCCGCGGCCGAGGGCCGAGCGGCCGAATCCGCTCCGGACCGATCGTCGCCGGCGAGCGCATCGCTGTGCGGGCCGCGGTAGGTGGCGAGATAGGCGTCCGCGACCCAGTCGGGGGTGTCGTACGGCTGATCGGGATCGGGAAACGTCGTCCATGCGGCTGTCCGCCGCTCGGTGGATTCCGTCATCCCCACCCCTCCTGCGCACGTGTCAGCTCCGGCAGCGCCGCTACCGGCCTCACCCTAGTCGCGGGTGAGTCTGCGGTGGGTCACTCGATGCGGACGCGCTGCTTCGGCTCCGAGGCGTTCGACCTTGTTCTCCTCATAGGCGCCGAAGTTGCCTTCGAACCAGAACCACTTGGCCTCCTCGTCGGCATCGCCTTCCCAGGCCAGGATGTGGGTGCAGGTGCGGTCGAGGAACCAGCGGTCGTGGGAGATGACCACCGCGCAGCCCGGGAAGTTCACCAGCGCGTTCTCCAGCGACCCCAGGGTTTCGACGTCCAGGTCGTTGGTCGGCTCGTCGAGCAGGATCAGGTTCCCGCCCTCTTTGAGGGTCAGCGCCAGGTTCAGCCGGTTGCGTTCACCGCCGGAGAGCACCCCGGCCGGCTTCTGCTGGTCGGGGCCTTTGAAGCCGAACGCCGACACGTAGGCGCGCGACGGGATCTCGTTCTGCCCGACCTGGATGTGGTCGAGCCCGTCGGAGACCACCTCCCAGACCGTCTTCTTCGGGTCGATGCCCGCCCGGGACTGGTCGACGTAGCTCAGCTTGACCGTCTCGCCGACCTTGACCGTGCCGCTGTCGGGTTCCTCCAGGCCGACGATGGTCTTGAACAGCGTGGTCTTGCCGACGCCGTTGGGGCCGATCACGCCGACGATGCCGTTGCGGGGCAGCGTGAATGACAGGTCCTTGATCAGCATCCGGCCGCCGAACCCCTTGTCGAGGTGTTCGACCTCCACCACCTGGCTGCCCAGCCGCGGCCCGGTCGGGATCTGGATCTCCTCGAAGTCGAGCTTGCGGGTCTTCTCGGCCTCGGCAACCATCTCCTCGTAGCGCTGCAGGCGGGCCTTGTTCTTGGCTTGGCGGGCCTTGGCACCCGACCGCACCCAGGCCAGCTCCTCTTGCAGCCGCTTCTGCAGCTTGGCGTCCTTGCGGCCGGCCACCGCGATCCGCTCGGCCTTCTTCTCCAGGTAGGTCGAGTAGTTGCCCTCGTAGGGGTAGGCCCGGCCGCGGTCGAGCTCGAGGATCCATTCCGCCACGTTGTCGAGGAAGTAGCGGTCGTGGGTCACCGCCAGGATTGCGCCCGGGTAGCTGGCCAGGTGCGATTCCAGCCACTGCACACTCTCGGCGTCGAGGTGGTTGGTGGGCTCGTCGAGCAGCAGCAGATCGGGCTTGGACAACAACAGCTTGCACAGCGCGACGCGCCGCCGCTCACCGCCGGAGAGGTTGGTCACCGGCTCGTCGGGCGGCGGGCAGCGCAGCGCGTCCATGGCCTGTTCGAGCTGGGAGTCGATGTCCCACGCGTTGGCATGGTCGAGCTCCTCCTGCAGCCGGCCCATCTCCTCCATCAGTTCGTCGGAGTAGTCGGTGGCCATCAGTTCGGCGACTTCGTTGAACCGGTCGAGCTTGACCTTGATGTCGCCGAGGCCCTCCTCGACATTGCCGCGGACCGTCTTCTCCTCGTTCAGCGGCGGCTCCTGTTGGAGGATGCCGACGCTGGCACCCGGGGACAGGAACGCGTCGCCGTTGTTGGGGGTGTCCAGACCCGCCATGATCCGCAAGACGCTCGACTTGCCGGCCCCGTTGGGACCGACCACACCGATCTTGGCCCCCGGCAGGAAACTCAACGTGACGTCGTCGAGGATGACCTTGTCGCCGTGCGCCTTGCGGACCTTCCTCATCGTGTAGATGAACTCAGCCATACCGCGGTGTCGCCTCCTGGTCTCGCGAATTTGC
Organism: Mycolicibacter senuensis; assembly: GCF_002101885.1. Lineage (GTDB taxonomy): Bacteria > Actinomycetota > Actinomycetes > Mycobacteriales > Mycobacteriaceae > Mycobacterium > Mycobacterium senuense. The sequence continues at coordinate 39,675 of NZ_LQPS01000029.1, forward strand.
TCGCGGCCCATCCTAGGGGGTCGAGCCAGCGCGGCCGTCGGCCGCTGGTCAGGCGGTCAGGGCCATCCCGTCGGCGGCGTCGGCTTCGTCGGCACCGGCGTCGGGGTCCTCGGCTTCCTCGGCAGGGGCGGCAGCCGGCGGATTGTCGGCCCCGGCGGCGATGATCTTCTCCACCCGGGCCACACATCGCGCCAGATTCGGGCCGACCGCGGTCGCGCGCAGCTCCACCGATGAGCGGCGATTGCCGTCCTTGTCTTCGTATTCGCTGGTGAAGACGGTCCCGACCACGATCACCGGCAATCCCTTGCTCAGCGAGGCACCCACCCCGGTGACCAGCCGGTCCCAGCAGGTGACGGTCAGGAACAGCGAGTTGCCCGTCTCCCAGCTGCCATCGGCGGTGCGCTTGCGCGAGTTGCTGGCGACCCGGAACTTGATCAGTTCGTGCTCCCCCACCCGGCGTCGGATCGGGTCGGTCACGACATGGCCGATGATGGTCAGAGGTGTTTCGTACATGGACGTCTTCCTTTCTGGTTGCGGCGGACGTGATCTGCCCGCTCGTGCTGCATCCATTGAGCGCGCAGCACCCGACAACCAGGCCGGGCAGGCCGCCGCTGTGACGGCCGGCTGTGGAAGGAATACGAACTGGGGATAACCGCGATGGCGGTCCTACACCCGCGGCTTGCCGACCTTCACCGGCGCATCCCAATTCGAGAAGGTGATCACCACGGACTCGTCGGCGCCGGACGCCAGCTTGAGCGCAACCAGGTGATGATCCCCGGTCTCCTGGATCCAGACCGTGCACGACGTCCGTTTGGCGGCCTGCAACTGCGGCACGATCTTCTTCGCCGCGCGGGCCGACACCTGGCCGCTGATCCGGACGGTGTGCACTTCGTCAGTGCCGAGATCGATCGTCTCGCGGCCCTCGACCTCCGGGTCGATGAACTCGGTCAGCATGTCGGCGAGTCCGGTATCCGGGCTCAGGATCGACGCCACGTCGTAGAAGTTCGCGGCCGGCCCGTAGTCGATCCAGCGGCCATCATCTTGCGACACGTAGAGATTGCCGCCGAACACCACGAACTCCACGTAAGCCGGAGCTCCCCGGTACCTGATCTTGGCGTAGCCCTTCGCCGCCTCGGCAGGCTGCCGGGTCACGTCGCCGTCGAGCGCGGTGATCGCCATGTTCTCGATGCTGCTGCTCGCCGACAGACTCAGGTGCGCGCTTTCGACTGCTGCGGTGGTGACGCTGGACTCCTTGAGAATCGCCGCGGCGGTCGGCAGTGGCTCGCTGGCCTTCTTCGAGGACGTGGGCGACGGCTTCGAGGACGTCGCCGATTCCGTGGGCGATTCCGTAGCCGACGACGGTTCGGGGGCCGACGACGTCGTCGGCGCGGAGGTCGGCGCGGTGGTCGACTCGACTGTCGGGGTGACAGCAGACGACGAAACCGACGGCGCGGTTGGAGTGGTGGACGAGCAACCGGCGACCAGGGCAGCGGCGGCACTCGCAACAGTCAGTACGGCGGGGAGCCTGCGCATGCCCGCCATGCTAGGTGCCCTCGAACCGGCGGACCCGGCAGGGGGGCCCGCGCGGCGACGAAACCGTTGGTATACGTTGCTTGCGGTGGATACCAAAGGCCAGTCCGGCAGCGGTGCACACACCGGCCGCAGCACATGGGCACGCGACGAAATCCGGGTTTCGGACCCGAAAGCCATGCAACGCTCGATTGCCGGCACTGCTGTCGGCAACTTCATGGAGTGGTACGACTTCGGCATCTACGGCTTCCTCGCCACCACGCTCGCGCAGGTCTTCTACCCCGGTGACAGCTCCAGCGCGGTAGGCCTGATCGCCACATTCGGCACGCTGGCCGCGGCTTTCGCGGTGCGGCCGTTCGGCGGGATATTCTTCGGCGCACTCGGTGACCGCATCGGCCGCAAGAAGGTCCTGATCATGACCGTCTCGCTGATGGCGATCGGCACCACGATCACGGGGCTGCTGCCGTCGTACGAGGCGATCGGGATCTGGGCTCCGATCCTGCTGATCGTCACCAAGCTGATGCAGGGCTTCTCCACCGGCGGCGAGTACGTCGGTGCGATGACCTACGTCAGCGAACACGCCCCGGACCGCAGCCGCGGGGCGCTGACCGGATATCTGCCGTTGGGCACACTGGGCGGCTACATCACCGGCGCCGGCGTGGTCACCCTGATCCAATCCCAACTGCCGGTGTCCGACATGCTGCACTGGGGCTGGCGAGTCCCCTTCCTGCTGGGCGTGCCGCTGGCCATCGTCACCCTGTACATGCGGCTGCGCATCGATGAATCACCGGCCTTTGAAGAGCTGGGACAGGCCGGCGAGGACAACTCGGTGGCCCGCGAAACCGGGTGGGAGCAGTTCCGGCACACCGTCGTGGGACAGCGCCGGGGACTGTTGATCTGCATGGGCCTGGTGCTGGCGGAGAACGTCACCAACTACATGCTCACCGGATACCTGCCGACATACTTCAAGCAGGTCGGCGGTATCAGCGGCAGCCGCGGGCTGACGATGATCGTGGTGGCCCTGGTGATGATGTTGGTCGTCGTGATGCCGATGGCCAGATTGTCCGACCGCATCGGCCGCAAGCCGCTGCTGTGGACCGGCAGCAGCCTCCTGATCTTCGGCTCCGTGCCGGCATTCCTGCTGATCCGCCACGGTGGAAACTATCCGATCCGGCTGCTCGGTGTGCTGCTCATCGGTCTGATGCTGGTGTGCTTCAACAGCACCACACCGTCGACGCTGCCCGCGCTGTTCCCCACCCAGGTGCGCTTTTTCGCGGTGGCCATCGGATTCAACATCTCGGTCTCGTTGTTCGGTGGCACCACTCCGCTGGTCGCCGAGACGCTGGTCTCGGGAACCGGCAACGTGATGTTGCCGGCCTTCATCCTGATGGCCGCGGGCGTCGTGGGCGCGATCACGCTGTGGTTCACGCCCGAGACGGCCGGGAAAGTACTGCCGGGCTCGGGGCCTTCGGTGGCAACCGAGCAGGAAGCGGACGCGATCGCCGAGACCGGCCTGCGCGAATAGCGGGGTCAGTGCCGCCCGAGAGCGTCGCGGCGAGCCGCCTCGGCCAGCATCGCGTTGTAGGCGGCCAGCTCGGCGTCGTCATCGCGGTCGGCGGAGCGGTCCATCCGTTTCGCGGTCCGGCTGTCACTGCGATGCCACTGCACCAAGAGCGCGATCATCACCATGAGTAGCGGCAATTCGCCGGCTGCCCAAGTGATTCCGCCACCCAGGTGCTGATCTGCGGCCAGGTCGGTGTGCCAGGGTAATCCGAGGCTGGCGTAGAACCACTCGCCCAGCACCTTGTGCATGCCCATCAGCAGCACCCCGAAGAACCCGTGCATGGGCAGCGAGGCGAACACCACCGCCAGTCTGGCCAGCGGTGAGATCGGACGCGGGGTGGGATCCACCCCGATCACGACCCAGTAGAAGAGGTAGCCGCTGAGCATGAAGTGCACATTCATCGCGACGTGCCCCGCATGGCTGCCGACGATCGAGTCGAAGATGGTGGAAAAGTACAGCCCGTAGAAGCCGGCGACGAAGATCACCGCCGCGACGATCGGGTTGGTGAGGAATCGCGACACTCGACTGTGCAGCGCCGCCAACAGCCATTCCCGCATCCCGGGCGGATCGCCGCGGCCGGCGGCCGGCAGCGCCCGCAGCGCCAACGTGGTCGGCCCGCCCAGCACCAGCAGGATCGGCACCAGCATCGACAGCAGCATGTGCACGACCATGTGCATGCTGAACATCGCCGGCATGTAGCGCCCGGTTCCCGAGGAGGTGGCGACCAGCAACGTCGCACAGCCCAGCAGCCAGGCGGTGGTACGGCCCACCGGCCAGGCGTCGCCGCGGCGTCGCAGTCGCAGCACGCCGGCCAGGTAGACGGCCGCCAGCACCACCGCGGCGGTGCCGAAGATCACGTCGAACCGCCAGTCGAACAGGATCCGCGCCACGGTGGGCGGGCCGGCGAAGTCGTAGCCGATCTTCACCATCGGCACCGACGGGTTCAGCACCGGCGGCGGGGGCGGTGGGGTCCGCCCCAGCCCGACCGCGATCCCGAAAGTGGCCGCGAGGATGACGGCCTCGACCAGGGCCAGCCGGATCAGCGCGGCACTCGACGCCGGATCGGTCTGCAGCGCCGCAACCCCACGGCGCCGCTGTTGCCAGCCCAGCACGCCGAGCAGACACAGCGCGACGAACTTGGCCAGCACCAGTCGGCCGTACTCGCTGGTCAGCACGTCCGGCGGGGCGATACGCACCAGCGCGTTGAGCACCCCGGACAATCCCATGGCCACAAAGCACCACAGCGCCACCGCGGAGAACCGCCGCGCCGCCAGACCGGCGTGTTCACCGCCGCGCAGCGCGTGTACCAACAGTGCGAGCAGCCCGCCGGCCCACAGCCCCGCGGCGGCCAGGTGGATCAGCAGGCTGTTGGTGGCCAGGTCGTGTGAGCCGCCGGCCGCCGAGTGCCCGGTCAGGCCCAACGGGATGAGGGTGAACAGCGAACCGGCCAGCAGCACCGGTGTCCAGGACCAGCGCAGCACCGACAGGCTGACCAGGGTCACCGCCGCGGCGAGGACTGCCGTCCATCGCCAGGCGGACGCGGTGTTGATCATCCCGGTCAGCGACCAGGTGGTGGCCGGATTCAGGAACTCCGACAGCGGGTGTCCGGAGACATCGGAGATGGTCAGCGGGACCAGCAGAGCCGCGCACACCGCCCAGATCCCCGACGCCACCGTACCCAGTCGCAGGGCACGGTAGCCGGCGACATCGAGCACGCCGCTGGGTTGTGGCGGCACCAGGAACGCGGCGAGTAGAAACGAGCCCACCGCCAGCACCGCGGCGATCTCGCCGACCGCCCGCACGAACGGCAGGCCCAGGGTGGTCGCCGGCCCCGGATCGGGCAGGCCGGTCACGGTCAGGGCGTCAGCCAACGACAGCGCGGCGATCGCGGCGGCGGTGCCGCCGGCCAGCATCGCCACCCCGGCCAGCACCGGCGCGAACTTGGCCGAGCGGGCGCCGGTGGCCGCAGCAGAGGTCATGGCCCCAGCGTATGGTGCGCGCCCGAAACTGCGCGTATCGAGGCGTCGCGGCGCTATTGGCCGCCCACGCCCCGCCAATGCCGGCGCATCCCGATATCCCTGGCGGCGAATGCCTCCCGGGCGAGCCGGGCGATGTGGTCGGAGTCCTTCAGGACGCCCCGCAATTCGGCCCGGAACGCCCGGCGGCGCTCGGCCAGGTCCGGCGTGTTCTCCAACAGGTTCTGGTCGGCGACGACTTGGCATGCCGTGGCGAACAGCAAAGTCGACACCGACTCACTGCTGCGGACCCGGCCCTGCGCCACGTATTGCCGCCCCACTCCCAGGGCCAGCTGGGTCAGTTCCTGCTCGCCGATGTCGGGCGGCGCATCGCAGAGCACGTCGGCGACGATCTCGTAGGCCTCGAAGAACACCCGCAGCATGACGTCGGAGGTCACCGGGGACTTCTCCGAGAGAATCCCGTCGACCTCGGCCCCGCCGGCGGCGACCCGCGATTCCCAATCGGAGAACCAGGACATCTCCTCGGCGATGTTGTCGCGGAACGTGGCCGAGTCGGCGAAATAGAAATCGAACTTCAGCAGGTCCCTCAACCGCATCGCCTGGGTCCAGAAGGTGTCGAGCCGGTCGCCTTCGCCGCGGCGGGCGTGGGCCAGCGCCAACTCGACGATCGAGGTCTCCAGGAAGGCGTGGATGACCGAGTTGCGGTAGAACGAGGCGGCGTGCTCGTCTTCGGGGGCGATCCGCCACACCGACTCGCGGCCTCCGTCGACGCGGGTGACCGGATGCCCGTTGGACATCGCGTCGACCGCCGCGCGCACCCCGTCGCGGCTGCGCAGCCGCAGCGCACTGGTGGAGATCGGGGTCTGCTTGCGTTCCAAAAAGTCCAGACCGTCTTGCAGCGAATGGTGGATCTGGTCCAGCGTCAACGCCAACCCGTGGGTGGTCAGCAACAGTGCGGACACCAGGCCGGTGGCACTGATCGGGGTGACGCGCTGGATCCGCCAGGCCACCTCGATGGCCATCTTCTGCATGGCCAGCCGCTTGGCATCGGGATCGCTCGCCGCCGGACCGTCGGGGGACCCGAGGTACTGCCGCATCGACACCGCTTCGGGGAAACGCACGTAGATCTTGCCGTAGTTGCGTTCGCCCTGCGCTTTGATGAACCGGTAGAGCCAACGAGCCCCCTCCGGGGTCTTCTCCCCGCCGCGGGCATAGGCGGCGTATTCGTCGGTCTCGTGCAATTGGTCGAAGCTGATCGAAACACCTTGCAGCAGAACATCGTCAGTGCGGTCATCCAGGTAGGCGTCGGCGACGTAGGTCATCAGCCCGAGCTTGGGAGGCAGCATCTTGCCGGTGCGCGACCGGGTTCCCTCGATGGACCAGCTCAGGTTGAACCGCTTCTCCATCACGTAGCCGACGTACTCCTTGAGCACGTACTTGTAGAGCGGGTTGTTGCCGATACTGCGCCGGATGAAGATCACCCCGGAGCGGCGCAGCAGTGGCCCCATCAATCCGAAAGACAGGTTGATCCCGGCGAATACGTGCACCGGCGGCAGCCGGTTCTCGGCCATCGCCACCGGCATGACCGCGCCGTCGATGTAGGAGCGGTGGGAGAACAGCAGCACCGCGGGATGGCTTTCCAGCGCGGTGCGCAGCGCGGCGACCTGATACTCGTCGTAGTCGATCTCGGGGTCGAACCCGCGGCTGAGCATTCGGGTCAGCACACCGACCAGGTCGACCGAGACGCGACTCCACCCGGTGGACAGCTCGTCGAGCATCTTGCCCGCCTCTTCGAGCGTGGCGCCGGGAATGGCCTTCAGTCCGTCGCGAAAACGGGTGGACGCCAAGATCTCGGGCTTGACCAGCCGCGGTGACTTGTACTGCGGTCCCAGGATCCGGTACTCGGCACGCTCCAGCGCCAGCACCGCCCGCCGGGTGACGAAGTGCGCGAAGTCGCGGGGGTTGTCGCCGACGGTGTTCTCGCTCCACTGCTCGCGCAGGTGGGCGACGCTGGCCGGCTCGCCGGCGACCACCCGGGCCAGCGCCGCGTCGGTCCGCACGATCTGGCGTTGCTGACGCTCGCCGGGCCGGTATGGGTTACGGCCGGGCAGCAGCGCGGCCACCCGGGACAGCGCCGACGCTCCAGCCCGCGGCATCCAGAACACCCGCACCGGCAAGATCGAGCGCTGTTCGTCGCGTTCGAGCTGTCCCACCAGCCGGGCCATCGTCGAGGGCGGCCTGTCCGGTTCGAGCGGAAACAGCTCGGCGCGGACATCGGGATTCGCCTGTCGGTACCGATCCAGCCAATCCCTGACCAGGCCGGCCTCCACGTCCGACGACACGAACGCCAACACCAGCGTGTCGCCGGTCACGGTGGGTTCGGAGTGGTCGGCGGGATCGGTGGCCGGTGATGTCGTCACTGCACCTCTTTCGGGCCGGCGGTCTTGTTCGCCTTCGACGCTGTCTTTTTGGCGGCGGCCTTCTTGGCCGGCGTCTTCTTGGCCGCGGCCTTCTTGGCCGGCTTGGGCGACCACCGCGGCAACTCGTCGACCGGCCAGTCGGCCAGCGTGTCCAGATAGAGCTGACGGATCTCCGCGATCCGGTCGGACAGGTTGTCGACTGTCCAGTCCTCGACCGAGATCGCCGGGAACACCGCGACGTCGACGGTGCCCGGATTGGCGCTCATCGAGTCCCGGGCGGCGACCACCTCGGCATTGCGGATCACGATCGGCACGATCGGAATCCCCGCGGCCATCGCGATACGGAACGGCCCCTTTTTGAACGGCCCCACCCCGGTGGTGTCGACGCGGGTGCCCTCGGGGGCGATCACCACCGACAGCCCCCGCTTGGCGCGTTCCTCGACCTCGTGCAGTGATTCCACCGCCGATGCCGCGTCGTCCCGGTCGATGAACACCATCTCGGTCAGCTTTCCCAGCGGGCCGGCGATCGGGTCGCGCTCCAGCTCGCGTTTGCCGACGCTGACCCAGTTGTCGCGCACCAGCGATGCGGTGATGACCGGGTCGACCTGATTGCGGTGATTGAAGATGAACACCGCCGGCCGGCTCGCGGTGAGATTCTCCTTGCCGATCACGTTGAGCTGCACGCCGTTAAGACTCAGCAGCAGATGCGGGAAGAAGGCCGTGAAGAAGTTGACACCCCGGCGCCGGCTGCCGCTCAACAGGCCCAGCCCGATCGCGCCGGCGCCCACCGGCACCATCGATCCCAGCGCGGCGAGGTTGCGCAGCTGACCGACGACGCCACTGCCGCGGCTGCTGAACCGCAGGATCGGCCAGCCCCGCTTGCGCGCGACCGAGGCCATCTTGCCTTCGGGGTTGGTCGGTCTGGGGTTGCCGACCAGATGCATCAACGCGACGTCCTCGTCGCCGTCGGCGTAGAAGTAGCTGTCCTGCAGATCGATGTCGTGCTCGGCGGCGAACTTCTGCACCGCGGCGGCCTTTCCCGGTCCCCACAGGATCGGATCCCGCACATCCCCCGTGAGCACGCCGTTCTCGTCGGTGACGAAGGCGTTGGTGAGGGTGTTGGTGATGCCGAGGAAGCGGGCGACCGGTTCGACCTGGATGGTCAGCGCCGAGGAACTCAGCACCACGGTGTGTCCCCGAGCCTGATGCGCGCGCACCACTTCGCGCATCTCCGGGTAGATCCGTCCGGCGATCTTCTGGACGAACAACCGCTCGCCGATCTCGTCGAGGTCAGTGATCGAGCGCCCCTGCAAGGCCGAGGACGCCTTGGTGATGAGTTGCTCGAATTCGATGCGGCCGAGTTGGTGGTTGAGCCCGGCCTGGATCATGCCGAACAACTCCCCGATCCCCATGTCACGGCTGCGGACTCGTTCCCGGGTGAGGATGACGGCGGTGAAGCCGGCCACCAGGGTGCCGTCGAGGTCGAAGAAGGCGCCGATTTTGGGACCGGACGGGCTGGCGGCGATCTCGGCCACCGAGCCGGGCAGCCGCATGTCACGCGGTGGCTGCGGTGTCTGGTCGTCGGTCATGATGCGGCACCCGGATCGAACGACGCCGCCACGCAGTGCGGCGCAGGCTCACCGGCGAGCGCCAACACCTCGTCGAATCCCTGGACCAGACATGCGCCGAACAGCTTCTCGTCGCGGACCGCAGCGCGGTCGTAGCGGACGGTGATGGTGCACTCACCGCCGCGCGAAATCAACACCACCATCATCGCCACCCCCGGAAGCGGGCCGATTCCATAGTGCCGCAGCACTTTCGCTCCGGCGATGTAGGTTTCACCGGGATAGAACGCCACGTTGCTGGCCTGCACGTCGGCACCGACGACGGACTCGGTCATCTTCTCCAGGACCGGCGTCGGGATGACGCTCAACAGCGGTGCGACGGAGCCGATCACATCCATTGCGGGCTCTTCGCGCCGCCGCGTCATCTGGGACCGGATCCGCTTCATCCGCTCCACCGGGTCGGCGACTCCGACCGGGGCGGCCAGATTCACTCCGGTGAAGCGGTTGCCGCCGGCGGGATCGGCCTCAGCGCGCAGGTTCACCGGGATGGCCATCGGCAAGGTGGCGATCGGGACACCCAGCGCCCGGTGGTAGCGCCCGAGCGCACCGGAGAGCGCGGCCAGGTAGGCGTCGTTGATCGACCCGCCACCTGCCTTGGCGGCCCGGTGCAGATCCGACAGCCCGACGTCGATCGCCTGGGTGCGGCTGGTCAGGCTGCGCCGACGCAGCAGTGGCGAGGGTTCTGCGGCCTGACTCATCACCCGCGCGCTGGACCGGGCGTAGCCGATGGCACCGGCCACCGCCGACAACGGGTCACGCACCGTGCGGGTTGCCATCGACAGCGCACCGAACAGCACATCACGGGTACCGCCGAGCACCGTCGCGGGCAGATGGTTGATGCCGTCGCGCATCAGGTCGTTGGCCGACAGGTCCTGCGGTACCGGTTGCGGCGGCATCGCCCGGGCGGGCGGATCGCGTTCCAGGTCGTAGATCTGTCCGAACATCGCAGCGCCGCCGACACCGTCGGTGACGGCGTGACTCAGGTGCAGCAACGTGGCGGCCCGCCCCCCGGCCAGCCCCTCCACCAGCGTCGCCGACCACAGCGGTCGCTGGATGTCCAGCGGTGATTGCAGACTCACCTCGGCCAGGTCGAGCACTTCGCGCAGCCCGCCGGGTTCGGGCACCCGCAGCCGGCGCACGTGGAAGTCGAGGTTGAAGTCGGGGTCCACCACCCAGCGCGGCGCCGCCGTCGGCAGCGTCGGCACCACGACCTTCTGGCGCAGCCGCAGCACCCGCCGGGAAACGTTCTCGAACAGCCCGCGGAAACGAATCCAGTCCGGAGTGGTGTCGAGCAACTCCAAGCCCATGATTCCCGAACGGGTGCGCGGGTTGGCCTCGCCGCGGTGCAACAGATAGTCGACGGCACCGAGTTCGGTCGGCAGGCCCGCGGCGTCGACCAGGTCACCCACGTGGCGCTCCCGACACCGGTTCACCGTCCGAGCCTGCCCGGCGCACCGACGCTGCGACAACCACGCGCCCCTCCTGATTCACACTGATCACGAACTCCATTCAACGCTAGTTGTTAGCCGCTGGCGACGGGTGTCGATTGTCCAGATCAGGCCTCCGGTGGGCAAAACGAAATACTCTGCTGGCCGGTTGAATTGGAAGCCACATATCGACGGCCCGACGCCGCGTTGCTCGGTCGCCGCCAATCCGGCGCCATCAGCCGATAAACTGGCCTGCAATGCCCCCGTAGCTCAGGCGGATAGAGCACATGACTTCTAATCTTGTGGTCGCAGGTTCGAGTCCTGCCGGGGGCGCACCGAAGTGCAGCACAGGGCCACCTGTCGCGTGACATTGTGTCGGAAACCCGCAATGATGCCGGGTAAACCGGGAAAGGCAGGCTCATGGGCCACGAACGCACCCTCATCCTCTACACGGTCTTCATGATCGCGCTGATTGCGGTGTCCGCCGTGATCATCGCCTGGGTCGCCTGACCGGGTTCGCGATACCGTCATCGTCGATGACACAATCCGATCTCGTCTTGTTCAGCGTCGCTGACCGGGTGGCGTTGATTACCGTCAATGATCCCGACCGGCGTAACGCGGTCACCGGCGCGATGTCGGCACAATTGCGGGCCGCGGTGCAGCGGGCCGAAGCCGACACCGGCGTGCACGCGGTGGTGGTCACCGGCGCGGGCCGGGCGTTCTGCGCCGGCGCCGACCTGTCGGCGCTCGGAGCCGCCACCGAAGACGGCCTGCTGGCGCTCTACGACGGCTTCATGGCGGTCGCGCAGTGCGCGCTGCCCACCGTCGCCGCGGTCAACGGCGCCGCGGTGGGCGCCGGGCTGAATCTGGCACTGGCGGCTGATGTGCGGATCGCCGGCCCGGCAGCCGTGTTCGACGCCCGGTTCCAGCAGTTGGGTCTGCACCCCGGGGGCGGCGCCACCTGGATGCTGCATCGGGCCGTGGGACCCCAGGCCGCCCGGGCGGCGCTGTTGTTCGGTATGCGTTTCGACGCCCGGGCCGCAGTGCAGCACGGGTTGGCCCTGCAGGTCGCCGACGATCCGGTCGACGCGGCGATCACGTTGGCCGCCGGGCCGGCGTCGGCACCGCGGGACGTGGTGTTGGCGACCAAGGCCACGATGCGCACCACGGCGAGTCCGGGAGCGGTGGAGGGCGAGCAGCACGAGTTCGCCAAGCGCACCGAACTGGGTCCGCAGGCGGCGACGGTGGAGTCACCGGAGTTCGCGTCTCGGCTGGCCGCCGCGCGACGCCGCTGAGCCGCGGGCTACAGGTCCAGCAGCGCGGTATCGGGATGTTCGATCAGACCGCGTAGCGCACACAGGAATTCGGCGACCTGTGCACCGTCGGCGACACGGTGGTCAAACGCGCAGGTCAGCGTCATCTGCGGGCGGATGACGACGGCGTCGTCGATGGCGACCGGCCGCGGTTTCAGCGAACCCATGCCCAGGATCGCCGCCTCGGGGTAGTTGATCACCGGCACACCGTCGTCGATGCCGAGGGCGCCGAAGTTGGAGACGGTGAACGTCGACCCCTGCAACTCGGCCGGTTGGAGACTGCCGGCGCGGGCGCCGACGATGAGCCGCGTCACGCAGTCGGCGAGGTCCCGGGTGGTCTTGCGGTGCGCGTCGAACACCACCGGGACCAGCAGTCCACGCGGGGCGGCCACCCCGAAGCCTAGGTGGATGGCACGGTGGGTGCGGACCCGGGGGCCCTCCGGCGCGTCGACCCAGGTCGCGTTGAGCACCGGATGACGGGTCAAGGCGAGGATCACCAGCCGCAGCGTCAGTGTGAACGGCGTGATCGATGTGCCGCCGACGTGGTCGGCAAGGCGGTCGCGCAGCTGCAGCAGATTGGTGCAATCCACCTGTACGGCGGCATGGGCATCCGGGATCTTACTGCGGGACATGGTCATTCGCTCTGCCATCGCAGCCTGCACCCGACTCACCGGACGCAGCTCATCGGCCGACCGGTCGGCGGCCGCCGCGGCCAGCACGCCGTCGGTGGTGATCACGCCGCGCGGGCCCGGTGGCACGCCGCCCAGGTCGACGCCCAACTCGGCGGCGAGCTTGCGGGCGCCCGGCTTGGCTTTGGGTCGGGGGCTGCTCGCGCAGGCTCGGCGGCTGGCGTCGACGGTGTCGTCGGCGCCGTAGCCGACCAACACCGCTGCGCGCACCGGCGGCGTCGCGTCGAAGGGCTGGGGCGCGGACTCAGCCGCCGGACCGGTATCGATCCGCACCAGCGGCGCCCCGACCGCGAGCACATCGCCCTCGGCGCCACCGAGTTCGACGATCCGGCCGGCGTACGGGCTGGGAATCTCCACTTCGGCTTTGGCCGTCTCCACCGAGCACAGCGTCTGGTTGAGTTCCACCTCGTCACCGACGGCCACGTCCCAACTGGTCACCGTGACCTCTTCGAGTCCCTCACCCAGGTCTGGAACCGCGAACGTCGTGATCTGTTCTGTACTCACGGCGCCTCCAGCACACGCTGGACGCAATCCAGCAGGCGGTCGGGTCCCGGAAGCCACAGCCGCTCCAGCCGGGCCGGCGGGTACGGGGTGTCGAATCCGGTGGCGCGCAACACCGGTGCCTCCAGTTCGTAGAACAGTTCCTCCTGAATGCGGGCCGCCAGTTCGGCGCCGTAGCCGAGGTTGCGCGGGCCCTCGTGCAGCACCACGCACCGCCCGGTGCGGCGCACCGATGCCGCGACGGTGTCGAAGTCGAGCGGAACCAGGGACCGCAGGTCGACCACTTCCAGGCTCCACCCGTGTTGCCGTGCACCGATTTCAGCCGCCGACAGCGCGGTGGCCACCCCGCCGCCGTAGGTCAGCACCGTGACGTCGGTACCGGCGCGGCGCACCGCAGCGCAACCGATGCCCGGTTGCGGGTGGGCGGTGTCGACGGCGCCGCGCGCCCAGTACCGCCGCTTCGGCTCCAGGAAGATCACCGGGTCGGGCGCGGAGATGGCATGCCGCAGCAGCCAGTAGGCGTCCGACGGGTCGGCGGGTACCACCACCTTGAGCCCCGCGGTGTGGGACCAGTAGGTTTCGGTGGACTCCGAGTGGTGTTCGGCCGCACCGATTCCGCCGAATGACGGGATTCGGACGGTCACTGGCATCGGGATCTCGCCGCGGGTCCGGGTCCGGTACTTCGCCAGGTGACTGACCATCTGGTCCAGTGCCGGGTAGCTGAATCCGTCGAACTGGATCTCCGGGACGGGCACGAAGCCGCGCACCGCCAGCCCGACGGCGATGCCGATCACCGCCGACTCGGCCAGCGGGGTATCGAAACAGCGTTGCTCGCCGAAGGTTTCGGCCAGGCCCTCGGTCACCCGGAACACCCCGCCCTGCACCCCGACATCGGTGCCGAACACCAACACCTTGCGCTCGGCGTGCATCGCGTCACGCAACGCCCGGTTGAGTGCGGCCACCATGGTCAGCTGTTCGGTACCCGCGTTCGGCCCGGTGCTCGGCACGGTGGCCGGCGAGCGGGTGGGCGGTTCAAGGATCTGGGTCATCAGCGCTCCCTGGCCAGCTCGGCACGCAGCGCCCGGCGCTGCTGCTGCAACTCCGGGGTTAGCTCGGCGAACACCGTGGTGAACACCTCGTCGACGTCGACATCGGCCGCGCCGACCGTCGCGTCCCGCAACTCGGTGCGCAGCCGCTGGGACCGGGCCGCGACCCGGTCCTCGAGGCGCTGCGTCCATGCGCCGGTGTTGCGCAAATAGCTGCGGTAACGCGGGATCGGGTCGAGCGCCGCCCAGCGCTCGAGTTCGGCGCTGCTGCGGTAACGCGTCGGATCGTCGGAGGTGGTGTGCGGGCCGAGCCGGTAGGTGACGGCCTCGACCAGGGTGGGGCCGCCGCCGGTGCGGGCCCGCTCGACCGCTTCGGCCATCACCGCATAACAGGCCAGCGGATCGTTGCCGTCCACCCTGATTCCGGGCATTCCGTAGCCGATCGCCTTGTGCGCCAGTGACGGAGCGGCGGTCTGCCGGCGCAGCGGCACCGAGATCGCCCACTGGTTGTTCTGCACATAGAACACGCAAGGGGCGGCGAACACCGCGGCGAAGTTCAGCGCCTCATGCACATCGCCCTCGCTGGTGGCCCCGTCGCCGACGAACGCGACGGTGGCCGAGTCCTCGCCGAGGCGTTGTGCGCCCATCGCCGCGCCCACCGCGTGCAACGCCTGGGTGCCGATCGGAACCGAGATCGGCGCACAGCATTTCGCAGTGAAGTCCAGTCCGCCGTTCCATGTTCCGCGCCAAGCGGCCGCCAGGTTCCACGCCGGGATGCCCCGGGCGACGAACACCCCCAGCTCGCGGTACTGCGGGAACAGCCAGTCGGTCTTGCGCAGGCATGCCGCGGCGCCGATCTGGGCCGCCTCCTGGCCGCGACAGGAGGCGTACAGCGCCAGTTCCCCTTGGCGCTGCAGGTTGACCAGCTCGGTGTCGAGCTCGCGGGTGAGCACCATCAGTTCGTAGAGCCAGCACAGCGTTTCGCCGGGCAGGTCACGGCTGTAGCGGTTCTCGGCGGTCGGTGCGCCGTCCGGGCCGATCAGCTGCACAGGTTCGAGGGCGACCTGGGGACCGGGAATGCCTGGCAGCTGGCCCATGCGAGCCTCCTTGTGACGCTGCTCTCATTATGCCAGTGAACCCGCGGTTGCCCGTTGACCGTGACCGGTGGCGTCGACGTGTCTGCGGGCCGGTCGTCACACGCTCACGGTTCCGGTGCCGCCCAGCGAATCCGCTATGGCATCGGCCAGCGGTCCGATCTCGGCGGCGGCCAGATCCGAGATGGTGAGGCGGATTCCCGGCGGACTACCGATCCGGAACCGGCTGCCCGGGGCGGCGGCCCAGCCCGCGGCGAACAATCGCGTGATCGCCGCCGACTCGTCCGGTACCGGAATCCAGACGTTGAGCCCCGAACGACCGCGGCAGGCCAGGCCGCGGTCGGCCAGCGCCGCGCACAGCCGGGTGCGTCGGTCGGTGTAGACGGCTTCGGCGTCGGCCACCAGCCGTGTCGCTTTCCGGTCCCGCCACATGCCGACGACGACGTCCTGCAACAGGTGGCTGACCCAGCCCGGCCCCAGCCGCTGCCGGCCGTGTACCCGTTCGATGGTGCGACGGTCCCCGGCCAGCAGTGCCAGCCGCAGGTCCGGGCCGTAGGCCTTGGCCACAGACCGCACGAACGCCCAGTCCCGCACCACACCGGCCAGCGGGTGCAGCGCCACCCCCGCCACCCCGGCGCAGTGGTCGTCTTCGATGAGCAGCACGTCATTGCCGGTTTCGGCCAGCACGGCACGCAGCGCAGCGGCACGCTGCGCCGACATCGCGCCGCCGCTCGGGTTCTGGGCGCGGCTGGTCACCACCACCGCTCGTACTCCGCGGCGCAGCGCCCGGGCCAGGTCCGCGACCAATGGCCCGTCGTCGTCGCCGCCGACCGGTTCCACCACCAGCCCCAGCGCGCCGAGCAGGTCGAGCAGGTTGGCCCACCCGGGGTCTTCGACGGCCACCCGGTCCCCGGGACGCAGGTGAGCCGCCAGTACCCGCTCGATCGCATCCAGTGCGCCCGATGTCACCGCCAGGTGCTCGGCCGCCACGCCGTCGGCTTCCAGGGCGGCCCGGGCGTGGTCGGCCAACTCCGGCGAGACGGGTGGCTGCCCGTACAGCACCGGGGTCACCGGCGGCGACAGCCGAGCGCCGGCGATCGGCAGCAGCGCCGGGTTCGGGTTGCCGGTGGAGAGATCACGGACACCGGCCGGGACCGTCAGGCCGCGTAGCGAGCGCGGTGTGGTCGCCGGCCGATCCCGTATCCGGGTTCCCCGCCGCCCGGCGGTTTCGACGGCTCCGCGGTCGCGCAGCAACCGGTAGGCGGCGGCGACGGTGTTCGGGTTGACGGCGAGCCGACCGGCCAGTTCGCGGATGGGCGGTAGCGCGCTCCCCGGCGCCAGCAGACCGTCGGAGATGCCGGCTTCGATGCTGGCGGCTATCGACTCAGCACCCGCACCGGTAACAGAGTATTGTACCGTCACATAATTGATTATGTACTAGTTCAATACTGAAAGGCAATGGTGATGGCTCGGACTTATGCGCGCACGGACCGCACCACGCCCACCAGGTACCGGGAACGGGCACGCTATGACCACGAGACCGTCCACCGCATCCTCGATGAGGCGCTGATCTGTCATCTCGGTTATCTCGACGAGGGATCCCCGGTGGTGCTGCCCACCACCCACGCCCGCCACCGCGAGGTGCTCTACCTGCACGGTTCCACCGGCAGCGGCCCGATGCTGGCCGCGGCGAAAGACCCGGCGGGGCTGCCGGTCTGCGTCACCGTCAGCCTGATCGACGGCCTGGTGCTGGCCCGCTCGGCGCTGCACCACTCGCTGGCCTATCGCTCGGTGATCATCCGTGGCGCGGCGCGACCGGTGGTTGACCGCGGCGAGAAGCGCGTCGCGCTGGCGGCCCTGGTCGACCATGTGGTGTCCGGCCGCGCCGCCGACAGCAGGCCCCCCAACGACCGCGAGCTGGCCATGACCGCCGTGCTGGCACTGGACCTGGTGGAGGTCTCCGCCAAGGTGCGCAGCGGCGGTCCGGTCGACGATCCCGAAGACCTCGCCCTGCCGTACTGGGCCGGTGTGGTGCCGTTGTCGGTGACCGCCGGATCGCCCCAACCGGCCGGCGACCTCGACCCGGCCGTCTCGCTGCCGCCCTACTTGAGGCCCTACCGTCGAACCGCGCCTACCGGCATTTAGCCGACGACCTCGAAGGTGCCGTGGGCGCCGTTTTCGGCGTGCCGCATGTCGTGGTCCATGAACGGGTAGTGGCCCGGCTCGGGGAAGGTGAGCTCGACGAAACCGCCCTGGGCGGTCGCCAGGTCCAGGACCTGGGAGCCGCCGGCCGGGGCCGAGGGGTCGCCGGGCCGCAGCAGCCAGGCGCCCTCCTTGTAGACGGTGTCGAACTGTGTGCCGACGATGTGGAAGGCGATCGTGTCGCCGGGTCCGGCGTTGACCACCCAGACCCGCACCCGTTCGCCGGAGCGCGCCGGCAGCGGGGCGTGCATGTACTGGGCCGCGGTGCCGTTGAACATCCAGCCGTCGGGTTGTCCGGCGCGGATCGCCGTGGTCTTGGCGTCGGCGTCGGGCGCTCCGGCATAGAGTTGCGCGCCGACCAGGGCGTACTCCCGGTCCACCGCCGACAGTCCGGGCGGGTCGATGATCACCGCGCCGTACATGCCGTTGGCGATGTGCAGCGTCATCGGCGGGGTGCTGCAGTGATACAGCCAGGCGCCGGCCCGTCGCGCGGTGAACCGGTAGACCAGCCGCTCCCCCGGCTCCAGCGTGCGCATCGGTTGGTCCGGTGCGAGCGCCCCGGCATGAAAGTCGATGCCGTGGCCCATGGTGGAGTCGTTGATCAACGTGATCTCGAAGGTGTCCCCGACCCGGCCGTGCAATGTGGGGGCCGGCTCGCTACCGCCGAAGGTCCAGCGGATCTCGCGGCGGCCGGGTGCGACCTCGAGTTCGGCGTCCACGGCGCGCAGTTCCACCCGGTGCACGCCCGGTGTTGCCGGCGCCAACACCGCGTCGTACGGCCGCCATCCCGGCGACGGGTCGACGGCCAGGTTCAGCGTTTCCGGTGTGGGAGCTCGCCCGCCGTGGTCACCGCCGGCGTGCTCGTGGCGTGGCACACCGCCGAGGGCACGGATCGTCATCGTCATCCCGGCAGCCCGGTGGCCGGGCACGTCGCACCAGACGTCGCGGTCCTGCCGGACCACCCCGAGATCGAGCACCGCCGTCTGGCCGCGGCTCAGCCGCGGCGTGTGCTCGCCGGTGTCGACGTGCAGGTCGTGCGGCAGTCCGTCGATGTTGGTGACCCGCAGCACCAGCCGGGTTCCGGCCGGCACCTCGAGCACGTCCGGGGAGAACCGCATGTTGTTCAGCGTCACGTCGACGGTGTGCGCCTCGCCGGCGACGTCGGCCACTTCCGAGGCGGCCGGCGCCAGTGTCAGCGCCGCGGCGACCGCGGCCGCGGCGGCCAGCGCGACCGCCCCGGTCACCGCAGCGGGGTGCGGTTTGATCGTCTCCACGTCGATCGGTCCACGCAGCGCCACCGGCAACGCCAGTCGCAGCGCCAGCAGCACGAAGCTGGCCACCGCGACGGCGGCCAACACCCAGCCGATAACGGGCAACGGCCCGCGCCACGGTCCGGCCACCAGCGGCACGGCAACGTTGATCGCAGCCACCCGCACCTGCCAGCCCTGATCCAGGTAAGCGATGACCGCCTTACGAATCGGCGGTCCGTGGGCCACCAGGATCGGCAGCAGTTGACTGAGGGCGCCGAGCAGGATCTGAGCGACGAAACCGACCGCCAGTAGCGGCAGCAGGGTGTGTTCGACGAATGCGGGCAGCACATCGACGGAGCGGCCCGCGATCAGTGCTACCACCTCGATTACGACGGCCACCCCCAGCCAGCCGGTCGCACCGACCAGCATCCAGGCCGCCGGGCCGGTGAAACTCCGTCCCGGCCACAGTCCGACGATCGCCAGACCGGCTCCGATCGCATAGCCCGCCAGACCCGCCGCAGCCAGCCACCAACTGTCGGCGATCAGGCCCGCGGTGGCGATCGCCAAGCCGGCCGTCAGGGTCGGCAGCGCACGACGGGCCATCGCGAAGCTGCGCGGGGTGATCTTCTCCCGGATCGTGGTGGGCCACAGGGTGAACAGCGTGCCCACCACGGTCAGTCCGATCCAGCCGTAGAGCATCACGTGCACGTGGGTCGTCCACAACCGCGCATACCACCGCGCAACGCCGAAGGCCATGGTGGCGCCGGCCGCCGATCCGATCAGCAGGGCGACGACGGCGGCCAGATAGAAACCGACGAGATAGTCGAAGCGCGCCGAGAGCGCCGACTTCTTCATCGCGATCAACTCCGCGCCGTGCGCGACGCCGACCGCGGCCACGACGGCGCCGCCGAGGCCGGTCAGTGCCTCGGCGTTCCAGGTGACTCCCGCCAGGGTGGCGATCACGCCCGCGTTGAGCACGGCGAGTTTGGCCACCAGGTGCCAGTGCGGCGGATCGGGAACCCGGCACAGCGTCGTGGTGAAGTGCCCCGACCAGATCACGATGGCGTTGGTGGCGGCGCCGAGCAGCAGCGCGTGCACGGGCAGCCAGATCGGGTGCGAGATGGCGTTGTGTCCGATCAGCAGCGCGACCGAGACGGCCAGCCAGGCCAGGACCACGATGTTGGCGCCCAGGAACACCGGCCCGCGCGGCCCGCCCCGGCGGCGGCGCTTCGCGGACGGCGCCGGGGACGGCGGCGACCCCAACTGAATCATGATCGCCAGGCTACGGTGACGGCGCTACCAGGAGAAAGTGCCCTTAGACATCGATAGACATCGATCGCCAACGGGTTGGCCTCCGATCAGTCGGCAACGAACCGCTTCCGGTAGTCCTCCAGGCGTGCAGCGACGTCGTCGGCGTTCAGCCCCAAGTCGGCGGGCTGGTAGTCCACCGTGCCGTAGCGGCCGCGAGGGTGGTCGACGCAGAACTGCGTCATCGCTTTCCGCGCGCGGTCATCGAGCGGTTGGTCGGCCAGTTCGTAGATGGCGGCGACGGTGCCGTCCTCGTCGGCCATGAAGTCCTCGAAGCGCACGTCGATGGACTGCGCCGCCGGCAGCACGTCGCGGTCGGCCAGGCACCCGCTGAGGAGGTCGTCGGCTCGGTCGAACCAGTACGACGAGATCTTGACCGGGTCGGGACGGTCGCATCCCATTCGCGCACCGTAGCTGATCATGGTCGCCATCGACTTCGTCACCTCGACCGGATCCCGGTGGGTGACAACGAAGGTGGCGTCCGGGAAGGTGGCGTACAGCGCCGGGAACTGTTCCAGATGCTGCGGTGATTTGAGCACCCAGCGCTGTGGGCCCCGCAGCCATTGCAGCGCTTGCAGGCTGCGTTTGAGGTAGGCGTATGAGGCGGTCTGGTCGTGTGCCTTGTAGTGCTGCGCGAAGCTCGGCAGAAAGTAGCTGCATTCGAAGAGCATCCCGGAGATGTCGTTGCCCAGCAGTTGGATCTCCTCGTGCGCGTGGTCGACGGTCATGTCGTGCATGCGCTTGAACTCGGGCATCGAGGTGTTGATCAGATCCAGGCCGACGGCGCAGCGATCGCGCCTGGCCTGCGGATCGGGTTCGCCGGGTACGGCTACCGGCTCCAGGCTCTCCCAGTAGGGCAGGTACCGCAGCGCCGGGTCGGCGGCGATCAGGTTGTGCAGATGGGTGGTCCCGGTGCGGGGCAGCCCGCAGATGATGATCGGGCGATCGATCGCGACGTCTTCGATTTCGGGGTGCGCCGCGATCAGGTCTTCCAGCCGTAGCCGGTTGACCAGGTGACCGGCCAGTTGCTCGAACGCCATCATCCGCCCGACGCCCGACAGGTCGGCTTCGTTCACCAGCGACTCGCAAAGCACCTCGAGGCGCTCCCGGAATGCGTTGTCCCCCCAGTTGTCCAGGCCGGTTCGCTCGGTTGCGGTCTGGAGCAACGCCTGCGGGGTCAGTTGCAGCGTGGCACCGTAGCCGGCCATGCCCTCGCGCATCGGCGCAGCGGCGTCGGGGAAGACCGGCCGGGCGAGGTCATCGAGGCGGATCGGCGCCGGGCGCGCCCTACCCGGCTGCGGGCCGCTCATGAGCTCAGCTCCGCGACGTCGACGACTCGGCAGCTCAGCGGGTCCGGGGTTGCCTCCGGTAGGAACCAGCGGAACCAGATCAGGCCCTTCGATCGGCCGGCGGTCGACACCCAGTTCGGATGCCCGGGATCGGTGTCGCTGATCACGATCTGCCACGATCCGTCCGGGGCGTAGCCGACCTGGGCGCCGTTGATGGTGACCCGTTCACGGGTGTGGTCGTAGGTGTGCAGGAACGGATTCCACAGGCACATGTTCCAGAACACGCACTCCGGGGAGGTTCCTTCGACGACCAGGGCCTGACCGGTCTGCAGTTCGTAGGCCCCCATGGCGTAGGCGGCGTCGCCGGCGGCCCAGCCGACGGTGCGGCTCGGGACCGGGTACGGGTCCTGCAACTCGTTGGCCGGCAGCCGCACCGGCGCCATGGCAGCCTGTTCGCGGATCCAGGTCCGCGCCGCACGCATCCGCCGGCTCAGGTCGGCGCGGCTGTCGGGGCGCCGCGGCGTGTCGTCGAGCGCCTCGATCTTCCACTGCGCTCGCCGGTCGGCGTCCGGCTCGGTGAAGTAGTCGCGGGTCAGGATGAAGACCGCGTCGGGTTCGAGCTTGAGCCAATTGCCCTGTTGCTCAGTGGCGCTGATGACGAATTCGAAGTCACCGTCGATGTCGCATCCCAGGTCGCGATCGTTGATCGTGTCGATGATGCGGTCGCTGTAGCGGCCGTCGTCCGGGCCGCCGTAGACCGTCATCGACAGGTAGACCGCGTCGCCGCGGTTGCCGGTGACCCGGTAGCTGCGACCGGGGTCGATCGGCGCCAGCTGGTAACAGGCGTCGGAGTTGTCACCGCCCCACTTCAGGTACGGGCCGATCGCGTCGACCAGGATCGGCTTGTCGGCGTCTCCCCAGATGTAGGCGTCGGCGGCGACCCGCAGCAGGCTCAACGCCCACCGGTAGCCGTCGAGGATGTCGGCCTCCGGCAGCGGCGGATCGGCACCCAGCAGGCGCTGTTCGATCGCGCGAACCTCCTCGATCAGGTCCCCGAATGCCTGAGACAGCTCGTCACTCATCCCGGTTCTCCTTCTTTCTCATTCCCTGCAGCAGCAGGGTGCACAGCCGGTCGGCGGCGGCGTCGACGGTGTCGGTGGCCAAGACCTGGGCGATGTAGAAGCTGGTGCCCACCAATGCGTCATAGGCGATCTCGATATCGATGTCGGCATCCAGCACACCCTGGTCGATGCCGGCACGGACCAGCCCCGCGAACGCGGTGCGGGTGGTCTCGTCGAGCAGCTGCTGGGTGCGGATGAACAGGTCCGGATCCCGGTGCCGGTCGGCCAGGATGCCCAGCGCCGCGGCGGCCACCTCCGGTGAGCGCCAGAACTCGAACACGCCGGCAACGAATTGGCGCAGGTCTGCTTCGAAGTCGCCCGATCTGGTCAGCACGTCACCGACCTCGGCGGCATCGAAGACCGCGTCGAACACCAGGTGCGTCTTCGATGGCCAGCGCCGGTAGACGGTGGGGCGGCTGACGTCTGCCTCGCGGGCGATCGCCTCGATGGACACCTGGTCGTAGCCGTCGCGGGCCAGCAACCGGCGGGCGGCCTCGGTGATGGCCTGCTCGGTGCGCGGATTACGCGGGCGTCCGCGGCCGGTCGGGGCGGATGCTGAATCGGCCGTCACCGGCCGTCCAATCGACTCACGCACCAAAGATTTACATTACGTAACGTAAATAGTCAATGGTGCCCTAGGCGGCACCGCTCAGAAGGCGTAGCGGTGGTACTGCGACATGTTCGCCACCGCCGGAACCAGCGACATCACTTTGCCCAGCGCCCGATAGCGGCGGGGAAGCTGCCCGTAGGTGTCCGACTCGAACCAGCGGACCCATTGCAGCAGCCGGGCGCCCGGCACCGCTGCCAGGATCTCGCGGGGGTCGTTGATCCCCCACTGCAGCTGCGCCCCGGAGCGGCGTACCACGGCGTTGGCCCACTGAGTCTTGATGCCCAACCGGTTGAAGGCGTCGAACTGCAACTCCCCGCTCGGAGCGTGCCCGACCACTCGGCGCAGCAACGCCACGCCCTCGGATTCGTTGAGATACATGGTCAGCCCTTCACCGAGCATCAATGTCGGCCGGCCCGTGGGAATTTCGGCCAGCCACGCCGGGTCGGTGACCGATGCCGCCACCACGTGGTTTTGTTCGCGCGCGGGAAGTAGCCGCCGGCGCAGCTCGGCGACGTCGGGATAGTCGATGTCATACCAGTCGACCCCGTCGCCGGGCTGCAGCCGCAGATAGCGGGCGTCGAGCCCACACCCCACATGCAGCACCACCGCGTCGGGGTTGACCGCCAGGAACTGGCCTGCCCAGGCATCGAAGTGCGCCGAGCGGGTGGTCACCGACGGTGACCGGGCCGCGGTGATCGTGGTCCTGGCCCAGTCGTAGTCGATGCGTGCGACCACCTCCTTGGCGTAGCGATCACCCAGGATCGGTTCGGGCAAGTCGGCGTCCAGCGCTTTGGCGTACAGCGTCGCGAGCATGGTCTGCGGAGCTCCGCTGAGATCCACCCTCGCCTTGTCGGAGGTCATGAACCTCGAGGCTAACGGCGCTGCCGGCCGGACGGAGCGAACTGAACGCCGAGCGGTGTGGTGTTCAGCCCCCGGTCGTTACCCACTGCCGTTCAACGGCTTTGACCAGCGCCGTCAGGGTCGCATTGACCGGAGCCTGCTCCCCCACCCGCGCGGCGGTGCGAACCACGGCGCCGTTGATCACATCGATCTCGCTGACCCGGCGGGCCAGGTGGTCCAGCAGTGCCGACGGTTTGGCGTCCGGCAGCTGCGCCCCGAAGGCCCGCACGTGGGCAACCGGGTCGGTCACGGCGATGCCTATCCCGGCGGCGCCGGCCACCGTCCAGGCCTCGGTGGCCGCGGCGCGGCTGACCGGCCCCATGTCTGCGTCGTCCATGACCTGCCCCACCGTCATGCCGGTCAATGCGCACGGCGCGCTGTAGGCGACGTTGCAGATCAGCTTCTCCCACTGCATCGCGGCGATGTCGGCGACCGCGGCGGCGTCGAAGCCGGCATCGGCCCACACCTGCGCGATCTGCTCGACCGCCCAAAATGGCAGTGCCGCATAGGCTCCGAACCGGACTGCTCGCATCGCGTTGTGGTGCACATGGCCGGGCGCGGGACGTGACGCGCCGAAACCGCTGGCGATGCCGACCGCCACCCGCTCGGCACCCACGATGCCGGCGACGGTGTCGGCCGAGCCCAGTCCGTTCTGGATGGTCAGCACCGGTGTGTCCTCGGCGAGCAGCGGGAGTGCTTGGGCCGCCCCGGCGGCGACGTCGGCGGCTTTGACGGCGAGTACCACCAGGTCCATCGGCTCGGCCGGCGCGTCGGTGGCCGCCCGCATCGCCACCACCTGATCGGGTTGCGGCCCGCTGATGCGCAGACCGCCCCGGTTGATCGCTTCGACGTGCCCGGGTGAGCGGTCCAGGGCCAGTACGTCGTTGCCGGCCGCTGCCAGTCTGGCGGCATAGATCGATCCCATGGCGCCGCATCCGATCACCGCGATCTTCATCCGCTCACCCTCCCATGAGGGCGATCGCGGCGACCAGGCCGGGCTTCTCCTCCAGCCCGAATCCCGGGGCGTCGGTGGGCGCGATGGTGCCACCGGCCAGCACGCAACCGGGCGAATAGCCGCCGAAGGGTGCGAACACCCCGGGATAGGACTCGCAGCCGCCCAAGCCCAGCCCCACCGCGATGTGCAGGTTGATCAGATGGCCGCCGTGCGGGAAAGCGTGACTTCGGTCGAAGCCACCCGCCTCGAGCACGCCGAGCATGCGGGCGTACTCGGTCAACCCGTAGCTGAGACCCGCGTCCATCTGGAAGATGTCGCGGCCCGCGCGCATGCCGCCGTAGCGCACCAGGTTGGTCAGATCGCGCGCCGAGAACAGGTTCTCGCCGGTGGCGACCGCCCCCGGGTAACCGGCGATCACCTCGGCGTTCAACGCGAAGTCCAGCGGATCGCCGGGCTCCTCGTACCAGCGCAGGTCATAGCCGCTCAGCGCCTGCGCCCAGTCGACGGCCGCCGCCGTGTCGAACCGGCCGTTCGCATCCACTGCCACCCGTGCGCCGCTGCCCACCACGTCGATGACCGCCTCGATGCGGTCCAGATCATCACGCATCGACGCCCCGCCGATCTTCATCTTGACCGCGTCATAGCCCAGGTCGAGATAGCCGCGCATCTCGGCCCGGAGCCGGTCCAAGCCGTCTGCCGGGTAGTAGTACCCGCCTGCGGCGTATACCGGAACCGCTGCAGCTGCTTCGTTCCAACCCAAGTCCCGACCGAAGTGTCGGGCGATGGTGCGGTAGGCGGGTTCGTCGGCGAGTTTGGCGTTGAGATCCCAGCACGCCAGTTCCAGGGCCGCCGCCGCACCGGCCCGGTCGCCGTGGCCGCCGGGCTTCTCGTCGGCCAGCGCCTGATACAGCACCCGGGCGGGGTCGATGTGGCCGGCATCGTCGAGCAGCGACTCCGAGTCGGCGCGCAGCACCCGCGGGATCATCCGATCAGCCAGGATGCCGCCTTGGGCAAACCGGCCGATCGAGTTGAAGGCGATGCCGGTCACCGGCTTTCCGTTGCGCATCCGGTCGGTGACGACGGCGACCAGTGACACGGTATGCCGGGAGAAGTCCACCAGTGCGTTGGCGACCTCGCCGCGCAGCGGTACCGATCTCTCGATGATCCGGGTGATGCGCACGCGCCGTCACTCCTGTCGGTAGGCGTTATTCCGCTCGCCGCAGGATAGCCTCCGCGTGCCGCAGCACCGGCGAGTCCACCATCTGGCCCTCGAAGGCGAACACGCCGCGCTCGTACTGTGCCGCAGCGAGCACCCTTCGCGCCCAGTCGATCTTGTCCTCGCCCGGGCGGTAGGCGTCGCGTACCACCGCAACCTGGGTCGGGTGGATGCACACGGTGGCGGCGAACCCGACCGCGGCGCCGTCGAGCGCCTCGGCCCGCAACCCGTCGAGGTCACCGATATTGAGGTAGACGGCGTCGAGCGCGGCGCGCCCGAACGCCGATGCCGCCAGCAGCACCGTCGACCGCGCGTGCCGGGCGAAGTCCCGATAGCTGCCGTCGGCGCGGCGGCTGGAGCCTCCACCCATCGCAGCGACCAGATCCTCAGCGCCCCACATCATCGCCGCACAGGCCTGCGCGGCCGCGATCTCGGTGGAGAACACGACGCCGCGCGGGGTTTCGAGCAGCGCGACCACCTGCCGGGGTGCCAGCGCATCGACCTGGGCGGCCGACTCGGTCTTGGCCAGCATCACCGTCGTGTAGGCGGTGTCGGCCAGCACCGCCAGGTCGTGCCCCTGGTCCTCCGTACCGGACGGATTGATCCGCACCACGGTCCGCTCCGGGTCGAGCGGGTTGTCCCGCAACGCTTCCCGGGCGGCGGGACGGTCGGCCGCGGACACCCCGTCCTCCAGGTCGAGGATGACCACGTCGGCCACCGCGGCGGCCTTTCCGTAGCGCTCCGGACGATCCGCCGGGCAGAACAGCCAGGCCGGTCCGGTCGAGTGCGGGTTCATGCCGACTCTCCCGTCGGCCGCTTGCGCACCAACGTGGTCCGCACCGCGCGGGCCACCACGTCGCCGTGCTGGTTGCGCCCGACATGCTCGAGCGTCACGATGCCCTCCCCGGGACGGCTCTTGGACTCGCGCTTGTCGGTGCAGACCGTCTCGGCGTAGAGGGTGTCGCCGTGAAACACCGGCTTGGGAAACGACACTTCCGAGAAACCGAGGTTGGCCACGATGGTGCCCAGCGTCAGTTGCGCCACCGACAGGCCGACGATCGTGGAGAGGGTGAACATGGAGTTCACCAGGCGCTCGCCACGGAAGCCGGGTTGCCCGGCGGCCCAGGCCGCATCCAGGTGCAGCGACTGGGTGTTCATCGTCAGCGTGGTGAACAGCACGTTGTCGGCTTCGGTGACGGTGCGTCCGGGGCGATGGGCATAGGTGGTGCCGATCTCGTACTCCTCGAACCACAGCCCGCGCTGCTCGACCGTCTTGCCGGCGCCCATCAGCCCAGCCCCAGCGATCGCGCGATCAGCATCAACTGCACCTCGGTGGTGCCTTCGCCGATCTCCAGGATCTTGCTGTCGCGGTAGTGGCGGGCCACCGGATATTCGTTGATGAAGCCGTAGCCGCCGTGGATCTGGGTGGCGTCGCGGGCGTTGTCCATCGCCGCCTCCGAGGAGATCATCTTGGCGATCGCCGCCTCTTTCTTGAACGGCTTGCCCGCCAGCATCTTCGCCGCGGCGTCATAGTAGGCGGTGCGGGCGACGTGGGCGCGGGCCTCCATCCGCGCGATCTTGAAGCTGATCGCCTGGTAGGAGCCGATCGGCTGGCCGAATGCCTCGCGCTCACCGGCGTACTTGACGCTCTCGTCGACACAACCCTGCGCGACCCCGGTGGCCACCGCGGCGATCGCGATGCGGCCCTCATCGAGGATCGACAGGAAGTTCGCGTAGCCGCGGCCCTGTTCGCCGAGCAGATTGGCTTGCGGGACACGGGCGTCGGCGAAGGTGAGCGGATGGGTGTCCGAGGCGTTCCAGCCGACCTTGTTGTAGGCCGGTTCGACGGTGAAACCCGGTGTGCCGGACGGGACGATGATCGTGGAGATCTCCTTGCGGCCGTCGGGCCCGGTCCCGGTGACGGCGGTGACGGTCACCAGCGAGGTGATGTCGGTGCCGGAGTTGGTGATGAACTGCTTGGTGCCGTTGATGACCCACTCGTCGCCGTCCAGCCGGGCGGTGGTGCGGGTGCCGCCGGCATCCGAACCGGCGCCGGGCTCGGTGAGGCCGAAGCCGGCAAGCGCACGGCCGGCCACCAGGTCGGGCAGCCAGGTATGCTTCTGTTCCTCGGTGCCGAATCGGTAGATCGGCATCGCCCCCAGGCCCACCCCGGCTTCCAATGTCATCGCGACGGACTGGTCGACCTTGCCGAGCTCCTCCAGCGCGAGCGTCAGCGCGAAGAAGTCGCCGCCCATACCGCCGTACTCCTCGGGGAACGGCAGCCCGAACAACCCCATCTCGCCCATCTTGGCGATCACTTCGTAGGGGAAGCTGTGCTCTTCGTCGTGTTTGGCGGACACCGGGGCGACGACGGTGCGCGCGAACTCGGCGACCGTGTGCTGCAGATCCTGGTACTCCTTAGGCAGCTCGCCTGCCGTGATCGTCGTCATTGCTGCTCGTCCTCACTTGATTCGGGGATCAGCCGGGCCAATACCTGGTCCACCGTCACCTGATCGCCCACCGATACCAATACCTCCACCCGGCCGCTGATCGGCGCGGTCAAGGTGTGCTCCATCTTCATCGCCTCGACCACCACAACCGGATCGCCCTCGGCGACCGGCGTTTCGGACGCGACGTTCACCGCGATCACGCTGCCCGGCATCGGGCTGACGATCTCGGCGCTGCGCGGACCACCGCCGCGGTTCACCCGAACCAGCTCGGCTTCACGCAGGTGCCAGGTGCCGCGCTCATCGGAGATCCACAGCTGCCCATCGTGCTCGGCGAACGTGTAACAGCGTCGCCGGCCCGCCAGTGTCACCGTCAGCCGGTCGCCCTCGACTTCGGCGCTGCCGCTGTGGATCTCGCCGTCACCGACCTGTACTCGCGCAGCCGTCGCAAGCCCCCACACCGACACCGTCTCCGATCGCAGCGGTGTGCGCATCTCGGTGCGCACCGGTGCCGGCGCGCCGATGCGCCATCCGCTCGGGCTGCCCCACAACGATTTCCGACCGGACAGCGCCCACTGGCGATACAGCCCGCCGGCGGCCAGCACGTCGTCAGGTGCGGGCACCGGCGCGAAGTCGGCCGACCTGGTGTCGAGCAGTTCGGTGTCGAGATCCCCGGCCACCACCCGATCATCGGCGAGCAGGAACCGCAGGAACTCGACGTTGGTCTGCACCCCCAGCACCGCGGTGTCGGCCAGCGCCGCGTCCAACCGTGCCAGCGCCTGCGCCCGGTCGGCACCATGGGCGATCACCTTGGACAGCATCGGGTCGTAGTCGCTGCCCACCACGGTGCCGTCCTGCAGCGACGAGTCCACTCGCACTCCCAGACCGCTGGGTTCGTGCACCGCCAGCACCCGGCCGCCGGTGGGCAGGAAGCCCCGCCCAGGGTCTTCGGCGTACACCCGGGCCTCGATCGCGTGGCCGTCCAACGTGATCTCGTCTTGCGCGAACGGCAGTTTCTCGCCCGCCGCCACCCGCAGCTGCCACTCGACGAGGTCGAGGCCGGTGACCGCTTCGGTGACCGGGTGCTCGACCTGCAGTCGGGTGTTCATCTCCATGAAGAAGAACTCGTCCGGGCGGTCCGCGGAGACGATGAACTCCACCGTGCCCGCGCCGACGTAGTCGACGCTGCGAGCGGTGTTGCACGCCGCCGTCCCGATCCGGTCCCGGGTCGCGGCGTCCAGCAGCGGTGACGGCGCCTCCTCGATCACCTTCTGATGGCGTCGCTGCAGGCTGCATTCCCGTTCGCCGAGGTGTACGACGTTGCCCTGGGTGTCGGCGAGCACCTGAACCTCGATGTGGCGGGGCCGCAACACGAATCGCTCCAGGAACAGCGTGTCATCGCCGAATGCGGAAGCCGCCTCACGCCGGGCGGTGGCCAGCGAAGCCCGCAATCGCGCGGGGTCGTCGACCAGGTGCATGCCTTTGCCACCGCCGCCCGCCGACGGTTTGATCAACACCGGATAGCCGATCTCGGTGGCCGCCGCGGTCAGCTCGTCGTCGGTCAGGCGCGGCTTGGCGATCCCGGGGACCACCGGTACATCGAAGGCGGTGACGGCGTTCTTCGCGGAGATCTTGTCGCCCATAACCTCGATGGCGCGAGCCGGCGGTCCGATAAAGACCACCCCGGCCGCCTCGCAGGCGGCCGCGAATCCGGCGTTCTCGGAGAGGAACCCGTAGCCGGGGTGAATCGCCTCCGCACCGGTCTCGGCGGCGGCCTCGAGCACCTTCGAGATCGACAGGTAGCTGTCGGCCACCGGCGCGGGGCCGAGCCGCACCGCGGTGTCGGCTTCGCGCACATGCCGCGCTCCGGCGTCGGCGTCGCTGTAGACCGCCACCGAACGGATCCCCATCCGGCGCAGGGTGCGGATCACCCGCACCGCGATCTCACCGCGATTGGCTACCAAAACGGTTTCAAACATTGCCACTCACATCCGGAAAACGCCGTAGGAAACCGGGTCCAGCGGCGCGTTGGCGCAGACCGAGAGCGCCAGCCCCAGCACCGTTCTGGTGTCGGCCGGGTCGATGATCCCGTCGTCCCACAGCCGTGCGGTCGAATAGTAGGGATTGCCCTGCGCCTCGTATTGGTCACGAATCGGAGCCTTGAACGCCTCCTCGTCCTCGGCCGACCACGGCTTGCCGGCGGCGTCGAGTTGATCACCGCGCACGGTGGCCAGCACCGACGCGGCCTGCTCGCCACCCATCACCGAAATCCGGGCGTTGGGCCACATCCACAGGAATCGAGGCGAATACGCCCGGCCGCACATGGAGTAGTTGCCCGCCCCGTAGGACCCGCCGATCACCACCGTCAGCTTGGGCACCCGCGCGCAGGCCACCGCGGTGACCATCTTGGCGCCGTGTTTGGCGATGCCGCCGGCCTCGTAGTCGCGGCCGACCATGAAGCCGGCGATGTTCTGCAGGAAAACCAGGGGGATGGAGCGCTTGTCGCACAGTTCGATGAAATGCGCGCCCTTGAGCGCCGATTCGCCGAACAGCACCCCGTTGTTGGCGATGATCCCCACCGGGTGGCCGTGGATGCGCGCGAACGCGGTCACCAGCGTCTTGCCGTATTCGGCCTTGAACTCACTGAACTCGCTGCCGTCGACGATGCGGGTGATGACCTGCCGCACGTCGTAGGGCACCCGCGGATCCGGCGGAACCACGTCGTAGAGCTCGGCGGGGTCATGCAAAGGTTCGATGGAACGTCGTATCTCCCACGGTGTTTCAGACCTCGGACCGAAGGTCTCGGCGATCTGGCGGACGATGCGCAGGGCGTGTTCGTCGTCGTCGGCCAGGTAATCGGTGACCCCGGAAATCTTCGAATGCAGGTCCCCGCCACCGAGTTCTTCGGCGGTCACCACCTCGCCGGTGGCGGCCTTGACCAGCGGCGGGCCGCCCAGGAAGATCGTGCCCTGCTCGCGCACGATGACGGCCTCGTCGCTCATCGCGGGCACGTAGGCGCCGCCGGCGGTGCAGGAGCCGAGCACCGCGGCGATCTGCGGAATGCCCGCCGCGCTCATGGTCGCCTGGTTGTAGAAGATCCGGCCGAAGTGCTCGCGGTCGGGGAACACCTCGTCCTGGCGGGGCAGAAACGCTCCCCCGGAGTCCACCAGATAGATGCAGGGCAGCCGGTTTCCCAGCGCAACCTCCTGGGCGCGCAGGTGCTTTTTGACGGTGACCGGGTAGTAGGTGCCGCCCTTGACGGTGGCGTCGTTGGCCACGATCACGCATTCGCGCTCCGCGACCCGCCCGATCCCGGTGATGATCCCCGCCCCGGGGCACTCGTCGTCGTACATGCCGTCGGCGGCCAGCGGCGCCAGCTCCAGAAACGGGCTGCCCGGGTCCAGCAACCGGTCGACCCGGTCGCGCGGCAGCAGCTTGCCCCGCGACACGTGGCGCTGCCGGGACTTCTCGCTGCCGCCGAGGGCTGCCGTCGCCAGCTTGGTGTTGAGTTCGGTGACCAGCCGCCGGTGTTCGTCGGCGAATGCCGGGGCCGTCATGACACCTTCGAAAGATTCAACGGCGCACCGGTTTTCGCGAGCACCTCATCGACGGCGACACCGGGCGCGGTCTCCACCAACTCCAGGCCCGCTTCGGTGACGTCGATGACGGCCAAGTCGGTGATAATGCGGTCGACGCAGCGGGCGCCGGTGAGCGGCAACGTGCACTGCTCGACGATCTTGGCGCTGCCGTCCTTGGCGGCGTGTTCCATCATCACGATGACCCGGCGCGCCCCGTGCACCAGGTCCATCGCACCGCCCATGCCCTTGATCATCTTGCCGGGGATCATCCAGTTGGCCAGGTCGCCGACCGCTGACACCTGCATGGCGCCGAGCACTGCCACGTCGAGGTGGCCACCACGGATCACCCCGAAGGACACCGACGACGAGAAGAACGACGCGCCCGAGAGGACGGTTACCGTTTCTTTGCCGGCGTTGATCAGGTCGGCGTCGAGGTCCTCGCGGCGCGGGTACGGCCCGACCCCGAGGATTCCGTTCTCCGAATGCAGCACGACACTGACACCGTCGGGGATGTGGTTGGGAATCAAGGTCGGCAACCCGATGCCCAGGTTGACGTATTGCCCGTCTTTCAACTCCGCGGCGACCCGTGCGGCAAGTTCGTCTCTGGACAGGCTCATGACTCGCGCACCGTCTCCCGTTCGATTCGTTTCTCCGGATTCGGTACGTGCACCACCCGGTGCACGTGAATACCCGGGGTGTGCACCTCGGCGGGACAGATCTCGCCCGCCTCGACCAGGTGCTCGACCTGGGCGATGGTGATCCGGCCCGCTGCGGCGCAGTCCGGGTTGAAGTTGGCTGCGGCCTCCCGGTAGACGAGGTTTCCGTGCCGATCGCCCTTCCAGGCGTGCACCAACGCGAAATCGGTGCGGATCGCCCGCTCCAGCACGTAGGTGCGCCCGTCGAAGTCCCGGGTCTCCTTGCGCGGTGAGGCGACCGCCACTCCGCCGGCGCCGTCGTAGCGCCAAGGCAGGCCGCCGTCGGCAACCTGGGTGCCCACCCCGGTCGGTGTGTAGAACGCCGGGATTCCGGCGCCACCGGCGCGCAGCCGCTCAGCGAGGGTGCCCTGCGGGGTCAGCTCCACCTCGAGCTCTCCGGACAGGAACTGCCGGGCGAATTCCTTGTTCTCCCCCACATAGGAGCTCACGGTGCGTCGGATCCGCTTGTGCTCCAAGAGCACCCCCAGCCCGATGCCGTCGACGCCGCAGTTGTTCGAGACGGTTTCCAGATCGGTGACACCGAGCTGTAAAACGGCGTTGATCAGCGCCTCCGGTATGCCGCAGAGTCCGAACCCGCCCACCGCCAGTGACGCGCCGTCGGTCACGTCGGCCACGGCTGCTGCCGCCGTCGCCACGACCTTGTCTATCGCCACTCGCGCCTCCTCATTTTCAGTTAATGTCGATTAACTGACAGCAGAGAATACCATTCTCGCGCTGTCCTGTCAGCCGCCGCCCAGCTGCTCGACCGCCCATCGACGCACCTCGTCCTTACGGACCTTGCCGGTGACCGTCATCGGGAACTCCCCGACCACGCGCAGGTACCGCGGCACCTTGAAGTGCGCCAGTCGGCCGGTGCAGAACTCGCGCAGTCGCTCAATGGTCAGCGGCCCCGCCCCATCGCGCAGCATGACCACCGCCATCAGTTCCTCACCGTAGATTTCGTCGGGCACACCGATGACCTGGGCGTCGAGGATGTCGGGGTGAGTGTGCAGAAACTCCTCGATCTCCCGCGGGTAGATGTTCTCCCCGCCGCGGATCACCATGTCCTTGATTCGCCCGGTGATCCGGACGTAGCCGTCGTCGTCCATGACGGCCAGATCGCCGCTGTGCATCCAGCCTTCGGCATCGATGGCCGCCTCGGTCTTGACCGGGTCGTTCCAGTAACCGGTCATCACCGAATAGCCGCGGGTGCACAGTTCACCGACCTGTCCTCGCGGCACCGTGTCGCCGGTGGGGGGGTCGATCAGCTTGATCTCCAGGTGCGGTCCCACGCGTCCGACGGTCTCCACCCGCTGGGTCAGCGAGTCCCCGACGCGGGTTTGAGTCGACACCGGCGACGTCTCGGTCATGCCGTAGCAGATCGCGACCTCGGTCATATGCATGTCGTCGATCACCCGTCGCATCACCTTCGCCGGGCACGGTGAGCCCGCCATGATCCCGGTGCGCAGACTGGCGAGGTCGTGGTCGGCGAAGCCGGGCAGTTCGAGTTGGGCGATGAACATGGTGGGCACCCCGTAGAGGCTGGTGCAGGCCTCATCCTGCACGGCCCCCAGCGTGGCCGCGGGATCGAAGCCGGGCGCCGGGATGACGATGGCCGCACCGTGACTGGCGGCCGCCAGGTTGCCCATCACCATCCCGAAGCAGTGATAAAAGGGGACGGGCACACAGATCCGGTCCAGCTGCGTATAGCCCAGCAACTCCCCGACCAGGTAGCCGTTGTTGAGAATGTTGTGGTGACTGAGCGTCGCACCCTTGGGGTAACCGGTTGTGCCCGAGGTGTATTGGATATTGATCGGATCTGTGGCCCGCAGCGCTCCGGCGGCGTGCGCCAGTGCCATCGTGTCGATGGGTGTGTCGGCCAGCTCACGCCAACGCGCGCTGTCGATGAACACCGCCTCACGCAGGTCCGGGCATTCTGGCGCCACCTCGCGCAGCAGCGCGACGTAGTCGGAGTTCTTGAACCGCGGAGCAGAGATGACCATCGTGACCCCGGACTGCTTGAGCGCGTAAGCCAGTTCATGGGAGCGGTAGGCGGGGTTGATGGTTACCAGGAGCGCGCCGATCTCGGCGGTGGCATATTGGGTCAGCACCCACTCGGCGCAGTTGGGAGCCCAGATGCCGACCCGGTCACCGGCGGTGATACCCGCCTGCAGCAGACCGGTGGCGAGCCGGCGCACATCGCTACACAGCTCCGCATAGTTCCATCGCCGTCGGGTCGGAAGGTCCACCAGCGCATCGTGATCCGGGTGCGTGCCCGCGGTTGCCGCGAGACAGGCTCCGATGGTCGTCTCCAGCAAGGCCGGCCGGGTCTCGCCGCGAGCATAGGACGCACCGCCGCGCGCCGCGGGCCGTCCCGCCGTTGCCATCAGGCCTCCACCGGTGCCGCCCGGAGCCGGATCGGCCCCGAGGGATGGGTGCTACGTTAGTGACCATTAACTCAGCTGTCCACGACGAGCGGAGCCGAGATGGCAGCATCCGCCCCGGCGGGAAACGACGAGCCGGCCAACCGGCGCAGTCGGCTGAAATCCGATCGGCGTAGCCAGTTGCTGGCGGCCGCCGAGCGCCTCTTCGCCCAGCGAGGCTTCCTCGCCGTGCGCCTGGAGGACATCGGCGCGGCCGCCGGCGTCAGCGGCCCGGCGATCTATCGGCACTTCCCCAACAAGGAAGCCCTGTTGGTCGAACTGCTGGTCGGCATCAGCACCCGGTTGCTCGCCGGGGCGCGCACCGTTGAATCCGGCGGCCGGAGCCCGGACCAGGTGCTGGACGGCCTGATCGAGTTTCATCTCGATTTCGCGCTCGGAGAGCCGGATCTGATCCGGATTCAGGACCGCGACCTGGCTCATCTGCCGGCCGGCGCGCAGCGCCAGGTACGCAGCGCCCAGCGGCAGTACGTCGAGATCTGGGTGGGGGTGCTGTGCGCCCGGTACGCCGGACTGGCCGAACCCGACGCCCGGTTGATGGCCCACGCGGTGTTCGGGCTGCTGAACTCGACCCCCTACAGCGTCAAGCCGGCCGGCGCGAAGTCGGCCGCGCCGGAGCGCTCCCGAGCGGTGTTGCGGGCGATGACCATCGGCGCGCTGGGTGCCGCCGGAATTTCCATGGGCTGACCTGACCGACGACACAGTCGTGGCGGTCCGGCGCAGGTACCCTGCAATCCATGAGGTGGGTATGACCGATCCCTATCGACCGGAAGATTCCGATCGACCCTGGCAACGCAGCGGGACGACCGAGCCGTCGACCTTCGGCTATCCGCCACACGTCGATCCGGCCTACGCGGGCCAGATTCCGTCATACCCGGCCGGCTATCCGCCACAGGCCGCCGACCCGACCGCCCAACTGCCGCGGCAACACTGGGAACCGGCGTCGCCGGGCGGCAGCGCGGGCGGCGGACCGGGGGGCGGCGCCCCGCCGGGCGGCGAGGGCGGCCCGCCGGAACCGCCGCGGTTCCCGAACTGGCTGTGGCTGGTGGCCGGTGCCGCGGTGCTGTTGGTGGTCGGCATGGTGATCGCACTGGTGATCGCCAACGGCTCGGGGCGCAATTCGGCGACGGTCACACCGGTTTCGCCGTTGCCGACGGCTCCGAGCACGCCGATTCCCAAGCGCACCCCGACTACCACGCCGCCACCGCGGTCTTCGACGCCCAGCACCACCCCGAGCACACCGCCCCCAACCACGTCGACCACCGCCGGGGTTCCCGAGACGATCGTCTATAGCGTCACCGGGACCGGCCGGGCGCTCAGCATCGCCTACATCGACACCGGCGGGGTGCTGCAGACCGAGTTCAACGTGACGCTGCCGTGGAGCAAGCAGGTCACGCTCACGCCGCCGGCAA
The DNA here is from genome assembly GCF_002101885.1 of Mycolicibacter senuensis. GTDB lineage: Bacteria > Actinomycetota > Actinomycetes > Mycobacteriales > Mycobacteriaceae > Mycobacterium > Mycobacterium senuense. The sequence goes on from NZ_LQPS01000029.1 coordinate 76,284, forward strand.
CGACCGCGGCGGCGGTCACGGTGGTCAACTTCGGCGAACAGGTCACCTGCTCGGTCTCGGTGGACGGCACCCAGGTGCGCCAGCGCACCGGCTCGATCCTCACGGTATGCGCGGCAGCGGGTTGAGCGGTCAGGCCGCTCGCCGCGGCGCACGCACTCCCAGCATCGCCAGCAATCCGAGCACCAGCACGGTGCACAGCCCGCCCATGCCGGCCCGGTCGCTGTGGAACACGTCGACGAAGACCGAGAACAGCCACGGCGCCAGGAACGACACGGCGCGACCGGTCATCGTGTAGAGCCCGAACGCCACCCCTTCGAACCCCTCCCGGCCTTCCTGCGCCATCCGCAGCAACAGCGTGCGCGCCGAGGACTGGGTCGGCCCGATGAACAGGCAGAGCAGCAGGCCGCAGGCCCAGAACGCCGCCGGGCCCGACAGTGCCATCAGCATGGTCCCGGCGGCGACCATGGCCGCCAGCGACCCGACGATCACCGTCTTGGAGCCGATCCGGTCGTCGAGCAGGCCGCCGGCGACCGCGCCGACCGCGGCCACCACGCTGGCGGCCACCCCGAAGATCAGCACATCGCCGGTTGAGATCCCGTAGACGTTGACGCCGAGCACCGCACCGAAGGCGAACACCCCGGCCAGCCCGTCACGGAAGATCGCGCTGGCCACCAGGTAGAAAACCAGGTTGCGGTCGCGGCGCCATTCGCCGGTGATGTCGCGCCACAGCTGGCGGTAGCCACCGAACAGGCCGAGCCGAGGCGGCGGTGCTTCATCGGCACCGGCAAACCGGTGGGCGCTGAGCAGCAGCGGCAACGCGAAGACAGCCAGCCACCCGGCGGCCAGCAGCATCGCCGACCGCACGTTCTGTCCGTCCTCGACGGGCACGCCGAGCAAGCCGCGTTCCGGGCCGCTGCCGGAGATGAAGCCCACGTAGACCACCAGCAGCAACACCACGCTGCCGGCATAGCCTGCCGCCCAACCGAATCCGGAGATCCGCCCGGAGTTCTGCGGCGTCGATACCTGGCGAAGCATGGCGTTGTAGGGAACGCCGGCCAGCTCACCGCAGGCGGCGGTCACCGCCAGCAGCACCAGCCCCGGCGCCAGGTAGGCGGGCTCATCGCGGATCAGGCTCATCGCCGCGATCAGCACCGCCGCGGCACCGGTCAGCACCGCCAGCGTCACCCGGCGGCGATGCGGCGTCGCCACCCACACTCCGATCAGAGGCGCCACCACGGCCACGGTCACCCCGGAGATCGCCAGCGTGCGGCCCAGCCAGCTGGCCGGCGACACGGGGCCGGGCAGGTCCGCGCCGACGCTGCTGGTCAGATATACCGAGAACACGAACGTCACCACGATCGCGCCCACGGCCGCCGACCCGGTGTCCCACAGCGCCCATGCCACGATCCGCGACCGCCCGGACCTGACCGCCCCCGTGGCATTCATGCCTGGCACTCTACGATTGCCCCATGCCAGTGCCTGCTCCCAACCCGGATGCCCGCGCCGTCGTCACCGGAGCATCCCAGGGCATCGGCGAGGCGCTGGCCACCGAGCTGGCCGCCCGGGGCCACTCACTGATCATCACCGCGCGCCGAGAAGAGGTGCTCGATGCCGTGGCGGCCCGGCTGCGCGACACCTACCGGGTCACCGTGGAGGTCCGGGCGGTCGACCTGGCCGATCCGCCGGCCCGCGACCAGTTCTGCGCCGAACTGGCCGAGCGGGAGGTCTCGGTGTTGTGCGCCAACGCCGGCACGGCGACGTTCGGGCCGATCGCCGACCTGGACCCGGCCGCGGAGAAGGCCCAGGTGCAGCTCAACGCGATCGCGGTGCACGATCTGGTGTTGGCGGTGCTGCCGGGCATGCTGGCACGCCGCGCCGGGGGCATCCTGATCTCGGGTTCGGCGGCCGGCAACTCGCCGATCCCCAACAACGCCACCTACGCCGCGACCAAGGCCTTCGCCAACACCTTCAGCGAGTCGCTGCGCGGCGAACTGCTCAAATCCGGGGTGCACGTGACACTGCTGGCGCCGGGGCCGGTGCGTGCCGAGATGCCCGACGCCGCCGATGCCTCGCTGGTCGACAAGCTGATCCCGGATTTTCTGTGGATCTCCACCCAGCACACCGCCAAGCTGTCGCTGGATGCGTTGGCGCGCAACAGGATGCGTGTCGTGCCCGGGATAACGTCGAAAGCCATGTCGCTGGCCAGCGGGTACGTTCCCCGCGCGATCGTGACGCCGATCGTGGGCGCGGTCTACAAGAAACTCGGCGGGGGCTAGCGGGCCGCCGCCCAGATCAGCGCCGGCGGCGACCGGTGCCCATCGCGCCGCGGGTGATCTGGCCGACCACCACCGTGGTGACCGCGCTCACCACCTTCTTGCCGTCCCGGGTGGTCAGGAAGTGGCTGAGCCAGCGTCCGAAACGCTGCCACCAGCGCAGCCGCTTCGGCTCGGGCACCGTGTCACTGCTGTCCCCTCGCGGAGGCCGGTTGCCCTGTCCGGCAGCCAGTTTCTCGGACAGCATTTCGTACGCTGATTCCCGATCGATGGTCTGGCCGTATTCGGTCTGCAGCGAACTCGCTTTGGCGGCCGCGGTGACGGCGTCGCCACCGATGGCTGCCATCAACGACCGCGGCGCGCGCAGCCGGGTCCATGCGACCGGGGTCGGGGCGCCGCGCTCGGAGAGCACGGTGACGATCGCTTCACCGATGCCCAGCGATGTCAGCGCTGATTCCAGGTCGTACACCTTGGTTTTCGGGTAGGTGCGCACCGTCTTGCTCAGCGCCTTCTGATCGTCGGGAGTGAAGGCGCGCAGCGCATGCTGGATCCGCGCGCCCAGCTGCGACAGCACCGCGTTGGGCACATCGGTGGGCAATTGCGTGCAGAAGAAAACGCCCACCCCCTTGGAGCGGATCAGCTTGACGGTCTGCTCGACCTGGCCGAGAAACGCCTTGGAGGCGTCGCTGAACAGCAGATGGGCCTCGTCGAAGAAGAAGACCAGCTTGGGTTTGTCGAGGTCGCCGACCTCGGGCAGGAAGGTGAACAGGTCTGCCAGCACCCACATCAGGAAGGTGGAGAACAACACCGGGCGTGCCGCCTGGTCGCCGAGTTCCAGCAGCGAGATGATGCCGCGGCCCTGCGGGTCGAGGCGGATCAGATCTTTCGGGTCCAACTCCGGCTCACCGAAGAAGGTGTCGGCGCCTTCGGCTTCCAGATTGACCAGCGCCCGCAGGATCACCCCCGCGGTCGCCGGAGAGACCGCACCCAGCTGCTTGAGCGCCGGCTTGCCCTCGTCGCTGGTGAGATAGCTGATCACCGAGCGCAGATCCTTCAAGTCCAGCAGCAGGTAACCGTTCTCGTCGGCCCAATGGAAGATCAGCCCCAGCGTCGACTCCTGGGTGGCGTTGAGACCCAGCACCTTCGACAACAGGATCGGGCCGAAGCTGGAGATGGTGGCCCGCACCGGCACGCCGATTCCCTCGGTGCCCAGCGACAGGAACTCGGTCGGGAACGCGGTCGCCGCCCAGTCATCGCCGGTGTCGGTGGCGCGCTGGGTGATCTTGTCCCCCGACTCACCGGGCCGCGACAGCCCGGACAGGTCGCCCTTGACGTCGGCCATGACCACCGGGACGCCGGCCGCGGACAGCTGCTCGGCGATCACCTGCAGCGTCTTGGTCTTGCCGGTACCGGTGGCGCCGGCCACCAACCCGTGCCGGTTCAAGGTGGCCAGCGGGATGCGGACCTGCGCGGTGGGGTCGGCGGTGCCGTCGATGACGACCGTGCCCAATTCCAGGGCCTGGCCCTCGGCGGTGTAGCCGGCCGCGATCTGCTGTGCGGCGTTCGCCGCCGAATCGGGACTCACAGGCCACGACATTACTTGGCCGGAGTGCACCGGGATGCGGCCACGGGGGCGGCGAACGGCTAACCTGGGCTACTTGTGAGCGTTGCGCGAGACGAACTGGTCTGGATCGACTGCGAGATGACCGGCCTGGATCTGGGCTCGGACAAGCTGATCGAGATCGCCGCGTTGGTCACCGACGGCGAGCTGAACATCCTCGGCGACGGTATCGACGTGGTGATCCACGCCGACGACGCCGACCTGGACGCGATGAGCGACGTCGTGACCGACATGCACACCCGGTCCGGGCTGATCGACGAGGTCAGGGCTTCGACCGTCGACCTGGCCACCGCCGAGAAGATGGTGCTCGACTACGTCCGAACCCACGTCAAGCAGGCCAAGACCGCACCCCTGGCGGGCAACTCGATCGGCACCGACCGCGGTTTCCTGGCCCGCGACATGGCCGCCCTCGACGACTACCTGCACTATCGGATGATCGACGTCAGCTCGATCAAGGAGCTGTGCCGGCGCTGGTACCCGCGGATCTACTTCGGGCAGCCGGAGAAGGGCCTGGCGCACCGGGCACTGGCCGATATCCACGAATCCATCCGAGAGCTGAAGTTCTACCGCAGCACCGCGTTCGTCGCCCCTCCCGGACCGCCTACCAGCGACATCGCTGCGGTAGCCGCGAAGCTGGGACCGCGCTCGGAGGCGTCGGAGGTAATCGATTCGGTTGCCGAGCGCCCGAGCGGCTAGTATCGACGACGCTGCTCGCTTCGGCAGGCAGCAATGGTGGCTGTAGTTCAGTTGGTAGAGCACCAGGTTGTGATCCTGGGTGTCGCGGGTTCGAGTCCCGTCAGCCACCCCGATGGTCAGGCCCCCTTTCGAGGGGGCCTGACTCGTTTTTCCAGAATGCCGCGGCCGTTCGCGTGACCAGCGCAACACGCGTCAATGTAAGCCCGCGGGATCTCATCAGGAGGGTTTCGAGGCGGTGTGCAACCATACGGCCAACTACGAACCCGAGGGAACCAAAGTGATCGCTGTGCGGGCGTTGGCCGGAATCGGTGCGGCAGTTGCCGTCGTCTATATGACTCTTGTGCCCACGGCCCACGCCGACTACGACAGCTTCTACAAATACCTGGACGACCACGGGACGATGCGGTTCGAATTCCCCGGCGGGCTGTTCGCCAGCGGTATCCAGATGTGCCAGATGCTCCGGGGAGGAGCAACGCCCGACGATATTCGCCGTATGGGCTTCGGCACGGCGATGGATGTCCCGGGCGTGCTGGATGCAGCCCAGCATGAGATCTGTCCCGACACGCTTCGGTAGCCGAATCGTCCCACCGGCGGCGCCTTAAGCCGTCCGGACACATACCCCTCTCTCGATTCCGTGCGTGGCGGCTAGGCCGGTCCGCGGCCACGCAGCTATCACAGTTGATGCTGGCCAGAGCAGCTAGTCAGGCCGTTGGACCGCGTCGGCTCCCGCTCTACGGCCGCCGCAAGACGTGCCACTACTGCGCCTTTGTGTAACGGCACCCGGCGTGCCGGGTTTGGCGTCGAGATTACATTTTGGTTACGGTTCCCTGCGTGCTCACGCAAGGACTGATTGATCTGCGCATGAAATCCACGGTGCTGGCGGCGACGGCTGTGCTGCCCGCCGCCGTTTTCTTGGCCGGCGGTGTCGGCGCTGAGCCGCCGAACAATGACGAGGCGCTGCCTGCGGGTGCCGCCGACGCGCCGCCGCCCCCGCCGGAGGATTTGCCGCCCCCGCCGCCGGAAGACCTGCCTCCCCCGCCACCCGATGTC
>NZ_LQPS01000030.1 GCF_002101885.1 Mycolicibacter senuensis
GGGCTGATGATGCCGACCCGCACGCGCACCAGAGCACAGGATCGGGCCTACCGGATCTGGCTGGAACGCAACCACAATCAGGCCCGCATCGCCACCCAAGCCGCCCAAGCCGCCGAAGCCGCGAAACGACGCGCGCTCGCAGCCTGCAACGACCCACCGCCCTTCTAGCGCACCGCTGCGGTGCTGTCAGCCACGAGCAGAGTTCGGAACAGGTGATGCAGCATCACGACGAACGTGATCGCCCAAGCGGCCAGCGCGATCCAACTCTGCACCGAGCCGATGTAGTAGACGATCGGCAGATGGTCGGCCTGCCCCAGATAGTGGCTGCCCACCCCGTACATGCTCAGCGGGAAGATCACGCTCCACCACGTGGCCTCGTAGCGCAGTGAAATACCGTGCACCACATGCCGCCACACCCCGGCGGCGATCAACGGCGGGATCAGCCAGGTGCCGAAAGCCCAGAACATCACCGACGTTCCGGCGATGAGCCCGCGGGTGGCGGTGACCATCGGCGCCTCGGCCATCTCGACGATCCGTGCGCCCGCCAGCACGGTGATCGCGGCCGCGCCCATCGCCACCCAGTACTGCGGGATGAGATCGCGGGGCCGCAGCGGATAGAGCAGCAGGCGCAGGGCGACGAAGATTCCGGCGGCGCCGTAGAGGAACACTCCGATCGACCAGGAGACCACCGCCAGCAGCGCCAGGCTCTGGCGCCACGGCTCATCGATCTCCACCTCGAGGACCGCGGCCAGCACCGCGACGGACTGGCTGGCCACCACCCAGATGAACCAGGTGCCGTTGGCGCGCCGCACCACCGGCCGCTCCGAGGTGCCTAGCACGGCGGTCCACGGAATCAGATAGCCGAGCACCAGCCAGGCCAGCGTGCTGACCAGCAGCAGGCCGACCGCGACGTGGACATGCTCGTCGATGACGAGTCGGGCCCCCAGCACGTTGGTCGCCGACACGAAGGTGAACAACCCGAACGCACGACCGGAGTCGGACAGGTCGGCCCGGAATTCGTGCCGAAAGGCGATGAGCCGCGCCGCCGACACCGTCACCAGGACCAGATAGGACGCCACCGTCACCCACAGCAGCGGGACCGACAACCAGTAGGCGTCCTGGTGGTACATCGCCATCGACACCATGCCACTGGCCATCACCAGTGCGAAGTAGCCAGGGTTGAGGGTTCGCACCGCTTCCCGGGCGCCGATCACCGGCCCTGTCGTCGTTGCGCCCACCCGGTTCGAGCCCCTTTCATCGCGTTTCAAGAGCGTGTCTGGGTATACCACCGGGTCACGTTCCGAGATGGTGGGTTAGGGACAATCGACACCGATCTCTACGCTGCCGCCAACCCGACCGGAAGTAGATCGCGCGGCGATGTTCCCCGGGTTCAGTCGAGCAGCTGGCGCAGCACGTACTGCATGATTCCGCCGTGCCGGTAGTAGTCGGCCTCGCCGGGGGTGTCGATGCGCACCTTGGCGTCGAACTCCACCGATCCGGCCTTCACGTGCACGGTGTCGGGGATGGCGTCGCCCAGGGCGGTCACGCCGGTGATGTCGAAGCTCTCTTCACCGGTCAGGCCGAGCGAGTCGGCGTCGGCGCCCTCGGGGAACTGCAGCGGCAGCACCCCCATCCCGATCAGGTTGGAGCGGTGGATGCGTTCGTAGGAGACCGCCAGCACCGCTCGCACCCCGAGCAGCACGGTGCCCTTGGCGGCCCAGTCGCGGGAGGAGCCCGATCCGTACTCCTTGCCGGCCAGGATCACCAACGGGACACCGGCGTCGAGGTAGTTGACCGACGCGTCGTAGATGGTGCTGACCGGAGCGTCCGGTTGGGTGAAGTCGCGGGTGAAGCCGCCCTCGGTGTCCGGCGCCAACTGGTTGCGCAGCCGGACGTTGGCGAAGGTGCCGCGGATCATCACCTCGTGGTTGCCGCGCCGGGACCCGTAGGAGTTGAAGTCCTTGCGCTCAATGCCGTGCTCGGACAGGTATTTTCCAGCGGGCGAGTCATACCGGATCGAGCCGGCCGGGCTGATGTGGTCGGTGGTGACCGAGTCGCCCAGTTTGGCCAGCACCCGGGCGCCGGCGACGTCGGCGAGTGCCGCCGGTTCGCGCGTCATGCCGTCGAAATACGGCGGCTGGCGCACATAGGTGGAGTCGGGGTCCCAGGAGAACGTGTCGCCGGCCGGCACCTCCAGCGCCCGCCAGCGGTCGTCGCCGGTGAAGACGTCGGCGTAGCTGGCGGTGAACATCTCGGCCTGCAGGTTGTCGTCCACCACGGCGGCGATCTCCTCGGTGGTGGGCCAGATGTCCCGCAGATACACCGGCTCGCCGTCGCTACCGGTCCCGATCGGGTCGGAGAGCAGGTTGATCCGCAGCGTGCCGGCCAGCGCATAGGCGACCACCAGCGGCGGGGAGGCCAGGAAGTTCATCCGCACCTCGGGGTGGATGCGGCCTTCGAAGTTGCGGTTGCCCGACAGCACCGAACACACCGTCATGTCGTTGTCGACGACGGCCTTGCTCACCTCGGGGATGAGCGGACCGGAGTTGCCGATGCAGGTGGTGCAGCCGTAGCCGACCAGGTTGAAACCGAGCTTGTCCAGATACGGGGTCAGGCCGGACCGCTCGTAGTAGTCGGTGACCACCCGGGACCCGGGCGCCAGGGTGGTCTTCACCCACGGCTTGCGCGACAGGCCCTTGTCGACGGCGTTGCGCGCCAGCAGTGCCGCGCCGACCATCACCGACGGGTTGGAGGTGTTGGTGCAGGAGGTGATGGCGGCGATCACCACATCGCCGTTGCCGACGTCGGTCTGGGTGCCGTCGGCTAGCTCGACGGCCACGCTGACCGACGGCCAGCCGTCCTCCACGCACTCGTTGTGCGGCGCGCGCGGCTTACCTTTGGGGCTGCTGGTGTTGCCGAAGGCGATCGGGTCGCTGGCGGGGAAGGAGTCGGCGGACGCCTCGTCGAGGTCCGAAAGCGCCTGCTCCGTCGTTTCGACGCCGCCGAGCAGCGCGCACACCGTCTGCGGGGCCAACCGCAGCGGGATCCGGTCCTGCGGGCGTTTGGGGCCGGCGATGGACGGCTCGACGCTGCTCAGGTCCAGCTCGAGGATCTGCGAGTACTCCGGTTCGTGCCCGGGGTCATGCCACATGCCCTGCTCTTTGGCGTAGGCCTCCACCAGTTTGATCCGATGTTCGGACCGGCCGGTCAGCCGCAGGTAGTCGCAGGTGACGTTGTCGATCGGGAAGATCGCGCAGGTGGCCCCGTACTCCGGGCTCATGTTGCCGATCGTCGCCCGGTTGGCCAGCGGGACATTGGCCACGCCCGGCCCGAAGAACTCGACGAACTTACCCACCACGCCGGTGCGCCGCAGCAGTTCGGCGACGGTGAGCACCAGGTCGGTTGCGGTGGTGCCGGGCTGCAGCTCACCGGTGAGTTTGAGCCCCACCACCTGGGGGATCAGCATGCTCATCGGTTGCCCCAGCATGGCGGCCTCGGCTTCGATGCCGCCGACGCCCCAGCCCAGCACCCCGAGACCGTTGACCATCGGGGTGTGCGAGTCGGTGCCGACCAGCGTGTCCGGGTAGGCCTGCGGGCCTTCGTCGCTGTCGCGGGTGAACACCACCCGGGCCAGGTATTCCAGGTTGACCTGGTGGCAGATGCCGGTGTCGGGCGGCACCACCGAGAAGTCGTCGAATGCCTGCTGTCCCCAGCGCAGCAGCTGGTAGCGCTCGGAGTTGCGCTCGAACTCCAGTTCGGCGTTGATCGCGAAGGCGTCGGTGCGACCGAAGACGTCGGCGATCACCGAATGGTCGATCACCAGCTCCGTCGGGCACAGCGGGTTGATGCGTTTGGTGTCGCCGCCCAGTTCCGCGATCGCGTCGCGCATCGCCACCAGGTCGACGACGCAGGGCACCCCGGTGAAGTCCTGCATCAGCACTCGGGCCGGGGTGTAGGAGATTTCCCGGCCGTGCTCGGCCTTCGGGTCCCAGGCGGCCAGCGCACTGACCTGATCAGCTGTCACCAGCCGGCCGTCCTCGTTGCGCAGCAGATCCTCCAGCAGCACCTTGAGGCTGTAGGGCAATCGCGCCGAGCCGTCGATGCGATCGAGGCGCCGAATCTGATAGTTGGTGTCGTCGACGGTCAGCTGGTCTTTGGTTCCGAAGCTGTCGAGGATGGTCTGCGCGGCCATGGTGGGCCCCTCTCGCTGGGCGAATCGGGATACCATCGACCTTAGTCCGCATCAGCGGCGCGGCCAGCAGGAAATCGGCTCTGCTAGTTGTGGACGGCGAAATGGGTGATCGCGCCGGAACATTCGAGCTCGTCGACCGTGAGGCCGGCTTCGGTGAACCACCGGCGGGCGTCGTCCAGCGTGCCGCCGGGCCCGAAGGTGCCGCTGGCCCGCATCAGCACCATGTAGGCGTCGGCGCGGCGCACCTGTCCGCGGGTGGCGAAATCGCCGACCAGCCGGCCGCCCGGCTTGAGGCAACGGGCGATCTCGCGGATGGCGGCGGCCGGGTCGGGCAGACAGTGCAGCCCGTTGAAGCTCACGCACAGGTCGAACTCGTCGTCGGCGAACGGGATCGCTTCGATGCTCGCCTCGACGAACTCGACGGTGTCACGCTGCTCGGGGCGCAGCCGCCGGCGGGCGTGGTCGAGCATGCCCGCCGAGATGTCCATCGCCACGTAGCGCACGCGCCTACCGGGAACCAGGCGGGCGACGGTGATGCCGCCACCGCAGGGCACATCGAGGACGGCCGAGCCGTCAGGCAGCTCCGCGACGACGTCCATGGCCTGGTAGATGCGGTCGACGTCGGTGCCGAAGAGCACCCGGCCGAAGACTCGGGCCGCCGCGGGGCGCTCGATCGCGCTGGCATAGGCCGCGCCCACGGTCCGGGCGAAGAGCCTGTTCTGCCAGAGCCGGCTGACGTTCATCAGCCGTGCCGCGCGGCGGCCTGCTCCAGCACCGGGAGCTTGTCCGGGCAGTAGGTGTGGATGGCGGCGCCCAGGAACTGCCAGACCTGCGGCTGGGTGGTGCCCTTCTGCAGGTTCGGGGTGATGAATCGGACCGACTTGGCGGCGTCGCCGTCCACGCCCTTGTCGAGGCGCTCGCAGACGATCTTGCCCAGCCACGCGTTGTAGTCCCGGGGGCCGTAGATGCCGTAGGTGTGCAGTTCCTTGGCGAAATCAATGTCCGGGTCGGCCTGCGCCGGTGCCGCGAGCGCCACCGCCAAGCCCAGGACCGCCGCGGCGAGGATCGTCGACTTCATGAGTTGCAGTGTAGACCCAGCTGGTTAGGTGGGCTTCCTTTGCGGTCGCCGGTGCGCTCGGCCACCCCCCGCCCACCTGGGTGAATGGCGAAAGCGGGGGAGCGGGAAACGCCATTCCGGTGTGACGAGTAAGACATAAGGAATTTATGAGGTTTATAAAATTGTGACTATTAGCCGAGTTTCTCGTATTGTGTCCTTCCGTGGGCCGACACGAGTTAGCCAGCAAGCGCCAACGGTCATCGGTTTTGATGGCCGCGCTCATCGCACCAGCAGCAGTGTTCTTTGCTGTGGGAGGCAGCGCCAATCCTACGGTCGCGAAAGAAGCCGTTCCGGTGGTTGCTGTGGACGATTCACCGGGCGGATTGCAGTTGGTTGCGGCTCCCGCCGATTACCTGCGGCAGGGCAGTCCGGAGGGCGTTGCCGCGGCGTCTCGAATGCGGATGGTGTCGCGCTTTCTGCCGACCGGGGTCGCCTCCGAACGGGGCCTTCAGGTCAAGACGATCCTGGCTGCCCGCAGTATCAGCGACGCCTTTCCGCAGATCCATCAGATCGGTGGTGTGCGCGCCGACGCCTTGCGCTGGCACCCCAACGGACTGGCGCTCGATGTCATGATCCCCAACCCCGGCAGCGCCGACGGCATCGCGCTGGGCGACGCGATCGTGGCCTACGTGATGGAGAATGCCGACCGGTTCGGCCTGCAGGACGCCATCTGGCGCGGGATGTACTACACGCCCGGCGGCGGGGCGCAGCGCGGCGGCTACGGCCACTACGACCATGTCCACGTCACCACCACCGGTGGCGGATATCCCAGCGGCAGCGAGGTCTACCTGCGCTGAGGCTGCCTGTCGACGAAGAAGTCCATCAGCGGCTCGGGCCCGCCGCCGTAGACCGAGAAGTCCGTCACGCCGTTCTCGGCCAGCACGTCGGCATCGATGTAGCACTGTCCGCTGGCTGCTGCGGCCGGGCGGCGCAGGATCGCCACGGCGGCGTCCGCCATGATCTGCGGGCTGCGTGCCTTCTCCAGCAGCTCGCCGCCGTCGGGGGAGTTGGCCACCGCGGAGGTGGCGATGTAGGTCTCCGGCCACAGGCAGTTGGCCGCGATGCCGGCGTCGGCGTATTCAGCGGCCCAGCCCAGGGTCAACAACGTCATGCCGTACTTGGACAGCGTGTAGGAGGGGTGCACGCCCAGCCAGTACGGGTTCATGTTGATCGGGGGAGCGATCGTCAACACGTGCGGTGCAGCAGAGCGCTGCAGGTACGGCAGGCAGGCCTTGGTCAGTAGGAACGTCCCGCGGACGTTGATGTCCTGCATCAGGTCGAACTTCTTGGCGGACAGCTTGTCCGTCGGTTCGGTGGCGATCGAGCTGGCGTTGTTCACGCAGATGTCGATGCCGCCGAACCGGTCCACTGCGGCATCGACGGCGCGCTGCACGTCGTCTTCGCTACGCACGTCTCCGACGACGGCCAGGGCTTTGCCGCCGGCCGCTTCGATCTCGGCCGCGGCAGTGTGCACCGTGCCGGGCAGTCGCGGGTGCGGTTCGGCGGTCTTGGCCAGCAGCACCACGTTGGCGCCCAACCGAGCGGCGCCCAGGCCGATCGCCAATCCGATACCACGGCTGCCGCCGGACACCACCATGGTGCGGCCGGAGAATTCGCTGCCTGCCACCCGCTGACTCCTCGCTTGTCGATGCGTTGCCGTCGGGCTTATTCGAGCGGATTCGCCCGCCCCGCGCCCGACCGCAAGAGTGACAGTTTGGTGCCGAATTGTAAAGTTCGTCAGCTGTCTGCCGGAGCCTTGAGCGCGGCGACCGACACCTGGTTGCGCGTCGGGCCGGTGCTCACCAGATCAGTCCTTTGACCATGGCGACCTGGGGGATGTCCTCGACGGCGATCAGTCCGGCCGGAGCATCACAGACCCAGTCGATCACGTTGACGATGCGCGCCGCCGTGGAGATACAGCCGGCGTCGGTCGGGTCGTAGGCGGGGTGCGAGAGCGCGGTGTTGATCTCCACCCGCGGCTCACCTTCGACGACGACCCGGTGTACTCCGATTTGGCCGTCCGGTGGGTACTCCCAGTCGGGCGCCGACGCCGGAGTGAGGCGGGTGATGTGTTCCATGGTGATGACCGGTGCACCGTTGATCACTCCCTCGACGGCGAACCGGGCGGCGGCCAGCTGCCCGGGCTCCACCGTGGTCATGGCGCATTCGATGCGATCGGTGGCGTACCAGGCATCGGCACGTTGCCGCACCTCGTCCAGCTCGATTCCCAGATGTCGGGCCAGATTTCGCACCGGGCCACCCCACATGGAGGTGATCACGCCGGGCAAGAACAGTGCCGGCGTCACGTCGCTGTCGCGGGGAAGTCCGAAACCCATGGTCTTTCCGGTGAATTCGAAATCGTCGTAGTTGCCGTAGTCGAAGACCTCTTGCACGGTCACGGATGTGATGCGAGTGGCCAAGCTCATGGCCGCCAGCGCCTCGGTGTCGCCGGAATACCCCGGATCCACTCCGTTGACGTAGAGGGAGGAGTTGCCGGCCTTGCAGGCCTGCGCCAGCGGTTCGCGCAGCCAGTCGTCGGCCTGGCGCGGCGTGACCATCCAGACCAGCGACGAGGCGACGACGTTGACGCCGGCGGACAAGAACGTCGTCAGCTGTTCGATCGCTTCGAGCGGACGCGTCTCGGCCTGCGCCGTATACACCACGCAGTCGGCGCCGAGCGCCAGCAGCGCATCGATGTCGTCGGTGGCGAGCACTCCGGTGGGTTCACGGCGGCCGCAGAGTTCGGCGGCATCGCGACCGATCTTGTCCGGACTCGAGGCGTGCACGCCCACCAACTGCAGATCCGGCCGGCCGATGATCGCCCACAACGAATGACGGCCGACGTTACCGGTGGAGAACTGAACTACTCTGCGCATCCTCAGTCCGTTCAATTCGGGGGCCCGGATCATGGACGGTAACCATTTTGACTGACTTGAGTCAACAAATGCGCGGCCGGCCCGACTTTGTCGCCGGATCGGTACTGACCGGTACCGACGGTTGGCAGGTGGTCGGCGGTCTCACGACCTCTATCCTCGGCGGAGTGCCCGAGCCCTCCATAGCAGCCTTGCGCAGCCGGCTCGACGGCCTGACCATTCGCGACGCCGCGCATTTCGGCAGGCGCCTCAAGCAATTGCGTGATGGCCGGCCGCAGCAGCTGCGGCAGCTGGGCGAGCAGCTCGCCGCCGCCGAGGCAGTCGTCGCCGCACGGCGCGCCGCCGTACCGGCGATCAGCTATCCCGACCTGCCGGTCAGCGACCGGCGTGATGAGATCGCCGAGGCGATCCGGGCGCACCAAGTGGTGGTGGTGGCCGGGGCAACCGGGTCGGGCAAGACGACGCAGCTCCCCAAGATCTGCCTCGAGATCGGCCGGGGCATCCGCGGCATGATCGGTCACACGCAGCCGCGCCGGCTCGCCGCACGCACGGTCGGGCAGCGTATCGCCGACGAACTGTCGGTGCCGCTCGGCGACGCCGTCGGTTACAGCGTGCGTTTCACCGACCGGGTCAGTGACCGCACCCTGGTCAAGCTGATGACCGACGGCATCCTGCTCGCCGAGATCCAGCGGGACCGGCGGTTGCTGCGCTATGACACGGTGATTCTCGACGAGGCCCACGAACGCAGCCTCAACATCGACTTCCTGCTCGGCTACCTGCGTCAGCTGCTGCCCCGGCGGCCCGATCTGAAGCTGATCATCACCTCGGCGACTATCGAGCCGCAGCGCTTCGCGGCGCACTTCGGGGGCGGCGCGCCCATCATCGAGGTGTCCGGCCGGACCTATCCGGTGGAGATCCGTTACCGCCCACTGGAAGTCGCGGTCACGACGAGTGCGGCCGACGATCCCGACGATCCCGATCAGGAGATCGTGCGCAGCGAGATGCGTGACGAGATCGAGGCGATCGTCGACGCGATCGGGGAACTGACGGCCGAGCCGCCCGGCGACATCCTGGTCTTTTTGTCCGGTGAGCGTGAAATCCGCGATACCGCCGAAGCATTGAAAGGGCTGCGTCCGGGTGGCCACCCCCTTGAGGTGTTGCCGCTGTATGCCCGGCTGCCGACCGCCGAACAACAGAAGGTGTTTAACCGGCGGGCCGCATCGAACATCACCCGGCGCGTGGTTCTGGCGACCAATGTGGCCGAGACGTCGCTGACCGTGCCCGGCATCCGCTATGTCATCGACCCCGGCAACGCCCGCATCTCGCGCTACAGCAGGCGGCTGAAGGTGCAGCGACTGCCGATCGAACCGATCTCGCAGGCGTCGGCTGCCCAGCGGTCCGGCCGCTGTGGGCGCACCGCCCCGGGGGTGTGTATCCGGCTGTACTCGCAAGCCGACTTCGAGGCCCGGCCCGCTTACACCGACCCCGAGGTGCTGCGCACCAATCTCGCCGCGGTGCTGCTGCAGATGGCGGCGCTGCGGCTCGGCGAGGTGGCGGACTTCCCGTTCCTGGATCCGCCGGATGCGCGCAGCGTCCGCGACGGGGTGGCGCTGCTGGTCGAACTCGGCGCGTTCGACATGCACGGGCAGATCACCGATCTGGGTCGCCGGCTCGCCCGGCTGCCGGTCGACCCGCGGCTGGGCCGGATGATCCTGGCCGCCGGCGCCGAGGGCTGCGTGCGCGAACTGCTGGTGGTGGCGGCGGCGCTGACGATTCCCGACCCGCGCGAGCGGCCCACCGACCGGCAGGAGGCCGCCCGCGCCAAGCACGCCCGCTTCGCCGATGACGAGTCGGACTTCATCTCCTACCTCAACCTGTGGCGGTATCTTGCCGGGCAGCGAAAGGCGCTGAGCGGCAGTGCGTTCCGGAGGATGTGCCGGAACGAGTTCCTGCATTATCTGCGAATCCGCGAGTGGCAGGATCTGGTGGGGCAGCTGCGCAGCGTCGCGCGGGATCTGGGCCTGGATGACTCCGGGGTCGATGTCGACGAGCCGGCCGGCCGGGCCCGGGTGCACGCGGCGCTGCTGGCCGGGTTGCTGTCGCACGTGGGGATGCGTCGGGTGGACGGGCGCGACTATCTGGGGGCGCGCAACTCCCGGTTCGTGTTGGCGCCCGGATCGGTGCTGGCCAAACGACCGCCGCGGTGGGTGGTGGTGGCCGAGCTGGTCGAGACCAGCCGGCTCTACGGGCGAACCGCGGCGCGCATCCAGCCCGACGTCATCGAGCGGGTGGCGGGGGAGTTGGTGCAGCGCAGCTACAGCGAACCGCACTGGGATGCGCAGCGCGGTGAGGTGCTGGCCTACGAACGGGTGACGCTGTATGGCCTGCCGTTGGTGGCGCGGCGCCGGGTCGGCTATGCCCGGGTCGAGCCGGCGCTGGCCCGCGAGCTGTTCATCCGGCACGCGCTGGTGGAGTACGACTGGCAGAGCCGCCACGGTTTCCTGGCCGACAACGCGCGGTTGCGGGCTGAGCTCGACGAGTTGCAGGACCGGGCCCGCCGCCGCGATCTGATCGTCGACGACGACGAGATCTACACGTTCTATGACGCCCGGATACCGGCCGATGTCGTCTCCGCCCGGCATTTCGACGGCTGGTGGCGCAAGGAACGGCATCAGACCCCGGACCTGTTGACGCTGAGCCGCGACGATCTGCTGCGTGCCGATGGCGAGGTTGTCGCCGGCCGGCCCGACAGCTGGCAGACCGCTGACGCCAGCCTGCCGCTGAGCTACCGGTTCGAGCCCGATGCCGCCGACGACGGTGTCACGGTGCATGTTCCGATCGATGTGCTGGCCCGGCTCGGCGGTGACGCCTTCACCTGGCAGGTGCCGGCGCTGCGCGAGGAGTTGGTGACGGCGCTGATCCGTTCGTTGCCGAAGGAGCTGCGGCGGAACTTCGTACCCGCCCCCGACACCGCCCGCGCGGTGCTGCCCGCGCTCGACCCCGAGGGCGGCTCGCTGCTGGTCGCGCTGCAACGCGAGTTGCGACGGCGAACCGGTGTCCTGGTGCCCGTCGAGGCGTTCGATCTGACCAGGCTGCCCGCCCATCTGCGGGTGACGTTCAGCATCGAAGCTGCCGACGGCTCGGAGTTGGCGCGCGGGGAGGACCTGGGCGCCCTGCAGGAGCGCTTCGCCGCGTCTGCGCGGGACGCGGTTGCCGGGGTGGTCGCCGGTGAGCTGGAGCGCAGCGGACTGCGCGACTGGCCCGCCGATCTCGAGGACCTGCCGCGGGTGGTTGAGCACGTGGTCGGCGGGCGGGTGGTCCGGGGCTATCCGGCGTTCGTCGACAGCGGAGTCGCCACCGACCTACGAGTCTTTGCCACCGCGGGCGAACAGGCCGCGGCCATGACGGCCGGCATCCGGAGGCTGCTGCGCTGCTGCGTCGCATCGCCGGTGAAAGCGATTGAACGGCAGCTGGATCCGGGCACCCGGTTGGCATTGAAGGCCAATCCGGACGGGTCACTGACCGCGTTGCTCGATGACTGCACCGACGCGGCGGTCGAGGCGCTGATGGACGGTCCGGTGTGGACGCGCGAGGCGTTCGCCACGCTGCGGGCCGCGGTGGGAGAGGCCCTGATGGCAACGACGCAGGACATCCTGCGGCGGGTCGAGAAGCTGCTCACCGTCGCCCGTGACGTCGATCTGCTGGTGCCCGCGCAGCCGCCGGCTGCCCACCGCGACGCCGTCGCCGATATTCGCGACCAGCTGCACCGACTGTTGGCGCCCGGCTTCGTCACCGCCGCCGGTCGCGCACGACTGGCCGACTTCACTCGCTATCTGGCCGCGATCCGGCGGCGCCTGGAACAGCTGCCGCACGGCAGCACCGCCGACCGGCAGCGGATGGACCAGGTACACGCCGTGGAGGACGCGTATGCCGAACTGCTCGCCGGCTTGCCCCCGGCTCGCCGCACCGCCGCCGATGTGCGCGACATCGGTTGGCAGATCGAAGAACTGCGTGTCAGCCTGTGGGCTCAACAGCTCGGTACTCCGCGGCCGGTGAGTCAGCAGCGGATCTCTCGGGCGATTGATGCCGCCGGCGGCTCCGGTTGAGCTGTGGCGGGACCGTCCTGCCGTTATGGTGCTAGCTGTGAGCACCGTCGCGATTCCACCGCCGCTCGTCGACCGCCACGACATGAGCGCAGAATGGTTCACCCAGGTGCTGCGGCACTGCGGGGCCCTTACCGACGCCGCGGTGACCGCCGTGACCGCGGCGCCGATCGGCACCGGCCAGGTCGCGGACACGCTGGTGTTCACCCTCAGCTACGACCGGGCCGACTCGGGCGGGCCGGCCAGTGTGGTGGCCAAACTGCCGGCCGACGACGCCAACAGCCGCCAGGCCGCCGTCATGCAGCGGCTCTACGAGCGTGAGGTGCGGTTCTACCAGAACCTGCGTGACCGGACCGCCGTGGCGACACCGGGCTACCTCTACAGCGACATCGACCCCGCCACAGGCCAGTTCGTGCTGCTGCTGGAGAACATGACGCCGGTCGCCGCGGTCGACCAGCTCAGCGGATTCACCGTCGAGCACGCCCGCTGCGCGCTGGTTCAGGCGGCGGCATTGCATGCGCCGTTCTGGGGTAGCTCGGAGTTCGACGACCACGACTGGCTCAACCACAGCCGAAACACCGCCGATATCCTCGCCGAGGTCGTTCCGTTGCTGATCGAGCAGTTCTGCGAGCGCTACGCCACCGAACTGGGACCCGAGATCACCGGGCGGATGCGCCGACTCAGCGTCCACGCCCAACAACCCGCCGAACCGCAAGGCCCGATCACCGTCGTACACGGCGACTTCCGCACTGACAACATGCTCTTCGACGCCAAGGGCGGCGAGGTGCCGGTGGCGGTGGTCGACTGGCAGACCGTCGACCGGGGCAATGGGTTGATCGATGTGGCGTTCCTGCTCGGCACCGCATTGGATCCGCAACTCCGGGCGGCTCACGAGCAGGAACTGGTCCGCTCCTACTTCGACGCGCTGACCGCCGCGGGAGTGTCCGGCTACGACTGGACGCAGTGCTGGAACGACTACCGACGTCAGGCGTCCTACGCGGTATTCTTCCTGGCACCGGCCGCGATGCTGGTCGAACGTACCGAGCGGGGCGACGAGATGTTCCTGACGATGATTCGCCGGGCGTGCGCCCAGATCAGCGATCTGGGCACCGAGGAACTGCTGGACGGCTAGCGAACCGCCGTGTTGACACCGTTCGACGATTACCCCGTCCATCAGACCCCGGTGGCACTGGCGCACGCCGGCAATGGCAACCCCGACCACTACGACAGGTTCTGGTTCAACGGCTACACCGAGGACTTCTATTTCGGGGTGGCACTGGGCATCTACCCGAACCGGGGTGTCATCGACGCCGCGCTCAGTGTGGTCAGCGACGGGCTGCAGCGCTCGGTGTTCGCCTCGGGCCGTGCTCCGCTGGATCGCACCCAGACGGCGATCGGGCCCATCAGGATCGAGATCGTCGAACCGATGCGCATCAACCGGGTCGTCGTCGACGCACCCGAGTACGGCCTGGGCGCCGATATGACCTTCACTGCGCGCACCGTCGGCTACCAGGAACCCCGCCAGACCCGTTATGTGGGCACGCGGCTGGCCATCGACATGACGCGTGCCTCCCAGCTGGGCCGGTGGTCGGGATCGGTGACCGTCGACGGCGCCACCAACGACTTCGACAAACAGACCGTCTACGGCACCAAGGACCGCTCCTGGGGCCTGCGTCCGGTGGGGCTGCCGGCGTCGGCGGCGCCCGAACCGTCGGCGGGGCAGTTGTTCTTCCTCTGGGCTCCGTTGAACTTCGACGATGTCGCGCTGCACTACCTGACCTTCGAGGATCAGACCGGGGCATCGTGGGCTCAAAGCGGGGCGGTGCTGCCCATCCTGCGCCCCGGCGATTCGGTCTACGGCCCCCAGGACGGGGTCGAGCATGTCGATGTCAGCCACACGATCGATTGGGCGCCGGGGCTGCGCCGCTCTCGGGGGGCGCGCCTGGACTTTCGCCGCGGTGGCACCGCGGAAAGCATTGAGCTACAGCCGCTGCTGACCTTCCGGATGAAGGGCGCAGGGTATTTCCATTCCCGGTGGTCGCACGGTCTGTGGCACGACGAGCTCGCCGTGGGTGGCGAGCAGATTCCGGTCGCGGAGCTCGACAACCTCGCACTGGACAACATCCACGTCCAGCAGGTCATGCGGGCGCGGTGGGGGGAGCGCACCGGAATCGGGGTGCTCGAGCAACTGGCGATCGGGCCGCACGATCCCAGTGGCTTCACCGGCCTGGTGGATGTGCCCGCGGTTGGGTGATCCGCCGTCCACTCGGCACCATCGATCTCATCACCCCGGAGAAGGTGCCGCCAGCGGGGCGGTCAAAGGCCGGTCAGCAGTGCGCCGACGTCCCGTGTCTGCCACAGGTTGAGCACGTTGACCAACATCTGCAGTGGGGCGCGGACGCTTTCGTCGTGTTTGATCGGTGCGTCGTAGCGGGTCATCGTCCGGGCTGCTTCGCCCAGGCGGGAGGCGATCAGTGCCGGCACGTCAAGCAGCCAGCTGACCCCCATGATGCCCGCATAGATCAGGACCTGGCGTGTCAGTTGGCCCGGGTCGATCGGGGGGCCGCCGACGGCAGCCAGCTCGGTGACGAACAGCGTCACCAGTGCATCGAAATGTTCATTCCACAAGGTGATCTCGGCCGCCGACATCGCACCCCACAGCGCCATCGCCACATTCATCTGACTGACGCAACCCCAGTCCATCAACCCGCACTGCAGGACATCGTCGGCGTCACGCCAGAACCACGCGTTGTCGACGTTGGCGTTCCAATGGCACAGCGCGATGTGGTTCGGGTCGGCTGCCAGGTGCCGCCACACCGCTGCTTCGGCCTGGACGATCACAGGTACCTGTTCGGCGAAGTCCGAAAGGAATTGCGATGCACGAACCTCGGCGGGGAACAGTCCCGGATGGGTGCTGGTGAACTCGGTTGTCCGTTGTCGATCTATCTGGGGCAGGTCTGGGACCCTGACCTGCGGTGCCTCAGATCAAGTGACGACCGGCAACGGACGGTTTGCCATTTGAACTGGGGTAGGTCGACTTTCGTGGCAGCGAGCGAGCTTGATGGGGTCTCAGTTGTCTCTGGAGCGGAGTCGCCTGTGGGGTAGGGGCGGGAGGATTCCGAACGCCTGGTCCAGCGCGCGGCCGGGGTTTGTCAGCCATCAGCGGGTCCTGCTTGGTCCGGCTGGGACCTGAAGATGCCGCCAGAAACCCCGGCCCGCGCTCGCGCCGTCGACACAGTCCACGTCAGCCTCGCTCACCGGTTCCCGGAACGCCCTGACCATGCCTGGCCAGTCCACCAGTGGATGTACGATCAGCAACTCATGCGGCACGCCGGCCGCGATGACGGTGCCGCACGTTGGGCCACCAGCTGGCTTCGCGCAGCAGTGTGGCGATGGCGGGGACGGTGAGGGTGCGCACCAGGAAGGTGTCGAGGAGTAGCCCACAGCCGATGATGAGTCCGGCCTGGATCATGATGGCGATCGAGCCGGTGGTGAGGCCGAACATGCTGGCGGCGAAGATCAGGCCGGCTGAGGTGATGACGGAGCCGGTGTTGGCGACGGTGCGTAGTACGCCGACGCGGATATTGGGTCCGGATTCTTCGCGCAGCCGTGAGACGAGCAGCATGTTGTAGTCGGCGCCGACTGCTACCAGGATGATGAACGCCAACAGGGGTACCGGCCAGGCGATTTCGTATCCGAGGCCCCATTGGAATATCAGAACGCCGATGCCTAGTGAGGCCAAGTAGTTCAAAACGACGGTGCCCAGCAGGTACAACGGGGCCACTATGGCGCGCAGCAACACCACCAGGATGAGCCCGACAATGAGCAGGGTGGCGATGGCCAGTTGGGCGAAGTCCGCCCGCAGCAATCGCTGGATGTCGGAGTTGACGGCGGGGAACCCGGCAACCGAGACGGAGGCGTCGGCCAGTGAGGTGTTGGGCCGCGCCGCGTTGGCAACGTCGACGATCTTGTGTGCCAGGCGGATTGCTGCGCCACTGTAGGGGTCGGGGGTCGATTCGATGGCAAAGCGTGCGGTTTTGCCGTCGGCTGACAGGAATTGTTTCGCTACATCGGCGAATCGGCGGTTCTCAAAGACATTGGCGGGCAGGTAGAAGCCGCTGGCGGAGTCCGAGGAGGCGCTGGCGCGAGCGGAGTTCTGCAGTTGGGTGGCGATCTGGTTCATCCCGGACAGCAGTTCGATGTTGCTGTCGACCAGCGTGTGCACGCCGGTCGCCAGTGCTTGGGCGCCCGCGGCGAGTTGGCTGATGCCGTCTTGGAGTCGACTGATGTTGCCGGCCAGGTCGGCGGGATCACCGAGGGCTCCGAAGGCCTTGTCCAAGGCGGTGACCGCGGTTTGGACATTGGCGAGGGTGCCGGCCACGGTGGCATTAGTGTCGGGGTTGTAGTGGTCGCCGAGGTCGGCGACCTCGGTGAAGAATCCGCTGTCGCGCAAGCTCACCAGAATCTGAACTTGATCGCGGATTTGGGCGCACTGCGGTGTGGTGGCGCACCACGGGGAGGTGTTGAGGGCGCCGACGAGGGGGTTGAGGATGGCGATGGCGTTTTGGGCTTGTTCGGCCAGGGGCCGCAGCCCGGGGCCGGATTGGATGGCTTTGTCGACGGCCGGGGCGGTGGCTGAAAGCTGTTGCAGCAAAGGCTGGAACCGCTGAACCTGAGTGCCGGCGGACTGAGCTTGAGCCAGTATCCCGGTCAGTGGTGTCAAAGCGCTGCGCAGGGTGGTGTCAAGCTGAGCGAGCCCGCCGGCGAGTTGGTCGGCGCCGTCGGTGAGCCTGGCGAGATCGTCCTTGCGTTCGTTGCCGTCGGCGACGGCGCCAGCCAACTTGTCGCCGATCTGGCCGTTCTGCCACGAGAGTTGGGCCTGCTCGAGGCGCTCTCCGGTGGGCCGGGTGACCCCGGAAACTTTTTTGACGCCGGGAATCTGGGAGATGCGGGAGGCCATTTCGTCGAGGTCGGCCAGCCCCTTACCGGTGCGCATGTCGGTGGGGCTTTCCACGACCAGGAATTCGGGGATGACGATATCTTTGCCGAAGTGGCGGTCCAGCAGCTGGTAGCCCTGGTTGCTGGCGGTGCTGGTGGGCTGGCCTTTGCGGTCGTCGTAGCTGATTTTCATCGTCGCCGCGACTCCTGCCAGAGCCAGCAGGATGACCAGGCTGGTGATCAGCAACCGGCCGGGGCGCCGGACCACCGCGACGGCGACGCTGTTCCAGTACCGGCGGGTCCGATCGGATTTTGGTTCGCCGATACGGCGTTTGGCGGCCAGCGCCAGCACCGGCGGCAGCAGCGTGACCGTGGCTGCGAATCCGACGAGCACCGCGACCGCGCACGCCGGGCCGAGCGCGGCGAACACACTCAGGCGGGCGAAGACCATCGCCAAAAACGCGAACGCGACGGTGGCCGCCGAGGCCAGGATCACCCGGCCGATGCTGGCTGTAGCGTGGATAACGGCCTGATCGGCGGGCACCTGCGCGCGGCGCTGCTCGTGATAGCGGCTGATCAAAAACACCGTGTAATCGGTGCCCGCGCCCAGCAGGATCGCGGTCATAAACGCCACGGTGAACTGCGAGACAGGCATACCCATCTCGCCCAGTGCGGACAGCACACCGCGCCCGACGGCCAGGCTCACCCCGATCACCAGCAGCGGCAGCAGCGCGGTGAACACCGACCGGTACACGATCAGCAGGATCAGCGCGATCAGACCTGCAGTCGCGATCGAAATCAGCAGCAGGTCGTGCTCGGCAGAAGCGATCATGTCACTGAACGTCGCCGGCGGCCCCGTCACATACGCCGTGGTCGACGTGCCGGCGAACACCCCAGCGGCGATGCCACGCACCGCCTGCACGGAGGCGGCCGCGGTGGGATCACCCAGCGTGCCGGCCACGCCCACCGGCAGATACCAAGCCTGGTGGTCGTGGCTGACCGCGTGGGCCGCGGTGACCGGGTCGGCCAGCAGGTCTTCAACCAGCAAGACGTGATCGGTGTCGGCGCGCAGCCGCGCCACCAGCTGGTCGTAGTGCTGCCGCGCCGCGGGGGTCAACCCGGCGGGGTCTTCCATCGCGACGAACACCATCGTTTTGGAACCCTGTTCGCCGAACGCCGCGCTCATGCGGTCCACCGTTTGAAACGACGGCACATCGCGCGGGAGCAGGTTCACCGACTGCTGCCGCACCACCGTCTCCAACTGGGGAAACAACAGCGCCAGCACCACCGCAACGCCGACCCATGCCCCCATCACCAGCGCCTTGTGCCGCACCGTGAACCCAGCCAGCGCCGCCAACCGCGCGCTGTACTCGCTGGAATCGGCCGTAGGGGTCGAACGACCATTGCGCTTCAGCAGTGTCGCCGTGGTACCCGAGAAGTCCCGATCGCCGTCGGCCACCACACCTCCATCAAACGAAACTATCGATATCGCTACGCTACTCGCAGTACCACATCGTCGATACATGCGCTATTCAGCGGCGCACGCGCGACGCAGCGCGGAATAGACCATTAACGACGTGCGGCGAGATCTACCTCGGCGTCGTCGGCCTCGGGGATGTCATAGCGGACCACCCGGACCCGCCCATGCGGCAGGCACGCCATGTAGCCGTGGTGCCTGCCGTACAACTCCCAGGCGGTGACCTGCGGGTGGGCGTCAACATCGATGCGGTGTCCGCTGGAAAAACCAAGGTGCAGCCCACCACCATCGCCGCACCATGCCTGCGTGCACACCGCGCCGGCGAGATCCAGCAGTGGGCGCTCATGAGTCGCGACCCGGCCGGGATCGATGAACACTGCCTCGACCGGAAAGTCACCGACGGCGGGCAGCGTAAGCCGCAGCGGGCGGTAAATGACCACCTCATTGCAGTCATCGAAGTCCAACACCAGCCCATCACGCAGCGACACGCGTTGCACAACGCACGCTTGAATCCATTGGGGGTACATGGCGCCTCCGTCGACACATCCTCGGGTGATGCACAAATAGTACTACTAGTAGCGCTCCGCTACTAGTAGTAGCGTTAACTGCGAGCCACGGAGGCCGAACGGACACTACGGCGCTCCCACTACGAACCGTTTCGCTGCGCTACCGTTAGTGCCATAACCGTCGGCCTAAGCGCGCAACGCCGGCCAAAAACGCGGAAGCAGCGAGGTGAGCGAGGGTGAGCAGCCGGCTGGAGTTCGGCCACGACGACGGCAACGACGATGACAACATCGACCCCCGCCGGATCCGATCCCGCAATCGCCTACTGGACGCAGCGGCCGCACTGCTCACCAGCGGCGGCATTGAGGCCGTCACCATCGATGCGGTCACCAAAGCCTCCAAGGTGGCTCGCACCACCCTCTACCGCCATTTCAACAACTCGTCGCAGTTGCTCGCAGCGACCTTCGAGCGGCTGCTACCTCAAGTCACCCCGCCCGCACCGGCCAGTGGAACGCTGCGCGAACGGCTCATCGAACTGCTCACCCGCCAGGCCGCCTTATTCGCCGACGCTCCGCTGCACGTCACCGCGCTGGCCTGGCTCGCCCTGGGCCCCACCGCAACCACCGATCACACCAGCGGTGAGCACGCCCCCAGGGCGCTACGCGCACGAGTCATTGACCAATACCGACAACCCTTCGACGCCATCCTGCAAAGCACCGAAGCCCGCGCCGAACTCGGCGACTTCGACGTCGAACTCGTACTGTGCCAACTCATCGGGCCATTCGCCTTCGCGCGAATGACCGGCCTACGCACCATGACTGCCCACGACTGCACACGCATCGTCGACGACTTCCTCACCGCCCACCGTCACAACGACAGCGAACCCGCAACCACACAGGTCGGCGATAATTTCACCGCAGGTCAGGCACCAAACAGTGCCTCAGGTCAAACGAGAACGGACACCCGCGCTGGCCGTGGCCGACGCGCACCCACTTCTCGGCCGAATGAGGGCGATTAGCCGACGTTGCACTACGTTGCGGGCTCGTTCCCTGCCTTGGAGTCGGGCCGGTTGACGCGTGTGGCGCTGAGTTGCTGATCATAGATCCACTGTTCGATGGGGCGGGTGTGGTCGCGGCGCCGGGGAAACCGGCCGCCGATACTGACGTAGACCGCATCGACGGCGCGGGCTCGCGCGGGTGTTGCTGCCACGGTGTTCCAGATCCGGACGCGAGCGTCAGCCAGGATGGCGGCCAAGGCGATCAGATCGGGGTAGGCGGCGATGTGGGCGTCGACGTCGGCGTGGGCGGGCGGCAGCGTGAACAGGCCCGCGCTGCGTGACCAGCAGCGGTGGATCCGCGCGGCATCCTTGACCGCGAAGCGCGCGGTGTTGTTGTGGCGGCGGTGCAGTCGGGCATGGCGCTGCGCGGCGGCGATCACGACGGGTGCACAGCGCAGATCGCGTTGATCATCGAGGGTGTGGGTGCCCGGACCGATCCATCTGCGGTGTTGGCGGCAGACGGTGGCGTAGTCGGGCAACCAGCAGTAGACGGGCTCGTAGACCCCGCGGCGTGCCATGCAGAGCCGGCATGCGGGCCGGGCGTGGCGGCGTTGTCGGGTGGTGTGGCGGTCGCGGTCGGCCAGCCCTATTAGTCGGGCATCAAGAGTGACTAAAGGGTGGTTGCTGGCGGTTGCCAACCAGTCCGGCCTGGGACGGCAGATCGCGGGACCGTCGGCCAGGTAGCACCGCAGCTGCCGGGGTTTCACATGGTTGGCGTGCGCGAGGCGATCAAGGTAGGACTGGACGGTCTCGGTGTGAAACGGTGTGACGGTTCGGGGTAACGGCGCCACGGGCCCCTGGGGCCACGCCGGGGCGGTAGACACCTCAGCTGGCACTGCGTTGTGCCGATGTTTGGGCCGCGTAGTCGATGAGCACGGTGTCCATCAGCTCTCGGGTGACGCTTTCGGTTTCGTCGAGCATGCTGCGGATCGCCGCCGCGCGGATCAGGTGCGCCAGGCTGCCGATCATGCCGCCGGTGCGTTGATGCAGGTACTTGGCCTCGGCGACCAGCGTTCCCGCGTTGTGACGGTGCAGCCGCAGGGTGCCTTCCATCGCGGCCACCAGCGACTTCCATTCTCCGGCGTATGGGAACGAGCTGGTGTTGATCACGCCGCAGCGCCCGGCGAGCTGGCGGCCGCGGGTGCCGGTGAACACGCCGGAGCGCTCGACGTCGATGCCAGCGTAGACGAAGGTGGCCGGTAGGTGTTCGGTGAAGTACTTCAGATGATCGGACAGTTCTTCGCCGGCGCGGGTGTCGAGGTTGAGGTTGTGGATCTCATCGACGATCACAATGTCGGTGCGGGCGTCGATGAGGACCTGACAGACAGCATCAGAGATGTCGGTGACGTTCATCCGCGGTTGTATCATCGGAAGGCCCAGAAATCGGGCGAACTCCATCGCGAGTTTGCGCGGCGAGCCTTTCGGCGGCGCCGTCGCATACACCACCGGAATCCGGGACTTGTCGGCGAATCGTGTCCGGATACGCAGTTCGTGAAACCGACCGAGCTGTTTGACCGCGGTGGTCTTCCCAGTTGCGGCTGCCCCGGAAATGATCAGTCCGCGCCGGGCGCCGATCTCGCGTTGGTTGAGCAGCGTCAGCAGCCGGCCCTCGTTGGTGATGCGCTGGATCGCCGACGTGGTGACCACGACCAATTCACTGTGATGAGCGACGCGGGCCTCGTTGTAGTTGGTCCGCTCGGCCTCCGACAGGGCGCTCCACTGCGCATCGGGCAACAGGATGAACTCGGGTGGATCCGCATCAACGAAACGGCGCCAACCCTCCAGCGTGGTGGTGGGTTGGCGCCGATCCTCGAGTTGGCTCACCGGGGCAATCGTGTTCACAGCCGCCACGATTCAGCCTCCTTGCGTGCATCAAACACCGGAAGTGGTATGACCTGCGCGGTCTCGGCGTCCTCGCCGTCGTCTTCGTCGTCTGACGGCGCATCTGCCTCAACGGAGGGTGCTGCGGCGTCCGGCCGTGGCCACGCCGGCGCCGTGGTCGCCCGCGTTCGGCCCGCCACCCGGCGATCCTTCGATTCCTGTCGGGAGGGTTCGGGGCCTTGTGCGGCTCGGTCGAGCAGTTCGTCGGCCGCGCGGGCGATCTCGGCCTCGGTCGCTTGATCCTGCCCGCGCTGGGCCAGCACGGTACGCGCATGCTGCCACATCGATTCGCCGAACGGCACCGGGTGGGTGCGTAAATACGTCCAGGTCGCGGCCAGCCAGCCCTCGTCGTGATGGTTGCGCACCCAGATCCGCGACACGTCGTAAGGGTCGTGATGCACTTCCCACTGGCCCTTCTTGGATTCCACCCCCGAATGCTGGCGGCGGTAGGGGTTGAGTGCCTTGGCGTCGTAGGTGCGGTTGTTGACCCGAATGCCGTAGGAATTGATGCGTCGCCAGCACGACGGCAGCAACTCGATGTAATCGTCGGCCGACAGCGGCACCGGAACATACCCGGCGACTTCGACCAAAGCGGCGTACTTCTCGTTGGGAGTCAAGGGTTTTCCCGGGGTGACGGGGTCACGCAAGCCGTCGTGGGGACGGTTTTGCCAGACTGCGACGATCCACTCGTCCAGCAGGGCTTGCAGTTCCACGATCGACCACACCGCGTCCTGTTCGGCGTTCTTGCCGCGCCGCTCGACGCTGGAGCCGACATACCCGGCGACATGCTGGGCGAACAAGGTGGCCACCGACTGCAGCGTCCGCTCGATCTTGGGTTTGTCGGTCGGCGTGTCGGGATGGGCGGGCTGCAGATTGATACCCAGCGTGCAACAAGCCTGGCGGAAGGTTTGCGACAGATAGGCCTTCCCGTGGTCACACACCACGGTCTCCGGGGCGATCACTGGCCGGGCGGCCGCATCGGCCAACCGCTGATCCACTTCGGTCAAGCAGCGGTGCGGCAGCACTGAGCGCGACATGCGCAGCGCATCGGACCATCCCGGCCGCATCGGCTCCGGCGTCAGTGCCCGCGCCAGCAGCAGCGCAGCGTCGACCGCTTTGGTCGTGGGCCGCAATACCGCCGCCGGAACTGAGCGGGTCGCATCGTCAACCATGCCGGTCAGCTCGACCCGGTCGACCGTCCCGTCGTCGAGGACCACCCGCACATCCAGTGGAGTCGAATCAATCTCGACCATCTCACCGGGCCGTGCCACCGTCAGCACACCGAACGGGCTACCTGGCTGTTTGGCCAGCGAACGGCGGGTGCGCGCGGACCCGAACGTGTGCCGGCCCGCCGACAACCTCTTCACCAGGCGATAGAAAGTGCGCTGCGAGGGCATCGCCGGAGCGTCCTGCGCGCCGTATTGAGCCACCAACGATTTTGTCACCCGTCGCTGCAAGCGGCTGACCGTCCCGGTCGACAGGTCGGTCTCGTCATCGATTGCCTGCCGGATCGCGGCCACCAGCCGCTCGTCGACGCGGCCGAACACCGGCCGGCGGGGGATGTGACGACGATCGACAACGCCCAATAGGCCGTCTCGTTCGTAGGCATAGCGTTGCCGCTGCAACGTGTTCAAGCTGATCTCGTGGCCGGCCGACTGCAGCTCGGCGAGCTTGGTCAGCTCGCGCTGCCGCAGCGAACACGACGTCGGATCGAACTCGGGTCGCGGCCGACTCCCTGCCTCGGCATCAACCCGTCGACCCGTCAACACCTCGATCAAGTGCCGTTCCCACCAGCGGGCCCGCTCCGCGGCAGCCTCCGGCACACCGGCCAAGGCTTCCTCGGAACACAGAGCAGGTCGCGACCCCGACACCAACTCCAACGTCGTGTCACCCAGCAGCCGAGACAGCGGTACCACCGACTGCCCGCCGACCGCATCGGTCAGCCTGGCTGCGCCACCAGAAAGTGTGGCAACCGTGAACACCCCGTCGGATAAACGGATTTCATCGCCTTCACGGATGACACCTGAACGCATACCCGTCATCGCCACAAGGCGGGGCCGACGATCGACTCCTCGGCCAACACGGCCCCGCAAAGGTCAACACCCAGCCGCCCATGCCACAGCAGGTGGAACAGCACCGGCAACACCATGATCGCTTCGCCGACCGATCTCACACCGGCCATCAGCGGCCGCGCCGAGTCGAACACCGCTTCCAACGCCGCAGCGACCGCCGGGCGGTACACCCGTGGATGCCGATACCCAGATAACCAGCGCAGGTTCGCCGTCACCACCGGATCTGCCTCGCCCACACGCTGATAGGCCCATCCGAGCGACCGGCACGCCTGATCCGATCGAGCGAATAACTCAGCATCAGCATCCGATATCCGGTCATCGCGGCGCACGTCGAGAACCCTCGCGGATCCGTCGGACAAACGCACGAAGTAGTCAGGCACGTGGTGCCTGCCATCACCCCAGTGCAACCGGAACGGCTGCGACGCAACGCCAGTGACCGCGGGGTCAGCATCCAGCGCCATCAAATGGTCACGCTCCACCCACGACTCATACCCGATGTGTTCACGAGTCGTCGAAAACCACCACATCCCTGGATAATTACTCTGTCCACGAAACGACGGGAAACCGCGGATAGGTGAACAGTCCAACTCAAAGTCCGCCGTGGCGCACTCCGCTAGCGGCAAGCGCGAGCGCCCTCCTCCGGTGGAGCTGAATTCAAGCTCAACACCACCGTTGACCTGCGGCCACAGCGCCGCCGGAGCCGTACGCACCTAAATAACGCTACCGGCGGTACCTCAGATAGATTGGCAAAGACACGCCGATACCTCAGATATCGCGACAATGCCCAACGTCGGATGTCAACGGACATCGGTGAGACGTACTAGCTGCCGCGCCAATCGGTTTTCGCTGAGCGGACGCCGCTCGCCGACGTTGGCTGCCTGCAGATCGACCGGGAAGGCATCGATCGCATCGCCGGCGGCACCGCTGCGGTGCCAGCCGGCCAGCCTGGCCAGCGAGACCGTCATGGTCCGGTAGTGATCCAGCGGATCAGGCATCTCGTAGTCCAGGCACTTGTGGTGTTGTTGCTCGATCCCCTTGTCGCCAAACATGATCCGCTCACTGATCAGCAGTCCGGTGCCGGAGTCGCTGTGATAGTCGGCGAACAGCGTGGCCGGCACGGTGATCGGAAATCCCGGGGTGCGAGCCAACCCGGCAAAGCGAACCTCGGCCTTCATCTGGGTTCTGCCGGCATCACGGACGGGGTCATCGAGGTCGCGGGAGAATTTCACGAACAGTTCGGTGGGCAGCTGCGGATCACGACCGGCGTACTCGACCGACAGCCGAGCCTTGCGACCGGTGCTTCCGCCGCCGACCTCCGCGAAATCGGTGATGTGCGCGACCGCATCGTCTGGCGGCAGAGTTCCGTACCTGCGCAGCGCACTGGTCAGAAATCCGCTCCCACAGTTCAACAACTCTTCGGGACCCACCGGAAGCACGATGCCGGTGTCATCGCCGGGAACCGCGGTACCAGCGGTGGCCGATACGGGGGGAGAAGGTGTCATGGCTACCAGATCTATTCCGTGGGGCGCAGCTTGCGCCGAGCAAGATCAACCAGTCCATCGTTTCACACGACGCCGTGGTGCCTGCCTCCCGTGCCGCAACCACGTGACCATCACTGACGTATTAGCGTCCACGGACCCCGGTGGAATTCGTGATTGCGACTCCGCCGGAGGGGGTAGTGCTAATGGATCGACATCCAGATCGGGGATCTGGACACTTCCGAGAGGAGGCAATCATGGGGAAGTTCGTTTTTCGCATGGCATGTGCCGCGGCCGTGGCGTTCGCACCGGGCGTGTGTGTGACAGCGGTAGCGCCTGGCGTTGGCTCGGCTCAACCACCTGATTGCGGTCCTGGCAACTTCTGGAACCCGGGAGCCAATGCCTGCCAGCCGTCAGCGCCGCCGAATTGCGGTCCCGGCAACTGGTGGAACCCGGGTGCCAATGCGTGCCAGCCGGTAGCACCGCCGCCGCCACAAAGATAGCGTCCCCAGGTTTGCGCCTCAAAGCCTGGGAGGTGCTGTAACCGGTGTTGCGCAGCGGATCTCGCCGCCCAGCCGGGACGCCCATTTTCGTCACGGTGACGTATGGGCGACCACGGGGTGGGTGAGCGAGGGGCTGGGCGGGAGTCAACCGTTGTTACGCAACTTATCTCGCTATCCCGCTCAACCATGCTATTTCGTCACTGTGACGTATTGGCATGGTTGAGCGGGAGATAGAGCGCGTACTGCGAGACGGGGTGAGCGTCGTGACGATCGCGGCCCAGTGACCGCCAGGACACGGGCCGGTGCAGCCCCGAGCGGGCAACGAGTAGCGGCCGGATCCTGGGCGGTCCAGCCAAACGCGGTACCGCATGGACGACGTGCGAATGGACAACCGCGCCAAAGGCGGGACGGATGACCGTCAGGCAAGCTTGAAGAGTGATGACATCGGGCGGTCGCCGGCCTAGCCCGGCCAGTCCCAGCTCACCGTTATGCCGATAACGTACATTATGTCAACTAAAGTACGCCGTTTTCTGCTGTCAGCCAAAGGGTTTCGCTACCGCTCAACTACCCGCTCGCCAGCTGAGCGTCACAGATCAAGGACGAATCGCAGTGCTTGATCAATGACCCGCATCTGGTCTGGTCCGATCATTCCCTGCCGGGATGACACTCGTTCGACCGAGACAACCCGCAGTTGGTCGCAGCGAGCGTACGAGGCGTGGTCCAGCCCGCTCGCCTCAGACTCCAGTTCGACATGGCTTCGCAGTCCGTAACCGGTGGTCGTGATCGGGACGACGACCACTAGACCGCCAGGTCCGTTGTTGAGAATGTCGACCGACACGACGACCGCCGGGCGACGAAAGGCCGGTTCGTGGCCTACCGGCTGGCCGAGATCGACGTAGTAGACCTCTCCTCGCCAGATCAAACCAGGGCATCCCACTCGTTACGCTCTGCCAGGTACCGCTCCCACAGTTCGGGGTCAGTCCGCAGGCGCTGGTAATCCCCGTTGAGACCCCGCAGGAACTCTTGCCGCTCCAAGGCGTCAATCGCTGCGTGCACGACGTCGACGACGGCGGTTTGACGAGCCTTGGCTAGGGATTGCAACCGCTCGGAATCCGGCCGCCGAACCCGGACGGTGGTGGTTTCTGCTGCCATGCACTCAGTGTAGACGAAATGTAGACATGACGCTGTGGACTGCGGGGGCCGGACTCCCCGGCCCGCCACTCCGGACAGGAATACGACGGAATCGAATATGGCGGGTTACCAGTAGATGTCGCCGTATTACCCTGTGTCCCAACGACTTCACCGGCTGCATGCAATAAGGCGATCGGGCATGCGTCAAACTCCGAGACAGCGCACTGAATCAGCGGTCCGGGTGCGTGACCGCGCGCAGGTCTAGCTGGGGTATCCCAGAGAAGTCACCGGGGTTGCACGTGTACAACGGCACGCCGTGCGCGACAGCACTCGCCGCAATGAGCGCGTCGTAGGCTCGCGCGGCTGGTTTGCGGCCCGATGTACGCAGCGCGGCAGCGACGGCCCCAAACGCCCGCGCACTCTCAGCACCGAATGGAAGGATTTCGAAATCCGCCTCCGCCTGCTGCAGGTGTTGCTGACGTGCGCTACGTTCAGCATCACCCTGGGCCACGTGAGGTGGGCCCCTCGTAGTGGTCCAGTTGTTGTGCGACTCTGTTGCCCGGTGTTCGGGCAGGAAGAATCGACGACGACATGGCATCGAACAAGCGCCGGCGGCATACGCCGGATCAGATCATCCGCAAGCTCGCCGAGGGCAACAAGCTCCTCGGGGCCGGCCAGGAGCTCGCCGAGGTGTGCCGGCACCTGCAGATCGCCGAGTCGACCTGGCATCGCTGGGTGGCCCAGTACGGCGGCATGAAGGCCAACGAGGCTAAACGCCTCAAGGAACTCGAGGCCGAGAACGCCCGACTGAAGAAGCTGGTCGCCAACCAGGCCCTCGACATCGACATGCTCAAGGAGATCTCGGAGGGAAACTTCTAACCCCGAACCGCAAGCGCAGCGCCGTGACGGTGCTGCGTGAGCGGTTCGGGGTCTCCGAGCGTCGAGCCTGCACCGTGGTCGGCATCCACCGCTCCACGATGCGTCTGCAACCAGCACCGATCACCGACGAGGAAGCCGAGCTGCGGGCCTGGCTGCGGAAATTCTCCACCGACCGGCCCCGCTGGGGCTGGCGACGAGCGGCGATTGCAGCACGGAAAGCGGGCTGGGTCGTCAACAACAAGCGCGTCCGCCGGCTGTGGCGCGAGGAGGGCCTGCGGGTACCGCAGCGACGCAAGAAGAAACGGCTGACCGGCATCGGGACCGCGGTCGGAGCGATGTGTCCGATCAGCCCGGACGTGATCTGGGCGATGGACTTTCAGTTCGACACCACCGCCGATGGGCGCACCATCAAGATGCTCAACATCATCGACGAGTTCACCCGTGAGGCCCTGGCGATCCACGTCGATCGCGCCATCAACGCCGACTGCGTCGTCGACGTCCTCGACCAACTGGTCGACCAACATGGGGCGCCGTACTACGTGCGCTTCGACAACGGGCCTGAGTTCGTCGCCCACGCGGTCAACGACTGGTGCCGGTTCAACGGCACCGGCTCACTGTTCATCGACCCCGGATCACCTTGGCAGAACGCCTGGATCGAGTCGTTCAACGGCCGACTGCGCGATGAGCTGCTCAATTCCTGGCGTTTCGACTCGCTGCTGGAGGCTCGGGTGATCATCGAAGACTGGAGGATCGACTACAACGCCAACCGACCACATTCGGCCCACCGCGGACTCAGCCCAGCCGAGTTCGCCCTACAGTGGACCACGACCCACCAACCCCAAGTCGCATAGCGACTGGACCACCGAATGGGTCCCCCTCAGGCCCACCACGGACTCAGCCCTGCCGAGTTCGCCTTACAGTGGACCTCGACCCACCAACCCCAAGCCGCATAGCGACTGGACCACCAAACGGGTCCCCCTCAACCGCCTCAGCCATCCACCGAGTGGATCACCGGTGATACACTCCCGTGCCGGCCGAATTCCCTATAAAACCGAAACCTGCCGAGCTGAGCGCCACCCCCGGAGTAGCACCGGGCCGCCCGCACGCCTTAGGAATGCGACGGAATCGAATATGGCGGGTTCCCAGTAAAGCTCGCCATATTCCACCTCACCCAACGGTTTCCATCCGAGGTGACAACGCAACGCTCAGAGAGCGAACACGATCCGCATCGCTGCGTCAACGCGATGCATCTCGTCGAAACCGAGAAACCCGACGCTCTTACCGAGGCGGCCTGGATCGACCGCCGCAGCCTGCTCGGCAAGCACACGGGTGCTTACGCCGCCGATGGCAACCTCGGGACGGAAGCTAGCAGGACGAGCCGATGTGGACGTCGGCGCAACCACCCATGTTGACAACGGCAGTTGATCCGATTGGACAACTACCGCGTAACGAGAGCCAGACTGCTCATGACCACGACTCCCCCGCGAGGCACGCAGCCGAAAGACCTCACCACGCACGCAGGGTCTCCATGTCGCGCAGCACCTGTAGCGCCTCAGTACGATCAGCCTCGTCCTCAGCAAGACTTTCCGCTTCGGCACGGATCGCCGCGCGGGCCTTTTGTCGCGCGGCATCGATAAGGGCAGATCGAATGACTGCCGAGACAGCCGCGCCGTCCCTGGTCAAAACTTCCAACGCCTTCAATGTGTCTTCGTCCGGCCGGAAAATAATCGTGTCGGCCATTCCAACAGTGTATGACGGTTTGTAAGACGGCGCACCCACAGGCCCAGCGCCAAGTGGATGCTGTTCTGCGCAGGACTGCAAGAGGCGCTGCGTCGGGCGTCCACGAATACGGCGGAATCGAATATGGGGGTTACCAGTAGATCTCGTCGTTTTCATCAGTCGATGTGACGGTCGGCGAAGCGATTCATAACTTCATCGCCGGGACTCGTCCTCGCCGTCATCGCGGCGCGCGGCCTCGATCACCTCAGGCGGTACCGGCCTACGCAACCACGCCCGCAGCCGCATCAGCCCGCCGGCGATCGTCCCGACAGCGAGCATGGCAACGATGATCCAGAGCGCGGCCGACATGCAGCGATTCTCCCCTTGCCCAGGCGGCATGTATACGCCCAGCTCTAATGTTTCGCGCTGAAGTGTTTGCGCGCCCACTCCTCGGTGGTCGTGGTTGGGATGCCGCGGGTGACGTTGAACGTATCGGCCTTCGGCCACGCCACGCCCTTACCCTGAGCGAACACCGCACGGTACTTCCGTAGTCCATCGTCGGGGTTTCGGTCGAGGTCGTGCAGTAGATACGCGACGGTCCATTCATTGCGGTTGACCTGGCCTTCCCTTGTCCGTCCGACGATTTCGGCGAGTTCACGGTAGGTGATCGTGTCCCCGGCGACGTAGACGACCTGGTCCGCGATGCGCGGGGGGGTCTGGACGATCTCCGCGGTGAGTACGCCGATGTCCTCCGGAGTGGTGACGGTGACTTCGGTGTCCCAACTGCCGAGCGCGTTAACGGTATTGGTGCTGAGGTCGACGACGCCGAAGTCGGGTTCGAACAGGAAGCTGGTGAACATGCCCGTCGACACGATCACCCATTCGGTCGCGCTCTGGGCGCGCAGCATGTCGCGCACGTCGAGTTGTTCGTCGAACAGGTCGTGTGGACTGCCGCGTCCGATGGCGTCATAGTCGACGCCGAACTGCCACGGGAAGTATCGCGAAACCCGCGCCGTCAACGCGGCCTCGGTGATCTTTCGTTGGGTTCCCGCCCCGGCTGCAAATCCGATGCAGCTCACCACCGTGTGAAACCATCTAAGCACTGTCGACAGCTCCGCCGCCGACACCATCGCAACGTCGGCCTCGACGATTCCGACGCCGCGGGCCGCGAACTCGTCGCGTAGCCGGGCATGCCGGGGTGTGTCCGACGGCCGCAGCAGCACCGTTACCGACGGTGCGCCATCCCGACGAGTCAGTGCGGCGACAACGTTGCCGCCGAGTTCGCCGGCTCCGATGACGAGGATCTCTCCCCCAGGTGATGATTGCTGTGACGCCATAATCCCTTCACCACGTTCGTCGCGTCGCCCAGAGCGGCAGAGCAGGACTGATCAGCCCGCAGCCCCATGCCCCGACCCAGCCCTCACCTGCCGGGTGACGTCCAGTGCACTACTTTCGTCGTGGTCATTTCATCGAGCAGCTCCGGTCCGAATCCGAAACCGTTGCCGCTGAGCCGGCGCGGCTGGGCCGCTCCGCCGGGCGCCCCGCCGAACACCGCATTGATCTTCACCGTGCCCACCGGCAGACTCCGCCAGGCCGTCTGCGCGTGGGCCATATCCGGGGTCAGCACCGTTGCCGCCAACCCGTAGCGGTCATCGGCAGCCTCCGCCAAGGCCGTCTCGAAGTCCGGCACCACCCGTACCGGAGCCACCGGACCGAACGTTTCCTCGGCGAACACGAGCATGTCCGAGGCGCAGTCGGTCAGCACGGTCGGCGGATAGAACGAACCCCTCCCGGGTCGCGGCTGACCGCCGACCAGCAGCCGCGCCCCACGCCGAACCGCGTCGTCGACGTGTCGGTGCACATGCGCACGCTGGCGCTCGTCGACCAGCGGGCCGATCCGATCCGCCCAGCGGCGCGCCTCGTCGGCCAAAGCTTGAAGGAATGCCTGCGAACCGGACTCGACCACGTACACCCGTTCGACGGACACGCAGATCTGCCCGGCATTGGCGAAGGCGCCCAGCGCAGCCTGGCTGGCCGCCCACCGCGGGTCCACACCGGCGTCAACGATCAATGCGTCGTTGCCGCCGTTTTCCAATAACGCCTTGGCGCCGCGCACGGCGCACGCTCGGGTGATCTGCTGGCCCGCAGCGGTACTGCCGACGTGGGCCACCACATCGACCTGCTCAGCCGCCGCCAGCCGCGAACCGACCGCCGCATCACCGTCGACGATCTCCAGCACTCCGTCCGGAAGCTGAGCGCTCAATAACTCCGCAAAACGGCGGCCGGTGGCCGGACAACGCTCACTTGGCTTGTGCACCACCGTGTTGCCGGATACCAGCGCTGCGCCCAGCAGGCCAGCCGCCACCGCGATCGGATCGTTCCACGGGGTGAGCACCGCCACCACGCCCCGCGGTCCGGGAACCATCAGATCCGTTGCGCCCCAGACGCCCTGCAAGCTACGACCACGGTGCAACGGGCCGAGTTCGGCGTATTGCACTAGCGTGTCGATACCGGCTGCCACGCCGCCCAGGGCATCGTCTTTCAGCTTGCCGGTCTCGCGTTCGTTGAGCCCGGCCAGCTCGGCGGCCGCTGCCTGGACTGCGCCGGCTGCGGCCCTGACAGCGGCCGCCCGCTCCGCAGGCGGTGTCCGCGCCCAATCCGTCGACGCGGCGCGGGCGCGGGCGACGGCGTCTTCACAAGCCGAGGCGTCGGCGATGGGCACGCGCGAGACGGTGTTTCCGTTCCGCGGATCAACGACCGTCAGCTCAGCCAATTCCATCACGGGACTCACTCTCAACTCTGCCTCTCACCTCTGCTCCACGGGCCATGTACCCGTGACAAGCGGAGGCAAAACGAAACCGTGTCCGGCCACGGCGACCGGCCGGCCGCATCGGTACTCCGGGACGTCCGCGCGGCATCTGCCACCCGGTGACCGGCGAACGCGGGGAATCACCTTGTGGCCAAAGTCATATCGACGGCACCGTCACCGTCGGCGCCGCGCCCGCCATGTTCGTGGGTCATATTGCACTGCTGGGTCGGGCGTGGAAGTTCAACATTCTGACGGTTATGAGCTTGCCGATCATCACGTCACTGTCGTGACCCCGGCCAGGCGTTACAGCCCAGAAGGCACGGTCTTCCCATTGACCGTCACCTCGACCTGGCCGGTCTTCGTGTCGTAGGCGATCTTTCCGTGCTCGAATGTCGACACCAGCTGGCCCCCCACGGGAGTCTGGTCACTGGTGGGGATGCCTAATGGGCCCGCCGAACCGTTGTTGCCGGGAACCGCAGGCACGCCATCCTGGTCGCGTTCGACATTCCAGGCGTCCCGGATCTTGCCCTCGGCGATGTATGCAGGCGTACCCGTTTCGCCGTTCTTTGCGACGATCGCTCCGCCTTGAAATTGCTGAAACACCACGCCACTCTCTCGTGTTCCTGCGTTGTGGTCGCCGGTCAGCGGCTTGCCGAGCGCCTCTCTCTGACTCTCCGTTGCCGACGAGTACTTGGCGGCAATTGGTCCCGTCAGGGTTACCTCGACGCCTCTGTCCCCGATGAGCTTCACGTCGGCAGGTGGCGCCGGGACTCCAGCCGTAGTGGTGGCGATCAACAAGACCTGAGGCGGCGCCGACGCGTCGGAAGCTTCTCGATGGCTGCACCCCACGGCGGTCAGTGCGATGGCGACCAAGCCGATGGCTGCTGCGTGGCGGTGTGTGATCGTCCCCATGGGCTTCCTCTCGCGCTTTCGCTGTGCACCGAATCGGCTGATCTCCTCGCCCGATCAGGACTATAACCAAACCCATAGCGTGCCGCAGGCGATGGTCGCCCTTCCCCTGCGTCCATCGGTCTCCGCGCAATAGCTGAAATGCAAACATGGCGCTGAACAGGCGCTGCGCCCAGCGCATCGGCGGGCCATGACCGCTGCTCTTTCAATCGTTTCCAGTACGTTGTACGGTTAGTAACCGGTGCCCTTTTTTCAATCGCATGGTAGGCGGTGCCGTCACGCGTATCTTCAGCGGCACCATCGCACCGGCAACGTCAGATAGGAATGGGGCCGCGATGCCGACTCGTCCGCTGCTGCAATCACGCCGCGCAACCGTGTTTCTCGGAATCGCTTTGGGCACCGGTCTCGGTGCGGCCCTGGCCGCGAGTCCGGGCGCCGGCGCTGACGCCATCGACGACGCCTGGCCCTATCTGACGATATCGTCAACACAGTTTCCGCAATACTCTGCGGCGATGCTGCCCGGTTATATAGCCACGCTTCCAACCACGTCTAACGGGAACACCGCGATTTTCGCGCACGAGCTCGATTCCAATGGGTTACCAGTGGATGGTGAGGAGTGGTACACGGCCCACATGACGTCTTCGTACACACCGATTTTCGGAAGTGTGGGTCATTCAGAGGTCACCGCAGTCCTCGACGGCTCCGGGTTCCCCAACGTCGGAACTACTGAAGATAGCTTGGAGCTGTTCCCGTTCATTCCCGTGCAACTCGGACTACCCGGTCTCGAGCCGCTGTTCACGAACTACTTTCTGAACGACCCGACAGTCGGGTTCGCTGACGCGTTCACCATCCAGGGGTTCTTCGGCAACGGAGTCGGACTGACCAACACCTTCATCAGCGACGCGGCAGGCATCAAAGACGTGCTCAGCGTCAACGGACAGGAGCCATTTCTGACGCTGTTCGAATTCCCCGCGGTCGAACCTGATTCTGCCGTATCAGATTTGAGTGACCTGACTGACTTCAGCTCGCTATTCTGATCGACGGCCGGCGCGCGCCCGAGCTGAGTATCCGCCCGCCTGGTCTGCCCACCGGTGACGCTACCCCGCAGCAGGCGACACCGTGTCGGTGTAGAACCGCATGCGTTCGCGCAGAGCCTGCGGGTCGATGCCGAAGCCGGCGGCCACGTACCGGTGTTGGCCCTTTCCGTGTCGGGGTTGGGCGCTGTGGTGCTCAGCGATCATCGCCGCAGTGTCCGGGGCGTCCAGGTCAGCGGCAGCGTAGATTCGGCGCAGCGTCGCGTCCGGATCGGACAGCAGGTCGCGGTAGTGGATGTCCAGCCATTTAATGGTCTGTGCCGGTGAGGATTTGCGGGCTGTGACCGCGCGCCGCAGCCACAGCTCGGTCTGCTCGGTCTGGAACCGACCGACATCGTGACCGTCGACCTCATCGCTGTAGGTGGATCGGTAGGTGGCGAACAGGCTGGCCCCGGAAGCCACCGTCTCGACGATGTCACGGTGTAACCAGATCACGCAGGCACCGGGATAGGTCGCGATGAGATGTTCGAGCTCCGCGGTATGTGCCGGCGCCTTGAGGACCCATCGTCGTCCGTCGTCGGCATCGAGGATTCGCAAGATGCGCCCGTGCTGACGGTATTCCGCGGCAAACGACTCCCCGGCCAGCCAGCGGGCGTACCCGTCCAGCGAGTGGTAGCGGTGAAGCCCCAATTGCGCAGGGTGGTGCCCATCGCCAGGACGCATTCTTCGGCGAGGTCCGGGCCGGAATCGTGGACGGCCGCCATGGCCGGGTTCAGGATGTGCAGCATCTGATGGCCGGACGCGGCGGCAGCCAACCGTTCCGCTCGCTGCTGCGGCTTCAGGTCGCCGGCCAGCAGCCAGGGCGCACCGAGTTCGGCGGGCAACGGTGCCCGCAGTCGCGAGTCGCGACCCAGCAGCCGGAACAAGAAGGTGGTCCCGGTACGCCAGCCGCCGGTGATGATGATCGGTGCGGGCAGCGGCCGCTGCTCCAGGTCGGGATGTTCGCGCAGGTACGTGTCGATCGCCGCGCGGGCACGTAGTCGTCCCACCGCGGTGCTGTGCGCATTCTTGGCACCCAGCGCGTTGAGCCGGCCGTCCTCGGCCGCCGACCCCAGATAGTGCTCCAGGCCGGGTTTCCAGTCGGCCACCTCGCCGAACATGGCATCGCCACCTCCCCGCGAGGCCCGGTCGATCACCAGGTCTACGGCGTCGACACCGAGCCGATACCTCTCGGGCCGCACGACCCGGTCGTCTTCGGCCGCCTGGTAGAACCGTGCAGCAGCGGCAGTCCGCACCGGCGCATTCCACCGGGTCATCGTTGCGCTCGAATGTCACTGCGCCGCACCCGCGTAACGGTGGGAAGCGGCGGTGTGCGGGCAGGCTGCAAGAACCGGATCACCACGATGCCCTCCGGCCGCCCTTCGGTGTCGATCCAGTCGGCGTCACTCGCCCCCGGGTCCTCGGGAGCCAGCACGAACCGATACCGATTGCCGACGACGGTGGCGGTGGCTCCGGTGTAGGAGACGCGGCGGTGACGGTGGTCGAGGGAATTGAGAAAGCGGCTGTAGGCCAGGATGTTCCAGTAGCGGCAGTCCACCGTCTCCCCCTCGATCACCAGTGCCTCCTCTGGTGCGAGCTGCCATCCCCCGCGCAGGTAATGGATACCGGGCTCGGTGTACACCGCCCCGCCGGTCATCTCCTCCCAGTGCCGCATCTGGTTGGGTTCCGCCAGGTCCGCCGCGGTGGCGGCAGCCCAGATCCGCGGCAGATAGGTCGTCGCCGTCGCGAACCTGGTCAGCTGGCGGGAGAGCCTTTCCGGGTCGATCGGCGCCGGTACCGGAGGTTGGGCGGCCGGGTCGATGGCGCACCATCCGATGGCGTCGTGATGGACGTCGTTGTGAAAGTGCCGGACCCACACCACGGTCGCGCCCGCGGGCAGATCCAGCCAGTCCCCCGTCGCCGGTCGCTGACCGCCGAGAGTGACTTGGTAGCCGGCCGGATTCGTCGAAAGTCAACTCGTCACTGTCTATCCGCGCCGTGGCCTGGGCATCGGTACCGACGGCAGCGGCGTACACCGTGATCGAGACATAGGCGGCATCGCCACGGTTGCCGCGAATCCGGTACCGCCCGTCGGCGCGGATGTCGGCAACCCAGTAGCGAAATCCGGATTGTCCATCAGGAACTTCTGCCGCCACCCGTTGAACGGGATCAGCTCGGGTTTGTCCCGGTCGACCTCGAAGCGGCCCAATTGATTCGCGAACGCTCGCAACAACGCCCGGAGTCCGTCAGCCTGCTCTATTCGAGACAGCCCCGCGGTATCGGTGAGCACCTGCTCCCCCGCGGCACGCATGGCGTCGACAAGCCGGCGCCAGGCGTCGGCCTCGGGGCCTGGCGGCTCTGCAAGTCCGTCATGCTCCGTCGCACTCATACGTGATTCACCCGCGGGTCGTGCCGGCATCTGCGTGAAGGGTCTTCAATGCGGATGCCCGCCTCAGCAGCACACACCGCGGGCCCCTTCCTGGCAGCGGGCTTCATCGCCCTGACACCGTGAAACACTATCGTGCGGTGTGTCCGCAGGAGCCCGATCACTGCGGCTGACGTGTCAGCACCAGTACCGCCTCGTTGTACG
Source organism: Mycolicibacter senuensis (assembly GCF_002101885.1). GTDB lineage: Bacteria > Actinomycetota > Actinomycetes > Mycobacteriales > Mycobacteriaceae > Mycobacterium > Mycobacterium senuense. The sequence continues at coordinate 37,306 of NZ_LQPS01000030.1, forward strand.
GGAACAGCAGGTATAGCGGCCGCGAAAGCGGTTTGACGGTGTGAGCGGCTTGGCTCTTGCTGAGTAGGCGCGGCTTGGCGACCTGGTGGGTGCGGCCGTGCTTCCGGATGACGGCCGAGCCATGGACGAGAACGTTGCGGACCCAGTGCGTCGTAGGCCCGTAGCCGATGAGCAGGGCGTAGCCGTCGGCGGTATCGAAAACGAGTAGCGGTGTGCGGTAACGGTTTCCGGTTCGGTGTCCGGTATGTTCCAGTATTCCCAGGGCGGGCAGGAGTCCTGCGACCCGCAGCGCCGCCCGGTTGGTGAAGCGGCGATTGAATCGAGCAACCGAGCGCCCAACGCGCATTGTCGCCTCCTTGTTCGGCCGGTCAGCGTGCGCCAATCGGTACCGCTGCCGCGGGGATGGAGTTGTCGATGAGCACGGCGGCGATGGCGGCTGCGGTGGCAAAGCTCTCGGAGTTGAGGACGCGGTTGCGTGCCGAGGCGCCGTCGAGCAGCAGAGCCAGTTGTTCGCCGAGCTGGTCGGGGTCGGTGGCGCCGGCCTCGCGTGCGGTCGCGCTGAGCCGCGCGGCAAATGCTTTCTTGTAGTCGCGGGCGTGCAGGCGGGCCGGGTGGTCCGGGTCGTTGATCTCGACGGCCGCGGCGATGAACGGGCACAGCGGGCCGTGGATGTCGAAGGCGGCAAGCAGCCGTTCGCGCGGGCTGAGGTCGCTGCGGTCGAACACCTCGGGCAGCACGTCAGGATCGAATCGGCGTAGGTGCTCGGCGATCAGCTCATCCTTGCCGCTGAAGTGCTGGTAGAACGTCCGTTTGGACACCTGGGCCACCGCGCAGAGCTGATCCATTCCGGTGCTGTTGATGCCTTGATCGCGGAACAGCTGTTGGGAAGCGTGCAGGATGCGTTCTCGTGCACCCCTGCCGCGACGCAGCCCCTGCGGCCCCTTCTCCACCTCCGTCATCCGCCCAGCATAGCCCAGGTGGGTACCGATCGGTGTGCATAGCTTGTCATCGCTGCTAGCTTCCGATACGGTACATACACCGATCGGTATACATAGTCTCAATGGAGTGAACGGAGCGGATCATGGGAAAGCTCGATGGCAAGGTCGCGGTGATCACCGGCGGGACGAGCGGTATGGCGCTGGCCGGTGCCAAGTTGTTCGTTGACGAAGGGGCGCACGTCTTCATCTCGGGCCGGCGAAAGGATGCGCTGGACGAGGCCGTCGAACTGATCGGCCGGAACGTGACTGGCGTGCCGGGCGATTCAGCCGACCTCGACGATCTGGACCGGTTGTTCAACACTGTCAAACGGGAAAAGGGCGCGATCGATGTGTTGTGGGCCAGTGCCGGGACGGGCGAGCAGGCCACGCTCGGCGAGATCACCGAGGAGCAGTTCGATGCCACTTTCGGGCTGAACGCGCGCGGCACGCTGTTCACCGTTCAGAAGGCGCTCCCGCTGTTCAACGATGGCGGCTCGATCTTCATGACCGGGTCGAACGCATCGCTGCGGGGCTATCCCAACTGGAGCGTGTACGCAGCGAGCAAGGCCGCGCTATCTGCCTACGCACGGGTGTGGGTGTCGGAGTTGCGGGATCGCAGGATCCGGGTGAACGTGCTGATCCCCGGTCAGGTCTCCTCGCCGATGCTGGCGAAGGTGATGGACGAGGAGATGAAGGCGCAGTTCGAATCGGTAATCCCGCGCCGCGAGATGGGCAAACCCGAGGAAATCGCTTCGGCCGCATTGTTCCTCGCCTCCGATGACTCGAGCTACGTCAACGGCATGGAGTTGGTGGTCGACGGCGGCACCACGGTCATCTGACACGGAGAGACAAGGACACAAGGAGTAGCCATGACCACATTCGCCCCGCACCGCGAGACGGTAGAGGCCTTTGTCGACTGCATGAACGGCGGTGCTGACAAAGACGCCCTTTCCGGCATCCTTGCCGAGGACGTGGTCCTGTACAGCCCACTCGACGACGAGCCGGTCACCGGCCGCGAGGCGGTGCTGGAAGCCATCCGGACCGTCAGCGCGATGGCGGCCGACCTCCGCTATGGGGAGGTTCTCACCGGCGAGACGCACCACGCCGCGCACTTCCGGTTGGAGATCAACGACACCGGGGTCAATGGAATGGACTACATCCAACTCGACGCGGACGGCCAGATCGCCGAGGTGACGATCTGGTGGCGCCCGCTGCCGACCGGCGTCGAGATGCAGGGACATCTTGCCGGTCTGCTCGGCATGAAGCCCTGGGAACTCCTCACCCACACGGGGTAACGGCCAAGCCCACCCCCACCTCACCCACCCGT
>NZ_LQPS01000031.1 GCF_002101885.1 Mycolicibacter senuensis
GCAGTGACCTGGTGGCACCTCGGGTGCATCAACGCTTCATCCAGAAGCGATGACCTCAGGAAGGTAGACCAGTGAGCGACCCCACGGCGGCGCCCGATCCATGGCGCGGCTTCCGCGGCGTGATGGCGGCGACGCTGATCCTCGAGGCGATCGTGGTGCTGTTGGCGCTGCCGGTGGTCCATGTGGTCGGCGGGGGGCTCTCGCCGGTGTCGCTGACCTACCTGCTGGGTCTGGCGCTGCTGTTGCTGCTGTTCACCGGTATCCAGGGCCGGCCCTGGGCGATCTGGGCCAACCTGGCGCTGCAACTGGTGCTGATCGCCGGCTTCGTGGTCTATCCGGCTGTCGGGATCATGGGGCTGGTGTTCGCCACGGTGTGGGGACTGATCGCGCACTTCCGTGCGGAGGTGTTGCGCCGCCAGTGACGAGGCGGAGCGGAGCGAGGCTGAGGAGCGGCGTATCGGCACCGCCAGTGACGAGGCGGAGCGGAGCGAGGCGGAGCGTGTCGGTGGCGCTGGTGGCCGGGCGGCGATTCGGTACGCTGTCGCCCGTGCCGCTGGCGATGACCGGTGGAGTACCCGGCCGCGCGGCGGCGAGGGACACGGAGCGATGGATGAGGAGCGGCGCTTCATGACTGAGCGGACCTTGGTGCTGATCAAGCCGGATGGCGTGAACCGCCGGCTGGTGGGCGAGATCATCAGCCGGATCGAGAAGAAGGGCCTGACGCTGGCGGCGCTGGAACTGCGGCCGGTCCAGCAGGCGGTGGCCCGGCAGCACTACGGCGAACACGAAGGCAAGGCGTTCTTCGCCTCGCTGCTGGACTTCATCACCTCCGGGCCGGTGGTCGCGGCCGTGGTGGAGGGGCCGCGGGCCATCGAGGCCTTCCGGCAGCTCGCCGGCGGTACCGACCCGGTGGCCAAGGCCACGCCCGGCACCATCCGGGGCGACTTCGGGCTGGAGACCCAGTTCAACCTGGTGCACGGCTCCGACTCCCCGGAGTCGGCGGAACGCGAGATCGCGCTGTGGTTTCCCGACTTGAAGCCGTCGTCGCCGACGTCTCCGATGACACTGGCCTGACCTCGGAGTTAATGCCTTTCGCGCGGCTCGGTCCGGTTGTGTGGGATACTGGCCACTGGGTGAACGTCACCGGACCGGTGTCCGACACCCGAATGAAGACTTAGGTGAGTGCGACGGTCGCGAGATGTGATGCGGCGCCGATCGCCGGTCCTCATTCAGCCAGGCACCGAGTCGGTTCCACCCGAGCCCCTCGGAGCGAGACCACCACAAGCCCGGGGAAGTGAGCCGGGCGAATAACGAGAAGCCCTCGCGTGGCCGCGTCGTAAGCGACGCGCCCGGGGGCTTGAGGAGAATACGTGGCAGATTCGTCGCTTTTCAAGAGCCCTTTTTCAGACGTATCAGCGGTGCCGACCGAGCAGGAGGGGCTGCCGGACCGGCTGCGGGTCCACTCCCTGGCGCGGGTTCTGGGCACCACCAGCAAGCGGGTTCTCGACGCGCTGATCGAGCTGGACGGACGGGCACGCAGCGCCCACTCCAGCGTGGACCGCGTCGAGGCGGTCCGCGTTCGCGACCTGCTGGTTTCCACCGAATCGCCCACCGAATCGCCCACCGCGGAGGCGTCCGGCGAACCCGGGGACGCGGCCGACGAGCCGGAGTCGCGGCTGTTGCTGGAGACGGCTCCGGAGGCGGCCAACACGCGGGTCGACTACATGCCGTTGTTCGTGGCGCCGCAACCGGTCACGTTCGAGCCGCCGGCGCCCCAGGAGGCCGACGCCGGGTCCGATGATGACGACGACCTCGGCTCCGACAGCGACGACGAGAACGGGGACCGCCCCGCCAATCGGCGTCGCCGCCGCGGTCGGCGCGGTCGCGGCCGGGGCCGCGGCTCCGACGGCGCAGCCTCGGACGACGGGGCAGACACCGACGCCGACGCCGACGACGACGGCGACGACGACGATTCGGCCGCGGAGTCCGGCGAGAACTCGGACGCCGAGGACACCGGTGACGACGACGGTGATGCGGCCGACGAGACGGGCAGCCGACGTCGGCGCCGCCGGCGTCGGCGCAAGACCGGCAACGGCGATGACGAGGACACCGGGTCAAGCGATGACCCGCCGAACACCGTCGTACACGAACGGGCCCCGCGGAAGACCACCAGGAGCACCAAGAACGAGAAGAGCTCGTCGGACGACGAGATCCAGGGCATCACCGGCTCGACCCGGCTGGAGGCCAAACGGCAGCGTCGCCGCGATGGTCGCGACGCCGGGCGCCGCCGGCCGCCGATCCTGAGTGAAGCCGAGTTCCTGGCTCGCCGCGAGGCCGTCGAACGCCGGATGGTGGTCCGTGACCGCGTCCGCACCGAGCCGCCGCACACCGGCGCGCGTTACACCCAGATCGCCGTGCTCGAAGACGGCGTGATGGTCGAACATTTCGTCACCTCGGCCGCCTCCACGTCGCTGGTGGGCAACGTCTATCTGGGCATCGTGCAAAACGTGCTGCCATCGATGGAGGCCGCCTTCGTCGACATCGGCCGGGGCCGCAACGGCGTGCTCTACGCCGGCGAGGTCAACTGGGAGGCCGCCGGCCTCGGTGGGACCAACCGCAAGATCGAGCAGGCGCTCAAACCCGGCGACTATGTCGTCGTGCAGGTCAGCAAGGACCCGATCGGGCACAAGGGCGCCCGGCTGACCACGCAGGTGTCGCTGGCTGGCCGCTACCTGGTGTACGTGCCGGGCGCGTCGTCGACCGGGATCAGCCGCAAGCTGCCCGACACCGAGCGGCAACGGCTCAAGGAGATCCTGCGCGAGGTGGTGCCCCCCGACGCCGGCGTGATCATCCGCACCGCGTCTGAGGGTGTCAAAGAAGAAGACATCCGCTCGGACGTGGAACGCCTCCAGGAACGCTGGACCCAGATCGAGGCCACCGCGGCCGAAACCAAGAACAAGGCAGCCGGCGCGGCGGTGGCGCTGTACGAAGAGCCCGATGTGTTGGTCAAGGTGATCCGGGACCTGTTCAACGAGGACTTCACCGAGCTGGTGGTGTCCGGTGACGACGCCTGGGCCACGATCAACGACTACGTGGGTTCGGTGGCGCCCGAACTGGTGTCGAAGTTGACCCGCTACCAGGTTCCCGAAGGTCCGGAGGGGCAGTCCGGGCCGGATGTGTTCGCCGTGCACCGCATCGACGAGCAGTTGGCCAAGGCGATGGACCGCAAGGTTTGGCTGCCCTCGGGCGGCACGCTGGTGATCGACCGGACCGAGGCCATGACGGTCGTCGACGTCAACACCGGCAAGTTCACCGGATCCGGCGGCAACCTCGAGGAGACGGTGACCAAGAACAACCTGGAAGCCGCCGAGGAGATCGTGCGGCAACTGCGGTTGCGCGACATCGGCGGCATCATCGTCATCGACTTCATCGACATGGTGCTGGAATCCAACCGCGACCTGGTGCTGCGCCGGCTGACCGAGGCACTGGGCCGTGACCGCACTCGCCACCAGGTCTCGGAGGTGACGTCGCTGGGGTTGATACAGCTGACCCGCAAGCGGCTGGGCACCGGCCTGATCGAGGCCTTTTCGTCGTCGTGTCAGCACTGCGCCGGACGCGGCATCATGGTGCACGCCGACCCGGTCGACTCGGCCGCGCCGGGACGTAGGTCCGAACCGGCCGGCCGCCGCAGCAGGCGATCGAAGAAGCCCAAGGTCGACGAGCCGGTCGTGGCCAAGGTTCCGGCGCACACCCCCGGTGACCACCCGATGTTCAAGGCCATGGCCGCGGCAAGTGACCGCGGCGACGACGAGTCCGACGACGGCGCGGAGGTCGAGGCCACCGCGGAGTCGGCGGCCGGGGAGCAGCAGTCGGCCGTCGAGCAGGAGCCGCAGGTGACCGGCGCCGCGCTCGCCGAGGACAGCGACGACACCTACGACGGTGAGGACACCGACGACACCTACGACGGTGAAGACAGCGACGACACCGACGACGGCGACGACACCGATGAAGAGGTCGAAGTCGACCTCGACGACGATGACGACGACTACGACGACGATCTGGACGTCATCGACGAGGCAGACGAGTCCGACGACGACACCGATGACGACGAGGCCGGCCGGGACACCCTGGCAGCCGCGGCGCCCTACGAACGTCCTCGACGGCGCCGGGCGGCGGCCCGGCCGGCGGGGCCGCCGAGCTGAGAAAGGGCACCGCGCGGGGTAGGCGAGGCCGGTTTGACCCCTTAGTCGCTGGTCAAGTACCCTAGACCAGTTGTCGCCAGGCGGAATTAACCCGGCTCGGCCGACAGAACCCCACCCACCTGCGCAAGTCCCGATGGCGTGCGCTGTGAGCGGCACCCGAGAAGTACTCGAGAAGTAGAGGTAGACACCAACGATGGCGACGTACGCAATCGTCAAGACCGGCGGCAAGCAGTACAAGGTTGCCGTCGGTGACGTGGTCAAGGTCGAGAAGCTCGATTCAGAGCCGGGATCGTCGGTCTCGCTGCCGGTCGCGCTGGTCGTGGACGGCACCACCGTCACCACCGACGCCGGCAAGCTGGCGAAGGTCGCGGTCACCGGCGAGGTGCTCGAGCACACCAAGGGCCCCAAGATCCGCATCCACAAGTTCAAGAACAAGACCGGCTACCACAAGCGGCAGGGGCACCGTCAGCAGCTGACCGTGCTCAAGGTCACCGGCATCAAGTAGGGAGCGAACGAGATGGCACACAAGAAGGGCGCTTCCAGCTCACGCAACGGGCGCGACTCCAACGCGCAGCGTCTCGGCGTCAAGCGGTTCGGCGGCCAGGTCGTCAAGGCCGGCGAGATTCTGGTGCGGCAGCGGGGTACTCATTTCCATCCCGGCACTAACGTCGGGCGCGGTGGGGACGACACCCTGTTCGCCACGGCGCCCGGTGCGGTCGAGTTCGGCCTGAAGCGCGGCCGCAAGACCGTCAACATCGTTCCTGTCGCCCGCGTCGAGAGCTAACCAACCGGCCCCGCGCCGGATGCGTGCACTGACTGCGAAAATGGGCGACAAACTTCGCAGTGGTTGCACGCTCGGTGTGTGGGTTGGGTGAGAGGAAAGCTCGATGTCCCGGTTCGTCGACCGCGTCGTCATCCATGTGCGCGCCGGCGACGGGGGTAACGGCTGCGCGTCGATTCACCGGGAGAAGTTCAAGCCGCTGGGCGGCCCGGACGGCGGCAACGGTGGTCGCGGCGGCAGTGTCGTGCTGGTCGTCGACCCGGGCGTGCACACCCTGTTGGACTTCCATTTCCGGCCGCACATCAAGGCCGCGTCCGGCAAGCAGGGCCAGGGCAGCAACAAGGACGGCGCTGCCGGCTCCGACCTGGAGATCAAGGTGCCCGACGGCACCGTGGTGCTCGACGAGCACGGCCGGCTGCTGGCCGACCTGGTCGGTGCGGGCGCCCGTTTCGAAGCCGCCGCCGGCGGGCGCGGCGGATTGGGCAACGCGGCATTGGTGTCGCGGGCCCGCAAGGCGCCCGGATTCGCGCTGCTGGGGGAGAAGGGCGAGACCCGCGACCTCACGCTGGAACTCAAGACCGTCGCCGATGTGGGCCTGATCGGGTTTCCCTCGGCGGGCAAATCCGCATTGGTGTCGGTGATCTCGGCGGCCAAGCCGAAGATCGCCGACTACCCGTTCACGACGCTCGCGCCGAACCTGGGCGTGGTCTCGGCCGGGGACAACACCTTTACCGCCGCCGATGTGCCCGGCTTGATCCCGGGCGCCTCGGGGGGACGCGGACTGGGCCTGGACTTCTTGCGGCACATCGAACGGTGCGCGGTACTGGTGCACATTGTGGATTGTGCAACCGCAGAGCCGGGCCGTGATCCGCTCTCCGACATCGAGGCGATCGAAGCCGAACTGGCCGCCTACACGCCCACCATGCAAGGGGATTCGGCGCTGGGTGACCTGGTGGACCGGCCGCGGGCGGTGGTGCTCAACAAGATCGACGTGCCGGAGGCGCGGGAGATGGCCGAGTTCGTCCGCGACGACATCGTGGCCGAGCGCGGCTGGCCGGTGTTCATGGTGTCGACGGTGAGCCGGGACGGCCTGCGGCCATTGGTTTTCGCGCTGGCCGAGATGGTGGCGGCCTATCGTGCCGCGCAGCCGGAACCGGTGGCCCGCCGGCCGGTGATCCGGCCGATACCCGCGGGGGAGACCGGGTTCAGCGTGGCGCCCGACGGCGACGGCGGTTTCATCGTGCGCGGGTCGCGCCCGGAGCGCTGGGTGCACCAGACCAACTTCGACAACGACGAGGCGATCGGCTATCTGGGTGACCGGTTGGCGCGGCTCGGGGTCGAGGACGAGCTGCTGCGGCTGGGCGCCACGCCGGGCTGCGCGGTCACCATCGGGGAGATGACGTTCGACTGGGAGCCGGCCACGCCGGCCGGCGTGGACGTCACCTTGTCCGGGCGGGGCACCGACAGCCGGCTGGAGCGCACCGACCGGGTCGGTGCCGCCGAACGCAAGAGCGCGCGCAAGCAGCGTCGCGAGCAGTCGGACGAGGCATGACCGGCACGGCCCGAGAGGCGATCCGCACGGCACGCAGCGTCGTCGTCAAGATCGGCACCACCGCGCTGACGGCCGACAACGGCATGTTCGACGCGGACCGGCTGGCCGGGCTGGCCGAGGCGATCGAGGCCCGGATGACAGCCGGCTCGGACGTGGTGATCGTGTCGTCGGGCGCGATCGCCGCCGGGCTGGAGCCGCTCGGCTTATCGAAGCGGCCCGCGGACCTGGCCACCAAGCAGGCTGCCGCCAGCGTGGGCCAGGTGGCGTTGGTCAACGCCTGGAGCGCAGCATTCGGCCGGTTCGGCCGGACCGTCGGGCAGGTGTTGCTCACCGCCCAGGACGTCTCGATGCGGGTGTCGCACACCAACGCCGCCCGCACCCTGGACCGGCTCCGGGCACTGCACGCGGTGGCGATCGTCAACGAGAACGACACCGTGGCCACCAACGAGATCCGGTTCGGCGACAACGACCGGCTCTCGGCGCTGGTGGCGCACCTGGTCGGCGCCGATGCCTTGGTGTTGCTCTCCGACATCGACGGGCTCTACGACGCCGACCCCCGCAAAGGGCCGGCCCGGCTGGTCCCCGAGGTGCGCGGTCCCGACGACCTCACCGGCGTGGTGGCCGGGGAGAGCAGTCACCTGGGCACCGGCGGGATGGTGTCGAAACTGTCGGCGGCGTTGCTGGCCGCCGACGCCGGCGTCCCGGTGTTGCTGGCTGCCGCTGCCGACGCTGCCGCGGCCCTCTCGCACGCATCGGTGGGCACCGTGTTCGCGCCACGGCCGCAACGGTTGTCGGCGCGCAAGTTCTGGGTACGGCACGCCGCGGACACGGCGGGCACGTTGACGCTCGACGCCGGTGCGGTCGAGGCGGTGTTGCAACGGCGGCGCTCACTGTTGGCGGCCGGCATCACCGGGGTATCGGGCAGATTCCACGGCGGCGACGTGGTCGAACTGTGTGGCCCGGACGCGTCGGTGGTGGCTCGTGGTGTCGTCGGTTACGACGCAACGGAACTGGCGGCCATGATCGGTCATTCCACCGTCGAGTTGGCGCCGGATGCGCGCCGCCCCGTCGTCCACGCCGACGACCTGGTGGCGGTGTAGGACACCGCGATGAGCACCGTTTTCACCATCGACGGGGCGGGATGGAGCGGGTTTCTGCGGTTCATGTGTCGTGGCGCCGTCACCAGGGGCAAGACAATCCGGAAGGTCAAGTACCCCAACACCTACTTCGACGGATTGCGGTATGTCCCGGCGGTCCGCGCGGTGGAAAGAGGTGCGCAGACGCTCGACGACATGCTGACCGCGCACTTCGACGGATGCCCCGACGCCGACGACGTGCTGGTCTACGGCGTGAGCATGGGGGCGCAGGTGGCCTGCAAGTGGCTGCGCGAGCACGGGCCGACCTCGCCGGTCCCCGTCGACAAGGTGTCGTTTCTGCTGCTGGCCAATCCTGAGCAGCCTTTCCACGGCGTCTACCAGGCCGACCGCGGGCTGGTGAAGTTCATGACGCTGCCCGACTACGGCGGTGTCGGCGTACCGGTGGCCACCCCGTTTTCGGTGACCGACGTGTGCCGCCAGTACGACGGCATGGCCGATTTCCCCAATCTGCCTGCCGCACGGGTCGATTCGCTGGCCGTCAGCAACGCCCTGTTGGGTCTGCTGGTCGTGCACAACAACTACTTCCGGCTCGATCTCGACAGCCCGGACAACCTCCGCGTCGGCCGCGGCAACGTCACCTACATGCTGTCCCCGACGCGCGTGCCCCCGATCTGCCGCCTCACGGCGCTGTTCGCCACCAGGCGCGAACGCCAGCGTCACAAGATCGAGAACTCCTATGACCGCTCGGCCTGGAAGGGCAGGATCGCGCGGTAGTGCCCGGTCTACCTTCCGGTGGGCGTCAGATACAGCGCGCCCCAGACGACTTCGGTTAGCGCCGTGACGAGTTCAGCGTCGTAGTCGGCGTCCCGCGCCGGTAGATTCTGTTGACAGGCTCGCTCCACCATCCATGTCAGGGCGCTCGCGGTGGCGGCGACGGGCAGGGCGCGGCGAATGGAACCGTCGGCCTGGCCGTCCTCGATGACCCGCGCCACCCGGCCGGAGATGCCGGTCAGCAACTCCCGGTAGGTGGCCGCCACCAGCGGGTCGTAGCCGGCCATCTCGCTGAGCGCGATCAGCAGCGGCTGGTGTCGTCGATAGCTGGCGACGATCGCGGTCATCGCGGCGCGCACATCGTCGGGATCGCGACGCCCTGCCACCTCCCACCAGCGTTCGGCCCCCGAGGCCAGATCGCCGAAGACCTGACCGGCGAGCTGGCGCAGCAGATGGCCCTTGTCCTCGAAGTAGATGTAGAAGCTGGCGCGCGACATCCCCGCCTCGGTCGTGAGCCGGTCCACGCTGAGTTCGGTGAAGCTGGTGCCTGCGCTCATCAGCCGCTCGGTGGCGTCGAGCAGGCGACGTTCGATCTCCCCACGCCGCTGTTGGCGGCTGGCCGGGGGCTTGCGAGTCACCGATCCCACACCGCTCAGCGTAGCGGTTGTGCAGACATCTTGACTAGACAATCTGTCTAGACGTAGCGTTGGCAAAGCGCGTGTGATCGTCGTCATAGCAAAGGGGAATCCATGTCAGCGCCGTCGCCCTCCGCCCGCAGCTACGACCCCGTCGATCTGTCGTCGCGCGCCTTCTGGTCCAGCACCGCTGCCGAGCGGGAACGGTCCTACGCCGTTCTGCGCGCCGAGCGTCCGGTGAGCTGGCACCCGCCGGTCGAAGACGCCATGCTGGACGATCCCGACGATCCCGGTTTTTGGGCCGTCACCCGGCACGCGGACATCGTCACGGTGAGCCGCACCAACGAGGTGTTCCTGTCGGGCAAGGGCGTGCAGTTCGAGAACATCCCCGCCGAGCTGCTGGAAACGACGCAGTCCTTCCTGGCCATGGACCCGCCCCGGCACACCACGTTGCGCAAGTTGGCCACCGCCGCGTTCACCCCCCGCCAGGTCCGGCGCATCGAGGGCTCGATCAAGGCGAGCGCCAAGGCGATCGTCGAAGAGCTGAAGGCTGCGGGCAGCGGAGCCGACTTCGTCGAGTACTGCGCCAAGGAACTGCCGCTGCGGACACTGGCCGACATGATGGGGATCCCGGGTTCCGAACGGGCGCAGGTCGCCCACGCCGCAGACGCCCTGGTGACCGCCAACGACCCGGTGTGTCTCGGCGGCCGCAGCGCGATGGAGGTGATGTTCGAAAGCGTGGGTTATCTGCATCAGCTTGCCGGCACGCTGGCCGCGCAGCGTCGTGAGCAGCCCGGCGACGACCTGTTCAGCAGCCTGGTGAATGCCGAGGTGGACGGCGACCGGCTCACCGACGCCGAGATTTCGGCGTATTTCGTGCTGCTGTGCGTGGCCGGCAACGACACCACCCGGCAAACCACCAGCCACGCCCTCAAGGCGCTCACCGACTTCGGTGAGCAACGAGCCTGGCTGCTCGAGGACTTCGACCGGCGCATCGGGATGGCGGTCGAGGAATTCATTCGCTATGCCACGCCGGTGATGACCTTCCGGCGCACCGCCGCAACCGACTACGAACTCGGGGGCCAGACCATCCGGGCCGGCGACAAGGTGGCGATGTTCTATGCGTCCGGGAACTGGGACGAGACGGTGTTCGACCAACCGGACCGGTTGGATCTGAGCCGCGACCCCAACCCGCACGTGGGCTTCGGCGGCGGCGGCCAGCACTACTGCCTGGGAACCCATGTGGCGCGCGCCCAACTGCGCGCCATGTTCACCGAGCTGCTCCGCGAGTTGCCGGGCATCGAGGCCGGCAAGCCGGAGTACGTGGCGGGCAGCTTCATCCATGGCGTCCGCGCCATGCCCTGCACCTTCTGACGGCGGTGCCGGGCCCGCCGGGGTCGACGGCGGGGAAGACACGGCCAGGCATCTTCGACGGCGTCCGCAGCGGCGACCGTCAACCGGGCAAGGGCGGCGGTGTCAAGCTCGGACCGAAATGTCGTCCGGTGGCGTCCCTGCCGACCGCAGTCAGCGCCACGACGGCGATCAGCGCCGGCACCACCGTGACGACCAGGGCGAACGGGTAGCCGTGGGAGGCCGCCAGATGCTCCTGGATCGGCAGGTTGAACGCGGCCAGCAGATTGCCCAGCTGATAGGTCACGCCCGGATAGAAGCCGCGGATCGCATCCGGCGACATCTCGGTCAGGTGCGCCGGGATCACGCCCCAGGCGCCCTGCACACAGACCTGGAGCAAAAACGATCCCAGGCACAACATGCCCGCGCTGTGCGACAGCGCGAACAGCGGCACGATCGGCAGGCCCATCACCGCGGCCCAGATGATCGCGTAGCGCCTGCCCAACCGCTGCGACAGCGAGCCGAAGATCAGCCCGCCGATGATGCCGCCGATGTTGTAGATCACCGCGATCCACTTCGCCGTGACATGGGACAGTCCCGCACCGTCGTCCGAGCTCAGAAACGTCGGGTAGATGTCATGCGTGCCGTGGCTCATCCAGTTGAACGCCGTCATCAACAACACCAGATAGCAGAACCGGCGGATGACCTTCGCGTTGGTGAAAACATCACGAATCCTGGTGCGGGTCAGCCGCATTCGATCCTGGGTGGCCTGCCACACCTCGGATTCGGTAACCCGGTAGCGAATCAGCAGACTGATCATCGCCGGCAGGATGGAAAGCCCGAACAACCAGCGCCAGGACAGCCCCAGCCAGTCGTTCACCAGCAGCGAGGCCAAGGTGGCAGCCAGATAGCCGAACAGATAGCCCTCCTGCAGTAGCCCGGAGAAGAAGCCACGTCGCTCCGGCGGGATCTTCTCCATCGCCAGGGCGGCGCCCAACCCCCATTCGCCGCCCATACCGATGCCATAGAGCAGGCGCAGGATCACCAGCACGGTGAAGTTGGGCGCGAACGCGCACAGGAACCCCACCGTCGAGTAGAAGATCACGTCCACCATCAGCGGCAGTCGCCGGCCGACGCGGTCGGCCCACAACCCGAACAGCAGCGCCCCGACCGGACGCATCACCAGTGTGGCGGTGGTCAGGAACGCGACCTCGGTCTTGGTATGGCCGAACGTCTTGGCGATGTCGGCGTAGACGAACACCACGATGAAGTAGTCGAAGGCGTCCATCGACCACCCCAGCAGGGCGGCCAGGAAAGAGTTGCGCTGATCGGAGGTGAGGCGCTGTTTCACGCCGAATATCGTGCCCTATCCGACGGGGTCTACCGGGGTGAAATCACGCCGATCAGCTCAGCGGCCAACACGGTCAGCGCCGCCGAACAGCTCCCGTCGAACTTGATGTCCGCCACGTCGTCGCCGCGAGTGGGGCCCCGGTTGACGATGGCGACCGGAATACCACGCGCCGCCGCGTGACGGACGAAGCGGTAACCGGAGAACACCGTCAGCGAGGAACCCGCCACCAGCAGGACTTCGGCCTCGTCGACCACCGAATAGGCTTGGGCGACCCGGTCCTTGGGAACATTCTCGCCGAAGTAGACGATGTCGGGCTTGAGGATCCCGCCACAATGACCGCAGTCGAGAAAGCGGAAGGACGCGGTGTCGGTCACCACGGCGTCCGCGTCCGGGGCTACCGCGATGGCACCGAGATGACCGGTTCGGCCGAGGAATCCGGGGTTGAGCTCCTCCAGCTGCTCGGCCAGCGAAGCCCGGCTCATGGCGGCCCCGCACCTCAGGCAGACCACCGTCGCGTAACTGCCGTGCAGGTCGATGACACGACCGCTGCCCGCCCGGGTGTGCAGCAGGTCGACGTTCTGGGTGATCACCCCGGTAACGACGCCGGCCGCTTCCAGTGCGGCCAGCGCCGTGTGCCCGGCGTTGGGTGCGGCGCCGGCCATGTGTCGCCAGCCGAGGTGGTTGCGCGCCCAGTAGCGCTGACGGAAAGCCGGATCGCCGGTGAATTGAGCGATCGTCATCGGGTTGCTCGGTGGGGAATCCGGGCCGCGATAGTCCGGAATGCCCGAGTCGGTGGAGATGCCGGCGCCGGTGAGCACCGCAGTCCGCCGGCCCGCCAGCAGCGTCAGCAGGTCGCAGACCGTCGGTTCGGCTCCGCCCATCCGGCTAGCGTAGGCACTGCGCGGCAGTCGACCGTTCGGCAGCCATATTGCGGCACATCATCTCCAGGGCCGCATCGCCCAGCGCGGCGTCGATGTGGGCGACGGCATCGACCGGTAGCACCACCGGCAGGTGGCGGACGTAGGCGTCCAGGGCGGTGTAGAGGATGCACTGTTCGGTGACCTGCCCGGTCAGGATCAGCCGTCGGGTGCCCAGCCGGCCCAGCAAGTACTCCAGCGGGGTGGAATAGAAGGCGCTGTGTCGCACCTTGGTCACCGTGCGGTCGTCGGGCGTGGGCACGATGGGGCGAACCAACTCCGGGCGGTCGCCCTCGAGTGCCGACCTGATGATGTCGGTGAATCCGGCGGTGAAGTCGCCGTGGTTGTCGTTGACGTAGATCAGGTCGATCTGCTCGTCGGCCCTACTGCGTTGCACCAGGTCGGCGAGCGGTTCGATGATCTTCTCGACGTTGTCGGCCAGCTCGGCCGCGTCGGGATGCCGGTAAGCGTTGAGCATGTCGATGACGGCCACCGCGGTATCGCTCATGGCCTGGGTGATACCCGAAAGCTGCGCGTTGACACCATCCGGGCGAGAATGGGAGGCCATGGAGAATTCTGGGGAGTTCTACAACGCCTACCGGCACGGGTTCGCGCGGGTTGCCGCCTGCACGCACCGGACCACGCTCGCCGACCCGGCCGCCAACGCCGAGTCGGTGCGGCGCCTGGCGCGGGAATGCCATGACGACGGCGTCGCACTGGCCGTCTTTCCCGAGCTCACGCTGTCTGGCTACTCCATCGAGGACATCGTGCAGCAGGACAGCCTGCTCGCGGCCGTCGAGGCGGCGTTGCTCGACGTCGTCGCGGCCTCGGCGCAGTTGCTGTCGGTGCTGGTGGTGGGCGCGCCGCTGCGCTACGCCCACCGCGTCTACAACACCGCGGTGGTGATCCACCGCGGGCGCATCCTCGGGGTGGCGCCGAAGTCGTATCTGCCCACCTACCGGGAGTTCTACGAGGGGCGCCAGTTGGCCGCCGGCGCCGACGAGCGCGGGCTGATCCGGCTGGACGGCGTCGACGTGCCATTCGGGCCGGACCTGCTGTTCGCCGCGACCGACCTGCCGGGCTTCGTGCTGCACGTCGAGGTGTGCGAGGACATGTTCGTGCCGGTGCCCCCGAGTGCCCAGGCCGCGCTGGCCGGCGCGACGGTGCTGGCGAATCTCTCCGGTAGCCCGATCACCGTCGGGCGCGCCGAAGTTCGCTGTCTGTTGGCGCGGTCGGCGTCGGCGCGATGTCTGGCCGCCTACGTCTACGCCGCCGCCGGGGAGGGGGAGTCGACCACCGACCTCGCCTGGGACGGCCAGACGATGATCTGGGAGAACGGCACGCTGCTCGATGACAGCGAACGCTTTCCCACCGGCGCCCGCCGCTCGGTCGCCGACATCGACCTCGGGCTGCTGCGCTCGGAGCGGGTGCGGATGGGCACCTTCGACGACAACCGCCGCCACCACCGCGACGCGGTGCAGTCCTTCCGGCGGGTGGAGTTCGCGTTGGATCCGCCAGCCGGGGATATCGGGCTGCGGCGCACGGTTGAGCGATTTCCGTTTGTGCCGTCGAATCCGCAGCGACTGCAACAGGATTGCTACGAGGCCTACAACATCCAGGTGTCGGGTTTGGAGCAGCGGCTGCGCGCCCTGGACTATCCCAAGGTGGTCCTCGGGGTGTCGGGGGGACTCGATTCGACCCACGCCCTGATCGTCGCCGCGCGCGCCATGGACCGGGAGAACCGGCCACGCAGTGACATTCTGGCGTTCACCATGCCCGGGTTCGCCACCGGCGAGCGCACCAAGGCCAACGCGGCCGCGCTGAGCCGGGCGCTGGGGGTGACCTTCGCCGAGATCGACATCCGTGACAGCGCGAGGCTGATGCTGACCGAGCTGGGCCATCCGTTCGCCCGCGGTGAAGCGGTCTACGACGTGACATTCGAGAACGTGCAGGCCGGCTTGCGCACCGACTACCTGTTCCGGATCGCCAACCAGCGTGGCGGCATCGTGCTGGGCACCGGTGACCTGTCGGAGCTGGCGCTGGGTTGGTCCACTTACGGGGTGGGCGATCAGATGTCGCACTACAACGTCAACGGCGGGGTGCCCAAGACGCTGATCCAGCACCTGATCCGCTGGGTGATCAACTCCGGTGAGTTCGACGCCGACGTGTGTGCGGTACTGGCCTCGGTGCTCAACACCGAGATCAGCCCGGAACTGGTACCGGCGGCCGACGGTGAGGAGATTCAGCGCAGCGAGGACAAGGTGGGGCCGTACTCGTTGCAGGACTTCGCACTGTTTCAAGCGTTGCGCTACGGGTTCTCGCCGGCCAAGATCGCGTTCTTGGCCTGGCATGCCTGGCATGACGCGGCAGCAGGGGCTTGGCCGCCCGGGTACCCGTTGGACAAACGGCAGGCCTATTCTCTGGCGGACATCCGGCACTGGCTGAAAGTCTTTGCGCAGCGGTTCTATTCGTTCAGCCAGTTCAAGCGCTCGGCGCTGCCGAACGGGCCGAAGGTCTCCCACGGTGGTTCCCTCTCACCGCGAGGGGAATGGCGAGCCCCGTCGGACATGTCGGCGCGGATCTGGCTCGACGAGATCGAACGGGAGATTCCACACGGCTAGGGAGGAGCACCGAGGATGGCCGAAATTCGACGGTTTCCGTTGTCACCGGCGTTGCAGCGGGCGATAACTTTGCTCAGCGATCCGCCCTCCGACCCGCAGGTCAGCCGCGGCTATCTCGACCTACTCGACGGGGCTGGCGAGGCGGGCGCGCAGCAGAACACCGGTGCCATCCAGAAGCTGTGGGCCTCGTCGTTCGGGTCGATGTTCTACGACAACGCCCAGGCGTTGGGCCGCCGGCTGCTCGAAGCCTGGCAGCACCCGATCGACTGGCTGAACATCCCGACCGGCGGGGTGGCGCTGGACGTCGGCTGCGGCCCGGGCAGTATCACGGCCTCGCTGGCCCGCGCCGTGGACGTCGACGGTTTGGCGCTGGGTATCGACGTCTCCGAGCCGATGCTGGCGCGTGCGGTACGGGTGCAGGCCGGCTCACAGGCCGCCTTCTTACGGGCCGACGCACAGCGACTGCCGCTGCGCGACAACACCGTTGACGCCGTCATCTCGATTGCCGTGCTGCAGCTGATCCCCGATCCGGCAGCGGCGCTGGCCGAGATGGGGCGGGTGCTCAAGCCCGGCGGCCGGATCGCGCTCATGGTGCCCACCGCAGGATCGGCCTCCCGGATGTGGCGGCTGCTGCCCAAGGCCGGTGCACGGGTATTCGACGACGACGAGATCGCCGACACCCTCGAAAGCCACGGTTTCAGCAGCGTCCGGGCCAAGAACTATGGAACCATCCAATGGGTGCGCGCCCAGCGGGTCTGACCCGCTGACCGCGAATACCCGGCGGTGCCCGCCGGACCGGGCGTCAGCGACTCGGCGGGCCGGTGGTCAGCGCCGCTTCGATGGCCTCGGCGGTCGGGCCGCAGTCCCCGGCGCCGGGCACCAGCGTCGCCAGCGCCCCGGCCGCACAGGCAAGGCGCAGTGCATGCGCCTTGCCGCTGGGCCACTCGGCCGCCAGCACGCCGGCGAAGACATCGCCGGCACCGGAGGTGTCGATGGCGGCCACCACCGGCGCAGGCACCTCGACGATGCCATCAGCCCCGCGGTAGCGGGCGCCTCGCGCTCCCAGCGTCACCACCCGGTGCGGCACCGGATCGGTGAACTGCGCTGATTCCGTCTCGTTGACCACCGCCACATCCATCAAATCGATCAGCCCGGACAGCTCGGATTCCTCGGCACCGATCGGGGAGACGTTGACGATCACGGTCGCTCCCGCACGGCGAGCCGCTCGGGCCGCTGCGGTGGCCGTGGCGACCGGAATCTCCAGTTGCAGCAGCACCACTTGAGCCTCGCTGATCAGGTCTCGCTGGCCGGGGTCCAGCATCAGCGCGCCGTTGGCGCCCGGTGCCACCACGATGGTGTTCTCTCCGGCCGGATCCACCGTGATGACCGCCGAACCGCTGGGGCCTGCGACGGTCGTCAACCCGTCGGTGCCGACACCGTTGTCCCGCAGGTGCCGGCGCAGCCGCAGACCGGCGTCGTCATCACCCACTGCTCCGACGAACGAGACGTCGGCGCCGGCACGTGCCGCCGCCACCGCCTGGTTGGCGCCCTTGCCGCCGGGATGGGTGCTCGACGCCGAGCTGAGGACCGTCTCGCCCGGACCGGGCAGCGCCGCCACCGTGAACACGGTATCGAGATTCACACTGCCCACCACGCACAGCTGCGTCGCCATGCCGTCCAGCTTCGCATTCGCGACCGGGTGATGTCGCGCATCGCTTAGGGTGGGGAACCGTCTGATAACCGGGGAAGGGAGTGGCCGGGTGGACTCGGCACCGTCGGCAGCCGCGGACGACACCGCGAACGTTGAGCGACGGCGCCGGTGGCTGCCGTCTCGGCTCAGCATCCAGACCAAGCTGATGCTGATTCTGCTGCTGACCAGCATCCTCTCGGTTGCGGTGGTGGGTTTCGTCGAGTTCCAGTACGGCGCAGCCGAACTGCAACGTTCGGCGACGAGCAAGCTGGTACAGGCCCGGGAAGCGCAGCGCCGAGCGGTCTCGAGCCTGTTCGCAGAGATGACCAGTTCGCTGATCATCTTCAGCGGAGGAGCGATGGCCTCCAACGCGCTGCACGCGTTCACCGCGGGTTTCGACGAACTGGCCCGCGCCACAGTCACTCCCGAGCAGCAACGCGCGATCGTGGGTCACTACCGCGACAGCTTCATCGAGCAGCTGGCCGAATGGACCGGGGAGCGGGCGGACATCGCCGCATTGCTGCCGACGTCGACCGCGCAGCGTTACCTGCAGGCCCACTACACCGCCGGCTATACCGCGGAGTCCGACAAGCCCGAGGATGCCGGTGACGGCAGTGCCTGGTCAGCGGCAAACGCCGAGTTCAACAACTTTTTCGCCGAGATCGTCAAGCGCAACGAGTACCTGGATGCGCTGCTGCTGGACGCCAGGGGCAACGTGGTCTACTCGGTGAAAAAGGGAGTGGACCTGGGCACCAACGTGCTGACCGGCCCGTACCGCGAATCCACGCTGCGTGAGGCCTACCGCAAGGCGATGGCCTCCAACGCGGTCAACTTCGTCTGGATCACCGATTACCAGCCCTACCAACCGAGCTTGGACACGCCGACCGCCTGGCTGGTGTCGCCGGTCGGCGTCAAGGGCAGCGTCGAAGGGGTGCTGGCCTTGCCGCTGCCCAGCGCGAAGGTCAACCGGATCATGACCGCCAACGGGGACTGGAAAGCCGCCCAGGTCGGGCGCACCACCGAGACCTATCTGGCCGGACCGGACGACCTGATGCGTTCCGACTCGCGGCTGTTTCTGGAGGATCCGGAGCGGTACCGCCGCGAAGCGGTGGCGGCGGGTACGCCGATCGCCACTGTCGACAAGGCCCTCAAACAGGGGACCACCACTCTGGTTCAGCCGGTGGGCTCCCCGGGTCTGAGCGCCGCGCAACGCGGCCAGACCGGCACACTCAACACCGGATACGACTACCTCGGAAACCGCGAACTGGCCACCTACGCGCCGCTGACCATCCCCAACTCGGACCTACAGTGGTCGATCCTGGCGACCAGGGACTACTCCGACGCGTACGCCGGGGTCACCGCATTCAGCAAGCGGGTGGTGCTGGCCACCACCGGGGTCATCTTCGCCATCTGTGTGCTGGCGATGCTGCTCGCACGGCTTTTCCTGCGACCGATCCGGCGGCTGCAGACCGCGGCACAGCGGATCAGCGCCGGCGACTACAGCGCCGCGGTGCCCAGCGGAACGGCCGACGAGATCGGCGATCTGACCAAGGCCTTCAACGACATGAGCCGCAGCCTGCGGACGAAGGAGGAATTGCTCAACGAGCAGCGCAAACAGAACGACGAGCTGCTGTTGTCGCTGATGCCGGAGTCGGTGGTGCGGCGCTACCGCGGCGGGGAGCAGGCCATCGCCGAAGAACACCACAACGTCAGCGTCGTCTACGCCGAACTGCAGGGGATCGACCAGCTCTCCGGCGAGGTGGCCGCGAACGAATTGGTGACGATCGTCGACGATCTGGTCCGGCAATTCGACGCGGCGGCCGAAGTCGTTGGAGTCGAACGAATTCGAACCATGTACAACGGCTACCTGGCCGGCTGCGGATTGACCACCCCGCGGCTGGACGGCGTGCACCGCATCGTCGAGTTCGCATGCGAGATGCAGCGCATCGTCGATCGGTTCAACGTCAAATCCGGTCACCGGCTGAGCCTGTGGGCCGGTGTCAACACCGGCGAGGTCGTCAGCGGTCTGGTGGGCCGATCCGGGGTCACCTACGACCTGTGGGGATCGGCCGTCAACCTCGCCTATGAGTTACGCAGGGGCACACCGCAATCCGGCATCTACGTCACCGCGACGGTGCGCGACATGCTCGGCGGCGACGGGGAGTTCACCCCGGTCGGCGACACGACCATCGGTGACACCGAAGAGCAGGCCTGGCGTTTGTCGGAGCCGACGTGAACATCCTCGGGCCGTGGTTCTACTGGGCGGTCGGCGTGGCCGCCGGGTTTCCGGTCGGCCTGATCCTGCTGACCGAATGGCATGTGGCGCTGACCCGCAGGGGCAGCTACCTGGCCCGGCCGGTAGCGCTGGTGCGGAATTACCTGCTCCCGCTGGGTGCGCTGCTGGTGTTGCTGGCGCAGGTGGCCGCCGTACCCGCACAGGACCCGACGGTGCGGGTCCTCTACACCCTGTTCGGATTTGTGCTGCTGGTGTTGCTGCTGTCCGGGCTGAACGTCACCTTTTTCCAGAGCGCCCCGAAAGGCTCCTGGCGGGGCCGGATCCCGACCATCTTCGTCGACGTCGCCCGATTCCTGCTGATCGGTGTCGGGCTGGCGCTGATCCTGTCCTACGTCTGGGGCGCCAAGATCGGCGGTCTGTTCACCGCGCTGGGCGTGACCTCGGTGGTCATCGGCCTGATGCTGCAGAACTCGGTCGGCCAGATCGTTTCTGGACTGTTCATGTTGTTCGAGCAGCCGTTCCGGATCGGCGACTGGCTGGCCACCCCGACCGCCCGCGGCCGCGTCGTCGAGGTGAACTGGCGCGCGGTGCACATCAGCACCGCCGGCGGTCTGCAGGTCACCCCCAACTCGGTGCTGGCCGGTACCTCGTTCACCAATGTCAGCCGATCCGGCGGTGCGCACCGGGTGTCGATCACGACGACGTTCGCGGTCTCCGACCCGCCCGACCGGGTATGCGCCCTGCTGTCGCGGGTCGCCACGTCACTGCCGATGCGAACCACCGGTGAAGGGCCCGGCTCGGTAGCGCTCGGCGGCGGCGAATACCGGACCGCGATCGCCCTGGATTCCCCGGACGACGAGGGCCCGGCACAGGCCACGTTCCTGCGATGGCTCTGGTATGCCGCTCGCCGGGAGGGTCTGCACCTCGACGACTCCGACGACGTGTTCTCGACACCCGAACGGGTGGCCGAGGCGCTGCGCACGGTGGTGGCCCCTGCGCTGCGGCTGACCGACGCCGACCAGCAGGCCGTCGCGCCGTACGCCGCGGTGGTGCGTTACGGCGCGGACGAAGTCCTGGAGCGAACCGGCCAGGTGCCGACCGCGATGATCTTCCTGACCGAGGGCAGTGTCCGGCTCACCACCGAGGATCCTGCGGTGCCGGACGCCACGCTGCGCCACGGTGCCTTCCTCGGGGTCACCACGCTGACCCGGCAGGCCAGCCAGTTCGACGCCCAGGCGCTCGAGGAAGTGACCGCGGTGGTGATCGACCGCGAACACATCGAGGACCTGGTGATGGCCAAGCCGCTGTTGCTGCAGGAGTTGGGCCGGATCATCGACCAGCGTCGCGCGGTGCCGGCTTAGCGGAGGGGCCGCTGCGGGCCGGCGCCGTCGAACGGGGCCGTTTCGCCCGATTCATCGTTCGCCGATACGCTGGGACGATGAGCGTCCCCGTACTTCCCGACCTGCGCCAAGAGGTCCACGACGCCGCCCGCCGGGCCCGGATCGCCTCCCGTGCGCTGACATCGTTGTCCACCGTGGCCAAGAACAGTGCGCTGAACGCCGCGGCCGATGCACTGCTGGCCCATGCCGACGACATCCTGGCCGCCAACGCCGAGGACCTGGCCGCAGCCCGGGCTGCCGGCACTCCGGAGGCCATGTTGGACCGGCTGGCGCTGAACCCCCAGCGTGTCGAAGGGATCGCGGCGGGCCTGCGCCAGGTCGCGGGGTTGCCCGATCCGGTCGGTGAGGTGCTGCGCGGTTACACGCTGCCCAACGGACTGATGCTGCGCCAGCAGCGGGTTCCGCTCGGCGTGGTCGGCATGGTCTACGAGGGCCGGCCGAACGTCACCGTCGACGCGTTCGGGCTGACGCTCAAATCCGGCAACGCCGCGCTGCTGCGCGGCAGCTCGTCGGCGGCGCACTCCAACCGGGCCCTGGTCGACGTGCTGCGCAAGGCCCTGACCGACGAGGACCTACCCGCCGACGCCGTCCAGTTGCTCTCGGCTGCCGACCGCGTCACCGTGACCCACCTGATCCAGGCCCGGGGACTGGTCGACGTGGTGATTCCGCGGGGCGGGGCCGGGCTGATCGAGGCCGTGGTGCGCGATGCGCTGGTCCCGACCATCGAGACCGGCGTCGGCAACTGTCACGTCTACATCCATGAGGGGGCCGACCTCGACGTCGCCGAAGAGGTGCTGTTGAACTCCAAGACGCGTCGACCCAGCGTCTGCAACGCCGCCGAGACGCTGCTGATCGACAAGGCCATCGCCGCGTCCGCGTTGCCGCGGCTGGTGGATGCGTTGACCGCCGCCGGGGTT
The DNA here is from genome assembly GCF_002101885.1 of Mycolicibacter senuensis. Classification (GTDB taxonomy): domain Bacteria; phylum Actinomycetota; class Actinomycetes; order Mycobacteriales; family Mycobacteriaceae; genus Mycobacterium; species Mycobacterium senuense. The sequence continues at coordinate 21,521 of NZ_LQPS01000031.1, forward strand.
GCGGTGCACGGGGACGCCGACGCGGCCGCGGCCGAGGACGATCTGCGCCGCGAATACCTGGCGATGGACATCGCCCTCTCGGTGGTCGACGGGCTCGAGGACGCCATCGATCACATCAACGAATACGGCACCGGGCACACCGAGGCCATCGTGACCAGCAACATGGCCGCCGCGCAGCGCTTCAGCGAGCAGGTCGACGCCGCGGCGGTCATGGTCAACGCCTCCACGGCGTTCACCGACGGCGAGCAGTTCGGCTTCGGCGCCGAGATCGGCATCTCGACCCAGAAGCTGCACGCTCGCGGCCCGATGGGGTTGCCGGAACTGACATCGACCAAATGGATCGTGTGGGGCGACGGCCACACCCGTCCCGTCTAAAGGAGCCGCACCCCGTGGAAGAGCCCGCCATTCCCGCCACCCCGGCCCGGCACGCCTCGTTGTTCGCCGACATCGACGACGTGGCCCGACGGCTGGCCGAGACCGGCTACCTGGCCGACACCGCGACCACCACCGCGGTCTTCCTGGCCGACCGGCTGGGCAAACCCTTGCTGGTGGAGGGCCCGGCCGGAGTCGGCAAGACCGAGCTGGCCCGTGCGGTGGCCACCGCCACCGGCGCCGGGCTGGTGCGGCTGCAGTGCTACGAGGGTGTCGACGAGGCCCGAGCGCTCTACGAGTGGAATCACGCCAAGCAGATACTCCGTATCCAGTCCGGCAATGCTGCCGGCCCGGGCGGCGACTGGGACGCCACCAAGATGGACGTGTTCTCCGAGGAGTTCCTGCTGTCGCGCCCGTTGCTGACCGCGATCCGGCGCACCGACCCCACGGTGCTGCTGATCGACGAGACGGACAAGGCCGACATCGAGATCGAGGGCCTACTGCTGGAGGTGCTCAGCGACTTCGCGGTCACCGTTCCCGAACTGGGCACCATCACCGCCACCCGGACACCGTTCACGGTGTTGACCTCCAACGCGACCCGGGAACTGTCCGAGGCGCTCAAGCGGCGCTGCCTGTTCCTGCACATCGACTTCCCCGACCCGGACCTGGAGCGGCGCATCCTGTTGTCCCGCGTACCCGAGCTGCCCGAACACCTTGCCGCCGAACTCGTGCGCATCATCGGCGTGTTGCGCGGCATGCAGCTCAAGAAGCTGCCCTCGGTCGCCGAGACCATCGATTGGGGGCGGACGCTGTTGGCGCTGGGCATGGACACCATCGATGACGCCACCGTTGCGGCCACCCTCGGGGTGGTGCTCAAGCACCAGTCCGACCAGGTGCGCGCATCCGGAGAACTGCGACTGAACTGATGGGCCTGGTCCGCTGATGAGATCTAAAACCCGCCCGCCGCAGCCGCTGGCCCCGCACGGCATCCCGGGACACCTGGTGGGGTTCGTCGACGCGCTGCGCGACCAGGGGATCTCGGTGGGCCCGTCGGAGACCGTCGACGCCGGCCGGGTACTGGCCGCGCTCGACCTGGGTGATCGTGAGGTGCTGCGGGAAGGTCTGGCGTGTGCGGTGCTGCGCCGACCCGATCATCGCGACACCTACGACGCCATGTTCGACCTGTGGTTTCCGGCCGCGCTGGGTGGGCGGACCGTGGTGGTGTCGGAGGAACCGCAGTCGGCCGACGACATCCCGGTTCCGGAGGACGCCGAGCAGATGCGGGCGATGCTGGTCGATCTGCTGACCGCCAACCCCGACCTCGCCGAGACCGACGCACGGTTGTCGGCGATGATCGCCGCGATCGTCGGCGCCTACGGGCAATACCGCTCCAGCCGGGGTCCGTCGTACTCGGCCTACCAGGCGCTCAAGGCGCTGGAGCTCGACGAATTGGAGGGGCGGCTGCTGGCAGGACTGCTCGCCCCCTACGGGGACGAGCCCAGCCCCACTCAGGAGCAGATCGCCAAAGCCGTTGCAGCCCAGCGGATCGCGCAACTACGCAAGCTCGTCGACGCCGAAACCAAGCGGCGTACCGCCGAACAGTTGGGGCGCGAACATGTGCAGATGTACGGCATTCCGCAACTGAGCGAGAACGTCGAGTTCCTGCGTGCCTCCGGGGAGCAGTTGCGGCAGATGCGCCGCGTGGTCGCTCCGTTGGCCCGCACCCTGGCCACCCGGCTGGCGGCACGACGGCGACGCTCCCGTGCCGGCACCATCGACCTGCGTAAGACGCTGCGGCGCTCGATGTCTACCGGGGGCGTGCCCATCGACGTGGTGCTGCGCAAGCCGCGACCGGCCCGGCCCGAACTGGTGGTGCTGTGCGATGTGTCCGGCTCGGTGGCCGGGTTCAGCCACTTCACCTTGCTGTTGGTACACGCACTGCGCCAACAGTTCTCGCGCGTTCGTGTGTTCGCGTTCATCGACACCACCGATGAGGTCACGCACCTGTTCGGGCCCGATGCCGACCTGGCGGTGGCCATTCAGCGGATCACCCGCGAGTCCGGGGTCTACACCCGTGACGGCCACTCCGACTACGGCAATGCGTTCGTGTCATTCTCCGAGAAGTATCCGAGTGTGGTGTCGCCACGCAGTTCGCTGCTGGTCCTGGGCGACGGCCGCACCAACTACCGCGACCCGGGCGTCGACGTGCTGAGCCACCTGGCGACCGCTAGTCGCCACGCCCACTGGTTGAACCCGGAACCTCGTCACCTGTGGGGAAGCGGGGATTCGGCGGTGCCGCGTTATGAGAACGTCATCACGATGCATGAGTGTCGCTCAGCCAAGCAGTTGGCTGCCGTGATCGACAAGCTGTTGCCAGTGTAGCCATTTCCCCGTTCAGCCCGCCGACGTCTTGTCCGCGGGCGAGTGTGTTTGTCCACCGACACGCCAACAGAGTTGTACATCCGTGCACGCTGGGCGGGGGAACACGAGTAAGCAAGAAACCTTGCTCCGAAAAACTAGGGTACTTCATTACTCTATGAACCCCGCCGAACACCGAAATAACCTAAGGCGTCTTAGCGAGCTTTAAGCATCTGGTTGTTTCACGGGGAGGTTGTGTGATGTCTGACAGGAACCGCAGTGCGAGGCGGAACTCTGCGCGTAAGGGCAAGGCGCGTCGTGCGAGCCGAGTCGCCGGTACCGGCGCAGCGGTAAGTGCGTTTCTGGCGTTCGGGATGACGCCATTGACGTGCGCACCGCAGGCCCGGGCCGATGATTTCGGGCTGGCCGACCTGTTCGACCCCTCGACGTGGGCGTTGCCGTACGACGACATCGACTGGGGTTCTTTCGTCGACCCGGCGGCCTGGTCGTCGTTGTTCGACGCTGCGGCCTTCGACGCCACCGCTGTGGGAACCGCAACTGCCGACCCGTTCGGGCTGGATGATGCCTTCAACTCGTTTATGAGCGATGTCAACAGCTGGGTGAGCACCAACTGGATCGGCACCCAGTTCGGTGACTGGGTCGACAACAACCTGCTCAACCCGCTGGGCGCGGCATGGGCGTCCGCGGACAGCTGCGGGTTCATCTGCAACGGCGTCGCGGGCACGGCTGCTGACCCGGACGGCCAGGACGGTGGCTGGCTGTTCGGCAACGGTGGTGACGGCTGGAACAGCACCACGGCCGGCGAAGCCGGTGGCAACGGCGGCGACGCGAATTTGTGGGGCGACGGCGGTGACGGCGGTGCCGGTGGCGCGGGCGCGGACGGCGGTGACGGCGGCGCCGGTGGCTCGGTCTTCGGCAGCGGTGGTGACGGCGGTCGTGGCGGTGACGGTCTAGCCGGTACCGACGGCGACAACGGGGTGTGGGGTGTCGCCGGGAGCGGCGGGGTCGACGGCGCCGGCCAGGACGGCACCGACGGCGGCAACGGTGGTGCCGGCGGTAGCGGTGGTGCTGCCACGGGTTGGCTGAACTTCTTCGGTGCGCACGCCGGCAACGGTGGTGACGGTGGCTCGGGTGCCTCGGCCGGTAACGGTGGCGACGGTGCACTGGCCAACGCCGCCCACCTCAGTGGCGGTAACGGCGGTGACGGCGGTGACGTCGGTAAGGGCGGGGCCGGTGGGGCGGCCGGCGCCGGTAGCGGTGGCACCAGCGGTACGGCCGGTGCGGATGGCACCGGTGGCGGTAACGGCGGTGACGGCCAGGACGGCTGGGATTCGGCGACCCCGGGGGTGGCGGGCGGCACCGGCGGTAACGGTGGTGACGGTGGCACGACGGGCAACGGCGGCAACGGCGGTAACGGCGGCAACGGTGCGGCCGGGGTGGCCAGCGACGGCAGCAACGGTGGCGCCGGCGGTAACGGCGGTCTGGGCGGTACGCAGTCCGGCAACGGCGGTAACGGCGGTGACGGTGGGGTCGGCGGTGCCGGTGCCAACGGTGCTCAGGGCGGCACCGGGGCGAACGGCAACTGGGCGACCGACTACGGCAATGGTTTGGGGGCCGGCCAGGACGGCGGTGCCGGGGGCCAGGGCTTCGAAGGCGGCGCGGGGGGCCACGGCGGTAACGCCGGCACGGCCGCGCACGGTAACGCGGGCACGGCCGGCGACGGCGGCGACGGCGGCGCCGGCGGTAACGCAGGGGCCGGTGGTAACGGTGGCAACGGTGCGACCGGTGACTGGAGTGTGGCCGCCTCCAACGGTGTCGGCGGGGCCGGCGGTAACGCCGGAACGGCCATTGGGGTCGCCGGTCACGGTGGTAGCGGTGGCGCGGCAGGCAGCGGTGCCGGCGGTAGCGCCGGTAACGCCGGCGCTGAGGGCACTGTTCCCGCGGTCGGCACCGCTCACGGCGGTAACGGTGGTGCCGGCGCCAAGGGTGACTGGAATGTGGTTGCGTCCAACGGAGTCGGCGGCAAGGGCGGTGTCGGTGGTACCGGTGGTACCTACGGTGACGGTGGTGTCGGTGGTACCGGTGGTACCGGTGCTGACGGCGTCAATGGTGTGACCGGCGGTGACGGCAACGGAGTGGCGGGCGGTAACGGCGCGACCGGTGGCGCAGGTGGCACCGGTGGTAAAGCGGGCACGATCTCGGGTGTCAGCGGCGCCGGCGGTCTCGGCGGTGACGGCGGTGACGGCGGTAACGGTGGTGTGGGTGGCCCCGGTCATGACGGCACCGCGATGAGCGTGAACGGCACCAACGGCGGCAACGGTGCGGTCGGCGGCAACGGTGGTAGTGGCGGCACCGGTGGTGCGGCCGGCGCGGCCGGCGGCCAGGGCGCTATCGGCCTGGCCGGCAACGGTGGTAACGGCGGCGACGCCGGGGTGGCCGGTGGCGGCGGTAACGGTGGTAACGGCTGGAATGTTGTCGGCGGTAACGGCGGCAACGGCGGTAACGGCGGTGACGGCGCGGCCAACTCGGCGATCGGCGGCGGCGGTGGCGCGGCCGGCGGCGTGGGCGGTACGGCCGGACACGCCGGTAGTGCTCAGACGGTCGGGGCCGACGGCGGCCAAGGTGGAAACGGCGGCTCCGGATCCGGTGGCGGCAACCACGGCGGCGGCGCGGGACACGGTGGCAACGGCGGTAACGGCTTCGGCGGTCTGGGCCTGAACCAGGTCGGTGACGGTGGTGACGGCGGCAATGCCGGTGCGGCCGGCGCGGGCACCGGTGGCGCGACACTCGGGGCGGGTAACTACGGCGGTGACGGTGGGGACGCACACGCCGGTGACGGCGGTAACGGCGGCAACGGCAGTGATGGCAGTGGCGCGGTTAACGCCCACGGTGGGGCCGGCGGCGACAGCACCGTCACGGGCAACGGCGGTGACGGCGGTGACGGCGGCACCGGTTATCTCGGTGGCGATGGCGGTGATGCCGTGGTCGGCAACGGTGGCAACGGTGGTGACGGCGGTGACGGCAACGCGGTGTACTCCGGTGCGCTGGGCGGCGCCGGCGGCGACAGCACCGGATCCGGTAACGGTGGTGACGGCGGTGACGGCGGTAACGGTGGAGGCGGGGCCTTCCCGACCACCGGTGGCCAGGGCGGCGCCGGCGGCGGGGCCAAGGTCGGTGACGCCGGTAACGGCGGCAACGGCGGTGAGGGCGGTAACGGAACCGGCGGCGGTAACGGTGCCGGCGGCGGCAAGGGTGGTGCGGGCGGTTCCATCTTCGTCGGTGGCAGCGGCAACGGTGGCGACGGTGGTAACGGCGGTGGCGGCGGCAACGGCGGTCCGACCGGCGGTAGCGGCGGCAACGGCAACCTGGGTGGGGCCGGCGGCAACGCCCTTGGTCACGGTGACGGCGGCAAGGGCGGTAACGGCGGTAGCGGCGGAAACGGCCCGGCCGGAAGCGGCGGCAACGGCGCTGAGGGTGGCGGCGGCGGAACCGCGGTCATCGGCGACGGTGGTGCCGGCGGTAACGGCGGCAACGGCGGCAACGCGGGCACTGGTGGGACCGCGGGTACCGGCGCCAACGGCGGCGCGGGCGGCAACGTCAGCAACGACGGCACCGGTGGTGCCGGCGGTATCGGCGGCAACGGCGGCAACGGCGGCAACGGTGTGGCGGCTCTGGCCGGTAACGGCGGCAATAGCGGGTTCACCGGCGGCGCCGCTGGTGCCGGCGGCGGCGGCGGTCAGGGCGCGGGCACCGGTAACGGCGGTGAGGGCGGTCGCGGCGGTGACGGCGGTGACGGCGGCAACGGCTCGGCCGGCAACTCTGGTGCCAACGGCCCCGGCCAAAACGGCGGCTACGGAGGTGACGGCGGTACCGCCGGCGGTGGCGGCAAGGGTGGTGACGCACTCGGTTCCGGCAACGGCGGGGCCGGCGGTCGCTCCGGTGACGGCGGCGACGGCGGCGACGGCGCCAACGGCTCGTCCGCGACCAACGCCAGCGGTAACGGCGGCGCAGGCGGCTGGGGCGGCTACGGCGGTGACGCCCAGGGCGGTGCCGGCAGCGGCCAAGGCGGCGACGGTGGCAAGGCCTTTGGCACTGGCACCGGTGGCGCCGGCGGCGACGGCGGCAACGGCGGCCTAACCGGCAGCGCCGGCAACGGCGGCAATGCCACCGGCACCGGCAACGGCGGTGAGGGCGGCTGGATCCAAGACGGTGGCGAGGGCGCTCGGGGTGGCAACGGCGGCGATTCGGTGAACGGCAACGGCGGTGAGGCCGGCAACGGTGGCAACGGCGGCAACGCCGTGGGCACCGCCGGTAACGGCGGCAACGCCGCCAACGCGCCAGGCACCGCAGGCGGCGGTGGCGGCGTCAGCTACGGCGGTAACGGCGGCGACGGCGGCACCGGCGGTAACGCCCTTGGTGCGACCGGTAACGCCGGGACCGGCGGGACCGGCGGAAGCGGCGGCGACGCCATCGCCATCGGCGGCAACGGCGGCAACGGCGGCGCGGCTACCGCAACCGACGACGGTACTAACGGCGGCCAAGGCGGCATCGGCGGTGACGGCGGGCAAGCCGGGGATGGCGGGGACGGCGGTAACGCCGCCGGATCCGGGACCGGCGGTCATGGCGGTGACGCCGGTAACGGCGGGGCCAACAGCGACGGCGGCAACGGCGGCAACGGCGGCAACGCATCTGCCACCCACGCCGCCGGTGCGGGCGGTGCCGGCGGTGACGGCGACCTGGGTTATGCCTACGGGGGTGACGGCGGCGGCGGCGGTACTTCCCTCACCGGTGACGGCGGGGCCGGTGGCAAGGGTGGCATCGGCAGCTCCGGCAGCAACGGCGGTGCCGGTGGCCAAGGCGGTGAGGGCAACGCCGCGAGCAACCAGGCCGGCGGCGTCGGCGGCCAGGGCGGCGACGGCGGCGGCGGCGCCCCAGGCGGACGCGGCGGTGCCGGCGGCAACAACACCGGCACCACGGTCTCCTCGACCGGTGACGGCGGGGCCGGTGGGAACGCGGGCGCCAGCGGCAGCGGGGGCACCGGCGGCACCGGCGGCACCGGAGGTGCGGCCGCGGCCGGGACCGGCTTCGGCGGTGACGGCGGCCAGGGCGGTGCCGGCGGTGGCGCCGCGGACGGTAACACTGGCGGCGGCGGCGGCGACGCCGGTGGCACCGGTAACGGCGGCGATGCCGGTAACGGCAGCACGGGCGGGTCCGGTGGTGCCGGCGGTACCGGTGGCACAGGCGGTGCGGGCGTCAACGGCACCGGCGGCGGGAATGGCGGCGCCGGTGGCGATGGCCAAGACGGTGGCGACGGAGGCGGCGGCGGGGCCGGTGGCGACGCCACCAATGCCGCGCTCGGCGGCGTTGGCGGCCACGGCGGCGACGGCGCCGGTGGCGGTGCGGTCGGTGGCGGCGGAACCGGGGGTACCGGGACCGACGGTGGGGGGACCGGCGCCGGCGGCAGCGCCGGGACCACCCCCGGCGGCAACGGCGCCGACGGCGCCGACGGTACGCCGCCACCGCCCGCATGATGGTCGGCTGAGGCCGGCCACGGCACGACCGCGGTCGTCGGACACTCGATTCCGGCGACCGCGGTCGCGTCATGAGTGCCAGCGGTATTGGGTTCAGGCCTCGGGTCGGACGTTCGGCTCGCCCGCGGACTCACTCAAAGCTGGTTGTCGGACCCTCCTGCAATGCTGATGTCATGTCCTCGACCGCATCTGCCGGCGGCACGCAATTGGGTCCGTGCCAGCGCCTTGATGTGCGGTTTGAGGAGTTGTCGGAGTTGGCCGGGCAACGCAATGCCATCGATGGGCGCATCGTGGAGATCGTCGCCGAGATCGAACGTGACCAACTGTGGGGGGTTACCGGGGCGCGCTCGATCCCGGCATTGGTGGCCTGGAAGACCGGAGTGTCCCCGAGCAACGCGCACACCATCAGCACCGTGGCCCACCGGCTCGAGGAGTTTCCCCGCTGCGCGGCCGGTATGCGGGAAGGCCGGGTGTCGCTGGACCAGATCGGGGTGATCGCCCAGCGCGGCGGTGTCGGCTCCGATGAGCACTACGCGCAGCTGGCCGGGGTGGCCACCGTCACCCAGCTGCGCACCGCGGTCAAACTCGAACCCCGCCCGCAACCCGACCCCCGGCCCGAGCCGGAGCGCTCGATCACCAAGACCAGCGACGAACACCGCAGCTGCTGGCGGATCACACTCGGCCACCACGACGCGGCGAAGTTCGACGCCGCCCTGCAATCGCATCTGGATGCGCTGATCACCGCCTGGAAACACGACCACGACAAGGAGGACCGCGCATCAGGGCAGCAGCCGCCGTTGCCGACTCCCGCCGATGCGTTTATGCGCCTGATCGAAACCGGCTGGGACAGCGAAGCCGCCCGCCGCCCCCATGGCCAGCACACCACCGTGGTGGTGCACCTCGACGTCGAGCAGCAGGCCGCCGCACTGCACCTGGGCCCGCTGCTGTCCGAGGCTGAGCGGCGATATCTGCTCTGCGACACCACCTTTGAGGTCTGTTTCGAGCGCGACGGCGAACCCATCGGCGCCGGCCGCACCACCCGCGGAATCAGCCGCCGGTTGCGCCGCGCCCTCGAGCACCGCGACCGGAGCTGTGTGGTTCCCGGTTGCGGCGCCACCCGCGGGCTGCACGCCCACCACATCGTGCACTGGGAAAACGGCGGGGAAACCGAACTGGCCGACCTGGTGCTGGTCTGCCCGTATCACCATCGCCAACACCACCGCGGCCTCATCAGCATCACCGGGCCCGCCACCAACCTCACCGTCACCGACCACTCCGGCCGGCCCCTGAGCCCGGCATCCCTGGCCCGACCACCCCAACAAGCACCACCCACCGTCAAACCCTGCCCCGGCCCCACCGGCGAACGCGCCCAATGGTGGTGGTACCAGCCCTTCCAACCACAACCACCACCGAACACCAATTAGCTTCGTCGCACCACAGCCGCACCGCCCGCGGCCATCAGGCCTGTGATTGGACGCCGTTGAGCAGGCGGACCAACTGATCGCGTCGTTCGATACCGAGCTTGGCGAACATCCGGTACAGATGCCCGTCGATGGTGCGCACCGAGACCGAGAGCCGTTCGGCGATCTCACGATTAGGCAAGCCCGCCGCGACCAGCATCGCGATCTCGCGCTCGCGGCCGGTGATCGGAAGTGGCTGAGTCACCGCCGTGACGGCGGGTGTGCGAATGTCGCCCTGACCGGCCAACCATTGGGTCCGCGTTGACGATTCCAGCTGCTTGCCGCGCTGACCGGTACGTGCGTACTCGGCGGAGGCCTGCGCCGCCGCGTCGGCGGCGGACGCGAAGGCACCCATGGTTGCGAACCGGTCCGACGTGGTGCTCAACAGATCGGCGTTGCGGTCGGCCAGGCCGCGAGCATGCGCGGCAACCGCATTCGCCAGCGGGGCGTCCAGCATCTCCGCGAGCTCTGCCAGCCGGTCGGCGTGCGATCGGTCGCCGAATCGCACCGCGGTGTGCAGCGCACGCATCTCGACAGCGGCCATCCCGGATCGGCGGGCGATCTGTGCCGCTCGCAGCGCGTGGGACCGGGCGTCGGAGGTCTGACCGTGCGCTACCCGCTCCCAGGCGCGGGCAAGCTCCAGTTCCGGTAGGAACGCGGCGATTTGCGGACCGTAGGCCTCTTCGCAATGTCGCAGGGCGATAGACGCCGACACGGCGTTGCCCCGCGCCGCTTCGGTTTGAGTAGACCAAGCGTTCGCCAGCATCGGCCACAGCGGCGGGGCGGCGTCCGTCAATACCGGCGTCGAGTCTTGAAACAGCGAGGCGGCCAATGGCAATTTGCCCCGTGCCAGGTGTACCACGCCGGCCAGCACACCGGCCATCGCATCGGCCTCCGGCACACCGGCAGCCATGGTGGCATAGCGTTCGGCGGCCAGTTCGGCGGCGGGGTGATCGCCGGCGTCGACAAGTGCCGTGACTTCGGCCATACCGAGAACGAATCGAATCATTCCGGAGCGACTGCGCGCCGCGGCGTGCAATCCGAGCTGAGCAATTCCGTTGACCGCTCCGAAGCGTCCCGTTCTGGCCAGCGCGTGCGCGGTCGGCAGGGTCGCCAAGGCCGTCGCCGCCGGCGATACATCTGCTTCGCAGAACGACGGTCCATCCCGGAGCGCCGTTGCCAGGTCGCCGGTGAAGAATGCGAAAGCGTTCTCGAGAGCGTGGACCAGGGCGGCGCTGACTTGCGAGTGAGCGCGGCCCTTTGCCTCGGCCAGAACCTGCTGTGCAGAATCGATTTCACCGCAGTTCCAGAAGAGATTCGATGCGCGTGCACATCCCCACTCGACGATCGAGACGCCGTCGGCACCCTCGAGGCTGACATCGGTCAGTACCGATTCTGCCTCATCGCCTCGGCCTTGCCACAACAGTGTGTCTCCGAGAACGAGTGCCGCAGGCAAACCGCCGTCGCGGTCGAAGGCGAAGCGGGCCAGTTCTTCTGCGTGTGCGAGGTTGGACATCGCCGCTGCCCGCACCGCTGCGTTGACGATCAACTCGAGGTCGGGCTCCAGGTCGCTGCAGATCATGAACTGAGCCATCCGGATTTCGCCGCGAATGTCGGGCAACCGCAGCCGCCGACCGCCTCTCCGCAGATACTTGTCGAAGGCGTTGAACAGCAGACCGTTGAGTCGGCGCGAGCGCACCACACCGACACGTTCGAGCACCGTCTCGCCGAAAATCGGGTGGGTCACCTGGACCAGCGTTCCGCCGCCGTCGGAGGTCAGGTGAATCAAGCGGTGACGTTCCAGACCGGAAACAGCTTCGGAAGAACAGAGTTCGCGCAGTACTTCCCAGTCCAGCAACTCGGCGGTCGCGAGAATCTCGAGTGCCTCCAGTTCGTCAGGAGTGAGAGCTTGGAGCCGAAACCCCAGCAGGGCAGAGAGTTCCTGGTCGGCGTGCAGTGAACCCTTGAGCTGCCAGCCGTACTCGTCTAACACCAGGACGCCGTTATCGCGGCCGGCTCGCAGCAGTCCGCGCAGATACAGCGGGCTTCCTCCAGTTCGGTCGTGTAACCGGTTGACCACTTGTGCGCTGACGACACCACCGAGCACACGGCGTGCGAGTTCACCGGTCTGTTCGCGGGTGAACGGGTTGATGCGCATGTTGAACAGCAGCTGTTCTTTGAGCAGCGCGGTCACTGCGTCGAGGAGCGTTTCGCCGGAACGGATCACCACGATCAGTTGCGCGGTGCCCTCGGCGGCAAGCTGATAGATCAACGTGGCCGACAACGGGTCCAGCAGTTGAGCGTCGTCGACGACGATCCCCGGATTCGGTGTGGCCGCAAGGTTCTGGTGTGCGATCGCCAACATCGCGGCCGGTTCGCAGGTCGTATCGACCGTCACCGACCGCGAGAATGCACCGAGCGGTACGTCAAACCCGGTCTGGGTGCCCAGCACGAACCGGACCGTGCGCCCGGCCGCGCTGAGGCGCTCTCCGAGCGCGCGAGCGAGCGTCGATTTGCCGACGCCGCTGTCCCCGACCAACGCGATGCCCTGATACTCAGAATCCGGCCCGAGCGTCGCAAGCGCTGCACGCAGTTCGTCGTCGCGGCCGACGATCGGCCACGCGGAAGATTCAGTCGTTGTGCGCAAAAGTTCCGACCTCCCCCGGACGACTGCGTGCGGCTTAAGTTACGCGCCATTCTGCGGAGGTGCAGATAATTCCGCGGCAGCACTACAAAGGTTTACGGCGGCGTTAAATACGCTGCGCACCAGGAGGAAATCGTTAGCCGGCCGACCTGTCAGCGTGTCCGCTCGAACACCAGCCAGCGCAACTCGATCGGGCTGTCCCCGCGCGAGGTTCTGAACGCATCGAGACCGCTCACCCAGTCGATGTACCAGCTGGTGGGCGGCCAGGCGCCGTCGGGCAGATGCGCCTTCTCGTAGTCGTGGACCGACTCGTCAGACAGCAATGCGAGCGGTAAGCCGGCGGTGGCGATCGACATCTCGTCACGGGTGAACAGGCCCGAGTACACCTGCTGACAAAATTCGCGAGCGGCCGCGTCCGGCTCGTAGCCGTCGCATGCCAGGAAGCTGTTGAAAACCAGCCGTCCACCGGGAACAAGGCGCTGAGCGGCGAGTTCGAAAAGGCTGCGTAGCTGTTGCGTCGACCGGAAATCGGTCAACACCTCCGACAGCACGATCAAGTCGTAGTCGTCGCGCAGGTCGTCGGCGTCGGCGAACACGTCGCGGACGATGACGCGCACGTCCAATGAGTCGCGTTCCGCCTCCTGCCTCACGATCTCGGCGAACTTCGGCGTCATCTCCACGACGTCGACAGGATGCCCGCGACGTGCCAGCGCCAGGGCGTTACGGCCGGTGCCCGCGCCGATTTCGAGTATCCGATGAGCGGATGGATTGTCGGCTTCGCAGGAGATCTGCCAGATCCGGGCGTCAGGCTCCGTGCCGAACAACGGCGGCTCCCGAGTCGACAGCCAGCTCTCGTATGCCGCTGCGACCGAGGACCATTGCGCGCGGATCGTGTAGTTCAGCGACGGGCCGACCGGGGCGTTGTAGGAGATGACAATGTGTGAACGCACCGATGCCGCGTAGGCGGCGGCCAGCTGACCCTGCATCACGCTCTTAAGATGCGCAAGTTCTTGCTCATTGAAGCGTTTGCCCAGTCCCGCGAACACCGCGTCGCACATCGACACGTACTCGTCGAGCAAGCTCGGCACCGCCGGCAGCCTGATGTCGCCGTTGATCTGCGCCCGGGTGTAGAAACGCCGCAGCATGGCGTCCTTCGCCGATCGCGCCACATCTGATCTCGGAGGTAAATCTTCCACCGCCTTCTTCTACACGATCCGGCGGCGCTTTGCCGCGCCAACGGCGCTAACCGGTCGTCGGCCGTCCCGTGATGGCGTTTCTGCTGGTCCAGTAAGCTGGCCAACCATGCAAGTCGGGCTACGCAGGCTGGGGGTGATGGGCGGGACGTTCGATCCCATCCATTACGGCCACTTGGTCGCGGCCAGCGAGGTAGCCCACAAATTCGGGCTGGACGAGGTCGTCTTCGTGCCCAGCGGCCAGCCCTGGCAGAAGGATCGGCACGTGTCGGCGGCCGAGGACCGGTACCTGATGACGGTGATCGCCACCGCCTCCAATCCCCGGTTCTCGGTGAGCCGGGTCGACATCGACCGGGCCGGCCCCACCTACACTCGCGACACGTTGCAAGACCTGCATGCGCTGAACCCCGATTCCGAGCTGTACTTCATCACCGGTGCTGACGCGTTGGCGTCGATACTGTCCTGGCAGGGCTGGGAGGAGTTGTTCGACCTGGCGCGGTTCGTGGGGGTCAGCCGGCCCGGATACGAGCTGCGGCATGACCACATCACCGGTGTGCTGGGCGAACTGGAGGAGCACGCGTTGACCCTGGTGGAGATCCCGGCGCTGGCGATCTCGTCGACCGACTGTCGCGAGCGCGCTGAGCAGCGCCGGCCGCTGTGGTACCTGATGCCCGACGGCGTCGTGCAGTATGTGTCCAAGCGCCGGCTCTACCGCGACTCCGGCGGCCCGGGCGCCAACAAGGCGGTAGGACGATCCACCAGCCTGGCCGCCGGGAACAACGCATGACGGCCACCCCGGAGGCGATCGACATGGCGAGAGTGGCCGCGGTGGCGGCCGCCGCCAAGCTCGCCGACGACGTCGTCGTCATCGACGTCTCCGACCAGTTGGTCATCACCGACTGCTTCGTCATCGCCTCGGCGTCCAACGAACGTCAGGTCAACGCGATCCTCGACGAGGTGGAGGAGAAGATGCGGCTGGCCGGCTACAAGCCGGCGCGCCGCGAAGGCACCCGCGAGGGCCGCTGGACGCTGCTGGACTACGTCGACATCGTCGTGCACATCCAACACCAGGACGAGCGCGACTTCTATGCGCTGGACCGGCTGTGGAAGGACTGCCCCGTGGTGCCGGTCGACCTGACCCCTGAGCCGAACCCGGAGGACGCCTCGTGAGGGTCCGCCGACTGATCCTGTTGCGGCACGGCCAGACCGAGTTCAACGCCGGCAGCCGCATGCAGGGCCAGCTGGACACCGTGCTGAGCGACCTCGGTCGCGCCCAGGCGGAGGCGGCGGCCGAGGTGTTGCGCAAACGCCACCCGTTGCTGATCGTGTCGTCGGATCTGTGGCGCGCCTACGACACCGCCACGGTGCTGGCCGAGCACAACGGGCTGCCGGTCCGGGTCGACACCCGGCTGCGCGAAACGCACCTGGGTGACTGGCAGGGGCTGACCCACGAAGAAGTCGACGCCGCGGCACCGGGCGCGCGGGTGGCGTGGCGCGATAACGCCCGGTGGGCGCCGCACGGCGGGGAGAGCAGGGTGGACGTCGCCGCGCGCAGCGAACCGCTGGTCGCCGAGTTGGTGGCCGGTGAGCCGGCCTGGGGCAGTGCCGACGCCGACCGGCCGGTGGTGCTGGTCGCCCACGGCGGCCTGATCGCCGCGCTGACCGCTGCGCTACTGCGTCTTCCGGTCGAGAACTGGCCGGCGCTGGGCGGGATGGCCAATGCCAGCTGGACCCAGCTCAGCGGGTACTCCGACGACTCCGGCGGTGCCGACGACTTCGCCGATGTGCGATGGCGCCTCGATGTCTGGAACGCCTCAGCGCAGGTGGCCGGCGATGTCCTCTGAACCGCTGCCGCCGGCCGAGAAGCGCCCCGCGCTGCTGATCTTCGCCGACTCGCTGTCGTACTACGGGCCCACCGGTGGGCTGCCGGCCGACGACCCGCGGATCTGGCCGAACCTCGTCGCCGCGCAACTCGGTTGGGACGTCGAGCTGATCGGACGGATCGGTTGGACCAGCCGGGACGTGTGGTGGGCGGCCACCCAGGACCCGCGCGCCTGGGCCGCGCTGCCCCGCGCCGGGGCCGTCATCATCGCCACCAGCGGAATGGACTCGCTGCCCTCGGTGTGGCCGACTGCGCTGCGCGAATTCATCCGGTATGTGCGTCCGCCTCGGCTGCGGCGCTGGGTCCGCGACGGATACGGCTGGCTGCAGCCCCGGCTCTCGCCGCGGGCCCGAGCAGCACTGCCGCCGCAACTGACCGCCGACTATCTCGAGATGACCAGGGGCGCAATCGACTTCAACAGGCCAGGAATCCCGGTCGTGGCCTGCCTGCCGTCGGTCCACATCGCCGACACCTATGGTCGCGCCCACCAGGGGCGGGAGCCGACGGTGCGCGCGATCACGCAGTGGGCACAGCGCCACGACGTCACGCTGGTCGATCTGAAGGTGGCGGTGGCCGACGAGGTCATGAGCGGGCGGGCCAACCCCGATGGCATCCATTGGAACTTCGAAGCGCACCGGGCCGTCGCCGAACTGATGCTCAAGGCCCTGGCCGAGGCGGGCGTCCCCGGATCGGTGGAATGACCGGCCCGGCTGTTGTCGTGGTGACCGATTCGTCGGCGTGCCTGCCCGTGGAAATGCGCGACCGGTGGGGTATCCGCGTGGTGCCGCTGCACATCCTGCTCGACGGCGCTGATCTGCGCGACGGTATCGATGATGTGCCCGAGGACATCTATGCCCGCGACGGTGTCAGCACGGCCGGAACCAATCCCGAGGAACTCACCGACGCCTACCGGGCCGCGCTGGCCGACAGCGGTGGCGCCGGGGTGGTGGCGGTCCACATCTCGGCGGCGTTGTCCGGCACGTTCGGCGCCGCCGAGCACGTCGCCGCCCAGTTCTCCGGTGTCAGGGTCATCGACTCGCGGTCGGCGGCGATGGGCACCGGCTTCGCGGCGCTGGCTGCCGCTCGCGCTGCCGCCGGCGGCGCCGACATCGACGCGGTGGTGGCCGCGGCGGATGCCGCTGTGCAGCGCAGCCGCGCCTATCTGGTCGTGCACCGGCTGGACAACCTGCGCCGCAGCGGCCGGATCGGCAGCGCGGCGGCCTGGCTGGGAACCGCGTTGTCGCTCAAGCCGCTGCTCGCCGTCGATGACGGAAAACTCGTGTTGGCCCAGCGCATCCGCACCGTCGGCAAGGCCGTCACGTCGATGATCGACCGCGTCTGTGAGGTGGTGGGAGATCGGCCGGCCGCACTGGCCGTACATCACGTCGCCAATCCCGACGGGGCCCGGGAGGTCGCCGGTGCATTGGCCGAGCGGTTACCGGCCTGCGCGCCGGCCCTCATCAGCGGGCTGGGATCGACATTGGCGCTACACGTCGGAGCCGGCGCGGTGGCGGTGTGTGTCGACGTCGATCCCACGGCGGGCACCGGCGGGATCTGATCAGGTTCTTACTGCGTGGCGAACCTGTCGGTGTCGGCGGTCGCCGCGGAAGGCGGACGGTGCGCCGCGATCCCGCGGATGTTCTTGTTGGGGCCCCACGGCCGGACCACCTGCGGCCACCAGAACCACTTGCCCAGCAGCGTCGCGATCGACGGCATGAAGAACGCGCGGACCACGAAGGTGTCGAGCAGCAAGCCGATCGCCACGGTGGTGCCGTACATGCCGATCGCCTTGAGATCGGAGAAGAACATGATGCCCATGGTGGCGGCGAAGACCATGCCAGCCGAGGTCACCACGCCACCGCTGCCGGCCATCGCCCGGATATAGCCGGTCTTGAGCCCGGCGTGGATCTCCTCTTCGAACCGGGAGACCAGTAGCAGGTTGTAGTCCGACCCGACCGCCAGTAGCACGATCACCGCCAGCACCAAGGTCACCCAGTAAATGTGTTGGCCGAAGATGTGTTGCCAGATCAGCACGGAGATACCGAAGGACGCGGCGATCGAACTCGATGCGGTGCCCACGATCACCACGGCGGCCACCAGCGAGCGGGTGATCATCATCATGATCAGGAAGATCAGCGTCAATGAGGCCACCACCGCGATCATCAGGTCGTACTTGGCGCCGTTGCTCATGTCCTCGTAGAGGGCGGCCATCCCGCCGACGTAGACCTTGGCGTCCGACAACGACGACTGCTTGAGGGCCTCCTGCGCGGCGATCCGTTCCGGTTCGACGCGCTTGATGCCCTCGGCGGTGGCCGGATAGGTCTGGTGCGTGACGAAGAAGCGCGCCGACTTTCCGTCCGGCGACATGAACAACCGCAGCCCGGTCTGGAAGTCCTTGTTGTCGAACGCTTCTGCGGGAAGGTAGAAGAAGTCGTCGTTCTTCGAGTCGTCGAAGCTCTGGCCCATCATGATCTGGGTGTTGCTCAGATCCTCCATCTGGTTGACGAAGGCCGAGAACGTGGAGTGCACGGTCAACACCAGAGCGCGCATGATCTTCATGGTGTCCACCACGGCGGGCAGCAACTCGACCGCCTGTGGCAGCAGGCGGGCCGTCTTGGTGATGTCGGCGGAGAGGTTGTGCAACTCCTCGGAGAGCTGGTCGACGCCGTCGGTGGTGTCGAAGGTGCTCCGCAGCGCCCAGCACATCGGGATGTCGAAACAGTGCGGTTCCCAGTAGAAGTAGCTGCGCAGCGGTCGGAACTGATCGTCGAAGTCGGCGAGGTGGTCGCGGATGCGGTCGGAGACCTCGACGGTGCGCTGGGTGACCTCGGCGGTGTCTTCGAAGGTGCGGTCAACCTCCTGCAGGTAGCCGTACATCTCGATGAGCAGCGAGATGTCCTTGTCCAGCTGCTGGGAGATCGTGTCGATGTCTTTGATCCGGTCCTTGAGCGTCTTCATGTTCTGCATCATCAGCTGGTTGGCGGCACTGAGCTGGAACGGAATCGAGCTGTGCTGCAGTGGGATCCCCAGTGGGCGGGTGATGTCCTGGATCATCGCGATGCCGTGCACCCGCATGATGTTCTTGGCGACCCGGTCCAGGACCAGCATGTCGGCCGGGTTACGCATGTCGTGGTCGGAGCTCACCATGGTGATGTCCGGGGCCATCCGCGCGGCCGAGAAGTGTTTCTCGGCGGCGGCGTAGGCGACGTTGACCGGGGTCTCCTTCGGCAGGTACAGCCGGTCGTCGTAGCCGGGTTTGAAGCCGGGCAGCGCGACGAGCCCGATCATGATGATGGCCAGGCTGGCCACCGCGATCGGACCGGGCCAGCGCACCACGGAGATCCCCGCGCGGCGCCAGAACCCGCCCGGCTTGGCCGGTTTGGCGTCCAGCAGCCCGAAGCTGGTGACCACGACCAGCAGGGCCGGTCCCAGGGTGAGGGCGGCGGCAACGACGACGAGCATGCCGACCGAGACCGGGATGCCCATGGTGTGGAAGTAGGGCAGCCGGGTGAAGTACAGCACCGCCGACGCCCCGGCGATGGTCAGCCCCGATCCGAGCACGACGGGGGTGACGCTGCGCACGGTGGTGTAGTACGCGTCGACCCGCTCCTCGCCGGCCAGCCGGGCCTCGCGGTAGCGGCCGATGAGGAAGATGCCGTAGTCGGTGCCGGCGGCGATGGCCAGCATCACCATGATGTTGACCGCGAACGTCGTCAGGCCCATGACGTTGTTGAAGCCGAGGACAGCGACGACGCCGCGGGCGCAGATCAGCTCCAGCAGTGTCAGGAAAAGCTGCGTCAGCATCGCGGCGAACGAGCGGAAGACGATCAGCAGCATGATCGCGATCGCGCCGATGGTGAACAGGGTGATCTTCACCAGGCTGGCGTCGCCGATCTCCCGCAGGTCGGCCGTCAGCGCTGCCGGCCCGGCGACGTAGGCCTGCACTCCGGGTGGTGCCGGGGTGTCGTCGATGGCCTTGCGGACCGCCAGCACCGAATCGTTGGCTTCGGTCATGCCCTGGTTGCCGACCAGGTTGAGCATGACGTAGGCCGCCTTGGCATCGGAGCTCTGCACGCCCGCCGCGGTCAGCCGGTCCCGCCAGAAGTCCTGCGCGTGCTCGACGTGGTCGGTGTCGGCGACCAGCTTCGCCACGATCTCGTCGTAGTAGTGGTGGGCGTCGTCACCGAGCTCGTCTTCGCCGACGACGACCATCATCACGGTGCTGTTGGAGTTGTACTCCTGGAAGTTCTCACCGACCAGCTGGCTGGCGATCATCGACGGCGCGTCCACCGGCGCCAGCGGTGCGGAGTGCTCTTCGGAGATCACTTCCAGCTGGGGCACAAGAATGTTCACCAGGACGGTGAACACGATCCAGGCGATGATGATCGGCACCGCGAAGATGCGCAGCATGTGTGCGAAAAACGGTCGTTTGACGTGCGGGTCCTGTTGCTGATCGAGCTGGTTGCGGATGCGTCTGATCATCCGGACTTCACCAGGCAGAAGGTCTGGGCGTTGAGCCCGGTGGCACGCCGCTCGTCGAGCAGCCGGTCATCGATCTTGATCCGGCAGCCGATCTCACCGGAGTTGCCCTGCACGATCATGTTGGCCTGCACGGCGGGAAGCACCGTGGTGACGGTGTAGGACCACGGCAGCGGTACGTCGTTGATCTGGTGGACGTTGGCCTCGGCGTCCCAGTAGTTGATGTCGGCCCTGGTGCCCGGCGGGCCGAATGCCTCGTAGGCGACGTACTTGGGGTTGAACTGCACGATCTCGATACCGGCGCCGGCGTGTGGGTTGAGTTCCTGGGAGGCGAACACCTTGTGCAGTCGCGTGACGATCACGCTGGATACGAAGATGACCACGATGAAGACCAAGGGAATCCAGTACCGCCTGAGTATTCCGCCGATCGGGATCGTCTTCATATCACCGCCTTCCGCTGGTCGATAGTGCGGTCGAACGCCGGCAGCGGACAGATTGTTCCCCGGCTTGGCCGGAAGCGTCGAAGGCTGCCGCAAAAATCGCCCCGGGGCAGCATAACCTTCGATTGGCTAACCATCGCAAGGGGTCGTTTCGAGGCCCGCCGGTTCGTAAGTCACCGGTAGCGCGGCACGGGCGATCAGGCTTCAGTAGCATGGCCGCTGATGCACGGTCTGGTGAATGGCGTCCGATTCGGCGCAGTGGTCATCGTGGCAGCGCTGGCGTTGGCCGGCTGCAGCGGCAGGTCAGGCTCGAAAGCGGCGGAGTCGACCACGCCGCAGGCGTCGTGGTCGGGTCCGGACGCGCCGCCGGATCCGCGCACCCTGCTGCGGGCCGGTGACCTCGCCGTTTCGCAGGTGCCCCAGAGTGTGCTGATCTTCATCGAGAGTCAGTCCAGTGACGCCGGAACCTGGAAGGCGCGGGTGGTCACCTCCGACGGCGCCGAACGGCAACTCAAGATCGGATCCGACGGGGTGGCGGTGTTGGTCGGCCCGACTGCGACCGAGGACAGCGACGCCGACAAGGCCAAGCGCCGCGCCAACGTCGAGGGCGCCCACCTGGACTACCGGGCTGCGGTGAACAGGGTATTGACCGCGGTGCCCAACGGCTCGATCACCGAGCTCAGTCTGCTCGACATGAACGGCACCGTCGTGTGGGATGCCGATGTCTGGGACACCGACCTGATCGAACGCGACGTCACGGTCGACGCGGCGTCGGGGGCGATCACCACCAACCGTCAGGTTTGATTCGGCGGTCTGCCCGCTCAGCGCTCCGCGGCGCGGCCGGTGACCGGCGGCAGATCGGCCAGGGTGACGATGCCCGCTGGGGCGGCGACCACCGCCGGCACCGCGTTGGTCACCGGCATCGCCGTATAGATCGAGCCCAGACCGTTGAGGTTGGGCTCGCTCCAGTCCTTCGGCGGTAGGCAGTTGATGACGGTGCGCATGTTCGGCAGCCCGAACACCTGGATCACGTGGCCGTGCGCCACCGGTTTGGGCGGGGTGACGTGACTGCCCATGATCCAGTTGAACCCCACACTGACGACGTTGCGGTCGCCGGCCCAGCCGCGGTGGTACCCGAAGACACTGCCCACGGTGCCGGCCGGGATCTTCATGAAGCCCAGGTCGCTGTCCCCGGTCGCGGCGGTGAACTGCACGTCGAAGGTCATCTTGTCCAGGTGAGCCCCGATCGCGTCGGCCATCATGGCCGCGGACTCGGCGAACACCTCGCTTTCGAGGCGGACGCTTTCGGCGAGCCCGGGGGTGGCGGGATCCTGGCCGAAACCCATCGCCGCCATGGTGGCCGCGGACTCATAGGTCGAGCAGTCCACCGATTCGGTGATCCGGATCTCGTCGACCCGTTCGCACGCCCCGGACAGCACCATGCCGACCATGTTGGTCAACCCCGGGTGCGCGCCGCTGCCGAACATCGTCGAGTTGCCCGCCCGGCAGGCGTCCTCGATGCGTTCGCGGTCTTGCGGGGTCTGTTTGCCGCCGGTGATCCACGCCGCGGTGGAGCACACGTTGACCCCGGCCTCCAGCAGCCGGACCAATTCGTCGATGCTCGGCCACAGCGGGTTGTAGCAGCAGGCATCCGGGCGCAGCGCGATCAGCGCGTCGATGTCGTCGGTGGCGGTGATCCCGGTGGGGCCCGTCTCGGGGGCGCAACCGGCCAGCTCGGCGGCATCCACGCCGACCTTGTTCTTGCCGTGGGCGTACACCCCGACCAGCTCCATGTCGGGACGACCGATGATGGCGTGCAGCGAGCGCTGCCCGATGTTGCCGGTGGTCCACTGGATGACGCGCAAGGGTCTGTTCATGGCTCACCACCATATTCGGGTGCGGCGAGACGGCCGGTGTGGCACCGTCGGAAGTTGTGACCGGCGTGCACGTGCGTACCGCAACCGACGGCGACTGGGCGGCGATCGTGCTGCTGGAAAACACCGGTTTCGGGACGGTCCACCATCCTGATGACCTTGCCGCCTTCCGGGACCTGGTTCCGGCCGACGGCATGGTGGTGGCCTGCGAGGAGGCCACGGTGATCGGCGTGGCGCTCTATCTCGACCTGCGCCTGACCGTTCCCGGCGGGGCGATTCTGCCGGCCGCCGGAATCAGCGGCGTGGTGGTGGCGCCGACCCATCGCCGGCGCGGGGTGCTGCGGGCGATGTATGACGAGTTGCACCGCCGCATAGCCGCTGCCGGCTATCCGATCGCAGCGCTGACGGCCAGCGAGGGCGGCATCTACGGCCGGTTCGGTTACGGTCCGGCGACCATCGATCACGGGCTGAGCGTGGATCGGCGATTCGCGGTGCTGCACGCCGACGCGCCCGACCCCGGCGGAGTGCGGCTGGTCGAGACCGCCGAATTCGGCGGCGACTTCGCGGCCATCTATGACCGATGGCGCGTCAGCACTCCGGGCGGACTGCTGCGCCCCCAACCGCTCTGGGATGAACTGCTCGCCGACCGGCCGCAGGGGCGGGCCGGCGGGACCGCGTTGTTCGCGCTGCTGCATGCCGACGGTTATGCGCTTTACCGGGTGCACGGTGAGCATCCCAAGACGGCGCGCGTCGAGGAGTTCCGGGCGGTGACCGCCGAGGCGCACGCGGCGCTGTGGCGCGCGCTGCTGGGGCTGGATCTGATGCGGGATGTCGCCATCGGCACCTACCCGGACGATCCGCTGCCGTACCTGCTCACCGACACGCGGCTGGCACGCACCACCGGTCGCAAGGACCACATGTGGTTGCGTGCGATGGATGTCCCGGCCGTGTTGCAGGCCCGTCGCTACGCCGGCGAGCTCTGCGTTGTCCTGCAGTTGAATGACGGATTCCGCAGCGACGGTGGACGATTCGCGCTGACGGTCCGGGACGGACAGGCAAGCTGTGAGCGCACCGAGGAGCCAGCCGACGCCGAGCTGGATCTCGATGTGCTGGCCATGCTGTATCTGGGTGTGCACCGGGCGTCGGTGCTGGCCGGGGCCGGCCGGCTGCGCTGCGACGACGAGGCCGTGGTGCGCCGGCTGGACGCCGCCTTCGTCAGCGACGTCCCGGCTCAGCTGGGCTTCTTCTTCTAGTGTCGCGGAGCGCGTGAGCCTACAGCTTGGCCAGGTCGTAGCTGCCCAGGTTGTCCATCAGCACGTGCAACTGGTCCTGCGACGAGCCCAGGGTGTGCTCGATCGCGGTGAGCCGGGCGGCCAGGTGACCGACCGGGTACTCCCAGGTCACCCCGATTCCGCCGTGCAACTGGATGGCCTCCTGGGCGATGTGCCGCCCGGACCGGCCGATCTGCAGCTTGGTGCGTGCCGCGATCACCGGATCGAGGTTGCCGTCGGCGATCGACATGGTCGCGTAGAGGCTCATGCTGCGGGCCAGTTCCAGCGACACGTACATGTCGGCGGCACGCTGGGTCAGGGTCTGGAAGGTGTTGAGTGTCACCCCGAACTGTTTGCGTGTCTTGAGGTAATCGGTGGTGAGCCGCAGTGCCTCTTCCATCGCGCCGACCGCCTCGGCGCACACCGCCGAGGAGATCCGGATCATCGCGTGCTCGATGGCCCCGGCGGCGTCGATCGCCTCACCGAGCGGGCTGCCGGCCGCATTGTCCAGGTCGATCTGGGCTCCGCGCTGGCCGTCGAAGGTCCGGTAGGGCTGGCGGGTCAGGCCGTCGACATTGCCGTCGACCAGAAACAGCCCGGTCCCACCGTCGGGAAGGGCTGCGCTGACCACCAGTGTGTCGGCGCGTTCTCCGGTCAGAACCGGGTTCTTACGCCCGCTCAGCACCCACGAATCCCCTTGCCGCAGCGCGGTGGTGGAGACCGTCGCGGCCACGCCGCGCATCCCCGGCTCGGTGTGGGCGAATGCCAGGATGTGCTCGCCGGCGGCGACGGCATCGAGCAATTCCCGCTGTTCGGTAGTGCCGCGCTCGGCGATCAACCCGCCCGGCCCGAGCGCTCCGTGGATGACCGGCTCAGGGGCCAGCCGCCGTCCGAGTTCGGTGAGCACGACCATGATCTCCAGCGGACCGGATTCGTCCGGATCGAACCCCAGGCCGAGAATTCCGGTGTCGGCCAGCTGTTTCCACACCTGCGGGTTGAAGCCGGGGTCGGCCTCGATGACGCTGTTGCGGGTCTCGGTGTCGTAGCTCGACAACATCGAACGGGTGGTGTCGCGCAGCAGAACCTGCTCGTCGCTGAGTTGAAAGTCCATGACCGTCGTACCTCCTACAGGCCGAGAATGGTGGAGGCGATGATGGTGCGCTGCACCTCGTTGCTGCCGCCGTAGATCGATGTCTTGCGGTAGTTCAGATAGGTCGGCGCGGCGTGCTGCGCCCACTGCGGTGACGCGATGCCCTCGCCCGCCTCGTAGGGCAGCGCGTCGGGGCCGGCCAGCTCGACGAACAGCTCGGTGACGGCCTGCTGCAGCTGGCTGCCGCGCAGCTTGAGCACCGACGACGCCGGGTTGGGCTTGCCGTCCACCGAGTCGCTCGACACCCGCATCTGGGTGAGTTCCAATGCCAGCAGATCGTTTTCGGTCTCCGCGAGTCGAGCCGCGAACAGCGGGTCATCGAGTGCGCCGAGTTCCTTGGCGAGCTCCTTGACCTCGGCGAGCCGCACTTTGGTGCGGGTCACCCCGGCGATCCCGGTGCGCTCGTTACCGAGCAGGAACTTCGCGTAGGTCCAGCCGTGGTTCTCCTCGCCGACCAGCTGATCAACGGGCACCCGCACATCGGAGAAGAACACCTCGTTGACCTCGTAGCCGCCGTCGATGAGCTTGATCGGCCGCATGGTGACACCCGGCGTGGACACCTCGAACAGCAGGAACGAGATACCGGCCTGCTTCTTGGGCGCCTGCGGGTCGGTGCGCACCAGACAGAAGATCCAGTCGGCGTACTGGCCGAGCGTGGTCCAGGTCTTCTGGCCGTTGACGATATAGCTGTCGCCGTCCCGCACCGCCGTGGTGCGCAGGCTTGCCAGGTCGGAGCCGGCATCGGGTTCGGAAAACCCTTGGCACCACCAGATGTCCAGGTTGGCGGTGGCCGGCAGGAAGCGTTCTTTGATTGCCTGGGAGCCGAATTCGGCGATCACCGGTCCGACCATTTTGGCGTTGAAGGTCAGCGGTTCGGGCACCGACGCCAACTGCATCTCGTCGAGCCAGATCTGGTGCTGGGTCAGCGTCCAGTCCTTGCCGCCCCACGCCGTCGGCCAGTTGGGCACCGCCAGGCCGTGGGCGTTGAGAATCCGCTGGGTGGTGACGATGTCGTCGGGAAAGATCGACTCGCCCCGCCGGCTGCGTTCCCGGATCTCGGCCGGGATCTCGGAGGTGAAAAAGGTACGCAGCTCGTCGCGGAATGCGGATTCTTCGTCGGTGAGTGCCAGTTGCACGGCGGACTCCTGGGTCGGGATGGAAACGCAGACTGGTATGCACACTAATCCGGGCCCGCCGAGGCCGGTCCACAAGGCCGGTATCGTGCGTTTTTGTAGGCTGGACGGCATGAGGCGGTCGTTGTTTGCGCTGTGGGTCGTGTTGTCGGCGGTGTCATGTTCGGCCCAACCGCCCCAGCCGGCCAAGCCCGCCGAACCGGCACCGACGCCGTCGCGGTCGCCGGCCGCCAAACCGGCCGCCCACGTCGGCCAGACGCTGGACCTGATGCGGATCGGTGGGCAGAAGATCGCAGTGACGTTGACCGAGGTCATCGACCCGGCCACCGTCCCCAACGGCTGGGGCGAGGCCGGCAAGACCTACATCGCGACCAAACTGCGGATCGAGAACTCCGGAACGACGACCATCGTAGGCAACAGCAACAGCGATGTCTCGGTGGTCGGTTCGGACGACCACGACTACCGGGCCGATTTCGCCACCGTGACCGAATGCCAGGACTTCGGCTACGGCTGGTTCCTGATCGCGGCCGGTTCGTCGAGCACCGGTTGCGTGGTGTTCGCGCTGCCCGCGGGGGTCAGCGCGACGAAGGTGCGCTACTCACCGTCCTCGGGCATCTCCCAGGACGTCGGCGAGTGGTCGAACCCGTAGCACGGGCTTTCTGCACAGTGCCGCGTTGATCCACAATCGCGGGCCGCTCCCGGCGGCGAACCGGGTGGGCCGCCGGGGCCGGCATCTACCGTCGGTGCATGGCACCAGAACCACCCGGCGAGCGACTGCAGCGGCGGCTCGGCCTGCTGGCCGAACCCGACCGCAGCGATGAGACCCCCGAGCCCGGCGACGATACCGACCCGAACTCGTTGCTGCCGCGCTGGCTGCCCGACACTACTGACACCGGTTGGCTCGCCAAGGTGCGGGCTGATCCGGGCCGCGCCGGTGCGATCGCCCTGGCGGTGATCGCCGCGGTCGCGGTGCTCATCACCGTGTTCACCGTGTTGCGTGACCGGCCCGCGCCGGTGCTCAGCGCCAAACTGCCCCCGGTGGAGATGGTTTCGGCTGCCGGCCCGCACCCCGCGGAGTCATCGGCAGACCCTGCGCCCGTCGCCGATCAGGTGGTGGTCAGCGTGGTGGGTTTGGTCCACAAACCGGGTCTGGCGATGCTGTCACCCGGCTCCCGGATCGCTGATGCGCTCACCGCCGCCGGCGGGGCGCTCGACGGCGCCGACACCATCGGGTTGAACCTGGCCCGCCCGTTGGTCGACGGCGAACAGATCGTGGTCGGTCTGGCGCCGCCGGCCGGGCCGCCGGTACTCGGCAGCTCGGTCGGTGCGGCATCGCCGCCACCGGAGGCTCCCCGCAGCGTCACCGGGCCGACGCCGACGGCGACGGCGACGGCGACCAAACCCGGGCCCAAGGGCAGCGAGCCGGTCAACCTCAACACCGCGACTGTCGAGCAACTCGATGCCCTGCCCGGGGTCGGGCCGGTGACCGCGGCTGCCATCGTGGCGTGGCGGGAAGCCCACGGCAAGTTCGCCGATGTCGACCAACTCGGCGACGTCGACGGAATCGGCCCGGCGCGGCTGGAGAAGCTGCGTGCCCTGGTCCGCGTCTGACGGTGCCCCAGCCACCGGCCCCCGCACCACCGGCGGCCCGGCTGGACATCCGGTTGGTGCCGGCGGCCCTGACCGGCTGGGTGGTCACCGCTGCCGGCATCCGGTGGCAGATCGGCGCCACGCTGGCGGTGCTGTGCGCACTGATCGGTGTCTCGTCGGCGCTGGTGTGGCGGCACGGCGGGCGCACCCGGCGGCCCGGTTTTCGGTTGGCGGGTGCGGCCCTGGCGGCGGCGGCAACGGTGGGGGTGGGGTTCGGCTGGGCCGTCGCGCTGCGCACCGAGTCGCTTACCCACCACCCGATCACCGCGGCGTTCGGCCGCACTGCGCCGGTCACGGTCACCCCCAGCGAGAGCCCACTGCCGGCCGGCGCCCGTCGGCTGATGTTCCGGGCCACCCTGCAGTATCTCGACGGCGCCGAATCCTCGGGCCGGGTAGTGGTTTTCGCGTCCAACATCGAGTTCGGCGACGTGGTGGTGGGCCGGTCGATGGCCTTCCGCGCCAGGATCGCCCGCCCGGGCCGGCGTGACCTGACGGTGGCGGTGCTGACCGCCACCGGCGAGCCGGCGTGGGGCGAACCCGGACTCGTTGCGCGGGCGGCACATCAGGTGCGCGCCCGGTTCGCGGCCGCCGCCGGGCGGGTACTGCCCGGTGAACAGGCCCGGATGCTGCCCGCACTGGTGCTCGGAGATACGACGGCGCTCACCGCCGCGACCGGGCGCGAGTTCCGGGCCGCGGGCCTGACGCACCTGATGGCGGTCTCCGGTGCCAACGTCACCATCGTCTGCGGCGCGGTGTTGTTTTCGGCGCGGCTGGTCGGGCCGCGCGCTGCGGCGGTGTTGGCCGCGGTCGCGCTGGTGGGGTTCGTCATCGTGGTGCAGCCGACGGCCAGCGTGGTGCGGGCGGCGGTGATGGGTGCGATTGCGCTGTTGGGCGTGCTGTCGGCGCGACGGCGGCAGGCAATTCCGAGCCTGGCCACCAGCGTGCTGGTGCTGCTCGCACTGGCCCCGCAGCTGGCCGTCGACGTCGGCTTCGCCCTGTCGGTGGTGGCCACCGCGGCGTTGGTGCTCATCGCGCCGGTCTGGTCGGCTCGGCTGGTGGCGCGCGGCTGGCCGGAGCCGTTGGCTGCCGCGGTGGCCGTGGCCTGGTCGGCGAACCTGGTCACCGCGCCGCTGATCGCCGGGATCTCCGGCCGGCTCAGCCTGGTCAGCACGCTCGCCAACCTGGCGGTCGCGGTGCTCGTCGCGCCCATCACCGTGCTGGGCAGCGCGGCGGCGGCGCTGTGCGGGTGGTGGCCGGCGGGCGCCGAACTGCTGATCCGGTTCACCGGCCCCGAACTGTGGTGGCTGGGCCACGTAGCGCACTGGGCCGCCGGGGTCCCTGCCGCCACCGTGCCCGTGCCGGCCGGGGCGGCCGGGGTGTGCGCCGTCGGCGCCGCCGCGGTGGTGATCGTGCGCTGTTGGCGGTGGCGGTGCTGCCGGCGGATGCTGGCCGCGCTGGTGGTCTGCCTGCTGGCGTGGTCGGCAACGGTGGCGTTGACCGGCTGGGCGGGTGTCGGGGCTGCATGACACGATTGGGCGGTGAGCCAACCGGTTTCGCCGCTACACCTGATCCTCGGTGATGAGGAACTGCTGGTCGAACGGGCCGTCGCGCAGGTGCTGGCGGCGGTGCGGGCCCAGGCCGGCAGTGCCGACATCCCGGTTGACCGGTTGCGGGCCGGCGAGGTTGAGGCCGGCGAACTGGCCGAACTGCTCAGCCCGTCGCTGTTCGCCGATGAACGTGTGGTGGTGCTGGAAGCCGCCGGCGAGGCCGGCAAGGATGCGGTGACTCTCATCGGGGCGACGGCCGCCGATGTTCCGCCGGGCACCGTGCTGGTCGTGGCGCATTCCGGCGGGGGACGCGCCAAGGCGTTGGCCGGGCAGCTGCGGCAGCTCGGTGCGCAGGTGCATCCGTGCGCCCGTATCACCAAGGCCACCGAACGTGCCGACTTCGTGCGCGCCGAGTTCCGCCGGCTCAAGGTCCGGGTTGACGACGCCTGCGTCACGGCGCTGCTCGACGCGGTCGGCTCCGACATCCGCGAGCTCGCCTCGGCCTGCTCGCAGCTGGTCGCCGACACCGGTGGGCATGTCGACGCGGTCGCGGTGCGGCGTTACCACAGCGGGAAAGCCGAAGTGAAGGGCTTCGACGTCGCCGATCGGGCGGTCGTCGGCGATGTCGAAGGTGCCACCGAGGCGCTGCGATGGGCGATGATCCGCGGCGAACCGCACGTGGTGTTGGCCGACGCGCTGGCCGAGGCGATCCACACCATCGCCCGGGTGCGGCCCAAATCCGGTGACCCCTACCGGCTGGCCGGTGAGTTGGGCATGCCGCCCTGGCGGGTGCAGCGGGCACAGAAACAGGCCCGGTATTGGTCGCAGGAGTCGGTCTCCGCCGCGGTGCGGCTGGTGGCGGGCCTCAACGCCGACGTCAAGGGCGCCGCAGCCGATGCCGACTACGCGCTGGAGGCAGCGGTACGCAAGGTCGCCGAGCTGGCCGCCCGCTGAATAGTGCCGCGCAATCGCGAAAGCCCCCGAATTCCGGCTGGAACGGGGGCTTTTGCGATTGCGCGCGAGTGGCTCAGAGCTTGTTGAGGGCCCGTGCCAGCGCCGACTTCTTGTTGGCGGCCTGGTTCTTGTGAATCACGCCCTTGCTGGCGGCCTTGTCGAGCTTGCGGCCGGTCGACACCAACAGCTCGCCGGCCTTCTCCTTGTCGCCGGCCTCGGCGGCCTCGCGGAAGGAGCGGATCGCGGTGCGCACCGCCGACTTCACCGACTGGTTGCGCAGCCGGGCGCGCTCGTTGGTCCGGTTGCGCTTGACCTGCGACTTGATGTTGGCCACGGAGTAATTCCTTCTTAAAAGCTTGAGTTGGGTTCGCCTCCCGACGCGGGGGCAACAGCTGCCCAGGCTACCAGCTGGGCGGTCAACTCCCCAACTTGGCTCGACTGCGCACCGCCGTACTCAGCCGCTCGGGGCCACATCGACCCGGTGCAGGTCGTTGCCGAGCTCGATCGGGCCGTCGAACTCCGCGGCGGCCAGCGCCCGCCACTCTTCCTCCTGCCCGGGGGCGATGGCCGGCACGTAATGGGTCAGGACCAGCGTGCCGACCCCGGCGCGCCGGGCGGTGGCGCCGGCCTGGGCGACCGAGGAGTGGTAGTCGCAGATGTCGCGGATCCGCTGCTGGGGGAGCGCGTCGATGATGTCGCTGCGGATCACGGTGTGAACCAGCGCGCCGGCGCCGGCGGCCAACTCGTCGAGGCTGTCGCAGGGCACGGTGTCCCCGGCCATCACCACCGAGGCGGTTCCCGACGCGTCGGTGTGCTCGATACGGAAGCCGATGGTCGGCGTCACCGGCCGGTGGTCGGTGGGCGCCACCGTGATCCGCACGCCGTCGCGGTCCCAGACCTGGCCGAAGGTGTGCTCGGCCACCTCGACCGGCGGCGGGGCGGTCAGATCGTCGTGGTGGGCGATCCGGTAGCCGATGTCGTGCCCGAACGCCCGCAGCGTCGCCTCCACCACCTCCGCGGTACCCGGTGGCCCGATAATCGGTAACGGCGGCGCGTCGGGGGTGAACGTGGTGACCCACCGGGTGATCAGCACATCGCCCAGGTCGGCGATGTGGTCGCTGTGCAGATGGGTGAGTAGCAGCGCCGAGAGGGCATTGGCGGACCCGCCTGCGGCGGCCAGGCGCTGCAACACCCCGCGGCCACAGTCCACCAGCAGGGTCTGGCCGCCGGCTCGGATCAGGGTCGACGGGCCGGCGCGGTCCGGGTCGGGGATCGGGCTTCCAGTGCCCAGCAGGGTGATTTCGATCGTCATGACGTCACATATGCCACAGAACTCCGTCCGCCGCCGGCTGATCGACAGAGTTTCGGCATCGCCGCCCCGCGACCGGCCGAAATGGCCTAGCCTGGTGTGAAGCAGATCACTGCGGCGGGAGGCTTCGATGCGGATCGCGGATGTATTGCGGAACAAGGGCGCGGCGGTGGTGACCATCCATCCGGATGCCACCGTCATGGAATTGCTGGCGGGATTGGCCGAGCACAACATCGGTGCCATGGTCGTGATCGGAACCGACGGCCTGGAGGGGGTGGCCTCCGAGCGTGACGTGGTACGGCAACTGCAGGTCCACGGCGCCAGCCTGCTGGCCCGGCCGGTGTCGGCGATCATGACCCAGTTGGTGGCGACCTGCACCAAATCCGACACCGCCGACGAGGTCAGCATGCTGATGACCGAGCACCGGGCACGCCACATACCGGTGCTCGAAGACGGCCGGCTGGCCGGGATCGTCAGCATCGGCGACGTCGTCAAATCGCGGATGGAGGAGCTGCAGGCCGAACACGCGCAGTTGCGTTCCTACATCAGCCAGGGTTAGCGGCTCCCGTCCCGGGCAGGGCTCAACTCCACGCGTAATCGCTGCGCAAGCGCGCGGCCACCACGTCGAATACCGTGCGTTCCAGGATGGCGCCCTCGCGCCGGATCGACTCCTCGGGCACGTCGAGCACCCGGTCCAACCGCACCCAGCTGAGCCGGTGCGCCTCATCCCAACTGCCCGCGCCGATGCCCAGCCAGTTCGTGTCCTCGGCGTGGCGCGGCTGGCTGGACAACATCAGTCCCAGCAGCACGCTGCGCTCGCGTCCGACGACCAGCACCGGCCGGTCCTTCCCCTGGCCCGGATCGTCCTCGTAGGCCACCCACGTCCAGACGATCTCGCCCGGGTCGGCTCGGCCGTTGAGATCGGGCGCGTAGACCAGGCGACGTGCCCGGTGCGCGGTGGGGACGCTGCTGTCGGTGACGGGCCGGCCGGCCGGGATCGCCGGCGACGGGTCCGACGCCGTGCCGGTCAGCACTTCCAGGCCGATCTTGATGCCCTGTTCGATGCCCCGCTGGATGCGCTGCTGCACCTGCGGCGCCTGCTCGAGTTGGCGGATGAACCGTGGAGCCTCGTTGAACACCAGGTTCTCCGCGAATCGCTGCATCGTCTGCCAGGGAGTCTTCCGCGGGGAAGCCATGTTCGCAGCATAGGCGAAACCGGGTGGGGCGCCGGTTTGCCGAGTTCGGCACCTTGACGCTCGGTCCGCTGATCGTCGCAGCGATCCGGAGAACCTGGCCGGAAACTGAGCGCCGGTCGCCTCGCGGGTCGGCCGGCCCGACGGATCGGGACGGCGGGCGACGGCTGGAATGTGACGCGTTGACTTAGACCTGCTAAGAAGCGGTGGACATGAAGGCGTTCATGCTGTTTACCTGGGGAAAAGCCCTTAAAAGCCTCGCCGGTACACAGCTATGTGAACGAGTAGTTGTGCTCAATCACAGGTAGCTGTTAGATTTGACGAGCTTGCAGCGGACGGTGCTGGGGGGCATCCGGCGGTAGCAAATTGCACGCCGGCTGACATCGTGAAAGGCATTTAGGGCTATGAACATTCGCAAGATCGGCGTGGTGGGGGCATTCGCAGCGGGGGCGGCATTCGCGATGGCGCCGTTGGCGGCCGCGGACCCGGGCGACGCACCCGACTTCAGCAACATCCTGCTGGGCCAGGTGCAGTCGATGAACTGGCTGTTCGGCAGCCAGGCCACGGCGTCGGGGGTAGAAGGCGACCTGATCAACGCCGGCGACCCGACTCTCGAGGACCCGCTGTCGTTCAGCACCATCTCCGCTGACGACTTGACGGACAACCCGGCGTTCGCGGCGATGCTGTTCGGCCCGAACTGGGAAGCGGAGATGTCCAGCGACCCGGGCTCCTACAGCCTGTTCAACGGCGCGCTGACCCAGTTCTACGACGCCAGCAACGTGCTGACGTACGCGCTGATGACCGGCGGCGGCGAGATCGACGTCGCAGACGCCGGCGACTACCTGTTCGGCTCCGACACCGCGATCGCAGAGAGCCTGGAGGGCGACGGCTTCTTCGCCGACTTCGGCAACTTCTTCAACGCGGGCATGGCCGACCTGTTCGGGTACTTCGGATTGGGCATGCTCGATATGTGATCGTCGCCCCAGAGCGCAAACCCCCGGAGGTGCCGCCGCCTCCGGGGGTTTCGTTTTGAGGCAGTCGCCTCGCTACCCTGACAGGACAGTGCGCATGCCCGCCACACCACCCGCTTCACCAGGAGATTCCCATCAGCAGCTTCGCCGACCAGACCTTCACCGCGCCGGCGCAGATACGGAACTTCTGCATCATCGCCCACATCGACCACGGCAAGTCCACCCTGGCCGACCGGATGCTGCAGCTGACCGGCGTCGTCGACGACCGGTCGATGCGCGCCCAGTATCTGGACCGGATGGACATCGAGCGGGAACGCGGCATCACCATCAAGGCACAGAATGTGCGGCTGCCGTGGGAGGTCGACGGTGAACAGTTCGTCCTGCACCTGATCGACACCCCCGGCCACGTCGACTTCACCTACGAGGTGTCGCGGGCGCTGGAGGCCTGCGAGGGCGCCATCCTGCTGGTCGACGCCGCCCAGGGCATCGAGGCACAGACCCTGGCGAACCTGTACCTGGCGCTCGACCGTGACCTGACCGTCATCCCGGTGCTCAACAAGATCGACCTGCCCGCCGCCGACCCGGAACGCTACGCCGCCGAACTGGCCCACATCATCGGTTGCGAACCCGACGACGTGCTCAAGGTGTCCGGCAAGACCGGCGAAGGGGTGGCCGCCCTGCTCGACGAGGTCGTCAAACAGATGCCTTCGCCCACCGGCGACGCCGATGCGCCCGCACGGGCGATGATCTTCGACTCCGTCTACGACATCTACCGCGGTGTGGTCACCTACGTCCGCGTCGTCGACGGCAAGATCATGCCGCGCGAGAAGATCGCGATGATGTCCACCGGCGCCACCCACGAGTTGCTGGAAGTCGGCATCGTCTCCCCGGAACCCAAAGCCACCAAGGGGCTCGGCGTCGGGGAGGTCGGCTACCTGATCACCGGGGTGAAAGACGTGCGCCAATCCAAGGTCGGCGACACCGTCACCACCGCGCGGGGCGGCGCCACCGAGGCGCTCACCGGCTACCGCGAGCCCAAGCCGATGGTCTACTCCGGGTTGTATCCGGTGGACGGCTCGGACTACCCGAACCTGCGTGACGCGCTGGACAAACTGCAGCTCAACGACGCCGCCCTGACCTATGAGCCGGAGACCTCGGTGGCGCTGGGTTTCGGCTTCCGCTGCGGCTTCCTGGGGCTGCTGCACATGGAGATCACCCGGGAGCGCCTCGAGCGCGAATTCGACCTCGATCTGATCTCCACCTCGCCCAACGTCGTCTACCGGGTGATTCGCGAAGATGACACCGAGGTGGTCGTCACCAACCCGTCGGACTGGCCGGAAGGCAAGATCCGCAACGTCTTCGAGCCGGTCGTCAAGACCACGATCATTGCGCCGAGCGAATTCGTCGGCACCATCATGGAACTGTGCCAGTCCCGGCGCGGGGAACTGGGCGGCATGGACTACCTGTCGCCGGAACGCGTCGAGCTGCGCTACACGATGCCGTTGGGCGAGATCATCTTCGACTTCTTCGACTCGCTGAAGTCACGCACCCGCGGCTACGCCAGCCTGGACTATGAGGAGGCCGGCGAACAGGAGGCCGATCTGGTCAAGGTGGACATCCTCCTCCAAGGCGAGGCGGTGGACGCATTCAGCGCGATCGTGCACAAGGACTCGGCGTCGGCGTACGGAAACAAGATGACCACCAAACTCAAGGAGCTGATTCCGCGCCAGCAGTTCGAGGTGCCGGTGCAGGCCGCGATCGGCTCGAAAATCATTGCCCGCGAGAACATTCGGGCCATCCGGAAGGACGTGTTGTCCAAGTGCTACGGCGGTGACATCAGCCGTAAGCGCAAGCTGCTGGAGAAGCAGAAGGAAGGCAAGAAGCGGATGAAGACCATCGGCCGGGTCGACGTGCCGCAAGAGGCGTTCGTCGCGGCACTGTCCACCGATGGCGGCGGAGCCGGGGAAAAGGCCAAGAAATAGTGGCCGGTGCGGCGAGCAGAACCGCTGCCGGTGCGGCGGCGCTGGTGCTCCTGGCGAGTGGATGCACCACGGTGGTCAGCGGAACCGTCAGGCCGGCACCGGGATTGGCGCCCACGCCGGTGACCGGAATCGCGGTCCGGCAGGTGTTGCTCGACGACGCGGAGCTGTCGAAGCTGGTCGGTCAGCCCTTCCGCAGCGACCCCTCGCTGCCGCCACGGTTCGGCGGCGTCGACAGCCTGCCCGATGCCTGGGACACCGCGAGGCCGGAAGAGTGCGTCGGCGCTGCGGTGGGCGGACAGAAAGCGGTCTACGAATCCGCCGGAGTGCAGGATGTCGCCCACGAATTCTGGGACAGCGCCCCCACCAGCGGCGACTCGCCGCTGACCGGGGTCGGTGAGGCGGTGATCGCATTGGCCACCCCCGCCGAGGCCGACGCACTCTTCGAGAAGTTCACCGAGCGATGGGGCGGCTGCGACGGGGTCACCGTGATCCGCGGCGACGAGGACAGCGGCGAGGCCAGCGGCGAGATCATCGACGTCTCCATCGGCGAGACGGTCCTGACCGCCACCGTCCGGACCACGGTGGACGGCGAGGTGGGCCTGCGGGTGTCCCGCGCCGTGGCGGTCCTGGTGAACTGCATCATCGACGTCGACGTGTTCTGGTTCGTCGGTGAAGACGATCATGCCGACGCTCCGCCGCCGGGGGACACCACCGCAGCCGACCTGGCCAGGGCGATGCTGGACAAGGTCCGCAACCTGAGCGGCTGACCCGGGCACCCCGCCCCTCGCGTCTGCTCGCGCAGAAGAACGGCCCCTAGTTGGGTGCGTTCGCGGGCTGGAAGCCACCGGTGGAGTCGGCCTCCTCTTCGGCGCGGATCACGTGCACCACGGCGTTGATCAGCGCCAGGTGGGTGAACGCCTGCGGGAAGTTGCCCAGGTGCCGACCGGTGCGCGGCTCGATCTCCTCGGCGTAGAGATGCAACGGACTGGCGAACGACAGCAGTCGCTCACACAGATGCTTGGCCTGGCTGACCTCACCGATCTCCACCAGCGCCGAGACCAGCCAGAACGAGCAGATCGTGAAGGTGCCCTCGGCGCCGGCCAGTCCGTCGTCGGTCTCCTCGGTCCGATAGCGCAGCACCAGGCCGTCCTCGGTGAGTTCCTCGGCGATCGCCATCACGGTGGCACGCACCCGCGGATCGTCGGCCGGCAAGAACCGGGTGAGCACCACCAGCAGCAGCGAGGCGTCCAGCGCGTCGCTGCCGTAACTCTGCGTCAGCACCCCGCGCGAATCCACCCCGTTGGCCAGCACATCGGCCTTGATCTCCTCGGCGATCACCCGCCACTGCCGGGCGTAGGACACCTCGCCCTGCAACTCGGCCAGCTTCGAGCCGCGATCCAGCGCCACCCAGCACATCACCTTCGACGAGGTGAAGTGCTGCGGTTCGCCGCGCACCTCCCAGATCCCGCGATCAGGCTCGCGCCAGTGGTCGATCGCCTCCTCCACCTGACGTTTGAGCACCGGCCACAGGGTTTCGGGGATCTGTTCGCGGGACTTGGCGTGCAGATACACCGAGTCCAGCATGGTGCCCCAGATATCGTGCTGGCACTGGTTGTAGGCGCCATTGCCGATCCGCACCGGGCGGGCGTTGTCGTAGCCGGACAGGTGCTCCAGCTCCTCTTCGGCGAGTTCGTGTTCCCCGCCGACGCCGTACATCACCTGCAGCGGACGCTGCTGTCCGTTGTTGCCGCCGGACACGTCGGCGATGAACGAGAAGAAATCGTCGGCCTCACGGTCCAGTCCCAGGGTGTAGAGCCCCCACAATGCGAACGTCGAATCGCGCACCCAGGCGTAGCGGTAATCCCAATTGCGTTCGCCCTGCGGGGTTTCCGGTAGCGACGTGGTGGCTGCGGCCAACAGGGCGCCGGTCGGCGAATAGGTCAGCCCCTTCAGGGTCAGTGCGCTGCGCTGCAGGTAGACCCGCCACGGATGGTCGGGGAAGTTGCCGATGTTGATCCACTGCCGCCAGCACTCGGTGGTGTTCCACATCTTGTCGGCGGCCTCGGCGTAGGTCTGCGGGGCAGGATGTTTGGACCAACTCAGCGCCACGAACACGTCGTCGCCCTCGGTCAGCCGGGTGCGGGCCCGTGCCTCCCGGCCCTCCAGGCCCAGCCGCAGATTCGTCGTCAACCGCAAGGTCGGGTGGGCGTCGGGGTTCTGGCGGGCCCGCGCGATCGCCTCGCCGTAGGCGTTGGACGAGTACTCCCAGGTGGCGCTGGTGCGGTGATAGTCGAAAGCCGGCTCGCAGCTCATGGTCAACTCGACGGTGCCGCTGACGCAGCGCACCGTGCGCAACAAGATGTGCTCGGCGTCCCAGTCGGTGGGGGTGCGCCGGTGGGTCTGCGAACGCGCCTCGATGTCGTGCCACTTGCCCATCACCAGCGCGTCGCGCACGATCAGCCAGCCGGTGTGGGTCTGCCAGGTGGTCTCCATGATGGGACTGCCGGGCAGGTAACGCCGCGCCGCGGGCACCGCAACCCCGTAGGGCCCGAGCCGAAAGTGCCCGGCGCTGCGGTCCAGGATCGACCCGAAGACGCTGGGGGAGTCGGGTCGCGGCACACACATCCACTCCACCGAGCCGGCCGCCGAGATCAGACAGTTCGTTTCGCAGTCCGACAGAAACGCGTAGTCGGCGATCGGTGGAAACGAGTTGCGTACCTGTCCCGGCGCCGCCGAATAGGGGACCGGCGCGGTGGCCGACAGTGGCGGAGTCGCCTTGGTGGCGGCGGCACGGCCGTCGGAGGCGTTTGCGGTGACTTCGGGAGCGGTCTTGTCGGGTGCATCGCCCGGCGGGGTATGCAGGACCATTCCGACATCATCTCTGGCGGTCTGCCGTGAGTCCACCTGACCCACCGCTTCTTGGCGATCGCCGCCGGGCCTGATGGCGACGATCCGCTTCGCCCGGCTTCGCCGCGCTCGCGATCGCCGCTAAGGTGGGCGGGGTGGTTGGCTTCCTGAGCTGGTGGGACGGCGTTGAGCTGTGGCTGTCCGGACTCGGCTTCGTGATCCAGACCGCGGTGGTGATGCCGGTGGTCCTGGCATTGGCCTACGTCCTGGCGGTGATGCTGGACGCGATGCTGGGGCAGGGAATCCGGGTGCTGGAACGGGTCCGGCCCGATGACGGCGAGGTGCGGTAGATGCCGCGCTCGCAGGTGACGTTGATTCTGGTCGCATTGATCGCGCTGGTTATCGTCAGCTGGCTGCTGACCCGCTGAGCCGGCGTCGGCTCTCCTGCGTCGAGACTGGCTGAACCGAGGTGTTCTGTTACGCTTCCCGGCATGCTCGCAGCGTCCGGTAATGAAGAGTGCCATGTCTTGGCGCTCATTGCCGTGGGTACTTGCGCTGTGGCTGACGTGCACTGTTGTCGCTGACTCCCGCCCGTCGGCGCTCTGGGGTCGCACTGCCCGGCTTCTCATCCATCGGGCCACCACCTTTGCCACGCGACGGGAACCGATTTCCCCAGTCTGCACGGAAAGGTCACCAATGCCTCACACCGTCACCCGTGGCGCTGTCCTCGCTCTGGCCGCGGTTCTGATCGCCGGGTGCGGCGGCGGACCCAGCGACGTCGTCGGTGGCGGCGAGCGGTCCGACGCTGACACCACGTTGACCCTGGTCGCCTATGCGGTGCCCGAACCCGGCTGGAGCAAGGTGATCCCGGCCTTCTACGACACCGAGGCCGGCGCCGACGTGCAGGTCGTCACCTCCTACGGAGCCTCGGGTGACCAGTCCCGCGGAGTCGCCAACGGCAAACCCGCCGACATCGTGAACTTCTCGGTGGAACCCGACATCACCCGGCTGGTCAACGCCGGCAAGATCGGTGAGGACTGGAACGCCGACGTCACCAAGGGCATCCCATTCGGCTCGGTGGTGACCCTGATGGTGCGGCAGGGCAATCCCAAGCACATCAAGGGCTGGGACGACCTCCTGGCGCCCGGCATCGAGGTCGTCACTCCCAGCCCGTTGAGCTCCGGATCGGCCAAGTGGAATCTGCTGGCCCCGTATGCGGTCAAGAGTGAGGGCGGCAAGAATCCGCAGGCCGGCCTGGACTTCGTCGACAGACTCGTCACCGACCATGTCAAGCTGCGCCCGGGCTCGGGGCGGGAGGCCACCGATGTGTTCCTGCAGGGCAGCGGCGACGTGTTGATCAGCTACGAGAATGAGGCGATCGCCGTCGAGCGCAAGGGCAAGCCGGTGGAACACGTGAACCCGTCGCAGACGTTCAAGATCGAGAATCCGCTGGCGGTGGTGACCTCCAGCCGGCACCTCGACACCGTCACGGCGTTCAAGAACTTCCAGTACACGCCCGCCGCGCAACGGCTGTGGGCGCAGGCCGGCTTCCGTCCGGTCGACCCGGGGGTGGCGGCCGAGTTCGGCGCGGAGTTCCCGGCGCCGGACAAGCTGTGGACGGTCGCCGATCTGGGCGGCTGGGAGGTCGTCGACAGCGGTCTGTTCGACAAGGACAGCGGCGCCATCACCAAGGTCTACACCCGGGCCACCGGATGACCGAGATCGTGGTCACCGAGGCGATGCGGCCCGCCGGGGACGAGCCGCCGGTGCACACCGGGTTCCGCCGCGAAGGCGTCTCGCTGCGGGTGGGTGCGGCGGTGGTGTGGCTGTCGCTGATCGTGCTTGCGCCGCTGGCCGCGGTGAGCTGGCAGGCCGCCGGTGGTGGGTGGGAGGCCTTCCGGCTGGCGGTCACTTCGCACGCCGCGCTGGAGTCCTTCCGGGTGACGCTGACGATCGCGACCGGGGTCACCGTTGTCAACCTCGCGTTCGGGCTGCTGATCGCCTGGGTGCTGGTGCGCGACGACTTCGTCGGCAAGCGTTTCGTCGACGTCATCATCGACCTGCCGTTCGCGTTGCCCACCATCGTCGCCAGCCTGGTGATGCTGGCGCTGTACGGCCCGGCCAGCCCGGTCAATGTGCACCTGCAGCACACCGGGTGGGGCGTCGGTTTGGCGTTGGCGTTCGTCACGCTGCCGTTCGTGGTGCGCGCGGTGCAACCGGTGCTGCTGGAGATCGATCGGGAGGTCGAGGAGGCCGCGGCGTCACTGGGCGCCTCCGGCGCGACGATCTTTCGTTCCGTGGTGTTGCCGTCGTTGACCCCGGCGCTGCTGACCGGGGCGGGCCTGGCGTTCTCCCGGGCCATCGGCGAGTTCGGCTCGGTGGTGTTGATCGGTGGGGCGGTGCCCGGCAAGACCGAGGTGTCCTCGCAGTGGATCCGCACCCTGATCGAGAACGACGACCGCACCGGAGCCGCGGCGATCTCCCTGGTCCTGCTCGCCGTTTCGTTTCTGGTGTTGCTGGCGCTGCGCGTGCTGGGTGCGCGGGTGACCAAGCGGCAGGAGCGGTCCTGATGACACCGTCACCGAAAGTCCGTCACCTCATCCGCTTCCTGGCGCTGACCTACATCGGTCTGTTGCTGATCGTTCCGGTGTCCTTGATCCTGTGGCGAAGCTTCGCGCCCGGATTCGGGCAGTTCTTCGCCTACATCTCCACTCCGGCGGCGATCTCCGCACTGCAGCTGTCGCTGCTGGTGGTGGCGATCGTGGTGCCGCTGAACGTCGCCTTCGGTATCCCGACGGCACTGGTGCTGGCCCGCAACAGGTTCCGCGGCAAGGGTGCGCTCCAGGCGATCATCGACCTGCCGTTCGCGGTGTCGCCGGTCATCGTCGGTGTCGCGCTGATCGTGTTGTGGGGATCGGCCGGGGTGCTGGGCTTCGTGGAGAACGATTGGGGTCTCAAGGTCATCTTCGGCCTGCCCGGCATCGTGCTGGCCAGTATTTTCGTCACCCTGCCGTTCGTGATTCGGGAAGTCGAACCGGTGCTGCACGAACTGGGCACCGACATGGAGGAAGCGGCGGCGACGCTGGGTTCGAACTCGTGGCAGACGTTCTGGCGGATCACGCTGCCGTCCATCCGGTGGGGACTGACCTACGGAATCGTGCTGACCGTGGCGCGCACCCTGGGTGAGTACGGCGCGGTGTTGATCGTGTCGTCCAATCTGCCCGGCACATCTCAGACGCTGACACTGCTGGTGTCCGACCGCTACAACCGCGGCGCCGAATACGGCGCCTACGCCTTGTCGACGCTGTTGATGACGGTGTCGGCGCTGGTGTTGATCGTCTCTGTGGTGCTCGACATGCGGCGGGCCGGAAAGGGGAGCAGATGACCGACGCGATCACCGTGCGCGGAGCCAACAAACGATACGGCGACTTCGTCGCACTCGACAACGTCGACTTCGCGGTACCGTCCGGATCGCTCACCGCGCTGCTGGGGCCGAGCGGTTCGGGCAAGTCCACCCTGTTGCGGGCGATCGCCGGCCTGGATCACCCGGACAGCGGAACCGTGACCATCAACGGTGTCGACGTCACCGGTGTCCCGCCGCAGCGGCGCGGCATCGGGTTCGTGTTCCAGCACTATGCGGCGTTCAAGCACATGACGGTGCGCGACAACGTGGCGTTCGGGCTCAAGATCCGCAAACGGCCCAAGTCCGAGGTGAAGGAGAAGGTGGACAACCTGCTGGGCGTGGTCGGGCTCAGCGGGTTTCAGGCCCGCTATCCCAGTCAGCTCTCCGGTGGGCAGCGGCAGCGGATGGCGTTGGCGCGGGCACTGGCGGTGGATCCGCAGGT
Organism: Mycolicibacter senuensis; assembly: GCF_002101885.1. GTDB lineage: Bacteria > Actinomycetota > Actinomycetes > Mycobacteriales > Mycobacteriaceae > Mycobacterium > Mycobacterium senuense. The sequence goes on from NZ_LQPS01000031.1 coordinate 63,627, forward strand.
GCTGCTGCTCGACGAGCCGTTCGGGGCGTTGGACGCCAAGGTCCGGGAGGATCTCCGGGCCTGGCTGCGCCGGCTGCACGAGGAGGTGCACGTCACCACGGTGCTCGTCACCCACGACCAGGCCGAAGCGCTGGACGTCGCCGACCGTATCGCAGTGCTCAACCAGGGCCGTATCGAGCAGCTCGGCACCCCGACCGAGGTCTATGACGCTCCGGCGAACGCATTCGTGATGTCGTTTTTGGGGGCGGTGTCCTCGCTCAACGGCGCCCTGGTGCGCCCGCACGACATCCGGGTCGGCCGCACCCCGGAGATGGCGGTGGCCGCCGTCGGAGACACCGGTCGCGACGAGGCGTCGGCGGTGCTGCGCGCGGTGGTGCACCGGGTGGTGGCGCTGGGCTTCGAGGTCCGCGTCGAGCTGATCAACGCCGCCACCCATGCGCCGTTCATCGCCCAGATCACCCGCGGCGACGCCGAAGCGCTGGCCTTGGCCGAAGGGGACACCGTTTATGTGCGGGCCACCCGGGTGCCGCCGCTCGCGGAGAAGCCGATCACGGGTGCATCGGTGCCGGTGTAGCCGCTCGTCACCGTTGGGTTCGGTCGCCGCGGCCCGCGGCGGCCGGCGCGGGGACATGGCTCAGCGCCCGCAGCTGCCGTCTCGCCGGTTGCGGGCGGTCATGGACTGCCATCTTGCACGCGGGCGATTCCACCCGCCGGGACGGCGCGTTCGTCCCGCGTACCGGTAGACCGAATCCGGCCATCACGTCGAGCATGGCCTGGCTGCGCCGGAAGCTGACAGCCTCGTTGTTGCCCGGGAGATGCCGGAGCTGCGAGGCGGCCACCACCACCGCAGAGCCCACGGCTTGCCACATCGAGGCGACGGGAACCGCTCTTTCGCTCACCCCGTGTAGCCAGACGAACAGTGGCGCCAGGGCGCGGTGGCAGCGGTGTGCCACCCAGGTGATCAGGGCCGACTCATCGGGTAACACCACCACTGCGTCCCGGTGCAGGGACCGGCCGTCATGCCCGATGGCCGGGTCGTCGGGAAGCACGCGCATCGTGGGATCCACCACGGCCGCCCAGTCGATGTCGTTGTCGCTGTCGAAGTGCACCCACAGGTTCTCCAGGCCGGTGTCCCAGGCTCTGCCCTCCAGGAGCACCAGCGGTAGCACCCGCCCGAGCACTTCGTGGGTCAGCCGGCCGGCCAGCAGATTGCCCGCCGCGCGCCGGCCTGCGACCGTGGCGGTCTCGTCGAAGACGCTCCCCAGCCGGTCGATGGTGAGGACGGAGTCCATCGGGCACCATCGACGCTTGTTGACCTCGGCCAGCACCGCGACACCGTAGGTTCGCGGGTACAGCGGATGTAGTTCACGCAGCCGGTGACAGGATTCATGCAGTGCCAAAGCGTGCTGATAGTCCATTCCCGCGGTGAGTGGGTTCTCGCCCCTCGGCGCCACCGGACCTCCTTCAGTAGGTTAGGCTAACCATACTAAAGGCCCGCCACGGGTGGAACGGCTGTGACCGCTTTCACTTTTGCGCTCGCGTTTTCGAGGGCCGGTCAGGCTGCGAGGCGATCCGCCAGCGCCGTCTCCACCCGGTCCAGCACGGTCGCGGCCACCAGGCGGTGCGCGCCGAGCGGCTCGGCCATCGGAATGCCCTCGCGGCGTGCATATTCGGCGATGCCGTCGGTGATCGTGCCGTGCGCCAGGAACCACGGCGCGATCATCAGCCGCGCGGCGCCGCGTGCCCGGAGCCGCTCGACCGCCTGCGGCACCGAGCCCGCCATGGTGGCGAAAGCCATTTCTACACCCGCCCAACGGGTTCCGCGCGACAACCGGTCGGCGACTCGTGCGGTGCGAGCGTTGGCGACAGCGTTCGACGATCCGACCGCGACGGCCACCACACCCAGCTGCGGGTCGAACCGCGACGCCCCGGCCGAGGTCAGCCGCTCACCGAGCACCTGCACCAGCCGACGGTCTTCGCCCAGCGTCGGCGCCACCCGCACGGCCGTCCCGGATTCTTCGATCATCCCCGGGATGTCGACGCGAGCATGGTAGGCGCTGGCCAACAGGAACGGCACCACGACTGCATCGTCGGCGTCGTCGCCGACGTCGGCGAGCACGTCGCGCAGATTCGGGGTGTTGTGTTCGCAGAACGCCACCCGCACATCGTGTTCCGGTGCCACCCGGCGCAGGTGCCCGGCGATCGCACGGGTGTTGGCAGCCGAGCGCGGATCCCGGCTGCCGTGCGCCGTCAAGACCAGGGTGGTCACGAGGCGTGCAACCCGCATTCGGTCTTGGCGCTACCGGCCCAGCGGCCGCTGCGCGGATCGGCGCCGGCTGCCGGCTTCACGGTGCACGGCGCGCAACCGATCGACGGGTAGCCCTCGTCCAGCAGCGGGTTGACCAGCACGTTGTGCTCGGCGATGTAGGCGTTCATCTGCTCGTCGCTCCAGGCGGCGATGGGGTTGATCTTCACCAGACCGAACTGCTCGTCGAAGCTGATCAACGGGGCGTTGGCCCGGGTCGGCGCCTCCACCCGGCGCAGCCCGGTCACCCACGCCGAGTAGCCGCCCAGCGTGCGGGCCAACGGTTCGACCTTGCGCAGCCGGCAGCACAGCGCCGGATTCGACGCGAACAGGTCCTTGCCGCGGCCGGCGTCCTGCTCGGCGACGGTCTGTTCCGGGGTCACATTGACCAACGAGATGTCGTACATCGCCTCGACGGCATCGCGGGTGCCGATGGTCTCGGCGAAGTGATACCCGGTGTCGAGGAACAGCACCGGAACCCCGGCGCGGACCTTTGCCGCCAGATCCACCAGCACCGCGTCGGCCATATTGGAGGCCACCACGTAGTTGCAGGTCGCGCCTCCCCGGGGACCGTTCACCCCGCCGAAGTTCGCCTCGGTCCACTCCAGCAGTTCGGTGGCGGTCGCTCCGTCGAGTTCCGCGGCACCTTTGGCGGCCAGCTCGCGCAGCTCGTCTTCGCTGTGCGGCCTCATCGCAGGTCGTCTTCCTCGGCCCGCACCGCCCACTGCGCGAATCGCTCGCCGGCGTTGCGGCCCTTGATGAAGTTGCGCACCACCCGGTCGATGTAGTCACCGAGGTCGTCGTTGAACACCTTGTGCTGACGCAGCTTTCGACCGAATCCACTGTCGGCGCCCAGGCTGCCGCCCAGGTGCACCTGGAAACCGGGTACGGAATTGCCGGCGCCGTCGTCGATCATCTGGCCCTTGAACCCGATGTCGGCCACCTGGATGCGGGCGCACGAGTTGGGGCAACCGTTGATGTTGACGGTGACCGGCACGTCCAACTGCGCGTTGAGGTCATCCAGCCGCTGCTCGAGTTCGGGCACCAGGCTCTGCGCGCGCACCCGGGTCTCGACGAACGACAGCTTGCAGAACTCCAGGCCGGTGCAGGCCATCAGGTTGCGCCGCCACGGCGACGGGTCGGCCGGCAGGCCCAGCGCATCGAGTTCGGCCAGCAGGCCGTCGAGCTTCTCGTCGGGAACGTCGAGGATGATCAGCTTCTGGTACGGGGTGAACCGGGCGCGGTCGGTACCGACCTGCTCCATCAGTTCGGCGATCTTGAGCAGCGTGGCGCCGTTGACCCGGCCGGAGATCGGGGCCACCCCGACCGCGTTGTGGCCGTTGCGGAGCTTCTGCACCCCGACGTGGTCGATGGTCGCGGTGGGCTGCGTGGGGGCCGGGCCGTCGATCAGCTTGCGGCCCAGGTACTCGGTCTCGAGAACTTCCCTGAATTTCTCCACGCCCCAGTCCTTGACCAGGAACTTCAGCCGGGCCTTGGACCGCAGCCGGCGGTAGCCGTAGTCGCGGAAGACCCGGGTGACGGCTTCCCAGACGTCCGGGACCTCATCGAGCGGAACCCACGCGCCGAGCCGCTTGGCCAGCATCGGGTTGGTCGACAGGCCGCCACCGACCCACAGGTCCAGGCCGGGGCCGTGCTCGGGATGGTTGACACCGATGAAGGAGATGTCGTTGATCTCGTGGGCGACGTCCTGCAGGCCCGACACCGCGGTCTTGTACTTGCGTGGCAGGTTGGCGTACTCGGGCTTGCCGATGTAGCGCCGGACGATCTCGTCGAGTGCGGGGGAGGCGTCGAGCACCTCATCGAGGGACTCGCCGGCCAGCGGTGAGCCCAGCATGCCGCGCGGGCAGTCGCCGCAGGCCTCCAGGGTCTGCAGACCCACGGCGGCCAGCCGGTCCCAGATCTCCGGAACCTTCTCGATCTCGATCCAGTGGTATTGCAGGTTCTGCCGGTCGGTGATGTCGGCGGTGCCCCGGGCGTGATCGACCGAGATCTGACCGAGGGTGCGCATCGCGGCGGCCGACAGCGCCTTGCCGTCGCAGCGCACCCGCATCATGAAGTACTTGGCCTCCAGCAGCTCGGCGTTCTCATCGCCGGTGAAGGTGCCGTCGTAGCCCTGCTCACGCTGGGTGTAGAGGCCCATCCAGCGGAACCGGCCACGCAGGTCGTCCTTGGTGATGGCATCGAAGCCCTGCTTGGAGTAGACGTCGATGATGCGAGCCTGCACGTTGAGTGCCGGGTCGTCCTTCTTGAGCTGTTCGTTGGGGTTGACCGGTTCGGTCTCACCGAGGGCCCACTGGGCCTCGCTGCGCTGCCGGCCCTTGCTGGGCGCGGACGGGGTGGCGGTCATCGGTTCTCCTTCGGAAAAGGAGCTGGCGGGGATTGAGCGCAGGGCACCGGTGGCTGAGTCCGGCAGCGCAGATCCGGCGGCCAGCTGGGAAAGTGCAGGTGGGCGGTTCTACGGCATCAAGGCAGACAGCGACAGGTGCAAACCCGCTTGAAATCGATGTGCCGCCGAGCCACCAAGGCAACCCCGGATGCGGTGCAGTAGGCGGCAGTCACACGGGCGATTATGCCATGGATGCCGAAAATCTTCCTTACCGGCGCAAAGTTGTGATCAGCGTGCGTAAAACTCATTTGGGGCCCGAAGGCGAAGCGGCCGGTACGGGAGGACCGGATCGGGACAGCCCGGGACTGTGCGGGCCGGGATGCGGACCGCGCACAACAAGCTGATTGGAAGCCGATCGGAAGGCGGGTGGGACAGGTGAGTGTCGTCGACTTCGGGTGGGAGCCGGTGTGGGAACCGTCCCCGGCACCTGAACCGCCCCCGCGGATCAACGGACGTGCGATGCTGCGACGCTGGCTGGCCGTCGCGAGCCTGGTGGCCGCGGTCGGCGGTGGCGGTTGGCTGGCCGTGCAGCACTACGAAACGCATCTCGCCGGCGAGCAGGCCCGCAATGTCGCCGTGGCATATGTGTTGCGGCTGACCAACGTCGACGCCGACGACGTCGACCGGAACTTCGCCGAGATCGCCGAGGGCGCCACCGGCGAGTTCGACGCGATGCACGCCCGGTCGGCGGCCAGGCTGCGCCAGCTGCTGATCGACGACAAGGCGACCGCGCGCGGCCACGTCGCCGAAGCGGTGGTCAAATCCGCCGCGAAGAACCACGCCGTGGTGGTGCTGCTGGTCAATCAGTCGGTGCGCAACGCCGACCACCCCGAACCGGTGATCGACCGCAGCTCGATCCGGATGACCATGGACCGGGTCGACGGCCGGTGGCTGGCCAGCAAGGTGGAGTTGGTATGAGGAAACTCACAGCGTTGACGGCCGGTGCGCTGCTGATCGGAGCCGCCGACTTGACCGCGGCGGCTCACGCTGACCCGATCGACTGGGCGGCCATCGCCAACTGTGCATCCGGTGGCGACTGGGCGGCCGACTCCGGTGTCGGCGGCTATGGCGGGTTGCAGATCAGTGCCGCGGCCTGGGACGCCAACGGCGGAGTCGGGTTGCCGTCGCAAGCCAGCCCGCAGCAGCAGATCGCGGTGGCCAAGCGCATCATGGCCAGCGAGGGGCCCGGCGCCTGGCCGGCCTGCGCGTCCCGCGGCGCCGCGGCCACCAGCGGTGCCGGGGCGGCCCCGGTCGGCTCGCTGACCCACTACCTGTCGGCACTGGCCGCGGACACCGGCGGGCCGGCCGCACCGGCAGACTGAGCAGTCGCCCACCAGCGCCGTGCCCGGCGCCATGGGATGATCGGGCCCTATGACCACCGCGACCGCGGTAACGCTGCCCGACGTGGCGCCGGACCGGTTTGACCAGCAGCGCCCGTTCGGGGTGTATGTGCACGTCCCGTTCTGCTTCTCGCGCTGCGGGTACTGCGACTTCAACACCTACACACCGGCCGAACTGGGCGGGGCCAATCCGGACGCCTGGGTGGCGGCGCTGGCCAGGGAACTGGAGCTGGCCGCCGCCCGGCTGGGCGGCCCGCGCGCCGACACCGTGTTCGTCGGCGGCGGCACACCCTCGCTGCTGGGCTCCGCGCGCCTGGCGGCGGTGCTCGATCATGTGCGGGAGCACTTCGGACTCTCCGACGACGCGGAGGTCACCACCGAGGCGAATCCCGAATCGACGTCGCCGGAGTTCTTCGAGTCGATCCTGGCCGCCGGCTACACCCGGGTGTCGCTGGGCATGCAGTCGGTGTCGCCGCGGGTGCTGGCCACCCTGGACCGCATCCACTCGCCGGGCCGGCCGGTTGCCGCCGCGCGCGAGGCGAGCGCCGCCGGCTTCGAACACCTCAACATCGACTTGATCTACGGGACCCCGGGGGAGAGCGACGATGATCTGCTTCGCTCGGTGGACGCCGCGCTGGAGGCGGGGGCCGACCACGTCTCGGCCTACAGCCTGATCGTCGAGGACGGCACCGCACTGGCCCGCCGGGTGCGGTGCGGTGAACTGCCCGTGCCCGACGACGACGTGATGGCGCATCGCTACGAGCTGGTCGACAGCCGGCTGCGGGCGGCCGGGATGGATTGGTACGAGGTGTCGAACTGGAGCCGGCCCGGAGCCGCCTGCCGGCACAATCTGGGCTACTGGAACGGCGGCCGATGGTGGGGCGCGGGTCCGGGCGCTCACGGCTACGACGGCATGCTGCGTTGCTGGAACGTCAAGCACCCCAACGCTTACGCGCAGCTGCTGGGGGAGATGACGCTGCCGATCGCGGGCTTCGAGGAGCTCTCCGAGGCCGATCGGCACACCGAAGAGGTGATGCTGCGGCTACGCATGCGCGAGGGGTTGACGCCGGCGGTCCTGGACCCGGGCGAGCGCGAACGCGCCGAGTCCGCCGTCGGCGACGGCTTGCTGCGCGTCGACGGCGATCGGCTGGTGCTCACCGATCGCGGGCGACTGCTGGCCGATGCGGTGGTGCGTTCGCTGCTGGGGTAGCCGCCGGGCCAACCGACAGCTCAGCCGCTGAACCAGCCGCGCCCGCCGTCCCAGCTGCCGCAGATGCCGTTGAAGCAGCCGTGGCCGAAACCGCCCTGACCCGGGATGAAGCCACCGCAGCCCTGCCAGCCGGCGTCGTGGCCACAGCCACCCCCGCCGCCGTTGCCGTCGGGCCCACCGGAACCGTGTGGTTGGGCCACCACGGTCTGGACGGTCGTGCCCGCCGGCACGGTCGTCAGCATCAGGCCGGTCGGGGCGACAGCGATCGCCACAGCGGCGCCGGCTACGAACATCGATCCCACGAACTTTCGAATGCTTAGCATGTCTCCATATTCCATACGGGCGTTCGCCTTGCCAACCGTTGTGTGAGGACCGATACCGAATCGTGAACGCCTGTAACACATCACCGCGCCAGGAGTGCAGCGGCGAGCGTCACGATCCGACGGGGCCGGACCGCGGGCCTCGGAGGCGGTGGATGGAGATCCCGATCTGCGGGGTGTTCGGGTCCGGGATCGGCATGGACCAGTCCGGCGACCGGCTGCGTATCAAGGACTGGACCCCGGTGCTTCCGGAGTCGGAACTGCCGGCGGACCAGCGGCTCAAGCGGGTCGAGGTCGACGGCGTCGGAGTGGTGGTGTGCCGCGACGGCGACAAGGTGGCGGCCTTCGCCGGCCTGTGCCCGCACCTGGCCGCGCCGATGCAGGACGGCTGGCTCGACCGCGGCCACGTCGTCTGACCGTGGCACGGCTCGCAGTTCGACGTGCCGACCGGCGAAGTGGTGCGCGGACCGGCCGCCTCTCCGTTGCCGTGCTACCAGGCGCGGCTACGTGAGGGGATGGTCGAACTGCGCGATGGCGCCCCGACCAGCGGACACCCGGCCTGTGGGATACCCTGCAGGGTATAAACGCTCGGCGCGGGAAGGGATCTGACGTGGTTGGAGACGACGAGAGCGTCAAGGCGGTGTTGAACCGGCTGCGCCGTGCCCACGGCCAGCTTGCCGGCGTGATCGCGATGATTGAAAGCGGCCGGGACTGCAAGGACGTCGTCACCCAGCTTGCCGCGGTCTCGCGCGCGCTGGACCGGGCAGGGTTCAAGATCGTCGCCAGCGGGCTTCGCGAATGCCTGACCGGCGAATCCGACACCGGAAAAGCCCCGCTCACCGAGGACGAACTCGAAAAACTGTTCCTCGCCCTGGCTTGACGGGCCCGTACCGTCGCGACATCGCGTTCCGGGCCAGGCGAGGGCTACGCGAGCAGTTCGAGGATCTTTTTCGTCACCGCCGCCGCCGTCGGATGCTCCCACAGCAGCGTCGGCGAGAGCGTCAGCCCGATCTGCTTTTCCAATCGACGTCGCACGGCGACGGTCATGATCGAGTCGACGCCCATTTCGATCAACGGAAGATGGGGGTCTACGCCGTCCTCGGGTAGACCGATTTGGCCCGCTATCGCGGCGAATACCCGTTCCGCCACCCAATCGGAGGCCTCGGCGGGATCCTCGGGCAAGCCCGCCTGCACCGGATCGTGCGATTCGACGACGTCGGTTTCGGCGGGAGCGATGTCGGCAAGCATGGCCACCGACGCCGCGAGCGGTGTGACCGGCAGGACGACAGCGTTGGCTTGGTCATCGCGCATCGCCAGGTCCAGGGCCCACATCGCATCGTCGGCGGTGACGGTTTGCATGCCCATGGACTCCAGCTGCGCGGCAACGTACTCCGAGGTCGACCCCATCCCCAGACCGCGCCACGCCGTCCACGCGACGCTGATGGTTCGGTCACCGAGGTTGCGGCGTTGCCGGGCGAACGCATCCAGAAACGCATTTCCGCACGCGTAGGCGCCCTGACCCGGAAATCCGGTGAGATAGCCACATGACGAGAACAGCAGCATCCAGTTCAGCGTCCCCGGCGGGAACACTTCATCGAGCACCCGTGCGCCGGTGACTTTTGCGTGCATGGAAGCGTCGACCTGCGCAAGCGTGGTGTCGGCCAGCAGTGCCCCGGTCTCGATACCGGCGGCATGCACGACACCGAGCACCGGCGGCAGATCCCGCAACGCGTGTTGCAGCGCCGCCGCGGCCCCGGCCGCGCCGATGTCGATGGCGGCCACCCGCACGAACACCCCGCGTTCCTCCAGCGATCGGACCGTCTGGGCCAACCCCGCGTTGGTCGGGGCAGCTGCGAGTGCCCTGTCCGGCATTCCCGAACGCGACACGAGCACCAGGCGCCTGGCACCGAGATCGGCCAACCGGTGGGCCATCTGCTGTCCGAGCGCGCCGGTACCCCCGGTGATCAGGTAGGTGCCCCCCGGTGAGCAATGCATCGGTGCACCGACGCACGGCGCGGGGGCCAGGCGCGCGGTGTAGGCGATGCCGTCGCGCACCACTACCACCCCGTGCCCGGTCAGGGAACTCAGCGCGGGAACGGGCAGCCCGGGCTCGGACAGGTCGTCGGAAAGGTCTAAGACTCCGCCCCAGAGCTGGGGGTGTTCGGCAGCGGCCACCCGGGACAGACCCCATAGCGGCGCCTGTTCGATATCGGTGCCTTCATGGACATTTCGGGTCAGCACCCACAGCCGTGCCCTGGAGTCGTGTCCTGCCAGGTGTTTCAGTGTCTGCAGGACCAAGTCGATGGACACGCTCGGCTCCGTCCGCGGCTCGGTCAGCACCAGGACGACGGCACCGGAACCCGGGCTCGCATCGCCGGACGGCAACTCCGCAGGGTCTGCAACGCTGCGGGTCGGCACGCCGGCAGCGGCCAGGTCGCGGGTACACCATGCCCGTGTTTCGGCGGTGCCGCCGATCAGGGTGACGTGGTCGGGGCGATCGGTGTCGCGCCACGGTGTGGGGTGCCACGCCAATCTGTGGACCAGCCGGCTGGATTCACGTTCTCCGGACCGCTCGAGATCTTCGAAGGTCAATCCGGTCAGCGAGACCAAAACCGTGCCGGTGAGATCGGTGATCACGACGTCGGTGATCGCTCCTGCTGCGCGGCGGCGCGCGTGGAGCAGGGCCTCGCCGCGAGGCGGGCCGTGCACCGCCACCCGCTCGATACGCGCGGGCATTTTGAGGCGTCCGGGCTCGCTGAAGAGGACCGACGCCGTCGACGTCGCGGCATCGAGAAGTCCTGCCCAGCTCATCGGAGTCGACCCGTCCGGCTCGGCGTTGACCCGCGCCAGCAATTCGCCTTCGCCGCAACGTAGTTCCAGGATCTCCCACTCGAACCCCATGGCGGCGACACCGAGCGATTCCAGGCTGTCGGTGACATGGGTCGAAGGCAGCACGTCCGTGCAACGGCGTTGCGCGGCCGGTAGTTCGAAGGCCGGCGCCGCGGCGTCGTTGTTGACCTCGGCCACCGCGGTGCAATGGGTCAGCCAGCTGCCCTCGGTCGGCGCATCGTCTGAATCCACGATGCGTGAGGCCAGGCTCAGGCGGTGCTCCTGCAGCACCACCTGGAGGTCGCGGGTCCGCCCGGGGGCGACCGGCGTACGCAGTCGCACATCTGCCAAACCCGTTGTGGCGGCGGTCAGCATCGTGTTCAGCAGCACGGCGGCGGGAACGATCTCGGTGCCTTGCACGGGGTGATCGCCGGGGTAGGGCCGGTTGGACATATCCAGTCGGGTCTGCCAGATGCGGGTGGGAACGGCACCGGCGACATCCACCTGGCCACCCAGGAGGGTGTGGGCGTCGACGTCGTGAATCCCGCTGCCGGCCGGTGGCGGTGTCGGAGTGCGCCAGAAGTGCTGATGCTGCCATTGGGTGACCGGCAGGTTGTCGCTCCAGGGGGAGGCGGCCGTGACACCGTGCGGGAACGGCGCCCCGTGGCAGTACAGCGAGGCCAGCGCCTGGGTGACTGCACGCAGCTGGGGCTGCTGACGCCGGAGGGTGGGAACCACGCCGTGCTCGTCAATCCCGATGTGTGACAACGTTTCGGCAATCGAGTGCGAGACCACCGGATGGGCTGATAGCTCCAGAAACAGCCGGTGCCCGTCCTCCGCGGCGGCGATGACGGCCTCAGCGAATCGCACTTGACCACGCAGGTTGGCCACCCAATAGCGCGAGTCGCGGGGTGCCGTCGAGCGGGGATCGGCCAACGCGGTCGTGTACAGCGGGACGGCAGGTTCGGCTGCCGGTGGGAGGCCTGCGGTGAGTCGGGCAAGGTCGTGGGTAAGTGCGTCCATCTGCGGGCTGTGGAAGGCCACGTCGGTGTTGACCCGACGCGCCGAAATGCCGTCGTCCGAACAGTGTCGGCAGAGCTCATCGATTGCCTCGACGGTGCCCGAGACGACCGTGGACTCAGGTGTGGCGCTGATTGCCGCGACCACGTCGCTGCGCCGGCACAGCCGCCGTTGTGCCTCCTCGAGTGAGAGCCCCACCAGCGCCATCGCCCCGCGTCCGGCGACGTGTCTGAAACCGCGCGCCCGGTAGCACGCCACTTTGGCTCCCTGAGCCAAGTCGAGAACACCGGCTGCCACGCATGCGGCGACTTCGCCGACCGAATGACCGATGACGGCTGCGGGAGTGACGCCGCGGTCGGCCAGCAATGCGGCGAGCCCGGCTTGAATCGCGAAGGTCAGCGCCTGCACCCGATCGGTGGCGCCCAGTTCACCGGTGCTCAGCGCCTCGCGGGCGGAGAATCCCAACTCGGCTTGAAACACCGGATCGATTTCGTCGATGACCGCGGCGAAGGCAGGCTCATTTGCCAGGAGTTCGCTGCCCATGCCTTCCCATTGCGATCCGTGGCCGGAGAAGACCCAGACAGCGCCGCCGGACGCGCCGGGAAGGACCGTGCCGGTGACCACGGCAGGTTGGTGCACGTCGTTTGCCAGTGCGTCCAGGCCGGCCACCAGTTCCTCGCAACTGTCGGCGAGTACCGCCGCGCGGTCCCGTTCGTGCGAGCGTCGGGTCCACAGTGTCGCCGCCACCTGATCGACCGAGCAGTCGCGGGCTCGCAGCTGGCCGGCCAATGCATCGGCCTGGCGAGCGAGTCGAGCGTGGGAGCGCGCCGAGATCGGAACGACGACAGGAACGGCAGTCTGCTCCGCGGCGTCTCGGAGATGCGAGGCGGGCTGCAGCGGCGCTTCTTCGAGCAGGATATGGGCGATGGTGCCGCCATAGCCGTAGCTGCACACCGCTGCGCGGCGCCGGCTGTCCTGCTGTCGGGGCCAGGCTTCGACCGCGGTGGCGACGCGCAGGCCGCTGTCCGCCCAGTCGATGGCCGTCGTGAGTTTGCTGATCCCCGCTGTTGGCGGGATCGTCTCCTGATGGAGCGCCAGCGCCGCCTTGATGAGACCGACCACCCCCGCGCCGCCTTCGAGGTGACCCGTATTGGGCTTCACCGATCCGACCAGGCAGGGCGCGTTCGGGGGGCGTCCGGCGCCGTATACCGCTGCAAGAGCGGCCAGTTCAACCCGATCGCCGACCGGTGTACCGGTCCCGTGCGCCTCGACGAAGTCCACGCTGGTGGGGTCGATGTCGGCGGATGCGCAGGCAAGCCGGAACAAATCTTCCTGCGCCCTACCGTTGGGCGACATGATGCCCGGCGTGTTGCCGTCATGGGCGACAGCGCCACCACGGACCACGGCCAGCACCGGGTTTCCGTCCCGCCGGGCGTCGCCGAGACGCTTGAGGACCACCACGGCGGCGCCTTCTCCGCGGCCGTAGCCGTCGGCGGTCATGTCGAAGGTTTTGGACCGACCGTCCGGTGCGGTGGCGCCGGCCTGGTCGAGTACCCGGGTCAAACCGGGCCCGATCAGCGCGCTCACTCCGCCTGCCAGCGCAAGCGACGTCTCGCCGGTGCGCAGTTGCTGGCACGCTTGATGCACGGCCACCAACGACGCGGCGCACGCCGCGTCGAGGGCGACACTGGCGCCACGAAGATCCAGCAGATGTGAGACCCGGTTGGCGACTCCGCACAGCGCTGTTCCGATTCCGGACCAGGCCTCGATACCGGGCAGGTCCTCCATGATCAACTTGCCGTAGTCGTCGGCGTTGACGCCCATCAACACCGCGGTGTCACTGCCCGCCAACGACCGGGGCGCTATCCCGGCGTGCTCGAGTGCCTCCCAGCACACTTCGACTGCCAGACGCTGCTGCGGATCCATCAATTCGGCCTCGCGGGGGGCGACGCCGAAGAATTCCGCGTCGAAGCCGGCCAGATCGTCCAAGAAGGTGCCCCACGGTGTGGTGGCTCGCAGCACCGCGGCGTTTCGCGGGTCACGCCGCAGATACGGCTCCCACCGTTCGGAAGGGACCTGCCGCACCGCACTGCGGCCGTCGAGCAGAAAGGCCCACAAGTCCGTCGGTGTGGTGATGTCCCCGGCCAGCCGGCATCCGATGCCGACGATGGCGATGGGTTCGGCAGTGTCGTTGGAGGGGGTGGCGTGCCGGTGGGTGGCGTGCGTCGTCATCTGCTGCCCACTCGGGCGACGATCTGCTTCTTGTCCACTTTCCCGACGGCGGTGATGGGCAGCGACGACATCGCAACGAGCATGTCCGGGCGCGAATGGGCAGAAACCCCACGCTGGTCCAAGTAGGAGTTGAGTTCGGCGAGGTCAATCTGTTCGCCGTTGAAGATCACTGCAGCGCAGATTTTTTCACCCAGAAAATTATCTGGCAGCGCGATCGCGGCAGCAGCCGAGACGGCCGGGTGGGTAAGGATGTGCTCCTCGATGTCGGACGCCGAAACAGTCTCGCCGCCACGGTGAATCACATCCTTAATGCGGCCGGTGACTTCGACATTGCCGGCGAGCGGACCGTCGGCAAAAATCCGCACCTGGTCTCCGGTCCGGAAGAATCCGTCCGGACTGAACGACCGCGCATTGGCCTGCTCCGCCCGGTAATAGCCGTTCAGCGTGTACGGTCCGCGGACCAGCAGTTCGCCTTCCTCGCCCGGCGCCACGTCGTCGCCGTTGTCGTCGACGACTCGCAGTTCGTCGTGCGGTGACATCGGCCGCCCCTGCGTCTGTTCGATGATCTCGATGGGATCACCGGGGCGAGTGAAATTCAGCATCCCCTCGGCCATTCCGAAAATCTGCTGCAGACCCGGCCCCAGGGTCTCTCGGAGATAGCGGGCTTCGTCGGGTGCCATCCGTGATCCACCCACTTGCAGCAATCGCAGTGCTGTCGGCGGGTTCGGCTCCCAATCGCAGGCCTGTGCCCACAATTTCGCCAGGGCGTTGACCAACCCGGTAGCGGTCACACCGTGCCGGTGGATCAGCGCAAAAGCGGCTTCAGGACTGGGGTCGGCGGTGAACACAGTGGCGGCGCCCACCGTCATCGCGCCCAACATGCCCGGGCATCCCAGCGGAAAGTTGTGACCGGCTGGCAGTGCCACCAGGTAGACGTCGTCTCCGGTCAGTTCGCACGCCTGAGCGCAGGCTGTCGCGTTGTAGACGTAGTCGTCATGGGTGCGGGGAATGAGCTTGGGCATGCCGGTCGTGCCGCCCGATACCAGCAGCAGAGCCGGCGTGGTGGTGTCGACATCGGCGCGCTGGACGGCGGGGACCGTGCATTGGGCGACCGTCGACCACGCAGTGAACGGCCCGGGATCGCCATCGACGATGACGTGCTGCAGACTCGGGCGGCCCTCGGTAACACGCGCGGCGAGTTCGCGGTAGTCGAAACCGCCTGCACGGTCGGCGATTATCAGTGCAACCGCGGCACTGACGTCGGCGAAGTGGCCGAGCTCGGCGGCACGGTGACCCGGCAAGCACATCACCGGGACGGCGCCGGCCCGCAGGACGCCGAAGAACGCCAGCGCGAATTGCGTCGAGTTCGGAAGCTGAAGCAATACGCGGTCGCCCGCAGCGATGCCGAGCCGCGCCAGGCCTGCCGCGAATCGGTCAGCAGCCGAATCGAGTTCGGCAAAGGAATAACTGCGGTTCGGATCGATGACGCCGGGCCGCCGGGGCCAGTTGCTCGCCGCTTCGGTGAGGATCGAGTCCAAGGTGCGTCCGGTCCAGTAACCCGCTCGTCGATAATCGGTGGCGCGGTCCGCCGGGAAGGGCGCGAAGCCGGCGAGGAGTCCGTTGGGTTCGGGCTGGGGCACAGCACTCATCCAGTCGAACCACCCCTCGGTCAATCATGGTGGTGTGCGACCGACCCCCATGAGATAGCCTTCGTAAAGTTAGGCCATCCTATACTAACTTAAGGAGACGTCGTGCGCGGTGGGGCGACACCTTCACAGTCGGTCCGTGACGAGGTCGCCGAACTCCTTGGCGTGAGTCCAGACACCGTCGATCCGGCGCAGGATTTGATCGCCTCGGGCCTGGATTCCATCCGGATGATGGCGTTGTCGGGCCGCTGGCGAAAACGGGGGATCGACGTCGATTTCGCGACCCTGGCGGCCGATCCCACCGTCCAGGCGTGGACGGACCTGATCGCCGCGCACGGCCCGGACCCCGGCGCCGGCGACGCCGCGACGGACGGCGGCGCGTCGTCGGGGGATTGCGGCGACCCCGCAGCGCCGTTTCCCCTTGCGCCGCTACAACACGCCTACTGGGTGGGTCGAAGCCATCAGCAGCAACTCGGTGGAGTGGCCGCGCACCTGTACGTCGAATTCGACGGTGCCGGCGTCGATCCCGAGCGCCTGGCCGCGGCGGCTGCCGAACTGGCCGTCCGGCACCCGATGTTGCGGGTCGAGATCCTTCCGGACGGCACCCAGCGCATCGGAGACCGTGATCTTCCGGTCAAGATCAGTGACTTGCGCGCCCTGGACGCCGAGGCCGTCGAGCAGCAACTGCTGGCGACGCGCGAGGCCAAGTCTCACCAGCTGCTCGACGGCGAGGTGCTTGAGCTGAGCCTGTCGCTGCTGCCGGGCGGACGAACGCGACTGCACGTCGATCTGGACATGCAGGCGGGCGATGCCGTGAGTTACCGCAGATTCATGTCCGACCTCGCGGTGCTGTACGCGGGCGGAAGCCCACCGCAGCTGGACTACAGCTACCGCGAGTACCGCGCCGCCATGACCGCGCTGGAGGCGGCCCGGTCAGCTGAGGATCAGCCATGGTGGAGCGAACGCATACCCGGGCTGCCCGGCCCGCCCTCATTGCCGCTCGTCCCGACAGCTGAGCAGTCCGATCCGCGACGCAGCGTGCGGCGTTGGCACTGGTTCGACGCAGCAGCCCGCGAGGCCCTGTTCGCCGCAGCCCGCAGCCACGGCGTCACACCGGCGATGGCGTTCGCGGCGTCTTACGCCGGGACGCTGGCGCGATGGTCCACCAGTCGTCGATTTTTGCTGAACCTGCCGATGTTCGGCCGCGAGCCGTTCCATCCGCAGGTAGACATGCTGGTCGGCGACTTCACGTCGTCGTTGATGCTCGATGTCGATCTGACCCAGGCGAACACTCCGTTGTCGCGGGCGGTCGCGGTACAGGAGGCGCTGCATTCCAGCGCGCGCCACCTGGGCTATTCCGGGTTGTCGGTGCTGCGCGATCTGAGCCGCCACCGCGGTGTCCAGACGCTGGCGCCGTTCGTGTTCACCAGTGGACTCGGTCTGGGCGACCTGTTCGGTGGCGAGGTGACCGAGCTGTTCGGCGCGCCGGTGTGGACGATCTCCCAGGGGCCGCAGGTGCTGCTGGATGCTCAGGTGACACCGCTCGGCGGCGGCCTGCTGGTGAACTGGGACGTTCGTGAGGAGGCCTTCCAGCCCGGTGTCGTCGACGCCATGTTCGGTCACCAACTCGATGAACTGCACCGGCTCGCCGACCCCGAGGCCTGGAAGACCCCCGATTCGCCGGAGGTCCCCGAATCCCAGCGTGTGGTGCGGGCGGCGGTGAACAGCGCGGTCGCCGACCCGAGCGGAGAGGCGCTGCACACCGGGTTCTTTCGGCAGGCAGAGCGGCAGCCCGATGCTCCTGCGGTCTTCGCCCGCTCCGGCGAACTGAGCTACCGACAGTTGCGTGATCAGGCACTGGCGGTGGCCGCCGCCCTGCACACCGAGGGGGTGCAGGCCGGCGACACGATCGCGGTGCTGGGACCCAAGAACGCCGAGCAGGTGCCGGCCGTGCTGGGGATCCTGGCCGCGGGGGCGGTGTACCTGCCCATCGGTGCCGACCAGCCACGCGAGCGGGTGGAACGCCTATTGCAGACCGGATCGGTCCACTTGGCGTTATTGTCCGGTGCGCAGCAGGCACCGTCGTCGGTGCCCGCGCTCCGCCTGGCCGAGGTGCTTTCCGGCCCGACGAACCCGGGTGAATCGGTTTCTGTCGCAAGTGATCCCGGAGCGCCGGCCTACGTCCTGTTCACTTCGGGCTCCACTGGAGAACCCAAAGGCGTGGAGCTCACGCACGACGCCGTGATGAACACCGTCGAGTTTCTCCTCCGGCATTTCGACATCGGGGCCGGCGACCGCTGGCTGTCACTGGCGACGTTGGAATCGGACATGTCGGTGCCGGACATCTTCGCCAACCTTCGTGCGGGTGGGGCGATCGTCGTGGTCGACGAAGACCAGCGCCGTGACCCCGACGCCTGGGCCAGCCTGATCCAGGCGCACCGGGTCACCGCCCTCAACTTCATGCCAGGCTGGCTCGAGATGCTGCTCGCGGTCGGTGATGGACGGTTGTCTTCACTGCGGGCCGTCGCCGTCGGCGGGGACTGGGTACGCCCGGAGTTGGCCCGCCGGCTGCGGTTGCAGGCACCCCGAGCCCGCTTCGCGGGATTGGGTGGTGCCACCGAAACAGCAGTGCACGCCACCATTTTTGAGGTGGATGAGGCGGCGGGGCTACCGGTGGAAGGCAGCTCGGTGCCCTACGGTGTGCCGCTGCCGAACATGGCTTGTCGGGTGGTCAGCGAAAGCGGCAGCGATTGCCCGGATTGGGTGATCGGCGAGCTCTGGGTGACCGGACGCGGCATCGCCAGCGGCTACCGTGGCCGCCTCGACCTGACTGCGGAGCGCTTCGTGGAGTATCCACTGCACGGTGTGCCGCGCAGCTGGTACCGGACCGGAGACCTCGCCAGGTACTGGCCGGACGGCACGCTGGAATTCGTCGGACGCGCTGATCACCGCATCAAGATCAGCGGCTACCGCGTCGAACTCGGTGAGGTCGAGGCCGCGCTGGGAAGAATTCCCGGTGTACATGCCGCGGTGGCTGCGGTCCTGCCCGCCCCGGGTGGCTCAGACGGGCTCGCGGCGTTGGTCCGCGTGGGTGAAGATTCGGGTTTGACGGCAGGCCGGATTCGCGATGCACTGATCGATCTCGTTCCTGCGCATATGATTCCGCGTTGGATCTCGCCGGTGGATCGGATCCCGTTCACCGATGCGGGCAAGATCGACCGTGCGGCCGTTGCCCGCCTACTCGGCGAGGAGTTCGGCCAGCTCGGTGGCGCGACAGGATCTGTCACCGCGCCGCGATCGACCTTGGAGCAGGCGCTGCGTCATATCGTTGCGGGCGTCTTGGGCCGTGACCGTGACACCGTAGGTGTCCACGACGATTTCTTTTCGCTCGGCGGCGATTCGGTCCTTGCGACGAAGGTGGTGGCCGAGATCCGGGTGTGGCTCGATTCGCCGCGGACGATGGTTTCGGACATGTTCGCTGCCCGGGCGGTCGCGGCGTTGGCTGAGGTCCTCACCGGCCGGGAAAGTGACGCCGGCCGAATGGAGTCGGTCGCCGAGGCGTATCTCGAAGTTGCGGCGATGTCGGAAGCCGATGTCCTGGTGGCACTCGATGCGGGTTCGGCGAACGAGTAGCTGATCCTGGGGCCTGCGCCGTGCTGTGGCGCTCGGAAGATCTGGTAGCCGAGTTGACGGCAACGGTGCGATCGGCAAAGGCAATGTATAGGGCCGGGCTCGGGTAGCTGCTACCCGAGCCCGGCATCCGCGCTGCGCGAACGTGCGTGCTTTCGCGCACGCACGTTCGCGCAGGAGGCGGTACCTGCGGGTGTGCGCAGGCGTTGTGCAGTTAGTTGAACAGGCCGGTCAGCCAGTCCAGGTCGAACAGGCTGGGGTCTGCCAGTGAGGCGCCGACGTCAGGGTCCACCACCTCATCGACCGGCAGGTTCAATGTCAGCGCCTCGGCGATCCGGCTGGGCAGCACGTCGAGGAAGTAGGAGAAGGTGCCCTGCTCGGTGAGCAGCCCCCACCACTGGCCGGTGTCTTCACCGGTCTCCGAGTCCCAGGTGATGTAACCGTTGAGCAATGCGTCGAACGGGTCCTGCACTTCGTGTGCCACGCCGTCGGGCACACCGCTCAGATTCTCCGACAACGCGAATGCGAAGCCGGTAAGCGGCTCCATCAGGTACTTGGCGGTGCTCTTCCAGAAGCTGAAGTCGCCGAAGAGCTCCTGCACGTTCGCCCAGACATGGGTCATGTCGGCGCCGATGCCCATCACGCCGGGGACCTCGACGTCCTCGCCGCGCGGCACGTGGTCGAACAGCGGCTGGAAGATATTGTTCATATTGAACAGCCAGTCGTTGTTGATCAGGTTCCAGGCACTGGTGAGGTCACCCTGTTGCAGGAATTCCATGACCTGCGGGAGCATGGTCTCCAGGCCGAGGACCCGGCCGCCCCCGGACCACATGATTTCGAGGCCGGCCTGCACGCCGTCGAAGCTGTTCTGGGCGACCTCACCGTAGTAGCTGGACAGCTCGCCGATGGCCGTGGTGATCGGGTTCGGGCCATTGAGCAGGTCCATGATGTAGTCGAGGTTCTCCGACGTGGTCGCGGTGAGCTCCACGGCGGGCTGGTGGACGACCGCCGGGGCCAGCGGGGCCACCGGGCTGACGGCCAGCATGCCGGCGCCGGCCAGTGCGATCCCGGCGGCCAAGAGCCCGGTGGTTCGGGCGTGAGATTCGGTGCCGCGGTCGGACGAACCGGCGGCGAGAGCGAGCTGCATTGCTTCTCCTTGTCGTGACCTCAACTGGCATGAGGTACCTGTGTATTTGTAAACGCTGACTTACCTTAGACACATCTTTGTTCAACAGGCAAGCCTTACCTAACTGTGTGTCCATCGTCACAAACTAGGGTAAGGCTAACCTTACTTTCGGTGGTGGTGTAGCGTCCCTCGGCATGAGTGCCTCGCCATCCGATGCCATCAGCGTCGCGCTGCGGGAGATCCTCCGCGATGATCTGAATGTCGACCTGGCCAAGGTGACTATGGAGTCGCGGCTGATCGATGACGTCGGCTTGGACTCGGTGGCGTTCGCGATCGGCATGGTCGCCATCGAGGACCGGCTCGGGGTGGCGCTGTCTGAAGAAGACCTCTTGAGCTGCGACACGGTTGGAGACCTCGAGGCAACCATCCGTGCGAAAGCCCCCGCCGACGCGTGAGCGTGCTGGCAAGCGCCCTGACCAGGGCGATGACCGCCTCGGATGAGGATCTGGTCGTCTTCGATCAGGGCAGCGGCAGCTGGCAGCGTCACCCATGGGCGCAGGTGCACGCCCGCGCACAGGGGGTGGCGTCGAGAATTCTCGACACCGGCCGCGGCGGGGCGGTCGGCCTGGTCGGGGACCCGACCGTCGAACTGGTCGCCGCGATCCAGGGCGCCTGGCTGGCCGGGCGCAGCGTGTCGATCCTGCCCGGGCCGGTCCGCGGCTCCGATCCGCAGCAATGGGCCCAGGCGACCCGAAACCGGTTCAGCGGTATCGGTGTCGACACCGTCTTCAGTCACGGCGGACCCCGGCAGTTGCTGGATGAGCCCGGCGCCGGCATCACCGTGCACGACGTCACCGCCGCCGCCACCGAGCCTTCGACCGGCTTCGCCACGGTGACCGCCGCACCGGATGTGCCGGCAGTACTGCAGGGCACCGCCGGCTCCACCGGCACCCCCCGCACCGCGCGGTTGTCACCGGCGGCGGTGCTGGCCAACGTCTCCGGACTGAGCGAGCAGCTCGGTGTCGATCCGGCCGACGACGTCGGCTGTAGCTGGCTGCCGCTGTATCACGACATGGGGCTGACCTTCTTGCTCAGCGCGGCGTTGACCGGTTCCCCGCTGTGGCTGGCGCCCACCGCGGCGTTCGCCGCCTCGCCGTTTCGCTGGCTGAGCTGGCTGCACGACAGCCGGGCCACCATGACGGCCGCACCCAACTTCGCTTACGGCGTGATCGGCAAGTACGCCCGTCGGGTTCCCGAAGTGGACCTGGGCCGGCTGCGGGTCGCGATCAACGGGGGCGAGCCGGTCGACTGCGCCGGACTGGAGCGATTCGTCGCCGAACTCGGCAGATACGGCCTCGATCCCGGTGCTCTCATGCCGTCTTACGGCCTGGCCGAAGCCACCTGCGCGGTGACCGCACCACGGCCGGGAACCGGCCTGCAGTACGACGAGATCGCCGGTGCAGCAGATGATGACACCCAGGCGGTGCGCAGGCATGCGGTGCTCGGCGAACCGATTCCCGGGATGCAGGTCCGAATCAGCCCGGCAGCCGAACGACACGAGGAGCTGCCGCAGCGCGAGGTCGGCGAGATCGAGATCCGCGGGACGTCGATGATGTCGGGCTATCTGGGCCAGCCGGCGCTGGACCCGGACGGCTGGTTTGCCACCGGCGACCTCGGCTACGTCACCGACGCCGGACTGGTGGTCTGCGGCCGTGCCAAAGAAATCATCTCGATCGCCGGACGCAACGTGTTTCCCACCGAGATCGAGCGAGTGGCCGCCGAGGTGCGCGGCGTCCGCGATGGGGCGGTGGTGGCGGTCGGCACAGCCGGAATCCGCCCGGGACTGCTGATAGCCGCGGAGTTCCGCGGCCGCGACGAGTCCGGTGCGCGCGCCGACCTGATCTCTCGGGTGGCATCGCAGTGCGGGGTGGTGCCCGCAGATGTGGTATTCCTGGCGCCCGGCTCGCTGCCGCGGACCTCGTCGGGGAAGCTACGGCGGCTGGAAGTCAAACGGAGCCTGGAGGTTAGGAAGTGACCGACGGATCCGACGTCGCCATTTATCGCGCCTTGCTGGACGAGGTGTTCGATCAACAGGTCGCCGACTGGACCGCCGAAGCCGAAGTCACCGAACGTTTTCCCCGCGCACTGATCGAACACCTGGGCCGCACCGGCGTGTTCGCGGGCAAATGGTCCAACGGCCAGCATCCCGACGTCGCCAAGCTGGTGGCGCTGGCGTTCAAACTGGGACAGCTGCGATCGGCCGGGATCGGTGTCGGGGTGAGCCTGCATGACTCCGCGATCGCGATCCTGCGCCGATTCGGGCGATCGGAGTACCTGAAGGACATCTGCGAGCAGGCCATACGCGGCGAGGCGGTGTTGTGCATCGCAGCCTCGGAAGAATCCGGCGGCTCCGACCTGCAGATCGTCGAGACCGAAGCCCGTTCCGCGCGAGACGGTTTCGAAGTCCGCGGCCGCAAGAAGTTCGTGTCGCTCTCGCCGATCGCAGACCACATCGTGGTGGTGGCGCGCGGTGTGGACCACGACGAGAACAGCCGGCACGGCAACGTCATGGTGATCGCGGTCCCGACGTCCCAAGTGCACGTCAACGAGCCCTACCGCAAGGTGGGGGCCGGACCGCTGGACACCGCCGCGGTCGATATCGACACCTGGGTGCCGGCTGATGCGCTGATCGCCCGCCCGGGCACCGGCCTGGCGGCGATCTCCTGGGGTCTGGCCCATGAACGTATGTCGATCGCCGGGCAGGTCGCCGCGTCGAGTCAGCTGGTGCTAGGCCTCACCCACGCTCGGATGATGCGCCGCCGACAGTTCGGTGCCACCCTGTTCGAGCACCAGGCGCTACGGATGCGGGTAGCTGACCTGCAAGCCCGTGTCGATCTGCTCCGCCACGCACTCAACGGCATTGCCGCCGGCGGGCGGCTCGATCTGCGTACCGCCGCCGCCATGAAGGTCACCGCCGCCCGGCTCGGTGAAGAAGTGTTCTCCGAATGCATGCACATCTTCGGTGGTTCGGGCTACCTGGTCGACGAGACACCGATCGGGCGCTGGTGGCGGGACATGAAGTTGGCCCGCGTCGGCGGCGGCACCGACGAAGTGCTGTGGGAGTTGGTGGCCGCCGGGATGCGTCCGGACTATGACGGCTACGACGAGCTGTTCGACAGCGGGTCGTCGTCGGGGTAGCGCAGCACCGCATACAGCGCCATCTTGCGATAACCCATGTCGTGTTCGCCGAGGAAGGTGCCGCCCACATACTCGGCCAGCCGACGCATCGCCGTATTGCGGTACTCGGGTTCGAACATCATCCGCCGGCACTGCGGTTCGAGGTCGAACACGCTTGTCATGACGCGCGGTAGCAGGATGGCCGCGAAGCCCCGATTGGCCACCGCGGCATCGGCGACGGCTCCGTGCATGCCCAGATCATGCGGGTCGGCGGCGTAGTACTTGGCGATGGAATCTTTTGCGGCGCGGTATAACTCGATATAGCCGTAGTCTTGCCCGTGTCGGCTGACGATGAGTGGCCGAGTGAAGGTGCCGGCGACCTGGGCGCTCAGGTAGAGATGCCAGCGTTCCGGCGGCCAGGCGGACTCCCACGTTTCCACCAGGTGCGGCCGGTTCATCCACGCCGAGATCATCTCGGCATCGGCATCCGGATCGGCCACCCGGATCGCATACGGCTCGGCCAGCACCGGGATCGGGGGCGCAGGGACTTGACGAACCTGGTCGGATATATCGGTCAGCTCGCGGTGCAGGATGGCGGCGGCATCAGTCATAACGAACCGTCAGCCTACCGGAGGAGCTGCCCGCCTAAGTGAGGGTAGGGTAACCTAGGTCGGGCTTGGATGGCGTGAGCGCCAGGCTCCGCCCCGCGGGGAGGGTAACCGTTGGCGAAAGGACCTTGATGGCGCGCGGTTTGCAGGGCGCGATACTTAGGGGCTTCGGCGCCCGGGACCACGTCGTGACGGTGCTCGAGACAAGCTGGATCACCCCGCACTTCCTCCGCATCTGGATGCATTCACCGACCCTGTTCACCGAGGCGAGCGTCGAACCCGCGGCCTGGCTGAGGTTCTGGTTCCCCGACCCGGATGGCTCGGACACCGAGTTCCAGCGTGCCTACACCATCGCCGAAGGCGATGCCGCCACCGGGCGTTTCGCGATCGACATGGTGCTGCACGAACCGGCCGGGCCGGCCACCCGCTGGGCCCGCGCCGTGGAACCCGGAACCACCATCGCGGCGGTATCGCTGATGGGCTCCTCGCGCTTCGCAGCGCCCGACGCCGACGCCCAGCCCGCCGGCTACCTGCTGATGGGGGACTCGGCGTCGATTCCGGGAATCAACGGAATCATCGGGACCGTCGCGCCGGAGATACCGATCGAGCTCTACCTCGAACAGCACAACGACGACGACCTGCTGATTCCGCTGCGTGAGCACCCCCGGTTGCGGGTGCACTGGGTGCCCCGCGGTGACGCGAGCTCGCTGGCCGCAGCCATCGAGGCTCGCGACTGGTCGGACTGGTATGCCTGGGCCACCCCCGAAGCCGCGACGCTCAAGGCGCTGCGGACCCGGCTGCGTGACGAGTTCGGGTTTCCCAAATCCGAGATTCACGCGCAGGCCTACTGGACCGCCGGGCGTGCCATGGGAACTCAACGCGGACCCGAGACTCCGGCCGCCGAGCAGCCGGCACCTGCTGCCGCACCGGAGGCCGCGACGCCCACTGCCGCCGCGGCGACACCACGCGGCAGGTGGCGTGCCCAGGCGGCGGGCCGGCTGCTCGGCCCGCTGCGGGTGCCGCTGATCATCTCCGGTGTCCTGCAGGCATTGATCACGCTGCTGCAGTTGGCCCCGTTCGTGCTGCTGGTGGAGCTGGCCCGGCTGCTGGTCGCCGGCGCCGACGAGTCACGGCTGTGGACGCTTGCCATCGCGGCGGTCTCCCTGCTCGGCCTGGGCACGCTGCTGGGCGCGGGGCTGACACTGTGGCTGCACGTGATCGACGCCCGCTTTGCCAGCGCGCTGCGCACTCGATTGCTGAGCAAGCTGGCGCGGCTGCCGCTGGGCTGGTTCACCGCGCGTGGCTCGGGCTCGATCAAACAACTGGTCGCCGACGACACCCTGTCGCTGCACTATCTGGTGACCCACGCCATCCCCGATGCCGTCGCCGCCGTCGTGGCACCGGTCGCGGTGTTGGTCTACCTGTTCGTGGTGGACTGGCGGGTGGCGCTGGTGTTGTTCGTGCCGGTGCTGATCTACCTGGTGCTGATGTCGGTGATGATGACCCAGTCGGGTCCCAAGATCAGTCAGGCGCAGCGCTGGGCCGAGCGGATGAACGGCGAGGCCGCCACCTACCTGGAGGGGCAGCCGGTGATCCGGGTGTTCGGCGGGGCCGCGGCCTCCACCTTCCGCCGCCGCCTCGACGAGTACATCGATTTTCTGGTGTCCTGGCAGCGTCCTTTCATCGGTAAGAAGACGCTGATGGATCTGGTCACCCGCCCATCGACCTTCCTGTGGCTGATCATGCTGACCGGCACCCCGCTGATCGTGGCGGGTCGCATGGATCCGGTGAGCCTGCTGCCGTTCCTGTTGCTGGGCACCACCTTCGGGGCTCGCCTGCTGGGCATCGGGCTGGGCGTCGGTGGCATCCGCGGCGGCATGCTGGCGGCTCGGCGCCTGCAGATCGCCCTGGACGAACCCGAACTCGAGGTCGGCGAGCATGCATCGGCGGCATCGGCGGCACCGCAGCCGGCCGGGACGGTGCGCTTCGAGGCGGTCGGCTTCGGTTACCGCCCGGGTGTGCCGGTGATCCGCGATGTGTCGCTGACGCTGCGGCCCGGCACGGTGACCGCGCTGGTCGGCCCGTCGGGGTCCGGCAAGTCGACGCTGGCCGCGCTGCTGGCCCGCTTCCACGACGTGCAGCAGGGCTCGATCACCGTCGACGGCCGGGACATTCGGTCGTTGTCCGCCGATGAGCTCTACCGCCGGGTCGGTTTCGTGCTGCAGGAGACCCAACTGGTGCACGGCAGCGTGCGAGACAACATCGCGCTGGCGGCGCCCGATACAACAGACGAGCAGGTGCACAATGCCGCCCGCCAAGCGCAGATCCACGACCGGATTCTGCGATTGCCCAACGGTTACGACACCGTGCTCGGCGCCGCCGCAGCGCTCTCCGGCGGTGAGCGCCAACGGCTCACCATCGCCCGCGCCATCCTCGCCGACACCGGCGTGCTCATCCTCGACGAGGCCACCGCCTTCGCCGACCCCGAATCGGAATACCTGGTGCAGCAAGCCCTGAATCAGCTGACCAAGGACCGCACCGTGCTGGTCATCGCCCACCGGCTGCACACCGTCACCGGCGCGGATCAGATCGTGGTGCTCGACCACGGCGCCGTCGTCGAACAAGGCCGCCACGACGAACTGCTCGCTGCGGGGGGACGCTATCGGCAGCTGTGGGAGACCGGGCGTCGGGCGGTCGGCGTCGGAGCGGAGGCAACACCGTGATCCGCACCCTGATCCAGCTGATTCCGCCAGACCGACGCGGCCGGCTTGTCGGCTACACGGTGCTGACGCTGCTGTCGGTGGTGGCGCGGGCGGGCAGCACCGTCCTGCTCGTCCCACTGGTGGCCGCGCTGTTCTCCGATACCCCGAGCCGGGCGCTGAGCTGGCTGGGCTGGCTGACCGCGGTGACCGTCGCCGGCTGGCTGATCGACTTCGCCTGCGCACGAATCGGATTCGATGTCGGATTCGCCGTCCTCGACCACACCCAACACGATGTCGCCGACCGGCTACCGGCGGTCCGGCTGGACTGGTTCACCGCCGACAACACCGCCACCGCGCGGCAGGCGATTGCCGGCACCGGCCCCGAACTCGTCAGCCTGGTCGTCAACCTGCTGAGCCCATTGATCAGCGCCATTCTGCTGCCGCCGGCGATCGCGGTGGCGCTGCTCGGCGTCTCCTGGCAGCTGGGTCTGGCCGCCCTGGGCGGCGTGCCACTGCTGCTGGGGGCGCTGTGGGCGGCCAACCGGCTCAGTGCCCGCGCGGACGGCGCGGCCGGAGCGGCCAACACCGCGCTGACCGAGCGCATCATCGAGTTCGCCCGCACCCAGCAGGCACTGCGCGCGGCGCGGCGGGTCGAACCTGAACGCAGCACCGTCGGTGCGGCCCTGACCGCCCAGCACGGCGCGGCAATGCGGCTGCTGCTCATGCAGATTCCCGGCCAGCTGTTGTTCAGCCTGGCCAGCCAGGGGGCATTGATCCTGCTCGCCGGCGCGACCACCGTGCTGACCGTGCGCGGCACCCTGGGCGTTCCGGAAGCGATCGCCCTCATCGTCGTGACCGCCCGCTACCTGGAGCCGTTCACCGCGATCAGTGAGCTGGCGCCCGCCCTGGAATCGACGCGGGCCAGCCTGGAGCGGATCCGGGCCGTGCTGAGCGCACCGGTGTTGAAGGCCGGCGATGGTGAGCTGCCCGGTGGTGCCGAGGCTCCCCGTATCGAATTCGACAACGTCACCTTCGGCTATGAGTCGGCCGGCGAGCCGGTGCTCGACCGAGTCAGTTTCACACTGGAGCCGGGCACCACGACCGCCATCGTCGGGCCGTCCGGGTCGGGCAAGAGCACCATCCTGGCCCTGATCGCCGGCCTGCACGAACCGACCGGCGGCCGGGTCTTGCTGGGCGGGGTCGACACCGCCGGACTGACCGCTCCGGCGCGGCGCGCGGCGAGCAGCATGGTGTTCCAGCATCCCTACCTGCTGGACGGCACGATCCGGGACAACATCCTGGTCGGAGACCTCGATGCCGATCAGGATGCGCTTGGGCGGGCGGTCGAACTCGCCAGGGTCGACGAGCTGACCGGACGGTTACCCGACGGTTCCGACACCAAGGTCGGGGAGGCCGGCGGGGCGCTGTCCGGCGGTGAGCGCCAGCGCATCAGCATCGCGCGCGCCCTGCTCAAGGGAGCACCGGTGCTGCTGGTCGACGAGGCGAGCAGTGCCCTGGACACCGAGAACGAGGCCGCTGTCGTCGATGCGCTCAGCGCCGAACTGCGGCCGCGCACCCGAGTGATCGTCGCGCACCGGCTGGCCAGCATCGCACAAGCCGACCGGGTGCTGTTCCTCGACGACGGCCGGGTCGTCGAGGACGGCAC
The DNA here is from genome assembly GCF_002101885.1 of Mycolicibacter senuensis. GTDB lineage: Bacteria > Actinomycetota > Actinomycetes > Mycobacteriales > Mycobacteriaceae > Mycobacterium > Mycobacterium senuense. The sequence continues at coordinate 91,845 of NZ_LQPS01000031.1, forward strand.
GATCGACGAATTACGTGCCGCCGGGGGGCGTTTCGGCGAGTTCTGGCGCCAGCAGAACGATGCTGCCGGATGGCAGATCCACGCCGGTTAGCGTTGGTCGCAGGCGCGGCGGAGCCGGGCGCAGCGGGCCATCGCCGTCGGGTGGCTGTGCGATCATCAGAGGCGTGAACGCCGACGACCCCGAGGCCCGGATCCGGGAGTTGGAACGCCCGCTGTCGGACTTCGCCAAGGCCGCGGAACTGACGGTCTCCTCCGCCGAACGGCCGATGTCGCCGCCGTCCGGCAATCGCGCCGTCGCGGTCCGTGCAATGGCGGCGGTAGTCGTGACGGGCGTCGCCGTCGCGGTGTTTCTGATCTCCCGCGGCCCGACCAGTACGACGCCGGGGTTCCCCACCCTGCCCGGCACCGCCGCGCCAACACCATCGCGATCGGTGCCGGTGGCGCCGGCCCCCTCGGCGCTGCCGGCCGACCCGACGCCGGGCCGCACCGAGACCCTCACCGTCTCCGGGGCCGGGGCGGACAAGACCCTGGCATGCGCCGGCAACCGGGTCTCGGTGAGCGGGGTCCGCAACACGGTCACGCTCACCGGCCGGTGCGCAGGGCTGACCGTCTCGGGCATCGGCAACGTCGTCACCGTCGACTTCACGCCCGCGATCACCACGTCCGGTGTCGAGAACCGGGTGACCTACCGCTTCGGGGATCCCGAGGTGAGTACCTCCGGGTTCGACAACGTCGTCGAACGTGGTTGAGGCGACTCGGCCCGGCCGGACGCGGTCGGGCAGATGTATCCGAAGGTGGCACAGCTGAATTCGGGAGCGGCGGCCGACGCCCTCAGTCGATGACTTCTGACGCCCAGTATTCGCGTAGGCCGGCGATCTGCTCCCCGGCGAACTCCAGAATGGCGACTTCGCGCATCCGCTTGCGCTGCCCTTGGACGCGGTCGTCGAAGGTGGCCTCCCACTCGGCGATCACCGTGCTGCCGTCGGTGGCGGTGTAGAGATTGAGCAATCGGGCGTCGATGTCGGCCTGCCCTTCCACGACTTTGGCCTGCCAGTAGTCCCGGATGCCGGCCCGGGTGCGGATCGGTTCCTGCAGCACCCGCTCGTGATACGTCGCGTCGTCGGTGAAGATCGTGGTGATGAGCTCGGGATCCTGCTGCATCCAGGCCCGGAGGTAGGTGTCGATGGTGCCGCGGACGTCGGTCATGACAGGAGTGTGGCCCATGTTGCGGCCAGGTCTTCGCCGAACGTGCCTTCCTTGCGATGAAACCCCCGAGAAAGCGCGCTCAGTGCACGTTCGGCGTCCCGGTGCGTCCGCAACCGGCGCACCAGTGCCCGGATTTCCGGGCCACTTCCGGTCGGGGTAATCTAACCCGGGAAATTAGGGCAGCCTTTACTAACACGCTGGCTAACATGCGGAGGGGATCGGATGGCCGTCGACGACACCTCGGCGGGCGCGCAGTTCCCGTCCTGGATCGGCCGCTTTCCCGGACCCGGGCCGGCGACCCTGGTTTTTCCGCACGCCGGGGGCTCCGCGGTGAACTACCGCCCGCTGGCGTTAGCGCTGGCCGCCGGGGTCGACACCTACGTGATGCAGTATCCGCAGCGTGCCGACCGGTTCCGGGAACCGCCCGCCGAAACCCTGCCGCAGCTGGCGCGCGCCCTGTTCGACGCGGCGCCGTGGCAACGGCTGGGACCGCTGCGGTTGTTCGGGCACAGCATGGGCTCGCTGGTCGCGTTCGAATTCGCCCGGCTCGCCGAAGAGCGCGGCATCGAGATTCAGCGGCTGTGGGCCTCGGCGGGGCCGGCACCCGGTGTGGTGTCCGGGCTGCGCAAAGTGCCGACCGAGGATGCCGCCCTGCGCGCGGAGTTGGAGGAACTCGGCGGCACCGACCCGCGAATCCTCGCCGACCAGGAATTCCTCACCCTGCTGCTGGCCCCGGTCCGATCGGACTACCGGGCGTTCAACTGCTACCGATGCGATCCCGACATCACCATCCGGGCGGGTATCAACGTGCTCGGCGGCCGGTCCGACGACCGGGTCGGCACCGACCTGCTGGAGCGCTGGGAGGCGCACACCACCGGGGTCTGCACGGTCTCGCTCTACGACGGCGGGCACTTCTACCACTACGAGCACATCGACGCCCTGGCGAAGCGGATCATCGCCGATGACTGACCGGCGTGAGGACCCGGTCGTCATCGTCGGGCTCGGTGTCGAGGCGCCCGGCGGGATCGAGACCGCCGAGCAGTACTGGACACTGCTCGCCGAGGGCCGCGAGGCGCTCGGCGCCATCCCCGAGGACCGGGATTGGGCAGTGCGAGAACTCATCGACGGATCACACCGCGACGGCTTCAAACCCATCTGCAATGTCGGTGGATTCCTGTCCGGGGCCGCCGAATTCGACCCGGGTTTCTTCGGGATCGCGCCCCGGGAAGCCATCGCCATGGATCCGCAGCAACGGGTCGCGCTGCGGGTGGCCTGGCGCGCCCTCGAGGACGCCGGCATCAACCCCGACGAGCTCACCGGCCACGACGTCGGCGTCTACCTCGGCGCCTCGGTCACCGGTTACGGCCCGGACATGGCGCAGTTCTCCGCGCACAGCGGCCATCTGCTGCCCGGCACCGCGCTGTCGGTGATCTCCGGTCGCGTGGCCTACACCCTCGGGCTGGCCGGGCCGGCGATCACCGTCGACACCTCCTGCTCGTCGGCGCTCTCGGCGCTGCACCTGGCGGTACAGGCGATCCGGACCGGCGACGCCGATATGGCGCTCGCCGGCGGCGTGTGCGTGATGGGCTCGCCCGGATTCTTCGTCGAGTTCTCCAAGCAGCACGCGCTGTCCGACGACGGACACTGCCGGCCCTACAGTGCCGCCGCGACCGGAACCGTGTGGGCGGAGGGCGCTGGAATCTTTGTGTTGCAACGCAAATCGTCCGCACTGCGCGACGGCCGGCACATCTACGGCGAGATCCTGGCCAGCCGGCTCAACCAGGACGGTCGCACCACCGGTCTGCTCACCCCCAGTGAGGCGGCCCAGCAGCGCCTGTTCCGGTGCACGTTGACCGAAGCGGACGTGCAGCCCGGCCAGGTCGGCATGATCGAAGGCCACGGAACCGGAACCCGCGTCGGTGACCCCGTCGAACTGCGGTCGCTGATCAACGTCTACGGCGCCGACACCGAGCCGGGCGCCGGCCCGCGGCTGGGCTCGGTCAAGTCCAACATCGGGCACACCCAGGCCGCCGCCGGGGCGCTGGGCCTGAGCAAGGTGCTGCTGGCCGCCGAGCATCAGGAGATCCCGCCGACCCTGCATGTGCGCGACGGGTGGCACGACGGCATCGACTGGGACGGCGGGGGCATCACGCTGGCCGATACCATCACCGCCTGGCCGGCGAGCGACGGCCGCCGGGTCGGCTCGGTCTCGGCGTTCGGGATGAGCGGCACCAACGCGCACCTGATCGTCGCTGTGCAGGACGCCGAAGAGGCACTGGCGTGCTGAGCACCCACCCGACCGCGCTGCCCGACGGCCGTATCCCCGTCCTGATCTCGTCGCACGCCCGCGACCTGCTGCAGGCCGAAGCCGGCGCGCTGGCCCGCCACCTGCACACCCGGACCGCCGAGGTGGGCGCCGTGGCCCGGACGCTGCGCGCGACCCGGCCGATCCGCCGGTACCGCGCCGTGATCCGGGCCCGCGACGCGGACGAACTCCGCAGCGGCCTCGACGCCGTCTACCACGACGTGGAGCACCCACTGGTGGCCCGATCCCATCATCAGGAGCCCGCCCGCACCGCCTTCGTCTTCCCCGGCCAGGGCAACCAGTGGCCGGGCATGGGCGCCGACCTGCTCGCGATCGCGGCCTACCGGGCCGAGGCGGACCGCTGCGAGGCGGCCTTCCGCAGCGCCGGCCACGCCTCGCCGGTGACGTATCTGCGCGGCACCGACGACCCGGATCCGGTGGTGGTGCAGGCCGCGCAGTTCACCCACGCCGCGGCGCTGGCCGCCACCTGGCGGCATTTCGGCGTCCTGCCCGATATCACCGTCGGTCACAGCCTGGGGGAACTCGCCGCCGCCTACACCGCCGGGGTGGTGGACCTGGACGCCGCGGCTGCGGTGGTGATCGCGCGGGCGGAACTGACCGATGACGCCCCGGGCCGGTTCGGCATGGCGATGATCGCCCTGGGCGCCGACGATGCCGCCGAATTCATCACCGGTATCCCCGGCTGGCTGGAACTGTCGGTGGTCAACGGCCCCGAATCGGTGGTCGTCTCCGGGGAATGGGCCGCGGTACAGCAGATCCTGGAACGCGCCGCCCGCCGCGGGGTGTTCGCCCGCGAGCTCGCGGTGCGCTACCCGGCGCACACCAGCGTCCTGGAACCGCTGCGCGACCGGATGATCGCGCAGCTGCCCGATGCGCAGTTCCACAGCGCCCCGGTGGAATTCATCGGTTCCGTGTACGGCGGAGCGACCCCGGAGGGAAAGACGTTCCGGCAGTACTGGTTCGACAACCTCCGCCGGCAGGTTCGGTTTGATCTGGCCACCGCCGCCGCGGTGGACCGCGGGGTCACCACGTTCATCGAGATGTCGGCGCATCCGACCCTGCTCGCGTCGCTCGGCGACATCGCCGAATCCGCGCTGGTGCTGGGCAGCGCCGACCGCGATCACCCGGCCGACGAGGCGCTGGCGGCCAACATCGCCGCCGCGGCGATCGCCGACCCCGGCTACCGCTGGCGGGACTTCGCCCCGCCGGGCACCGGTGCACCACTGCGTCATTTCCCGCACGCGCCGATGCACACCACCCGGCTGTGGGCGGGCACCGAGCCGTCCGCGCAGCGCCACCGACAGCCGGTCGTCATGACCGAACAGTGGGCACCGATCGAGGCCGTCGCGGACCGCGCCGTCGGGGTGGCCGTCGTCGACTACAGCGGGGAATCCCCGGAGCTGACCGAGCAGCTGACCGCTCTGTTGGGCCCCGCCGCGGTGCATCCGGACCACGCCCGGCTGCTGGTGCTGATCGCGCCGCCGGCCGACGGCGGTGAAATCGCCGCCGCAGCAACTGCGTTCGCCGGCCACGCGGCCGCCCAGACGCTGCCCGGGCCCGGTCCGAACTGCGCCCGGGTGTGGTTGATCACCCGCGGCGCCGAACGACTCGACGGTGACCCGCCGCCGCTGCCGGGGGCCGCCGCACTGGCGGCGCTGCACCGCAGCACCGGATTCGGCTACCCCGACCAGACATTCGCCCACCTGGATCTGCCGGTCGATCCGACCGCCGACGACATCGGCGCCGCGGTCGCCGCGCTGCGCCTGACCGACACCGAAGTCGCGGTGCGCGCCGGCCGCCCTTCGGTGCGCCGACTCGTGCGATCCGATACCGCCCCGGCCGTGCCGGCGATCCCGGAGACCGTCGTGATCAGCGGCGGCACCGGCGCCATCGGAATGGCCTTCGCGGCGTTCTGCGCCGACCACGGCGCCCGCGACATCAGCCTGCTCAGCCGCAGCGGCGACACCGATGCCACCGCGGACCGATTGTGTGCACTGCGCTTGCGTACCGGGGCTCGCATCACCGCGATCCGGTGCGACATCACCGACGATGCCGCAGTTGCGGCACTGATCGCCGAACACCACCCGGCCCCGGCCGGGCTCGTGGTGCACACCGCGTCGGCGGAAGCCGTCGCCGCCGAGCAGATCACCGAAGCAGCGGTTCGGGATGCCCTCGGCGCCAAAGTGTTCGGCCTGGACAACCTGGTGCGGCACTGGCCGCAGCGCCCCGACGCCCGGGTGCTGGTCTGCTCGTCGGTGCTGGCGCTGTGGGGCGGCTCGGGTCACGGCCTCTATGCGGCGGCCAACCGGATGGCCGACGCCCTGGTGTGCCGGATGCGGGCGCAGGGCCGAAGCGCCACCTCGATCCGGTGGGGATTGTGGCAGAGCGTGGCGGTGGTGAGCGGCGAGGAGAAGAACCGGATCGCCCGGACCGGTCTGACCCCGATGGCGCCCGAGGCCGCGATCACCGCGGGGCTCAGCGCCACGCCGAACGACCCGGCGATATTGGCCGCCGACTTCGACCGGCTAGGGGTGTTCTTCGACAGCCAGGGCGTTCCCTCTCCCTTCGACGCCACCGCGGCACCCGCGAGTGCCCTATCGGGGGACCGCCCGGTCGGCGACGTCGTGATCGCCGAACTCGCGGCGGTGCTCGGCCTGGACCGCACCGACGACATCGACATGCATCGGGCGTTGACCGACCTCGGCATGGATTCACTGCTCGCCCTGGACCTGCGCAAGCGGCTGGCCCGGACCACCGGGAGAAGGGTGGCGCTCGGACCGCTGCTGGCCGGCATGACCGCGGCGCAACTGACCGCGACGCTCCGTGATGACACCGCTGCCGCCGCGGCGACGGAAAGGACTGTTTTCACCCATGACTGACACCGTCGACCAGTCGACCGACGCGAGCGAGTTACGGCTGGAGTTGCTGCGCCGCCGGCTCGCCGAACGCGGATTGGCAGCCACCGCGCCGGCCGGTGGACCCGCCGAACCCGCGATGAACGACGGGCAGCGCCGGATGTGGTTCGTGCAGACGCTGGACCCCGACGGCACCGTCGCCAACATCTCGGTCTCCTACCGGCTGTCCGGCCGGCTGGACAGCGACCGGTTACGCACAGCTCTGGCCGCGGTGGCCGACCGTCACCCGGTGCTACGCACCACCTATTGCGTCGATGACAACGGCGAACCGCGGCCGGTGCTCGCCGAGGTCACGCCGGTCGTCACCGAACACGACCTCACCGAGCTCGCCGGACAGGCCCGGGCACTGCGGCTGGAGGTGCTGGCCCAGCGGGAGTTCGCCACCCCGTTCCGGCTGGAGTCCGATGCCCCGTTGCGGCTCACCGTGATCCGACTCGAGCCCGACGAACACATTCTGCTGCTGGTCGCCCACCATATCGCTTGGGACGACGCCTGCTGGACGGTTTTCTTCGCCGATCTGACCGCCGCCTACACCGACCCCGACGCGTTCGCCGCCCGCCCGCCCGCACCCGTTGTCAGCACACCACCCGTCTCCGATCACAGTGCCGACCTGGACTACTGGCGCACCCTGCTGGCCGAGCCGCCCGACCCACTGGAACTGCCCGGCCCGCGCGGCTCGGCGGTGCCCCACACGTTGCGCGCCGGATTGTGCACCCGCGCACTGCCGGCCGGGTTGATGCACGGCATCACCGAACTGGCCCGCGACAACGGCGCAACGCCCTACATGGTGGTCGCGGCGGCGTTGTCCGCGCTGATCTACCGCTACACCGGTACCGACGACTTCCTGATCGCCTCACCGGTTCTCAACCGAACGGCCGGCACCGAGGAAACCATCGGCTACTTCGGCAACTCCGTGGTGCTGCGTGCCCGGGTCACCGCATCCGACCGATTCAGCGACCTGCTGACACGCACCCGCGACACCGCCTTGGGTGCGTTCGCCCACCAAGGCATCAATCTCGACCGGGTGGTCCGCGAACTCAACCCGGACCGGCGGCACGGGGGAGTGGAGCGGCTCACCCGGCTCAGCTTCGGATTCCGCGCGGCACCCGGGGACGGTCTCCAGCCGCACGGGATCACCTGCCGGCGAGCCGAATACCGCGCCAAGATCGCCCAACTGCCGTTGGGGATAATGGTCGAGGCCGGCGGCACCCCCGACAGCGGCGCGCTGATCGAAGCCGAATACCTGCACGACGTGCTCGACGAAGCGCTCGTCGACCAACTGCTGCGGCACCTGGTGCAGTTGCTGGCCGCCGCGGTCGCAGCACCGCAGACCACCATCGGCGAACTGGACATGCTCGGCGAAGCCGACCGCCGTTGGCTGGACGCGGTTTCGCGCGGATCGGATTTCACCGCCGCCCCGACCACGCTGGGCGCATTGGTCGCCGACCGGGTGGCGGCCACCCCTGACGCGATCGCCGTCGTCGACGATGACGGCCGCTACACCTACGCCGAGATCAACGGCCGCGCCAACCGCATCGCCCACCACCTGATCGCCGCCGGGATCGGCACCGAGGACAAGGTCGCCGTGCTGTTGGGCCGCTCGGTGGACCTGGTGGTCACCGCGCTGGGCATCGCCAAGGCCGGCGCGGCCTACGTTCCCGTCGACCCCGAGTATCCGCCGGACCGTATCGAGTTCATCCTGGGCGACGCCCGGGCCGCCCTGGTGATACGCGAGCCCCTCACCCCCGAGGCGTTGGCCGGTCATCCCGACACCGACCCGACCGATGCCGACCGGGTGCGCCCGCTACGACCGGATAACCTGGCCTACCTCATCTACACCTCGGGTTCGACCGGCCTGCCCAAGGGTGTCGAGGTGTCCCACGCCCCGATCACCGAGTACCTGACCTGGTTCGGCGGCGAGTACGGCGTCGACGACACCGACGTGCTGCTGCAGGTCGCGTCACCGAGCTTCGACGTCTCGATCGGCGAACTGTTCGGCACCCTGGGAAACGGTGCCCGGCTGGTCATTCCGCGGCCCGACGGGCTGCGCGACATCGGCTACCTGACCGATCTGCTGCAACGCGAAGCCGTCACCGCCATGCACTTCGTACCGTCGCTGCTGGGGTTGTTCCTGTCGCTGCCCGGCGTCAACCAGTGGCGCACATTGCGGCGCATCCCGATCGGCGGCGAGCCGCTGCCCGGTGAGCTGGCGGACAAGTTCCACGCCACCTTCGATGCGCTGCTGCACAACTTCTACGGCCCCACCGAAACGATCGTCAACTCGACCCGGTTCAAGGTCGAAGGCACGCAAGGCAACCGGATCGTGCCGATCGGCAGCCCCAACATCAACACCACGATCCGGCTGCTCGACGACTCGCTGCAGCCGGTGCCGGTCGGGGTGATCGGCGAAATCTACATCGGCGGAACACATGTCGCCCGCGGCTACTTCGACCGGCCGGGATTGACCGCGGAACGCTTCGTGGCCGACCCGTGGGCCGCCGGGCAGCGGCTGTACCGCACCGGTGACCTGGCCCGCCGCAACGCATCCGGCGACCTCGAATTCATCGGCCGCGCTGACGACCAGGTCAAGGTCCGCGGCTTTCGTATCGAGCTCGGCGAGGTAGCCTCGGCCATCTCGGTGGACCCCAGCGTGGGTCAGTGCGTGGTAGTCGTCTCCGACCTGCCCGGGCTGGGCCGCAGCCTGGTCGCCTACCTGACGCCGGCGGCGCACGACGCCCCCGAAGACGCAGTCGACATCCCGCGGATCCGGGCCCGGGTGGCCGCCGCGCTGCCGGAGTACATGGCCCCGGCGGCCTACGTGGTGGTCGACGACATCCCGATCACCGCTCACGGCAAGATCGACCGCGCCGCACTGCCCGAGCCGCAGCCCATCGAGTCGGCACCCTACCGGGAGCCGCAGACCGACACCGAACACGCGGTCGCGCAACTGTTCTCACAGCTGCTCGGCCGCGACCGGGTCGGCGCCGACGACTCGTTCTTCGACCTCGGCGGGCACTCGCTGCTGGCCACCAAGCTGGTGGCGGCGGTCCGATCCCGCTGTGATGTGGAGATCGGTATCCGCGACATCTTCGAGTCGAGCACGGTGGCCCGACTGGCCGCCGCGATAGACCGGGCCGCCGGCGGCGAGGCCGGGCCGGGTCGCCCGCCGCTGGTCGCGGTGCCGCGATCGGGCCCGTTGCCGGTGTCGGCCTCGCAGCTGCGCACCTGGTTCGCCTACCGGCTGGACCCGGCGGCGACCGGCGACAACATCCCGCTGTCGGCCCGGCTCACCGGTCCCTGCGACACCGCCGCGCTCACCGCGGCAATCAACGACGTGGTGGCCCGCCACGACAGCCTGCGCACCACGTTCTGCGAGATCGACGGGCTGCCCCACCAGATCATCAACCCGCCCGTACCGGTCGAGGTAACCGAACTGCGGTGCCCGGAAGGCGATCCGGAGGCGGTCGAGCGGTGGACCCGTGACCGGCTCGACGAGCAGCGCAGCGCCGGTTTCGACCTGGAGAACGACTGGCCGATCCGGACGGCGCTATTGCACCTACCCGGCGATGAGCGGGTGCTGTCACTGGTGGTGCACCACATCGCCGCCGACCACTGGTCGGTGGAGGTGATCTTCACCGACCTGCTGATCGCGTACCGGTCCCGGACTGCCGGCAGTGAGCCGTCGTGGCCGCCGCCGGCTTTGCGGTATGCCGACTTCGCGCACTGGCAGGGCGAACTGCTGCTTGACGCATCCGGGTTGATCGACGCGCAGCGCCGCTACTGGATCGAGCAGCTGGCCGGCCTTGCCGACGACACCGGGCCGCGGCCGGACTTCCCGCGCCCGGCCACCGGCACCGGCGGCGGTGACTCCGTGGCCTTCACCGTCACCCCGCAACTGCGGGCCGGGCTGGCCGCGCTGGCCCGCGACACCGGCGCCACCGAGTTCATGGTGATGCAGGCCGCGGTCGCGGTACTGCTGCACCTGGCCGGCAGCGGCGACGACATCCCGCTGGGGGTGCCGCTCGCGGGCCGAACCGACAACGCCCTGGACAACCTGGTCGGGTTCTTCGTCAACATTGTCGTGCTGCGAAACCGGTTGGACGGCAACCCGACACTGCGCGAGGTGGTGCTACGGGCACGCGAAGCGGCGCTGGGGGCCTACGCGAACGCCGACCTGCCGTTCGATCGGCTGGTCGAGGCGCTCAACCCGGTCCGGACGCTGTCGCGCAACCCGCTGTTCCAGGTGGTGGTACACGTCCGCGATGCCGCCGACGTCACCCACGTCGTCGACACCGGACCCGACGGCGACCTGGTGTTCCGCACCGTCATGCCGACCTTCGACATCGCGCACGCCGACCTGTCGGTGAACCTGTTCGCCACCGAGACTGCCGACGGCGCAGGCTATGACGGCCACCTGATCTACCGCACCGATCTCTATGAGCGCGCCACCGTGCAGCGACTTGCCGACTGGCTGGGGCGGGTGCTGGCGGCGATGGTCGATGCCCCGGAGCGAACGCTGCGCGAGATCGGCCTGGTCGACGACGAGCAGCGCGAACGAACCCTCCAGCAGAGCCGCGGTGCGGAGGTTCCCGCGGATGATCCGCGCACCATCGCCGAGGTGCTGGCCCCGAGCCGGAGTTTCGACGGCGTCGCGGTGCGCTGCGCCGGCGCCGAGCTGACCTACCCGGCTCTGCACCTCCGCTCCGACCGGCTCGCCGAACTGTTGATCGGAGCCGGCGTGCGGCCCGGAACGCTGGTCGGCCTGTCGGTGCGGCGCGACCTCGATCTGGCAGTGGCGCTGGTCGGCATCATGAAGGCCGGGGCGGGCTACTTCCCGCTGGACGCCGGCTATCCGCGCCGGCGCCTGGCGTTCATGGTCGATGACGTCTTGCCGAGCGTGATCGTCGTCGATACGACCACCCGTGCAGCGATGCCGGCCCCCGATGGCGTGACGCTGATGTGCCTCGACGACGCGGCGGTGCAGGCCGAACTGGTGAAACCCCCCACCGGCGGCCGACTTCCGGTGCCGCACCCCGACGACCCGATGTATCTGGTGTTCACCTCCGGCTCCACCGGCGCTCCCAAGGGCGTGGTGGGCACCCACCGGTCGATGAGCGCCCGGCTGAACTGGCAGCTGGCCCACTACCCGGTCGACGGGCCGGACATCCGGCTGGCCCAGTCGTCGATGACGTTCCTGGAAGGCGGGATGGAACTGCTGGCCGGCCTGGCCGCCGGTGCGACGATGATCCTGGCCGACGACAACGAGTTCCGCGACCCCGAGGCACTGGCCCGGCTGATCGTGGACGAGCAGGTGGCGCAGGTGACCGCGGTCGCGAGCCTGGTGTCGGTGCTGGCCGATGCGGACGCACTGCGAGGCCTGCGCCGGCTGGTGTGCAGCGGTGAACCCGTCTCGGCGGACCTGTTGGCCCGGCTGGACTCCGCACTCGGTTCGGACACCCAGCTGCTCAACAACTTCGGCGCCACCGAGACCTCCGGGGCGGCGGTGCGAGGTGCACTGGCGCCGCCCACCCCGAAACTGGGCCGGCCCACGCCCGGCTCGCAGGCCTATCTGCTCGACGACGCCCTGCAGCCGGTCGCGCCCGGGGTCGTCGGTGAGGTCTATTACGCCGGACCGCAGATCGTCCTCGGCTACTGGAAACGCCCGGGACTGACCGCAACCCGGTTCGTCGCCAACCCGTTCAATCCCGGAGACCGGCTCTACCGCAGCGGGGACCGCGCCCGCTGGGGCACCGATGGGGTGCTCGAGTTCGTCGGCCGCACCGACCACCAGGTCAAGGTGCGCGGCTTCCGGGTGGAGCTGGCCGAGCTGGAGGCGGCGCTGCGCGCCGCACCCGGAGTGGCGGCGGCTGCGGCCCGCACCTGGGAACAGCGGGGAGCCACCACGTTGGCCGGCTATGTGGTGCCGGCCGGTCCGGTCGCCGACCCGGCGGACTTCATCGCATCGGTACGCGCCGCGGTGGCCGCGACGCTGCCCGGCTACATGGTGCCGTCGTCGCTGACGGTGCTGGAGGCCATGCCGCTCACCGATTCCGGGAAACTGAACCGGCCCGCACTGCCGCAGCCGGCAGTGGCCACCCGCGGCGAAGCCGACCCGCCCGTCACCGCCACCGAGCAGACCCTGGTCGGTATCTGCGCCGAATTGCTGGGTGTCGAGGCGATCGGGCGCAGCGACGGGTTCTTCGAACTCGGGGGCGACAGCATCCTGTCGGTGCAACTGTCGGCACGGGCGCGCGCGGCCGGAGTCGAAGTCGACCCGCGGATGATCTTCGAGCACCCGACGTTCGCCGAACTGGCCGCGGCCGCTGATGCGCGGGCCGGAGCCGACAGCAGTCCCGACACCGTCGACACGTCGTTCGCCCCGATGAGCGTCTCGGGCCTGAGCGGCGATGCCCTGGCGGATCTGACTGCCGCATGGGGCGATTCACCATGACCGAAGCCACCGCACAGCGCAGCAATGCGCAGTCGATCGAGGACGTGCTGGCCCTGTCGCCGCTGCAGCAGGGACTGTTCTCGCTGGCCAAACTCGCCGTTGATGACGGCGGTTCCGACGGCGGGGTGGACGTCTACACCGTGCAGTTCGTCATCGACATCGTCGGCGCCGTCGATGCCGGGCTGCTGCGCCGCAGCGCCGAAACCATGCTGGCCCGCCACGCCAACCTGCGGGCGTCGTTCTGGGATGTCGACCTGCCGCATCCGGTCCAGATCGTGCCGGCACAGGCTGCGGTTCCGTGGCAGGAGATCGATGCCGCACCAGCCGAATTCGATGATCTCGCCCGGGCAGAACGCACCACCAACTTCGACCTGGCCCGCGGGCCGCTGCTGCGTTTCGTGCTGGCCCGCTCGGCGCCCGACCGGCACCGGCTGATTCTCACCGTGCACCACCTGCTGCTCGACGGCTGGTCGATGGCGGTGTTCTTCGACGAACTGGTGGCGATCTACCGCGCCGGCGGCACCGACCCGCTGCCCGCGCCGCGGCCCTACCGCGACTACATCGGCTGGCTGGCGTCCCAGGACGTCGCTGCCGCCGCCGAGCGGTGGGGGGACTACCTGGCCCCGCTCAGCGCCCCGACCATGCTGGCCGGCAGCGGGCGAGCCGGGTTGGGCAGTGTCCTCCCGGACACCCACGAGGTGGCCCTGGACCGCGACGACACCGCCCGGCTGACCGACTGGGCCCGCCGGCACGGCCTGACCCTGAACACCGTGCTGCAGTTCGCCTGGGGCGTGCTGCTGGCTCGGCTCACCGATCGGCGCGAGGTGGGATTCGGGGCGGTGGTCTCCGGTCGGCCCCAGCAGCTCGGCGGCGTCGAGTCCATGGTCGGGCTGTTCATCAACACCGTCCCGGTGGTGGTCGCGGCGCCGCCGCGAGCCGAGGTGGTCGCGACCTGCCAAGCGCTGCAACGTGACACCGCGGCGATGCGGGACTTGGGCTACCTGAGCCTGGCCACCGTGCAGCGGGCCAGCGGCAACGCGGTCTTCGACACCTTGCTGGTGTTCGAGAACGCGCCGATCGGTTCGGCCGCCGCGGGGGTGACCACCCCCGACGGCGTTCGGTTCGTGCCGGTCACGGTGGAAAGCCTCACCCACTACCCGCTGACGCTGGTCAGCTCCCCACCGCGCGACGGGCGGCTCACCGTGCTGCTGGAGGCGGTGCCGGATGCGCTGGGGGAGCTGTCCGTGGCGGATCTGGGCCGGCGACTGCTGCAGGTGCTGCGCCAACTGGTCGACCCGGCGCGGCCCCGCATCGCGGATCTGGATGTGCTGCTGCCCGCCGAGCGGGCGCGTCGCGCCGAACCGGTGGTTCCGGGGAACTCAGCCGCCGTATCGGTGCCGGCCCTGTTCGCCGCCGCTGCCGCCGAGCACCCGGACAGTCCGGCGCTCACCGGCGAAGACCGCGCCCTCACCTATGCCGGGCTGGCCGCCGAATCGGCCCGCCTGGCGTCGGCACTGGCCGGGCGTGGGATCGGTCCCGAAGACCGGGTGGCGATCGCGCTGCCCCGCTCGCTGGATTCGGTCATCGCGATCCTGGCCGTGCTGCAGGCCGGGGCGGCCTACGTCCCGATCGATGTCAGCCTGCCGGAAACACGGATCAAATCCATTCTGCGACAAGCGGATCCGAAGCTGACGCTGACCGCCGAAATACTTGCCGAACTGCGGTCCGACGATGCCGAGCAGCGGCCGACACCGACGGTGATCCACCCCGACTCCGCGGCCTATGTCATCTTCACGTCCGGTTCCACCGGCGAACCCAAAGGCGTCATCGGCACCCATCGGGCGCTCGCGTCCTACTTCGCTGATCACCAGCAGCGCATGTACCTCCCGGCCGTCGCCCGGCTGGGCCGGACACTGCGCGTCGCGCACGCCTGGTCCCTGAGTTTCGACGCGAGCTGGCAGCCGCTGGCCGGCCTGCTCGGCGGACAGTGCGTGCACCTGTTCTCGGCCGAGGACATGCGCGACGCCGAGGCCATCATCGACGGCATCCGCCGGCACCGGCTGGACATGATCGACACCTCGCCGTCGATGTTCACCCAGCTGTTCGACGCCGGCCTGCTCGATGCGCAGGCTGCACACCGGCTCAGTGTGCTGGCACTCGGCGGGGAGGCCATCGCCGCGCACACCTGGGCGAAGCTGCGGTCGGTGTCGGCGGCATCAGCGGTCGCGGTGCACAACTGCTACGGGCCGACCGAGACCACCGTCGAGGCCGTCGTCGCCGATGTCGCCGACACCGAGCTGCCGGTGATCGGCGCAGCGGTGCGGGGCATGACCGCTCACGTGCTGGACTCCGCGTTGCGGGAGGTGCCCGACGGGGTGGCCGGCGAGCTGTACCTGGCCGGTGCGCAGGTCACCCGCGGCTACCGCGGCCGCCCGGGGGCGACCGCGGCCCGCTACGTCGCCGACCCGTTCTCCGTCGGCGCGCGGATGTATCGCACCGGGGACCTGGTCCGGCGCCGCGCCGACGGCCGGCTGATCTACCTGGGCCGCGCCGACGACCAGGTCAAGGTGCGCGGGTACCGGGTCGAGATCGCCGAGGTCGAGACCGCGCTGGCCGCGGCGACCGGAGTGACCGCCGCGGCGGTGCTTCCCGTGCACGGCGCGACCGGAACCCAACTGGCCGGATTCGTCACCGGTTCGGGTGTGGACGCCACCCGGGTCCGGGCCGAGGTCGGCGCCCGGCTGCCGGCTTATCTGGTGCCGGCCCGGATCACGGTGGTGGAGTCGATGCCGTTGACAGTCAACGGGAAGCTCGATGCGCAGGCATTGGTTTCGCTGGCCGCGCCGGCCGTCGGTGGTGGTGAACCGGCCACCGACACCGAGCGGGCCCTGGTCGAGATCCTGGCGGAGGTCTTCGCGGGCCCGGACGGAGCGCAGCTGCCCGGTGTCGAGGCCGATCTGCGGGAGCTGGGGCTGGACAGCATCGTCGCGCTGTCGATGGTGCGTGCGGCACGCCGGCGCGGATTGCCCATGCGGCCGCGGACCGCGCTGAGCTGCATGACGATTCGGGACCTGGCCGCGGCGTTGGACCTGGAAACCGGCGAAGCCGCGCAAGCCGCGCAGCAGGCTGACACCGCGGCCGACGAGCCCCTCCCGCTGCTGCCGGCCGGGCGCTGGCTCTACCAGTACGGCAGCCCGCGCCGGCTCGGCCAGGTCGAAGCGGTTCGTCTTCCCGACGACACCCGACCTGAGCGGCTGCGGGCCGCCCTGGCGGCGATCGTGGCCGCGCACCCGGCACTGCACGCGCGGCTCGACCCGGCCGGGTTGCTGCTGCACCCCGTCGACCCGGTCGACATCTTGACCGAGATCCCCGTCGGTGCCGTCGATCTGGCGACCGTCACCGAGCACGGCACCCGGCTGCTGGCGGGCCTGGACCCCGAGGCCGGGGTGCTGCTGCGGGCGACATGGCTGCGCCCGCCCGCCGGCAGCGGGGTACTGCTGCTGTGCGGGCACGTGCTGGCGCTGGACCCGGTCTCGTGGCAGCTGCTGCTGGGCGAGCTGGATGCCGCGCTGGCTGGCGCAGATCCGCTGCCCGAACGCAGCGGATACCGGCGCTGGGCGGCCGCCTTGACCGAACGGGCCCACGCCCTGGACACCGTGGAATTCTGGGCGGCCCAGCTGGCCGGTGACGATCCCGAACTGGGAGCCCGGCGCGTTCGCCCCGACCGCGACCGCGCCGGGGACCTCACGGTGTCGACGGCGGTCGCCGACCCGGCGATCACCGCTGCCCTGTCGGCGGCCCAGGCCCCGATGCATGACCTGCTGGTGGCCGCAACCGCCCGGATGGTCGCCGGGTGGCGGTCGCGGCGGGGACAGCACGGTCCGGCGCCGTTGCTGGCGTTGGAGACCCACGGGCGCGCCGAGGACGTCGTTTCCGGCGTCGACACCGCCGACATCGCCGGGCTGCTGACCGCCATCTACCCACTGCGAGTGGACCAACCCGACCCGGCCGGTGTCGCGCGCGCGCTGGCGCAGATCCCCGGCAGCGGTATCGATTACGGGCTGTTGGCCTACTTGCGTACCGATACCGCCGACCGGCTGGGCGCCGTTGCCGGCCCACAGTTGTTGCTGAACTACCTGGGCCGCGTCGACCGGACCGGGGGCGGGCCGGCGCTGGCCCCCGACCTGATCGCCGGGCTGCCGTCGGTGCCCGAACCCGACCAGGCGGTACGCCACGAGCTGAGCATCTTCGCCGCGGTGGCCGACCTCGGCGCGGGTCCGACGCTGCTGACCCAGTGGCGCACGTTGCCCGACATCCTCGGCGACGCCGAGATCACCGAACTGCAGGAGCTGTTCACCGGGGCCCTGCGCGATCTGGTGGAGGAACTGTCATGAGCACGCTGGCGGTGGTCGGTGCGGGTGCCAAGGCGGTGGCGGTGGCCGCGAAGGCCGCGGTGTTGCGTGCGATGGGCGTCGACACGCCGGAGATCGTCGCCGTCGAACGCACCGAGGTGGCCGCCAACTGGCGGGCGACCGGCGGCTGGACCGATGGCGCACACCGGCTGGGCACCAGCCCGGAGAAGGACGTCGGCTTCCCGTACCGTTCGGCGCTGGTGGCGGGCCGCAACGCCGAACTCGACGAGCGGATGACCCGCTACAGCTGGCAGTCCTACCTGATCGCCACCGGCCAGTTCGCCGAGTGGGTGGACCGGGGCCGGCCCGCACCCACTCATCTGCGGTGGAGTCAATACCTGCGCTGGGTCGCCGACGCAGTGCAGCTGACCGTGATCCCCGGCGAGGTCGACCGGCTGGCGGTGGCCGGCACCGGCTGGGCGTTGCACACCCGGGAGACGGAGGTGGCCGCCGACGCGGTGATGATCACCGGCCCCGGCCAGGCCGAGAAGTCGATCCTGCCCGGCAACCCACTGGTGCTCTCGATCGCCCAGTTCTGGCACCGGGCGGCAGCCGACCGGATCAGCGCCGAGCGTGTCGCGGTCATCGGCGGCGGCGAGACCGCCGCGTCGATGCTCAACGAGCTGTTCCGGCACCGTGTTTCGACGATCACGGTGATCTCTCCTCAGGTGACGCTGTTCACCCGCGGAGAGGGCTTCTTCGAGAACGCGCTGTTCTCCGACCCGACCGACTGGACCGCGCTGACCCTGCCCGAGCGGCGGGATGCGCTGGCCCGCACCGACCGCGGAGTGTTCTCGGCGCGAGTCCAGGACGCACTGCTGGCCGACGACCGGATCCGGCACCTGCGGGGACGGGTCGCTCACGCGGTGGCCCGCGACGGCCGGATCCGGTTGACGCTGAGCACCAACCGGGGCGGCGAGAACTTCGAGACCGTGCACGGCTTCGACCTGGTCATCGACGGTTCCGGGGCCGACCCGCTGTGGTTCACCTCGCTGTTCGGCCAGGACACCCTGGATCTGCTGGAGCTGGGGCTGGGCGGGCCGCTGTCGGGGGACCGGCTGGCCGAAGCGATCGGCCACGACCTGGCCGTGGCCGGCGTGACGCCGAAACTGTTCCTGCCCAACCTGGCCGGGTTGACCCAAGGACCCGGCTTTCCCAACCTGAGCTGCCTGGGACTGCTGTCCGACCGGATTCTGGGCACCCGCCCCACCACCGCCGCGGGCAGTGACCTGATCGCTGCCCGACGGACCGACATCGAGGAGACCCGATGAGCACCAACCCCTTTGACGACGACAACGGCGCGTTCTACGTGCTGGTCAACGACGAGGACCAGCACAGTCTGTGGCCGGTGTTCGCCGACGTGCCCGCCGGGTGGCGGGTGGTTTACGGAGACCAGCAGGGCGCGACCCGGGCGGCCTGCCTGGATTATGTCGAGCAGCACTGGACCGACCTGCGCCCCAAGAGTCTTCGTGATGCCATGGCGACCGACCGCGGGTAACCCGGCCACGAGCGCGTCGCAACCACGTACCCTCGGATGAAGACGAAGACTCACCCAGCGATTTTGCTCGACGCAACCGGAAAGGCGTGGTTATGTCCGTGAAAGTGCTCACCATCGGCATGGGCTTGGCGGCCGCGATCGCCGTACCAGGCCTGGCGGTCGCCGAAGTGCCGAACCAGCCGCCGCTCACGGTGTTTCACGCGCCGCATCCGCAGGACCCGCCGCCGACGGCGAGCCTGCCGAGCGCCGAACAACTCACCGGAATCCTGGACAACCTGGTCGACCCGCGGGTTCCCGCCGAGGTGAAGAGCGGCTTGGTGGCCGGGGGCCTACAGCGGCACCAGGCCGATGTGCTGGACCATCAGCTGCGCCGATTGGGGCACCACCATGGCCT
Source organism: Mycolicibacter senuensis (assembly GCF_002101885.1). Lineage (GTDB taxonomy): Bacteria > Actinomycetota > Actinomycetes > Mycobacteriales > Mycobacteriaceae > Mycobacterium > Mycobacterium senuense. Next base: position 111,047 of record NZ_LQPS01000031.1, read on the forward strand.
TCCGCTGATCTTCACCGCGTCCGACATCGCCTCCACCGGACCTGACACGGTCAGCGCCGATATCACCGCCACCGGGCCCACGTTGCCGGCTCCGATCACCAAACCGGTGACCTTCACCGACCAGAACGGCTGGATGCTGTCCCAGAACGGGGCCGACGAGCTGATGGAGGAGATCGTCGGGCGGCTGCCCAACTGAGCTCGGACCGCCCCGGGGAACGGTCAAGAACGGTTGAGCCGGGCGAACATGGTCTGCTGCGTCTTGTAGAGACCGGGGAACTCGGCGAAGAGCCGGTCGTAAACCGCGCGGTTCGCGGCGACCGGCTCGAAGACGCCGTCGAGCGGGATCAGGTCGTGTAACTCATCGCGGTCCAATTCGCCCATCCCGATACCGGCGAACAAGGCCGCACCTCGCAACTGTGCGTTGAGCGGGTCGGCCACCCGTTCGCAGGTGCGGCCGCACACGTCGGCGATGATCTGGCACCACAGCTCCGAGCGGGCTCCGCCGCCGATGATCCGGATCGGCCCGGTGGTGGTGGTGAATCGGTTGATGCAGTCGAGCAGCCAGCGGCTGTTGTAGGCCACCCCTTCCAGCACCGCCCGAACCAGATCTGCGCGGCTGGTGTCCAGGGACAGGTTGTGGAAGCCGCCGCGAGCATTGCGGTCGTCGATGGGGGAGTGTTCGCCTTTGAGCCACGGGGTGAAGATCACCCCGTTCGAACCAGCCGGCGCACCGGCGGCCAACGCGGTCAGCTCGGGGTAATCGAGTCCGTCGAAAAGGGTGTCGCGCAACCATTGCAGCGCCCGGCCCGCGGTGTCCTGATTGTTGACCAGCAGGTAGCTCGCGGGGTCGATGCCCGGCACCGTGGCGAGTTGGTGAAACGCATCGGTCTTCTTGACCGCCATCGGACAACTGATCCACGACGTGGTGCTGATGGTCAGGTGCAGCTCGCCTGGCCGCACCGCACCGGAACCCACCGCCGCACTGTGCATATCCGGGGTGCCGGTGACCACCTGCGCCGCAGGGGAGATGCCGAGCTCGGCGGCGACCGCCGGTGCCACGCGGGAGATGATCGAGCCGGTCGGCACCAGCGGCGGCAGCTTGGCGCGGTCGACACCGGCCAGTCGCACCAGCACGTCGTCGTAGTCGAGCACTGCCAGGTCGCGGTTGTCGGTGAGCCAGGAGGCCATCATCGACGCACGAGACGCCGCGGCCTGCCCGGTGAAACACATGCTCAGGTAGTCCACCGGCTCCAGGAACCAGCGGGCCGCGCCGGCGACCACCGGATCGCCGTGTTGCAGATGCAGCATGTGCCCGACCGGATCGTCGCCGCTGGGTGACGGGATGCCGCCGTTGCGGCGAAGCCAACTGAGCAATGCCCGCGGTCGGTAGCCGGCCAGTCGGCCACCGAATGCCTTGCGGCTGTGGGGCGCTCCGCGGGTGTCCATCCACATCACGCACGGACCGACCGGGCGACCGTCGGCGTCGACCGGCACGGTGCTGGCCCACTGCCCGGTGATCGACACCCCGGCCACCTGATCGCCGGACACGCCGCTGTCGGCCAGGCCGCGCCGGGTGGCGTCGCGGATGATCGCCCACCACAGACCGGCGTCCTGGGTGGCCGCCCCGCTCGGCCCGTACTCGGTCGGGACGCCGATGAGGGCCGACCACAGCACGGTGCCGTCCAGCGCGACGAACCCGACTTTGGGGCCGCCGGTACCGAGGTCGACCGCAAGGACGACGCGGTCGCGGTTCATATGGCGCCGCTCCTCCTCATCACTCCGCCGACGCTCCGTTCTGCATCGTCTCGGCGCGGCTCATAGCGGCGGCAGCGACTGCTGGGTGTCGAGCATCTGCTCCATGAACCCCTCGATGAAATGGGCTGCCTCGTCGGTCATTCCGCCCGGCACGCCGCCATAGATCGCGGCGCTGATCGGCGCCTCCCCGGCGGCGGTCTTCTTCTTGGCGTACTCCACCGCGTCTGCCAAATCGGCGGCGAAGGCCTCGGCCACGCCGGGCTGGGTCTGCGGCCGGGTGACCGCCATGTGGATGGCGTTGGGGTACTGCTGGCCGTTGAACCGCCAGCCCTTGGGCTTCATGGCGTCGGCGACGTGGTAGATGTCGAACTCGTCGGAGCGGAACGCGAAGCAGAACGTCGGCGAGCCCATGATCGTCAGCTCCGGGTGGCTGCGCACCGCGTCCTGCATGGTGAACGCGGTCTGCAGAATCGCCTTGGCGTAATTGCGGTAGCCCTCCCGGCCCAGCTGCACCATCGAGGCCCACGCCGCGGCGATCAGACCACCCGAGCGCGAGCCCTCGATGCCCGGCGAATGGTATTTCCCGCCACTCCATTCCGGCAGATAGAAGTACTGTGCGTTGCGGTAGGCCTTGTCGCGGAACAGCAGGGTCGAGGCGCCCTTCAACGCATAGCCGTACTTGTGGTTGTCCGCGGAGATGCTGGTGACCCCGGGCACCCGGAAATCGAACAGGGGAACGTCATAACCCAGTTCCCGGGCGAAGGGCAACACGAACCCGCCCAGGCAGCCGTCGACGTGCAACCCCACCCCGCGCGATGAGGCCAGCTCGCCCAGCGCCGGGATCGGGTCGACGGTGCCGTAGCCGTAGTTGCAGGCCGACCCCATGATCGCGATGGTGTTCTCGTCGATGTTGTCGGCCACCCAGTCGACGTCGACCTGCGTGGTCTGCGGGTCGATCGGCGCCCGGCGAATCTCGATCCCGAACAGGTGACAGCCCTTGTCGAACGCCGGATGGCCGGTCTCGGGCTTGATGAAATTCGGGCGGGTAATGCCCCGGTGCGCCGCCGCATGCTCGCGATAGGCCAACAGGGCGTGGATGATGCTGCCGGTGCCGCCGGTGGTGACCATCCCGACCGGCTCGGTGTCGGTGACGGCGTCGGCGTGCATCAGGTCCAGGGCCATCGCGATGATCTCGCCCTCGAACTTGGTCGCCGACGGGCAGATGTCGCGCTGCAGCACATTGACGTGGGCGAACAGCCCGAACGCCTCGTCCAGGAAGCGGTAGTGCTCGTGATCCCCGCAGTACATGGTCCCGGATACCTTGCCGGTCTCCCAGGTGGGATCTTCGGCCTGTGCCATCTCCCGCAGCTCGGCCAGCACCTCCTCGCGCGGCCGGCCGTGCTCGGGCATCACCCGGTTGACCGTGAAGCGGTCGGTGTAGGGAAAGTCGGACATGCCGATCCTCTCGTCTGCGCCAGCGTGCGGAGATGTACGGAAATCGCGGCGTGTCTGAGTGCAACCACGCACGTTCGCGCCGGGGAATAACTCAGAACGTAATCTAGTGCCTATGAGTGTGGCTGATGATCGTCGCTTCGAGGTGCTGCGCGCCATCGTCGCGGATTTCGTCGCGACCAAGGAACCGATCGGGTCCAAAGCCCTGGTCGAGCGGCACAGCCTCGGGGTGTCCTCGGCCACCGTGCGCAACGACATGGCCGTGCTGGAGGCCGAAGGCTACATCGCCCAGCCGCACACCAGCTCCGGGCGGGTGCCCACCGAGAAGGGCTACCGGGAATTCGTCGACCGCATCGACGAGGTCAAGCCGCTCTCGAGCGCGGAGCGCCGGGCGATCCTGTCGTTTCTGGACTCCGGTGTCGACCTCGACGACGTGCTGCGCCGCGCGGTGCGCACCCTGGCCCAGCTGACGCGCCAGGTGGCCGTCGTGCAATACCCGACCCTGTCGGTGTCCACGGTGCGCCACCTCGAGGTGATCGCGCTGACCCCGGCGCGGCTGCTGCTGGTCGTCATCACCGACTCCGGCCGGGTCGACCAGCGCATCGTCGAACTCGGCGACGCCATCGACGACCACCAGCTGTCCCAGCTGCGCGAACTGCTCGGCGCGGCGCTGGACGGCAAGCGGATCTCGGCGGCCTCGACCGCTGTGGCCGAGCTCGCCGCGCACCTGGACGGCCGCAGCGGGCTCTCAGCCGGCCTGGCCAACGCGGTCGGGCGGTCGGCCACGGTGCTGCTGGAATCACTCGTCGAGCACCGCGAGGAGCGGCTGCTGCTCGGCGGCACCGCCAACCTGACCCGCAATGCCGCCGACTTCGGCGATTCGCTGCGCTCGGTGCTGGAAGTACTCGAGGAGCAGGTCGTGGTGCTGCGGCTGCTCGCGGTGCAGCAGGAAGCCGGTAAAGTCACGGTGCGCATCGGTCACGAGACCGAGGCGCAGGAGATGGCCGGCGCCTCGGTGGTGTCCACCGCCTACGGCTCGCAGGGCACCGTGTACGGAGGTATGGGGGTACTGGGTCCCACCCGGATGGACTATCCGGGAACCATCGCCAGTGTCGCTGCGGTTGCCATGTACATCGGCGAAGTGCTCGGGGCTCGATAATCTCCGGTCGGAAGAAGTTGGGAAAGGTCAGTCGTGGCACGCGATTATTACGGACTGCTGGGCGTCGATAAGGGCGCCAGCGACACCGAGCTCAAGCGCGCATATCGCAAGCTGGCTCGCCAATACCACCCCGACGTCAACCCCGACGAGGCGGCGCAGGCCAAGTTCAAGGAGATCAGTGCCGCCTACGAGGTGCTCTCCGACCCGGAGAAGCGCCGCATCGTCGACCTCGGCGGCGACCCGCTGGAGAACGGCGGCGGCAATGGCTTCGGTGGCGGTTTCGGGGGCGGGTTCGGCGGCCTCGGGGACGTGTTCGAAGCCTTCTTCGGCGGCGGGGCGGCGTCCCGCGGCCCGATCGGACGGGTCCGGCCGGGGTCGGACTCGCTGTTGCGCATGCGCCTGGACCTCACCGAATGCGCGACGGGGGTGACCAAGCAGGTCACGGTCGACACCGCGGTGCTCTGCGATCGCTGCCAGGGGCGCGGCACCCACGGCGATTCCCGCCCGGCGGCCTGTGACACCTGCCACGGCCGCGGCGAGGTGCAGACCGTGCAGCGCTCGCTGCTCGGCCAGGTGATGACGTCGCGGCCGTGCCCCACCTGCCGCGGCGTCGGTGAGGTGATCCCGGACCCGTGCCACCAGTGCGCCGGCGACGGCCGGGTGCGGGCCCGCCGCGACATCAGCGTCAAGATCCCCGCCGGTGTCGGCGAGGGGATGCGGGTGCGGCTGGCCGCCCAGGGCGAGGTCGGGCCCGGCGGCGGACCGGCCGGCGACCTCTACGTCGAGGTGCACGAGCAGACCCACGAGATCTTCGCCCGCGACGGCGACGACCTGCACTGCCACCTCTCGGTGCCGATGGTCGACGCGGCGCTGGGCACCACGGTGGTCGTCGACGCGATCCTCGACGGCCCGACCGACATCACCATCCCGGCCGGCACCCAACCCGGGGCAACCCTGGTGTTGCGCGGCCACGGCATGCCGCAGCTCCGTTCCGGGGCGCGCGGTGACCTGCACGCCCACGTCGAGGTGGTGGTGCCCGAGCGGCTGGACCACCAGGACATCGAGTTGCTGCAGAAGCTCAAGCAGCACCGCGAACGCGAGACCGCGGAGGTCCGCACATCACACGCTTCGCACGGCGGCGGGCTGTTCAGCCGGCTGCGCGAGACGTTCAGCGGCCGCTGAGACTTGGCCGGCCTGTTCTATGTCGAGGCGCTGCCCGAGGCGGGTGCGCTGGCCGACATCGACGGTGACGCCGGCTTCCACGCCGCGACGGTGCGCCGGATCCGCCCCGGCGAGCAGCTGACGCTGGGCGACGGCGCCGGCGTGCTGGCCGAATGCCGGGTCGAGCAGGCCGACCGGTCCGGGTTGCGGGTTCGGGTGCTGCGGCGCAGCGTGGTCGATCCGCCCGCGCCGCCGGTCACGGTGGTGCAGGCCCTGCCCAAGTCCGAACGCTCCGAGTTGGCGATCGAGCTGGCCACCGAAGCCGGCGCCGACGCATTCGTGGCCTGGCAGGCCGCCCGCTGCGTCGCCCGCTGGGACGGCTCGCGCGCCGACAAGGGACTGCGGCGATGGCAGGCGGTGGCCCGGGCGGCGGCCGGACAATCGCGCCGCGCCCACATCCCGCCGGTGGACGGCGTGCTGGGGACGGCCGAGCTGGTGTCGTGGGTGGGCGAACGGGTGGCCGCCGGTACCACGGTGCTCGCGCTGCACGACGCGGCCGGCGCCGGTCTGCCGGCGGTGTCTGCCGCGTCGGCGTTGGCCCTGATCGTCGGTCCCGAAGGCGGCATCACCGACGCGGAGCTGGCGGCGCTGACCGATGCCGGCGCTGTTGTCACCCGACTCGGTCCGACGGTGTTGCGCACCTCCACCGCCGCGGCGGTCGCACTCGGGGCGCTCGGGGTGCTGACGTCGCGCTGGGGGTGAAGCGGTGGGCCTGGCCGGCACCGGCAGCGCTGGGAGGCCGGTCCGCGACAAGCGCTGGGAGCTGACGACGGCCGACGGTAGACTCACAGCAACCGTCTGACCCGCTGATAGCCGGCGCTGACCAGAAAGCAGGCATCGAAAACCCCGTGACGCCCCGCGATACCCCCGCTGCCGTGCCGGCCTCGCAGGTTCGCAGCAGTGTCGATATTTCACCCGACCTCGTCGTGGGCCTGCTGGGTTCCGCAGATGAGAACCTGCGCGCCCTGGAACGCCTGCTGGCCGCGGACCTGCACGTACGCGGCAATGCCGTCACCTTCTCCGGGGAGCCGGCCGACGTGGCCCTGGCCGAGCGGGTGGTCTCCGAACTGGTCTCGATCGTGGCCCGTGGCCAGGCGCTGACCCCGGAAACGGTGCGCCACAGCGTCGGCATGCTGATCGGCGCCGGCGCCGCCAGCGCCTCGCCCGCGGAAGTCCTGACCCTGGATGTGCTGTCGCGGCGCGGCAAGACGATCCGGCCCAAGACGCTCAACCAGAAGCGTTACGTCGACGCCATCGACGCCCACACCGTCGTGTTCGGCATCGGGCCCGCCGGCACCGGCAAGACGTATCTGGCGATGGCCAAGGCCGTCAACGCCCTGCAGTCCAAGCAGGTCACCCGGATCATCTTGACCCGTCCGGCGGTGGAAGCCGGTGAGCGGCTGGGTTTTCTGCCCGGCACCCTGAGCGAGAAGATCGACCCGTATCTGCGTCCGCTCTACGACGCGCTCTACGACATGATGGATCCCGAGCTGGTCCCCAAGCTGATGAGCTCGGGGGTGATCGAGGTCGCGCCACTGGCCTACATGCGCGGACGGACCCTCAACGACGCCTTCATCATCCTCGACGAGGCGCAGAACACCACCGCCGAGCAGATGAAGATGTTCTTGACCCGACTCGGCTTCGGCTCGAAGATCGTGGTCACCGGCGATGTCACCCAGATCGACCTGCCCGGCGGTGCGAGATCGGGCCTGCGGGCGGCCGTGGACATCCTCGACGACATCGACGACATCTATGTCGCCGAGCTGAGCAGCGCCGACGTCGTCCGGCACCGATTGGTCTCCGAGATCGTCGACGCCTACTCGCGCCATGAAGCCGAACAGTCCCAGCCGGGACTGACGATGAACCGGGCGGCCCGGCGCGCGTCTGGGGGCCGGTCGCGCCGGTGAGCATCGAGGTCTCCAACGAATCCGGTCTCGATGTCTCCGAGGTCGAGCTGGTCAGCGTCGCCAAGTTCGTGCTGAACAGGATGGACGTCAACCCCGGCGCCGAATTGTCGATGGTGCTGCTGGACACCGCCGCGATGGCCGACCTGCACATGCGCTGGATGGATCTGCCCGGGCCCACCGACGTGATGAGCTTCCCGATGGACGAGCTCGAGCCCGGCGGCCGCCCGGACGCTCCCGAACCCGGGCCGTCGATGCTCGGCGACATCGCGCTGTGCCCGGCGTTCGCCGCCGAACAGGCCGCCGCGGCAGGGCATTCGCTCGGCCAGGAACTCGCGCTGCTGACCGTGCACGGCGTACTGCATCTGCTGGGCTACGACCACGCCGAGCCCGATGAGGAAAAAGAGATGTTCGCGCTGCAGCGCCGGCTGCTCGAGGAATGGGTCGCCGATCAGGTGGAGAGCTACCGGGCCGAGACCCAGAGCGAGAAGGACCGCCGGCTGCTGGACAAGTCCAGGTACTTCGACGAACCGTGACCGGAACACCGCTGTTAGTCGGCGTGATCGCGCTGATCGGTCTGGGCGGACTGTTCGCGGCGATCGACGCCGCGGTCAGCACCGTCTCACCGGCGCGCGTCGACGAACTGGTCCGCGCGAGACGCCCGGGCGCGGTGTGGCTGGCCAAACTGATGGCCGAACGGCCCCGCTACATCAACCTGGTGGTGCTGTTGCGCATCACCTGCGAGATCACCGCCACCGCGCTGCTGGTGTTCCTGTTGCACGCGGTGCTCGGCCTGGATTGGGGGCTGTTCGCCGCCGCGGCCGCCATGGTGGTGGTGAGCTTCGTGGTGATCGGGGTGGGCCCGCGCACCCTGGGGCGGCAGAACGCCTATTCGATCGCCCTGGCGTCAGCGCTTCCGCTGCAAGTCCTTTCGGTGTTGCTCGCCCCGATCAGCGGCCTGCTGGTGGTGCTGGGCAACGCGCTGACCCCGGGGCGGGGCTTCCGCAACGGGCCGTTCGCCTCCGAAGTCGAGTTGCGTGAGGTGGTCGACATGGCGCAGCAGCGCGGGGTCGTCGCCGCCGACGAGCGCCGGATGATCCAGTCGGTCTTCGAACTCGCCGACACCCCCGCCCGTGAGGTGATGGTGCCGCGCACCCAGATGGTGTGGATCGAAAGCGACAAATCCGCCGGCCACGCCACCGCTTTGGCGGTGCGCAGCGGTCATTCCCGCATCCCGGTGATCGGCGAGAACGTCGACGACATCCTCGGCGTGGTCTACCTGAAAGACCTTGTCCAACAAACCTATTACTCCACGAACGGCGGGCGGGACACCACCGTGGCCCAGGTGATGCGCCCGGCGGTGTTCATGCCCGACTCCAAGGCGCTCAACGCCTTGCTGCACGACATGCAGCGTGCCCGCTACCACATGGCGCTGCTGGTCGACGAATACGGCGCGATAGCGGGGCTGGTCACCATCGAGGACGTCCTCGAGGAGATCGTCGGCGAGATCGCCGACGAGTACGACCAGGGCGAAGTGGCGCCGGTGGAGGATTTGGGGGCCAACAGGTTCCGCGTTTCGGCGCGACTGCCCATCGAGGACGTCGGCGAACTCTACGAGATGGAGTTCGACCCCGGCCTCGACGTCGAGACCGTCGGCGGTCTGTTGGCGCTGGAACTGGGCCGGGTCGCGCTGCCGGGCTCCGAGGTAGTGTCGCACGGACTGCGGCTGCGGGCCGAGGGCGGTCGCGACAGCCGCGGCCGGGTGCGGATCAGCACCGTTCTGGTCAGCCCGGTCGCCCCCGACGGTCAGGAGGCCGCAGTTGAGCAGTGACCCGCCGGGCGGGCAATCCGCCGCGAATGCGCCCAACGTGCGCCCATTGCGAGAATTTCGGCCGGAACCCGCGCTGAGTACACGTTCGGCGAAAGGTCTCCGGTGAGCGAATTCCATTCCGGTTTCGTGTGTTTCGTCGGCCGGCCCAACACCGGCAAATCCACCCTGACCAACGCTCTGGTCGGCACGAAGGTGGCGATCACCTCCAACCGCCCACAGACCACCCGGCACACCATCCGCGGCATCGTGCACCGCGAGGACTTCCAGATCATCCTGGTCGACACCCCCGGCCTGCACCGCCCCCGGACGCTGCTGGGCAAGCGGCTCAACGAGTTGGTCAAGGACACTTACGCCCAAGTCGACGTCATCGGCCTGTGCATCCCGGCCGATGAGGCGATCGGCCCGGGCGACCGCTGGATCATCGAGCAGATCCGGGCGGTCGCGCCAAAAACCAAGCTGGTCGTCGTCGTCACCAAGATCGACAAGACCAGCCGCGACAAGATCGCGGCGCAGCTGGTCGCCGTCGGTGAGCTGGCCCCCGAGGCGGAGATCGTCCCGGTCTCGGCGGTCAGCGGCGAGCAGGTCGACGTGCTCATCGGCGTGCTGGCCGCGGCGCTACCGGTCGGCCCGGCCTTCTACCCCGACGGGGAGTTGACCGACGAGCCCGAAGAGACCCTGATGGCCGAGTTCATCCGGGAGGCCGCCCTGGAGGGGGTGCGCGACGAACTGCCGCATTCGCTGGCGGTGGTGATCGAGGAGATGCGCCCGCGTGAGGACCGTGACGACCTGATCGAGGTGTACGCGGTGCTCTACGTCGAACGCGACAGCCAGAAGGGGATCGTGATCGGCCGCGGCGGCTCCCGGCTGCGCGAGGTGGGGACCGCCGCCCGCTCCCAGATCGAAAAACTTTTGGGCACCAAGGTGTTCTTGGATCTCCGGGTCAAGGTGGCCAAGAACTGGCAGCGCGACCCCAAACAGCTCGGTCGGCTGGGCTTTTAGAACCGGCGCACGCCCTGTGCGGGCCGGCGGCCGGCTCCCGCCTGCCCGGGGCGCGAGACCCCGGACGGGCACCGCCGTGCCCGGACCGGGGACACAGTCCCTCGCCGGCAGGCGGCATTGGGTACATTCCAGGGGTGCCGGAACCCAAGTCGCTGGTTGTCTCCACTGTTGGCCTGCTCATGTGCGCGCAAGCACTGACCGGTTGCGGGGGCGGCCAAAAGCCGATCGATACCACCAAGCTGTTCAACGTCGAGTCGACGTTCGGCTCGGAATACAAGACCCAGACCAAGGGGCCCAACGATATCGATCCCAAGATCCTCGGGCCGCAGAAGATGCCGCCCGGCGTGACGTTCGATCCCTCGGACTGCGCCGACTACGCGGCCAGCAGCGGCCGCCCGCCCAAGGGCATCCGCGGCAAGATGTCGATGGTCTCGATCGTCGGCAACGGCAACCAACTGGTCGCCATCGCCATGCAGGCCGACCAGGATCTGCCCTACGACGAGTCGGAGGCCGAGAGGTGCAAGCACGTCTCCTTCCAGGCCGGCAAGCTCACCGGCTACCTGGATGAGACGGATGCGCCCGAGATCGACCACGCCAAGACGGCGGGCTCGCACTCGGAGATCGAGATCACCGGCAAGGACGGCCAACAGCAGTCCCGCGAGTCCTACACCTTCACCGCCTACCTCGGCAGCGCCCTGGTGCAGGTGACCGCGAACCCGCAGGCGGTGCGCGGCCAGCCGCCCGGCATGGTCGACGCCGACCGGGCGCGCCAGTTGTTGGTCGACGCGGTGTCGGCGCTGCGCAGCTAGGCCATGCGCACACCGTCGGCGCGGGGTCGGCGGTGAGCGCGCGCGAACCCCGCGTCATCGTGATCGGCGCGGGCATCGCCGGCATCACGGCCGCGTATGTCCTGCGGGAGCGCGGGTTCACCGACATCACCGTGCTGGAGAAGGGTTCCGACGTCGGCGGCGTCTGGCACTGGAATCGCTATCCGGGGCTGCGGTGCGACGTGCCGTCGCAGATCTACCAGTTCGGGTTCGCGCCGAAACCGGACTGGCGGCACGCCTGGGCCACCGGCACGGCGATCCAGCGCTACCACCGTGACGTCGTCGACCGGCTCGGGCTGGCGCCGCTGATCCGGCTCGACACCGAGGTCATAGCGGCACGGTGGGATGAGCGCCGGCACTGGACCCTGACCACCGCCGCCGGTGAGCAGTTGGTCGCCGACTTCGTGATCTGCGCGACCGGTGTGCTGCATCATCCGTTCACCCCCGAGATCCCCGGGCTGGCGGATTTCGCCGGCCCGGTCGTGCACACCGCCCGCTGGGACGACGAACTCGACACGGCCGGGAAGCGGATCGCGGTGATCGGCACCGGCTCGACCGGTGTGCAGGTGGTGTCGGCGCTGCAACCCGATGCGGCGTCGATCGACCACTACGTGCGTTCGGCGCAGTGGATCCTGTGGGCGCCCACCTCGCTGAGGCAGCTCCCCGGCGCGGCCGCGGTGCTGGCGGGATTCCCGAGACTGCACCGGGCGCTGTATCGGCTCATGACCTTCGGCGGGTCGGCGCTGTTGACCGACGTCACCACCCGCCCGTCGTGGCGACGTCGGGCGGTCCAGGCCTACGCCCGCGCGTGTCTGCGGATTCAAGTGCGGGACACCGAGTTACGGACCAAGCTCAAACCCGACTACCAGCCGTTGTGCAAGCGTCAGGTGGTGTCGGGAAGCTACTACCGGGCGATCCGCGCCGCCAACACCGACCTCGTCACCGACGCGATCGCCGAAATCACCCCGAGCGGTATCCGCACCGCCGACGGCGTTCACCGCGACACCGACGTCATCGTGCTGGCGACCGGGTTTCACGCCCACAACTACATGCGCCCGATGCGGTTGCTCGGCAGGGACCGCATCGACATCGATGACGCGTGGGCCGCCGGCCCGCGCGCTTACCGGATGACCGCGATCCCCGGCTTCCCCAACCTGTTCACGGTGTTGGGCCCGAACTCGCCCACCGGGTCGATCTCGTTGCAGTACACCTCCGAGCTGACCGCGCGTTACATCGCGCAGTGGCTGGAGAAGTTCCGGGCCGGCGAGTTGGCCAGCGTCGAGGTCACCGAGGAGGCGACCGCACGGTTCAACGACGAGGTCGCCGCCGCGATGGGCCCGACGGTCTGGAACACCGGCTGCAACTCGTGGTATCTGACCGAGAGCGGCGCCGTCGACCTGTGGCCGTTCGACCGCGCGACGATGAACGCGATGCTGGCCGGCCCGGACCCGGCCGATTTCCACCTGCGCTGAGGCGGAGCTCAGTCCTCGCCGCGTGCCACCGGCCGGGACGACTCCGAACTCCACTGCGACCACGAGCCCGGGAACATCGCGGCGGAGCGGCCGCCGGCGGCCAGCGCCGCCACGATCACCGTGGCGCTGATACCGGATCCGCAGTAGGCGCCCACCGCGTCGTCGGCTCCCACCCCGCGATCGGCGAGCAACCGGGCGATCGCGGTATCGGGCAGGAAGGTCCCGTCGGCGTCCAGCAGCGCGGTGAACGGCAGGTTCTTCGCGCCCGGGATGTGACCGGCGACCGCGTCGACGGGTTCGCCGTCGCCGCGGAACCGTTCCGGGGCGCGGGCATCCAGTAGCGACAGCGTGCCGGATCCGGCGCCGTCGCCGGCCTCGTCAGCGGTCAGGGTCGGCCGGAGCCCGTCGTAGAGGTCCTCGGGCAGCACGGTGACGTTGCCCGGGTCGGGGCGGACCTCCCCGGTCTGCAATGCGCCGCCGTTCGCCGTCCAGGCCGCCAGCCCACCGTCGAGGATGCGGACCCGGGCCACTCCGGCGGTGGACAGCAGCCACCACAATCGCGCGGACGCGGCCCGATGCCAGTCGTCGTAGACCACTACCGGCGTGTTGCGCCGCACCCCCCAGCGGCGGGCGGCCGCCTCGAGGTTGCGCCCGGTCGGGAGCGGATGGCGGCCCCGGCCGGTGACAGCGGGGTCGGACAACTCGTCCTCGAGCGCGACGTACACCGCGCCCGGCAGATGACCCCGGAGGTAAGCCTGGTGTCCGTCCGGGGCCGCCAGGCTCCAGCGGGCGTCGAGAATCGTCACCGGATCACCGGCCCGCAACAGCTCAGCGAGCTCGGTGGCGGTGATCAGGACCTTGTCGCGCGGGCTCACCGCAGTGACCGGCTCAGTAGTTGTTGCAGGAGCCGGCGACCTGGGTGATGGTGCCGATGTACTGCTGAGCCTCGGGCATGCCCTGGATCATGTTCGCCAACTGCTGCCGCTTGGCCGGAGGCGAGGAGAGGAAGACGCGGAGCATGTTCTGCGCGTCCGGGGCGGCGGCGAACTCGTCGGCCGCGGCGGGGTTCTCCGCGCGCAGCGCCGCGTTCACCTGCGAGTAGTTACAGGTGGTGTTGATAATCGGACCGAGGTCAGGGCTCGCGGCGGCGAACCCGGCGCCAGCGGACAGCGACAACGCCAGACTGCCGGCTGCGACAGCGATCCTGGTCAACGACAGAGCGGCCATTTTGCAGACGCCTTTCCCCAGTGCATTTCAGATGTGGATATGAGTCCTACTTCGAAGACGGACCAAGTTTAGCGGACTGCCGATGACGTCGCCGAAGTCACTGGTCACAGCCCTTTCGGGCGTCACGGGGCCGGTGCGGGATCGGTGCGCCACCACGGTGTGGGTTGCCGTGCCGCCCAGCCGCTGATGCCCTCCAATTCCGCGGCCAGGGAAATCAGCAGGCCGTCACTGTTGGCCGGCCCCATCAATTGCACCCCGATCGGCAGGCCCTCGGAGGTGAACCCGGCCGGCACGTTGATCGACGGCCAGCCCAGCAGGTTCCACGGCCAGGTCACCGGGCAGGCCGCGATCATGGCGCGGTCGGTCGCCAGGGCGTTCAGGTCGTCGAACGCGTGCACCAGCGGCGGCGGCTGGGCCGTGGTGGGGGCCAGCACCACGTCGACGATGCGGAAAATCGACCCCACCCGCCGCTGGTCCTTCGCCTCGTGGGCACGGGCCTTGCGCAGCACCGCCTGCGACAGCAGCCGGCCGGTGCGCATGTTGGCCAGCGTGCGCGGGTCGAGGTTCACCGCGCCGCCGAGTGCGTTCGCGGCGGCCAGCACCCCCGCGGTGGAGCGGGACAGGAAGTTCCACGACAGCCGCACCCCGTAGTCGGGATTTCCCGGAACCACGATGTGCCCGAGCAGGCGAAGCCGCGCGGCGACCTGCTCGAGGGCGGCCCCGATCTCGGGGTCCAGCCGGGCGCCGAACCCGGTGTAGGGAAAGCGGGTGGACATCGCGATCCGCAGCTGACCCGGCCCGTTGCGCACGTGGTCGGACGCCGTGAGCGGCGCCGGTTTGTGCAGATCGCCCTCGGCGTTGCCCGAGGCCGCGTCCAGCACCAGGGCCGCGTCCGCCACGGTGCGGGCGAGCACTCCGTTGACGGTGATGCCGTTGAAGGCCTCCGGCAGCGGCCAGGTGGAGATGCGGCCCCGCTGCGGTTTGATGCCGACCAGATGTGTCCACGCGGCCGGAATGCGCACGCTGCCGGCCCCGTCGGATCCGATCGCCGCGGCGACCAGGCCCGCGGCGACCGCGGCGGCGCTGCCCCCCGACGATCCGCCCGGGGTGTGCCGGCGCGACCAGGGGTTGCGGGTGTCGCCGAACCCGGGGCCGCCGGTGAACGGCCACTGGCCCAACTCGCAGGTGTTGGTCTTGCCGACGATCACCGCGCCGGCGGCTTTGAGCCGCCGCACCACCTCGGCGTCGTGGCCGGCGGGTTCGACGTAGCCGGACGTGCCGAACGAGGTGGGCACACCCGCGACGTCGGTGTCGTCCTTGACCGCGATCGGGACGCCCAGCAGGGGGGCGCGATGGCCGGCGGCGCGGCGCCGGTCGGCTTCGGCGGCACTGCGCAGCGCCGACTCGGTGAACACCACCCGGAAGGCGTTCAGCGTGGACTGGCTGGCGTCGATGGCGTGCAGCGAGCGGCGGACCAGGTCGACGGAGGACACCTCGCCGCTGGCCAGCTGGTAGAGCTGTTCGGTGAGGGTGGGAAAGCGGGTGCCGGACGCCGCGGGCGGGTGGGTCATCGGTGACGAGACTATCCGGCGTGCCACGCCGGTGACCGTCCTCGAAACGTCCCCGCGGTGATGCGAAACTGGTGCGATGCGGCTGTACCGGGACCGGGCGGTGGTGCTGCGCCAGCACAAGCTCGGCGAAGCCGACCGGATCGTCACTTTGCTCACCCGCGACCACGGGCTGGTCCGCGCGGTGGCCAAGGGGGTGCGCCGTACCCGCAGTAAGTTCGGTGCCCGACTGGAGCCGTTCGCCCACATCGACGTGCAGCTGCATCCGGGCCGCAACCTCGACATCGTCACCCAGGTGGTGTCGGTGGACGCGTTCGCCAGCGACATCGTCAGCGACTACGGCCGCTACACCTGTGCCTGCGTGATGCTGGAGACCGCCGAACGACTCGCCGGCGCCGAGCGGGCACCGGCAACGGCGTTGCACCGGCTCACCGTCGGTGCGTTGCGGGCCGTCGCCGACGGTCGCCGCCCCCGCGAGCTGGTGCTCGACGCCTATCTGCTGCGAGCGATGTCGGTGGCCGGGTGGGCGCCGGCCCTGACCGAATGTGCCCGCTGTGCCACTCCCGGCCCGCATCGGGCATTTCATGTCGCGGCCGGCGGCAGCGTCTGCAGCCACTGCCGCCCGGCCGGGTCGACCACCCCGCCGATGGGGGTGCTGGATCTGATGTCGGCGCTGCACGACGGGGATTGGGAGCTTGCTGAACGTTCAGTGTCGGCGCACCGCAGCCATGCCAGCGGATTGGTGGCCGCCCATCTGCAGTGGCACCTGGAGCGCCGGCTGCGAACATTGCCGCTGGTCGAACGCGTTCAGCGGGCGGCGGGTGGGCAGGACACGGCGGATGTCGCGGTGGGTGTCGAGGCTGAAGCGAAGGCCACCGGCAGCGACGGCTGACCCCTGACGCCCCGACGCATGGGCACCCACCTGGCAATTGTGTGCGTTTCCGTGGACCATTCGCGGGTCGGCGGTAGGCTGATGCGACTTCACGATCCGAAGGCTCAATCTGGAAGGCAGGCCGAATGATTCACGACACCGGGTGGGGGCGCTGGGCGCACTACACTGCGCCGCGATACGCGGCCGGCCTCGGCGCGGCGGCGGGAGCCCTGCTGGTTGCGGGAATGCTCCCGGCGGTCGGCCCGGTCGCGCAGGCGGGCTTCGGACCGGGTGTCGGGGCCGTGGTGCCGCTGTCGACTCATGCCCCGGGCGCTGACGGTGCCGACGGCGCCGACGGGGCCGACGGTGCTCCGGGTGCCGACGGCAAGGGCGGCAAAGGCGGCAAAGGCGGCAAGGGCGGGCAGGGCGGCAAGGGCGGCGCCGGCGGTAAAGGCGGCGACGGCGGCAAGGGTGGCGCCGGCGGACAGGGCGGCGCCGGCGGTGCCGGTGGTGCGGCCGGCCCCGGCGGCCAGCCCGGTGCGGGTGGTGCCGGTGGTGCCGGCGGAGCGCCCGGCCCGGGCGGAACGCCTGGTCAGCCCGGTCAGCCTGGTCAGCCCGGTCAGCCCGGACGCGCCGGCTGACCGAGCCGATAAGACCGAACCGACGCGTCCGGCCCGCTGCTCCGTTGGGAGTCGCACCCGCCGCGCCGGCCCGAACAAGCCCCGCTAGAGTCTGACTCGATCGGCGGGGGGCAACGCAACAAGGAGCCACAAAGAAGTGACTGACAACCCACGCGCAGACGTTGTATCCCGGCAGTATGAGCGGTGGACGTACCCGCCGCCCATCCACGACCTGCAGGCGTGGTCGGCCGGGAACTGGGAATGGTTCGACCCGAGCCACGCCCACCGGGTGCTGTGGCCGGACCGGGAGTACCGGCCCGACCTCGACATCCTCATCGCGGGCTGCGGCACCAACCAGGCGGCGGTGTTCGCCTACAACAACCCGAAGGCCCGGGTGGTGGCCGTCGACATCAGCCAGGCGTCGCTGGGGCACCAGCAGTACCTCAAGGACAAGCACGGGCTGTGGAACCTGGAACTGCACCAGCTCCCGATCGAGGAGTTGTCCTCGCTGGACATGGACTTCGACCTGGCGGTGTCCACCGGCGTGCTGCACCACATGGCCGACCCGAAGGCGGGGATGAAGGCCATCGCGGAGCGGCTGCGCCCCGACGGGGTCGCCGCCATCATGCTGTATGCGCGGTACGGCCGGATCGGCATCGAGATCCTCGAGTCGGTCTTCCAGGACCTGGGGCTGGAGCAGAGCGATGCCTCCATCCAGACGGTCCGTCAGGCCATCCGGATGCTGTCCCCGGACCACCCTGTGCAGCCGTACCTGAAGATCGCCGGTGACCTCGTTTCGGACTCGGGCCTGGTGGACACCTTCCTGCACGGCCGGGCGAAGAACTTCGACGTCGACGGCTGCATCGACCTGGCCAACTCGGCCGGGCTCGACTTCCAGGGCTGGCTGCTCAAGGCGCCGTACTACGCGCACGACATCGCCGCGCCGTCGGGAGGCTTCTACGACGTGGTGAACGCGCTGCCCGAGGCCAAGATCTGGTCGGTAATGGAGCGCATCCACACCCTCAACGCACGGCACTTCTTCTTGGCCTGCCGCCCCGACCGGCCCAAGAGCAGCTACGTGGTCGACTTCTCGACGGCCGAAAGCCTCGACTACGTGCCGCTGTTCCGCTTCAAGTGCGGTCTGAACGGCAGCGAGATCGTCCGTCCGGGCTGGCGCATGCAGCTCAACCCGGCCCAGCTGCCCTTCGTCCAGAGCATCGATGGGCGCCGCAGCATCCGGGAGATCGCCGCAAGCCTGGCGCAGGCGGGCGGGTCGTCGCGGGGGAGCACCGCCGATCTGGAGAAGTTCGGGCGCAAGCTGTTCCAATCGCTGTGGCGCCTGGACTTCGTCGCAATGGATCTGAGCACCGATTCCTGATCGTCGGCATGGCCGGTAAACCGCCGCAGCGAAGGCGCGGTCGCTGCAGGCGGTGCCGGCCCGGTCGGGCAGGATTGGGCACATGGTGTTGAATCGGGCCGACCGGAAGGGCAATTGCCCGCAGTTGCCCGGTGCGCCCGAGGACTATCCGGTGTTCCCGGACACGTCCACCTGGCCGGTGGTCTTCCCGCAGCTGCCTGCGCCGCCGGGCGGGGGACCGTGCCGTCCGCCGCAGCACACCTCCAAGGCCGTCGCCCCGCGGATTCCGGCCGAGGCGCTGCCCAATCACGTTGCGGTCGTGATGGACGGCAACGGCCGCTGGGCCACTCAGCGCGGCCTGGGCCGCACCGAGGGCCACAAGATGGGCGAGGCGGTGCTGATCGATATCACCTGCGGTGCCATCGAGATCGGCATCAAATGGCTGACCGTGTATGCGTTCTCCACGGAGAACTGGAAGCGTTCCGCCGAGGAGGTCCGCTTCCTGATGGGGTTCAACCGCGAGGTGGTGCGCCGCCGCCGGGAGAACCTCAACGCGATGGGCGTGCGGATGCGCTGGGTGGGTTCGCGTCCGAAGATGTGGCGCAGTGTCATCAAGGAATTCGAGATCGCCGAGGCCATGACGGTCGGCAACGACGTCATCACCATCAACTACTGCGTCAACTACGGGGGACGCACCGAGATCGCCGAGGCCGCACGGGCTATCGCTGCCGAGGCCGTCGCCGGCAAGCTGAATCCGAACCGGATCAACGAGGCCACCATCTCCCAGCATCTGCACCGGCCGGACATGCCCGACGTCGATCTGCTGATCCGCACCTCCGGTGAGCAGCGGTCGTCGAACTTCATGCTGTGGCAGGCGGCCTACGCCGAGTACATCTTTCAAGAGAAGCTGTGGCCCGACTACGACCGCCGCGACCTGTGGCAGGCCTGCGAACAGTACGCCTCCCGGCAGCGCCGGTTCGGGACAGCGTGATGACGGATCTGGCCCACCGCCTCCACACGGTGCTCGCCGCGGCCGCGGTGCCCACCGACGCCGAGCCCGACGGTGCGCTGACCGTCCATCATGACGGCACGTTGGCGTCATTGCGGGTGGTGCCGATCACCGACGAACTGGAGTTGGTGTCGCTGACCCAGATCCTGGCCTGGGACCTGGCGCTGACCAAGAAGCTTCGGGAACGGGCGGCCGACCAGGCGCGGCTGAGCCAGCTCGGGACGGTCACCCTGGTCGAGAAGAACGCCAAGACCGCAGATGCGATGCTGCGCTACAACTTTCCCGGCTCCGGGCTGACCGACGACGCGCTGTGCACGCTGGTGCTGCTGGTGCTGGCCAAGGGGGTCGACATCCGGCAGGCGCTCATCGGCTGAGTCGCCGGTGCGCCGAGCGCGTCCTACTTACGGCAGTCGGCGCAGCTGCCGAAGATCTCGATGGTGTGGCTGACGTCGGAGAAACCGTGCTCGGCGGCGATCTGGGCTGCCCACGTCTCGACCTCATGATCGGCCACCTCCACCGTGGCGCCACACTCGCGGCACACCAGGTGGTGGTGATGGTGCTCCGAACAACGCCGGTACACCGATTCACCGGTATCCGAGCGCAACGTGTCGACCTGCCCGGCCGACGCCATCGCCTGCAGCGTGCGATAGACGGTGGTCAGCCCGATGTTCTCGCCGCGCTCACGCAGCGCGTCGTGCAACTCCTGGGCCGAACGGAAGTCGTCGATGGTCTCCAGCAGCGCCGAGATCGCTGCGCGCTGCCGGGTGGAGCGCACCCCGGGGGCGGTCAATGGTCTTCACCGGCGTGGGCCACCGCGTCGATGACGATGTGCGCCAGGTGGTGGTCGGCCAGTCGGTAGAGCACTTCGCGGCCCGACCGTTCCCCGGTGACCACCCCGGCCGATTTGAGGATCTTCAGGTGTTGGCTGACCAGCGGCTGGGGCACCCCCAGCGCGTCGACGAGTTCGTGCACGCAACGGTGCGACTCCTGCAGCTGCAACACGATCGCGATGCGCACCGGCGCGGCCAGTGCCCGCAGCAGTTCCCCAGCGGCGTCGAGGATGTCCCGTGGCGGTGTGGTGGGGAAGGCGGGCCCGGTGTGTTGGTGGTCATCGGCTACCAGGCCGGCTATCGCGGGCGCCATGACACCACCTCCGCCCATGTTGGAAACCGTTTTCAGCTGGCTCCCACTGTTCCATGCGTAATGATGCATGTCAAAGAACCCTTGCGGGGTCGATACGATATCGGTTGCTTTGCGTGCCGGCGTTGTCGGCGCGGTCCCGACAAGACAGGAGTGCACACCCTCGTGGCGTCCGTCATCGACACCGTCGTCAACCTGGCCAAGCGCCGCGGCCTGGTCTTTCCGGCCGGCGAAATCTACGGCGGCACCAAATCCGCGTGGGACTACGGTCCGCTCGGCGTGGAGTTCAAGGAGAACATCAAGCGACAGTGGTGGCGCTCGGTCGTCACGGCTCGCGAGGACGTCGTCGGCCTGGACTCGTCGATCATCCTGCCGCGCGAGGTGTGGGTGGCATCCGGTCACGTCGAGGTGTTCAACGACCCGCTGGTGGAGTGCCTGTCCTGCCACAAGCGCCACCGGCAGGACCACATGCAAGAGGGGGTGGCGGCCAGGAGGCTTGCCAAAGGGGAGCAGGTCGACCCCGACGACGTCCCGATGAGCGAGATCGCTTGCCCGGACTGCGGCACCAAGGGCCAGTGGACCGAGCCGCGTGAGTTCAACATGATGCTCAAGACCTACCTCGGCCCGATCGAGAGCGAAGAGGGTCTGCACTACCTGCGTCCGGAGACCGCCCAGGGCATCTTCGTCAACTTCGCCAACGTCGTCACCACCGCACGGCGCAAACCGCCGTTCGGAATCGCCCAGACGGGCAAGAGTTTCCGCAACGAGATCACCCCCGGCAACTTCATCTTCCGGACCCGCGAGTTCGAGCAGATGGAGATGGAGTTCTTCGTCGAGCCCGCCACCGCCCCCGAGTGGCACCAGTACTGGATCGACGCCCGGCTGCAGTGGTATGTCGACCTCGGTATCGCCCGGGACAACCTTCGGCTGTTCGAGCACCCGCTGGAGAAGTTGTCGCACTACAGCGCCGGCACCACCGACATCGAGTACAAATTCGGGTTCCAGAACAATCCCTGGGGTGAGCTGGAGGGCATCGCCAACCGCACCGATTTCGACCTGTCCACCCACACCAAGCACTCCGGAGTGGACCTGTCGTTCTACGACCAGGCCTCCGATACCCGCTACACGCCCTACGTGATCGAGCCGGCGGCCGGGCTGACCCGTTCGTTCATGGCGTTTCTGATCGACGCCTACCACGAGGACGAGGCCCCCAACGCCAAGGGCGGGGTGGACAAACGCACCGTGCTGCGGCTGGATCCGCGGCTGGCGCCGATCAAGGCCGCGGTACTTCCGTTGTCGCGCAATGCCGATCTGTCACCGAAGGCCCGCGATCTGGCCGCCGAGCTGCGCCAATCCTGGAATGTCGAGTTCGACGACGCCGGGGCGGTCGGCCGGCGCTACCGGCGCCAGGACGAGATCGGCACCCCGTTCTGCATCACGGTCGACTTCGACTCGCTCGAAGACCACGCGGTCACCGTGCGTGAACGCGACAGCATGGCCCAGGAGCGGGTGGCCATCGATGCGGTGGCCGACTACCTGGCGGTGCGCCTGAAGGGCTGCTGACTTTTGCGCGAGCTGGGGGCACCTGCCGCTTGCGCGAGCGTGCAGCGGTAGCGCGCCACCTTGGCCGCTCCGCATTCGAAACGGGCGTCGCCCGTGGTGAGCTCACCCAAGTGTGGTTCGGCGTGTATTCCCGAAGCGACGCCGATACCACGCTCCGGCCTACCGGATTGCGGTCGAGTACGACGGTTTCGATTTCCACAGCAGCCCGGAGGCCCTGCGCCGCGACCGGCGCAAGCGCGCGGCATTGCAGGAGGTGGGGTGGACGGTGCTGTCGTTTGTCGACGACGACGTTCGGCGTCGTCCCTGGGACATGGTGCGCCCCCTCGCCGAACGGGGGGCTAGAAGCGGCCCCCGCCGCCGAAGAAGCCACCGCCGCCCGAGGAGCCGCCGAACGACGTCGGGCTCCAGCCCCCGCCGCCGCTACTGCCTCCGCCGAAGCCGCCGCCCCTCCCGCCGCCGCTGAGAATGTTGCCGATGATGATGCCGCCCAGCATGGCCCCGGTGTCCCCGCCACGACCGGGCCCGCCACCGTAGCGGCCGTAATAGGCCCGCTGCGCGGATTGCACGTCGGCCTTGGCCAGTGACTGGGCTGCGGCGGCCAGGGTGGCCGCGCCGTTGGCCTGGCTGATGGCGCCGGACACGTCGGTGTTGCGCATGTCCTGGGCGGCCTCGAGTCGGCGGCGGGCCTCGGCCAGCCGGGTGCGCGCCTCCGGGCCGACGCTGCCGCGGCGGGTATCGATGTAATCCGAGACCGCGCGGATCCGCGACGACGCGGTGAACAGCGCCTGCTCGCACGTGCGGGCCAGTCGCTCGGCGGCCGCGCGTTCCTCGGCGACGGTGTCCAGCAGCCGGTCCAGATCGGAGTCGGCCTTGGTCAACGCGGTGAACGCCCCCAGCGGATCTCCGCTGGCCCGCGCGGCGGCGACGGCCTTGACCGTGGTGTCGCGGGCCGACGTCAGCTCCGACCTGTGTGGGCCCGCGCCGCGCTGCAGTTGCGCATCGGCCTGTGCGATCCCGGCTTCGGCGTCGGTGATCGCCTCCGGCAGCGTGGCGACCGCGTGCCGGATGTCGCGGGCGGCGTTGTCCACCGCGTCCAGCAGCGCCCGGCCCTGGGCCAGCCCGGACTCGGCGGCTCGCAACGCGTCCACCAGTTCGCTCTGCCCGCCGGTCACCGGGCGGTCGGCCAGCCCGCGGGCCCGGGTGATGTTACGTTCGGCGAAGGCCGCCCGGTCCTGTGCGGTCTTGACGTTGCCGGACACCGAACTGAGTGCCGTGGCGTCGAATTCGCGGTGTAACTCCACCAGATGCTGCTCGGAGGCCGGGATGCGCCCGGTCAGCTCGACGAGCCGCTGGGTCAGGTCGTCGAGGCGTGCCGGTGCGTTGAGGACCAGGTCGCGCAGCTGCTCGAACGAGGCACGCTGGGTCTCCAATTCCCGGTCGGCCTTGGCTGCGGTGACAATCACCCCGGTCAGCAGATCGCGCTGCTGGGCCGGTGTCTCGGGGATGTCGTCGTCGAGTTGCTGCCGCACCGTGAAGGCGTGCTCCATGGCGGCGTTGGCGCTGGCGACCGCCTGTGCGAACGGCCGGGTGCGTTCCTCGCCGAATTCGTCGACCGCCAGTTGCAACTCGTTGGCGCTGGTGCGCACCGCGTTGTCGACCTCGACGACCTTCTCGCGGGACAACCCGTCGAGAGCGAACACCGGCACCTCGGCCAGCGCGTTCGGATCGGTGGCATCCACGCGCCGGGCAGCCGCCAGCGCCGCGGCATGACGCCTACGCCGCAACTGACGTACCACCAACCACAGCACCGCGCCGGCCGCCGCCACGACGGCCAGCGCGATCAGGATCGCCGCCCAGTTCACCTCGGCCGGCGCGGCCGCCGCGTCCAACCCGCCGGCGGCGACAGCGGCCGCCCCGGCCCAGTCGCCGCGGTGCAGGGCCGGCTCGATCTGGTTGCGCCGCAGCGCGTCGACCTTGCCGCTGCTGATCTCGGAGATGCCGTTGGACACCAGGAACGCATAGCTGCGGTCTGCGACGGCCACCGCCAGCAGGGCGTCGTTGTTGCCCAGGTCGCTGAGCCGGGCCGTGCTGCGGCCCCACCCGTCGGCGGTCTGACCGGAGAAGATGTCGACGTAGACCACCCACAGCCGGATGTGCCGGTCGGCGTAGAGCTTGTCGATCGCCTGCTGCACCTCGGCGCGGTCGGATTGCGACAGCACCCCGGCGCTGTCGGTGATCGAGCTGGGCAGCCGCAGCGCGGGTTGCGCCACGGCGCTCGGCGCCACCAGCAGCGCCGCGGTGAGTATCGCCAGGACGGCGCTGATCAGGCGCGTGATTCGCATGCTGGCCAATGTATATGCGATCCCCGGACGATCGACGCAATTCTGCCGCGGGCTTGAGCGGTTCAGGCGGCGGGCGCGGCGCAGGGCCGGACTTCGGCCCGGCGTGTCATCGATGTGGGCGGGCGCTAAATAGACTGGCGCCGGTGGCCATGAACTCATACGAC
This sequence comes from Mycolicibacter senuensis, assembly GCF_002101885.1. Lineage (GTDB taxonomy): Bacteria > Actinomycetota > Actinomycetes > Mycobacteriales > Mycobacteriaceae > Mycobacterium > Mycobacterium senuense. The sequence continues at coordinate 135,528 of NZ_LQPS01000031.1, forward strand.
AGCTACGGCGCGCACGATCGCGACCGCATCGTGGCGGAGACGTCGAAGACGGCCGGCCTGCCCGGAACCGGCGGCCAGCACCGGACCGACTTCGCCCGGGACCGGGCCAGGGTGCTGCACAGCGCCGCACTGCGCCGGTTGGCCGACAAGACCCAGGTCGTCGGACCCCGCGACGGCGACACGCCGCGCACCCGGCTGACCCATTCGCTGGAGGTGGCCCAGATCGGGCGGGGGATGGCGATCGGGCTGGGCTGCGACCCCGACCTGGTCGACCTGGCCGGACTGGCCCACGACATCGGGCACCCACCGTACGGTCACAACGGCGAACAGGCGCTCAACGAAATCGCCTCCGGTTGCGGGGGATTCGAAGGCAACGCGCAGAACTTCCGCATCCTGACCGGCCTGGAACCCAAGGTCCTGGGGCCCGACGGCGCCAGCGCCGGGCTGAACCTGACCAGGGCGGCGCTGGACGCGGTCACCAAATATCCCTGGCCGCGCCGGTCGGGAAACGGCCCGGCCCGGAACAAGTTCGGGTTCTACGACGACGACCGTGCGGCCGCCGAATGGATGCGTCGTGGAGCGCCGGAGGACCGGGTCTGCTTGGAGTCGCAGATCATGGACTGGGCCGACGACGTCGCCTACTCGGTGCACGACGTCGAAGACGGCGTCATCGCCGGCCGGATCGACCTGCGGGTGCTCGGTGACGCCTCGACGGTGGCAGAACTGGCGCGCCTCGGCGATCCCGACGGGGAGCACGATCTGGCCGCGGCCGCCCAACGACTCACCGAACTGCCGGTGGTGGCCGCGGTCGCCGACCACGGCGCATTCGTGGTGACGCTGTCGGCGTCGGTGGCGTTGAAGCGACTGACCAGCGAACTGGTGGGCCGGTTCGCCGCCGCGGCGATCAGCGCCACCCATGCCTCCTATGGCATGGCCGGCCGCCGGCCGCTGACCCGCTACCAAGCCGACCTGGAGGTGCCCGAACTGGTCCGGGCCGAGGTGGCGGTGCTGAAAACCCTTGCGGTGCAGTTCATCATGTCCGAAGATCAGCACCGGAAGATTCAGGCGGCCCAGCGCGAGCGGATTCACGAGGTTGCCCACCGGTTGCTTGCCGGGGCACCGGAGAGCCTGGATCCGATCTTCGTCCCGGCGTTCGTCGCCGCCGCGGACGACGGCGCGCGGCTGCGGGTCGTCGTCGATCAGATCGCGTCGTGCACCGAGGGACGATTGGAGCGGCTCGCGATCGGCTGAATGGTCAGCCGAGCTCGGTGACCTTGTCCATCATCGCCTGCACGGCCTGGATGCTGCTGGTCTGCGGATCGGCGGAACCGGTGGCATTCTCGGTGCCGGTGAACGCGATGAGCACCCCGACGATGCAGTTGCCGCGCACGCCGATGGCCCGGGTGTCGGGGGCCTTGGGGCTCTTGTCGAGCACGATGGACGCGGCCAGCACGTCCTCGGTGACCCGCACGTCGGTGATGTGCATTTCGGTGCCGTGCAGGTGCGGCTGCGCTCCCGAATCCGGGTCGGTCGCGTTGACCGGACGTCCGTCGCAGCGCTTCCACTGCTCGGCGAAGCTCGCGAACAACTCCTGGGCGTCGGCCTCGCTGGGCAGCGCGACCACGGCCTCCTTGACGAACATCACCCGGGTGGTGAGCGGCGTGAAGCCGTCCCGGTGGGGATCGGAGTCGATCCACGTCTCGCGTGCGTAGCTCTGCACGTCGGCCGAGGCGTACACGCTCTTCGGTGCGACGTCCACGACGCCGACGCATTCGCTGGGCGCTGCGGAATCCTCCATCGCCTCCACGCCGCCGTAGGCGGGCGGCCCGGTGACGGTGGTGAACGGCTGGTCCAGCATCTTCGTCAACTCGGCACCGTCGAGCAGAACCTGCTTGACGGTCTCGCCGGTGATACCTGATACGGCGCCACGGGAGCGGTCGGGCAACACCAGCCACAACACCAGCCCCACCAAGGCCAGTACGACGACGGCGATCGCGAGCAGGAGGCGAGGTCGCGTGGATTTCGCCGTCGCTGGCTGCTCGGACAGACTCATGGGCGCTCCCGGACCTCGACGTTGACGGACCGAGCTTAAAACATCGGGGTTGGCGGCCGGCCGTGCACTCTAGACTGACCCGGTGCCCGGCCGTATCTCCGATCGCGACATCGCCACCATCCGCGAACGTGTCCGGATCGAGGATGTGGTCGGCGATTACGTGCAGCTCAGAAGGGCCGGCGCCGACTCACTCAAGGGCCTGTGCCCGTTCCACAACGAGAAGTCGCCGTCGTTTCACGTCCGGCCCAACCACGGCCTGTTCCACTGCTTCGGTTGCGGGGAGGGCGGCGACGTCTACGCATTCGTGCAGAAGATCGAGCACGCCAGCTTCGTCGAGGCGGTCGAACTGCTGGCCGACCGGGTCGGCCACACCATCACCTACACCGGGGCGTCGGCCACCAACATCCAGCGCGAGCGCGGCGGCCGCAGCCGGCTGGTCGCCGCCAACGCGGCGGCGGCGGAGTTCTACGCCGCGGCGCTGGGCAGCCCCGAGGCCGCACCGGCGCGCAAATATCTCACCGAACGCAACTTCGACGCCGCCGCGGCCCAGCGGTTCGGCTGCGGATTCGCCCCTTCGGGGTGGGACGGCTTGACGAAACACCTGCTGCGCAAGGGCTTCGAGTTCAAGGAGCTGGAGGCCGCGGGCCTGTCCCGGGAGGGGCGCCGCGGCCCGATGGACCGTTTTCACCGGCGGCTGCTGTGGGCGATCCGTTCCTCGGCGGGGGAGGTGATCGGGTTCGGCGCCCGCCGGTTGTTCGACGACGACCCGATGGAGGCCAAATACGTCAACACCCCCGAAACCACGCTGTACAAGAAATCCAATGTGCTGTTCGGCCTGGACCTGGCCAAACGGGACATCGCGCGCGGGCACCAGGCCATCGTGGTGGAGGGCTACACCGACGTGATGGCGATGCACCTGGCGGGGGTGACCACCGCGGTCGCGTCGTGCGGCACCGCCTTCGGCGACGAACACCTGGGGATGCTGCGTCGACTGATGATGGACGACAAGTTCTTTCGGGGTGAGCTGATCTACGTCTTCGACGGCGATGCGGCCGGTCGTGCCGCGGCGGTCAAGGCCCTCGAGGGCGAACAACAACTGGCCGGACAGTCGTTCGTCGCGGTGGCCGCCGACGGCATGGATCCGTGCGATCTGCGAATGGCCCACGGCGACGAGGCGCTGCGCGATCTGGTGGCACGCCGAACTCCGTTGTTCGAGTTCGCAGTCCGCACCGCGTTGGCCGAGATGGATCTGGACAACGCCGAAGGAAGGGTCGCTGCGCTGCGCCGCTGCGTGCCGATGGTCGCGGCGATCAAGGACCCGACGCTGCGCGACGAATACGCCCGTCAACTGGCCGGCTGGGTGGGATGGGACGACGTCGCGCAGGTCATCGGCCGGGTGCGCGCTCAGGCCAAGAAGGAGGCCAAGGATTCTCGGGGCGGCGCGAAGCGCATGTCCAGCACCCCGGCCGCGGCGGCCGCCCAGCCGCCGGTCGCACGCCCCAATCCGGCCGATCCGACGTTGTGGCCGCAGCGGGAGGCGCTCAAGGCGGCACTGCAGTTCCCCGCGCTGGCCGGGCCGGTGTTCGACAGCCTGACGGTGGAGAGTTTCACCCACCCCGGTTACGCCGCGGTGCGCTCGGCGATCGACACCGCCGGCGGAACCGCCGGCGCCGCGGCAGGCGCACAGTGGATCGAGACGGTGCGCGAGCAGACCACCTCGCCGCTGACCATCGGTCTGATCCACGAGTTAGGCGTGGAGTCCATCCGCGTCGACGACGAGAAACTGCCCCGCTACATCGGCGGTGTGCTGGCCCGGTTGCAGGAGGTCTGGGTGGGCCGGCAGATCGCCGAGGTCAAGTCCAAGCTGCAACGCATGTCACCGGTGGAACACAGTGACGAATACCACGCGCTCTTCGGGGACCTGGTCGCGATGGAGGCCTACCGGCGCAGTCTGCTCGAGCAGGCCAGCGGCGATGATCTGACCGCCTGATCGCAAGGCGGGTCAGGCGCGGTCGTCGTCCGGGTCGTTCGGCCGCAGCACCGTCGTGCCGTCCTCGAGTTCGGTCAGCGTCACCATCTCCTGGTCGGGATGGATCCGGTTGGCGATGCTGCGCCGTCCCTTGTCGATCACCGATTTGGCGATCGGGCTGCTGGTCAGCGCGTGGTAGGTGCCGACGATCTGCTCGTAGCGGCGGCGGCCGGCCTTGGTACCCATCACGTAGCCGACGCCCATCACGACGACGTACCCGATCAATGCTGCTCCCTACATGGTGCGGTGGTTCCATCCTGCCTCACGCCGCGGCGGCGGGTTTCGGTGCGACCCCCGTCGGGCGGCGGTGCTGTCCGGATGCGCTAGAGTCGTGCAAGTCCACGCGGACAGCAGTCCCCTGTAGCTCAATTGGCAGAGCATTCGGCTGTTAACCGGAGGGTTGGTGGTTCGAGTCCACCCGGGGGAGCCACCACGTTGTACCGGCGTCAGTCCAGCCGCGGAATGACCGACGGGCCGGACTGCTGAGGTTGCGCAGGCGGGGCGAACATCTGCTGTTGCTGTTGCTGCTGCATCGGTTGCTGCGCTTTGGCGGCACGTGCCTGAGCGAGCGCGTTGACCAGCGGGTTGGCGGCCATCAACTCGCGACGCTCGTCCTCGCTGAGCTCATAGATCGCCCACGCGCCCCAGGCGGCCGGCCGCACATACAAGGTGACCTGCTGGCGGCCGTTGTTGAAGACGGCCGGAACTGCCACAGCCTGGTCGGTGGCGGCGAAACTGGCCATCTCCTGGGTGATCCGCTCGATGTCGGCGGTCTCCTGCAGCTCGTAGGTCGGCGACTGGCCGCCCTTGGTGGGTGAGGCGTTCAGTGCGAGGAACCACGCCATGAGAGAAACTCCTTTGTTCGTGCCGGGGTCCTGACAGCCTATAAAGCCGACTGTCCGGGTGATTCACCGGCGGGCGGTACCGACAAGTGTTCCGGATGCAGCATCTCGGCGTATCGCAGCTGCTCGGGGATGCCGAACCCGTCGACGAGGGTCTCGGCGTGCGGCCGCAACTTCCGGCAGCGGTCGTTGATGCCGCGGGTCACCGCCTTGGCCCGCTCGGTGGACAGGTAGCGGTGCTCGATGTACCACGCCTTGTCCTCCCCGATGACGCTGAGCGCGTACAGGTCGCACACCAGCTCCAGCAGCTCGCGGGCCTCGGGGTCCGGGCAGGATTCGATGCCGGCGACGAAGGCTTCCAGCACCACCCGGTCGATGTGGGCGGCCGCGGCGTGCAGCATGTGGTCCTGGACGGCGTTGAAGGCGTCGAAGTCGCTCATCTCCTCGGACTTGGCCCGCAACCGGCGTGCTACCGACGTCAGCAGATACTCTTCGCGGTCGGTGAACATGTGCAGCTGGGTGCCCCGGTTGAACAGGCTGCCTTCTTCCTCGCTGTCTTGCCGGGCGTCGACGAACGTCTGGATGATCGTCTCCGCAGCGGTACGTTTCAGCACCCGGTCGCTGACGGTCTCGGCGGCGAACCGCACCCAGTCGACCGGGCTCATACCAGCGATGTCGTCGGCGTAGGCGGTCAGCAGTTGCTTGGCCACCAGCTGGGTCAGCACGTGGTTGTCGCCCTCGAAGGTGGTGAACACGTCGGTGTCGGCGCGCAACGCGATCAGCCTGTTCTCGGCCATGTAGCCCGCGCCTCCGCAGGCTTCACGCGCCTCCTGGATCGCCCGGGACGCGTGCCAGGTGTTGACGGCCTTCAGCCCAGCCGCCCGCGCCTCCAACTCCCGCTGCTCTTCGGGGTCAGGATCGTCGGCGGTCTGCAGGTCATGGCATTTGCCCACCAGTTCGTTCTGGGCGAACTGCAGCGCGTACGACCGGGCGATCAGCGGCAGCAGCCGGCGCTGGTGCACGAGGTAATCCATGATGAGCACCTCGTGCTCGGCACCGTCATCGCTGGGCGCGCTGAACTGCCTGCGCTGCAAGGCGTATCGAGTGGCGATGTCCAGCGCGACGCGGGCGGCCGCACCCGCGCTCCCGCCCACCGAGACCCGGCCCCGGATCAGGGTGCCGATCATGGTGAAGAACCGCCGGCCGTCGCTTTCGATCGATGACCGATAACTGCCGTCGGGATCGACATCGGCGTACCTGTTCAACAGGTTCTCGCGCGGAACCCGGACCTGATCGAAGACGATGCGACCGTTGTCCACCCCGGGCAGCCCACCCTTGTAGTGACAGTCCGAGGTGGTGACGCCGGGCAGGTCGTCACCTTCGGAATCCCTGATCGGCACCAGGAAGCAGTGCACGCCGTGACCCAGCGGCTCCTCGCCTGGGCCCGCGGTTCTCAACTGGGCGAAAACCGCGGCGATGGTGGCGGTTTCGGCTGCGCCGCCGATGTAGTCCTTGCGCGCCGGGCCGGTCGCCGAGTCGATGACGAACTCCTCGGTCGCCGGGTCGTAGACGGCGGTGGTCTCCAGCGCCTGCACGTCGCTGCCGTGGCCGGTCTCGGTCATCGCGAAGCAGCCCAGCAGGTCGAGGTCGATGATCTGCTGGACGTAGGCGCGGTGGTGCCGCTCGGTGCCCAGGTTCTCCACGGCGCCGCCGAACAACCCCCACTGCACTCCGGCCTTGACCATCAGCGACAGATCCGACATCGCCAGCATCTCGATCATGCTGACCGCCGCGCCGACATCACCGGTTCCGCCGTGTTCCTTGCGGAAGCTGTCGGCGGCCACACCGGTGCCGGCCATGATCCTGAGCTGTTCGGCGACCTTGGCGCGCGCGATCACCGTGTTCGGCGTGTAGTGCGGACGGAATTTCTCATCGGACAGGGTGGCCCGGACCCGGTTCTTCACCGCGCGCCAGCGGCCATCCAAGGTGTCACGGAGAGCTGCGGAGGTGGTCATCCCTGCACGGTAGCCGGGCGGGGCGGCCGGTAAACCGGGTTTAAATTACGGTGTGCGTTGGAAGCTGGGCCGGCTGTTGCCGCTGTGTTGGGTACTCGTCGCCGGCTGCGCACCGTGCGAGGCCCCGGTCGCGGTACCGGGATTGGAATACCTCGGCCAGACCCGACTGGCGCCGAGCACCGTATTCGCCGGAACGACGGTCGGCGGCCTGTCCGGGATCAGTTACGACCCCGGGCGGGACTGCTACTACGTCATCAGTGACGACCGGTCGGCCAGCGGGCCGGCCAGGTTCTACACGGTACGGCTGTCGGTGTCCGATCGCGGCATCGATGCCGCGGCGATCATGGGCGTCCACCCGCTGCTGGACGAGCACGGGCGGCCGTTCGAGCCGCGGTCCTTCGACAGTTCGCCGCCGGTCGTGCCACCGGACCCCGAAGGCATCGCGTTCGACAGCGGCCGGCAGCGGCTGTATTGGTCGTCGGAGGGGGAGCGGCGCACCGACGGGCCGCGTGGTCCGGTGCTGGCCGACCCGTGGGTCAGAATCGCCGCGCTCGACGGCGGCTACCTCGGCCGATTGGCCATGCCGGCGGAATCGACGATGTCGGCGCAGCGCACCGGCCCCCGCCGCAACACGACGCTCGAGGGGCTGACCCTGAGCCCGGACGGCGGGTCGCTGTTCGCCGCGATGGAGGGGCCCGGCTATGACGACGGCGCCCTGCCGGACCAGACGCACGGTGCGCTGACCCGCGTCACCGCGTACCGGATCGACTCCGGCGCCGACTCGGCCGCACCGGTCGCCCAATACGCCTATCCGCTGGAACCGGCTACGGCACCCGCCGAGACCAACGGTCTGACCGACTTGGTGGCGTTGTCGGACACCGCGTTCCTGGTGATCGAGCGGGCGTTCAGCGTGCGCCCGACGGTACGGCTGTTCCGGGCCGAAATCGGCGGCGCCACCGATGTGTTGGGGATGCCGGCCCTGGCCGGCGCCGCCGTGACTCCGATGGCCAAGACGTTGGTGGCCGATCTTTCCACCACGCCCGGCCTGGAGTCGCTGGACAACATCGAGGGGATCACGCTGGGTCCCAGACTGCCCGACGGGCGGCAAACTCTGGTGCTGGTCAGTGACGACAACTTCTCGCCGCGCCAGGTGACACAGTTCGTGGTGTTGGCGATGCCCGCGCGCTGAGTCGATGCGGCGATGCGCCGGCGTGGGATCGCCCGGGCCGGCGACGGCGCGCCCGCGCGGGCACTATCATCGGGGCAGGCCGGCTACCTGGGAGACTGAAAATAACCCGACAGCCCCTAATTGATATTTTCCGAATGCCGGCTGTCGTTATTGACGCTCACGGGTATCGAAAAGGTTAAATTTGCACATTCCCCTGATAGCGTTAGCGCAATGCGGTACGGCTGCCGGTCAGTGACGAAGCTGAGATCGCGCGTTGGCTGAATCCACCGACCGGCGCGCCGATGCGACGCGCCAGCAGATCATTCGCGCCGCTGCGCACCAGTTCGCCCAGCGGCCCTATCACGATGTCGGCCTTGACGATATCCTCACCGAAGCGGAATTGACCAAGGGTGCCATGTATTTCCATTTCCGCTCCAAGCATGCGCTCGCACTTGCCGTCATCGACGAACAACTCGCCAGAGCCGGAGCGGCCGTACAGTCGCTGGTCGACCGGAAGCTCTCCGGCCTGGAAACCCTGATCGACGTCGGCTATCTGATGGCGGTCGAGGACATCTGTCGCGACACCGCGCGTGCAGTGCTGCATCTGCTTCCGGTCGTCGGTCGTGGCGAGGGCCTGCAGACCACGGTGCTCAACAATGCGGTTCAAGCGCTGAGCGTGGTGGCCGAGCGTGCGGTCGCCGAAGGGGACATCGTCGACAGGGAACCGCAGGATCTGGCGCGAATGCTGGTGGCGCTGTATCTGGGGTTGCGGCAGGCGGGCGATCTCGACGACCCCGAACAGTTCCTGCGGCAGATCGAGCAGGGCTTCGTGGTCGTGCTGCCCGGAATGGTGCCGAACGACCGGATCGACTATTTCCTCCAGTTCATCCGACGGCGCACCGCGCTGGCCGTCAAGACCGCGTCGGCAAACCCCGTTGCGGCCGACGACGACCGGGCCGGCTGATGGCACGCCAGGTTCGCTCCGAAGCGACCCGACGGAAGCTGCTGGACGCGGCCATCGACGTCTTCGGCGAGGTGGGCTATGTCGCCGCCGGCCGAACCGCGATCATCGAGCGGGCGGGAGTGACCAAAGGCGCCCTGTACCACCACTTCGATTCGATGGAATCACTGGTGATGGCCATCATCGAGGGTGGATTCAGCACCATGCTGAGCACCTTCCGGAGCATGTGCCAACCGTCGTCGCCCGCGTTGGAGGGCATGATCCACGGCATGTTCGCCGTCACCGCGGTATTGGCCGTCGACAAGGAGGCGCGTGCGGCGGGCCATCTGGTTTTCGCGCTGTCCGAATCCAACAAACTCGGCGGTGACGTCGCCGAAGAATGGGCGGCGGCGGTGGCGGCCCAGACCGCGCGCGCGATCGGCGAGGGGGATTTGCGCGAGGGCCTCGATCCGGTCCAGGTCGCCGAACCGATCACCGGCGCGATGCTCGGGACCTGGCTGCTGTCGAGCTCCGAGGACGGCATCGCCCGCCTGACCCGGATGTGGGAGATGCTGTTGCCCGCGATCGTGGCGGCGGACTCGCTGGCGTACTTTCAGCAATTCCTGGCCCGCGAGGCGCTGCGTCACCAGGCCGAGCCCGGTCCGGTAGCCGGTGGCGAGGACTCAGCCGCCCTCGACTGAGGTGCTATCGCTCATCCGTCCACAGTTGCTCGGTGAGGTCTTGGAAGGTGGCGAGCGCAACCCGGTCGTCAGCGCGTTCGAGCGCCGACTTGCTCATCAGCGCCCGCACGGTTGAACCGTCCCGATGTTCCAGGGACACAACCAGATTGGCCAATGAGTGCATCACCGTCAACGCGGACTCCTCAGCGGGCGGCACTTCGCCGAAGATCTGCCGGAACTCCAGGTCCAGCACCTCTTCCTGGGTGTAGCCCAGCATGCCGGCGAAGCCGGTGTTGGCGAACAAGATGGTGCCGTCGTCGGCGATCGCGAGCACCGGCACCGGAATCCGCTCGAGCGCGACCAGGGCCGGCAACTGCCGCAGCGTCTCCATCGGGGTCTGGGGGGTTTGCGCGTTTCGACGTCGCTCCATGCATCTGATTATGACGGGCGGGGTCCTGCTCGCGGGCGTCCTTGCCGGTCCCGGCGAGGACGGCGGACCCAGCTGACCCACCGCGCGACACATCAGTCCTAACGACCGGTCTCGTAGAGTTTGGACATCATACGAAAGGTATGTACTATCTCCAGTTATGCGAGGGATCGGTTTGCAAGGCGAGGGTGTGCGACAGCGCGCGCCGCGGCCGGCGCCGGTGAGTTCCTCCCACAGCTTCGCCCGGGGCACCTCGAGGGGTCCGCACCGCCGATTGCCGCCGTACGCCGAGACGCGCTGGTGCACCGCACCGGCTGCAGAGCTCGCCGGTAGGCAGCCGGGGGTGCGGTTGTGTGCCGCGTTTTACCGGGCGTTGTTCTTTTCAGATCACCAGAGCCTGGCTGTCGGCCAGGAAAGGCATGGCCATCCAGCGCGACGCCAGCATTGATTCGGCGGCGGAGCCGGGCACCGGGCGCGAGAACAGGAAGCCCTGAGCGCGGTGGCATCCGTGCCGCATCAGGGTGAGCGCGGCCGCTGACGTCTCCACGCCCTCGGCGACCACCTGCAGTCCGAATGCCTCGGCGAGCGCGATGATCGCCCGCACGATCGCCAGATCGCCCGCGTTGACGCCCAATTCCCGCACGAACACGGTATCGATCTTCAGCGTGTCGACCGGCAGATCCTTGAGGTGCGACAGGACGGCGTAGCCGGTGCCGAAGTCGTCGATGGCGATCTGAACGCCGGCCTCGCGCAGCTCGGCCAGGGTGCGCCGGGTGGTCTCGATGTTCTGCACCACCGCGCGCTCGGTGATCTCCAGGCACAACGACCCCGGCCGCAGGCCGAACTCCTCGACGGTGTCCACCACGTTCTGAACGAATCCGCGGGCGGCCAGCTGCACCGGGGACACGTTGACGCGCAATGTGGCGTTGGTCCGGACACCGTTGGCCTGCCACGAGCTGAATTCCGCGCACGCACTGCGCATCACCCACCGGCCCAGGTCGTCGGCCAGGTTGGCCGATTCGGCGATGCTGATGAACGAGCCGGGCAGCAACAACCCGCGGGTCGGATGCCGCCACCGGACTAGCGCCTCGACCGCCACGATCGCCCCGCTCCACAGGTCGACCTCGGGCTGGTAGTACAGCAGCAACGACTCGTCGTCGATCTTGCCCTGCAGATGCAGTTCGATGTCCTTGCGGAACAAGCTCTTCAGGGACATGTCGTCGGTGGAGCTGACGGTCTGGTTGCCACCACCGCGTTTGGCGGCCAGCACCGCCTCGTCGGCGCGGTGCAACAGTCCGGCACTGGTGTCCTCGCCGGGCAGGCCGACCGTCACGCCCACACTGACCGTGCTGGTGACGGTGTGGCCCTGGATCTCCACCTTGTCGCGCAGCGCGCCCTGCAGCCGGTCGGCGAAGGTCTCGGCGCTGGCCATCGACATCGGCCAGTCCGGGATGACGACGAACTCGTCACCGCCGATCCGGGCCGTCATGGTGCGGTTCCCGGCATATGTCCGGAGACGCCGGGCGAAGTCCTGGATGAACCAGTCACCGGCGGCGTGGCCGAGATAGTCGTTGATCGGCTTGAGCCGGTCGAGGTCGATGTAGAACACGCCGACCGGGCCGGGGTTGCCCGCGACCAGCCGGTCCGACAGATGAGCGACCAGCGCGCGCCGGTTGTGCAGCCCGGTCAGGTCGTCGTGGTCGGCCAGGTAGCGCAGCCGCTCCTCGGCGACCACCCGCGCCTGCAACTGCGCGAACAGCGACGCGATCGCTTCGATCGTGTTGAGTTCCTCCGGCCGCCACTTGGGTCGGCGGAACTTGACCAGGCCGAGCATGCCGGTGGTCACCGGCCCCGAGATCAGCGGTGCGGTGGCCACCGACAGTGACTCGATCGCGTGATCCATCGCCATCTGGCGCACGTAGCCCGACTCGGAGGGCTCCGGCCGGATGACCGCCACCCGCTTACCGTGCGCGCAGGTGGTGAAGACCGGATCGGCGGTGGTGAACGAGACGACCGCCAACGGATCGGGATCGGGCGGAGCGGTACGCGGCGGCCACTCCGCCACCAGCTTGGACGCCCGGATCTCGTGGTCGTTGTGGCGCAGGAACCCGGCGTCGACGTTGAGCTGCTCCACCAGCGTCTGCAGCACCCGCTCGCTGACGGCGGGCGCCGTGGCCGGCGTGGTGGCCATCAGCTGGGCGGCGATCGAAGTGACCAGCGCCAATCTATCCGCCACGATGTCCTTCCCCCGAAGACCGGCAGCCCCGTGCGGCAGCCAACCGGGCCGCAGCAGGCCTGGGCTCGCGTCGGGTTGATGTCGCAGTGAGCATATTCCGAAACCGCTCAGGCTGGAACATCTCAGCTGAACCGGCGGCTAGCGGCCCGGTCTGGGCGGAGCGGTGTCGGCCAGGAAACGACGTAGCACCTCGACGGCCTCGGTGAGCGTCCGGCGGTCTTCGGCGGACAGTCGGTCCAGCTCCGGGTCGATCGCCGAGGCCCTGTCGCGGCGAACCTGGTCCAGGGTCTGCACACCCTTTTCGGTGATCCCGATCAGCACCGCGCGGGCGTCCAGCGGATCCGGGGTGCGGGTGGTCAGGCCGGCGTCCTCGAGCCGGCGCACCTGGGTGGTCATCGTCGGCTGGGAGCAGTGGTCGACCGCGGCCAACTCGGAGATACGGGCCTCGTCCAGATCCTCGATGGTGGACAGCAGCCGAGCCTGGGCGCCGGGGATCGGCAGGGCGACCCGCTGGGTGGCCACGCGGTTGAGGCGGGCGACGACGCTGAGCAGATCGGCTCCCAGGCTGATGTGGGCGGGGGCTGCCATCGCGCGAGTATGGCACAAGAGTGGACAGAAGTGGATCATCTCGGTCGGCCGCGTATCGGGGGCTCTCCGGATCGGCTGGCAGAATCGACGAGTGACGAAGACCGGCCAGGGTGGTAGCCGAAAGCGGGCGCGGTCGATGCGACCCGTCGAGATCGCGCAGGCCGCGGTGATGGCGGCACTGTGCGCGGCGACGGCGATCATCGCGGTCGTGGTGCCCTTTGCCGGCGGATTGGCACTGCTCGGGACGGTGCCGATGGGCCTGCTGGCCTACCGCCACCGGTTCCGGGTGTTGACCGCCGCCACGGTGGCCGCCGCGACCATCGCCTTCCTGATCGCCGGGATGGGTGGCTTCATGACGGTGGTGAACTGCGCCTATATCGGCGGGCTGACCGGCGTCATCAAACGCCACCGCCGCGGCCTGCCGACCGTGATCGTGGCCTCGGCGGTAGCCGGCGGCATCTTCGGAGCCGCGGCTGTGGCGGCGTTGACCGTCCTGTCGCGGCTGCGCCACCTGATCTTCGATGCGATCACAGCCAATGTGCACGGCGTCGCCGCCGCGATGGACAAGGTCCCGCTGCCGGAATTCCAGCGGGCCGCGGCGGACCTCACCGGCCTGCTGGGCGTGCTGCTGCGTTACTGGCAGTGGCTGCTGCTGGTGCAGTCGACGATCAGCGTGATGATCGTCTCGCTGCTCGGCTGGTGGGCGTTGTCGCGGGTGCTCGACCGGCTGCGCGGCGTGCCCGACGTGCACAAGCTGGACTTGCCGGCCGAGAGCGGGCCGGTAGCGCCGGTCCCGGTGCGGCTGAATCAGGTGCGCTTCCGCTACCCGCAGACCAGCCACGACGCCCTGGGACCGGTGAGCCTGGACGTTCAAGCGGGTGAACACGTCGCTGTCACCGGGGCCAACGGGTCGGGCAAGACCACCCTGATGCTGTTGCTGGCCGGGCGTGCTCCCACCGCAGGCACCGTCGAGCGCCCCGGAGCGGTGGGGTTGGGCGCGCCCGGCGGCACCGCGGTCGTGATGCAGCATCCCGAGAGTCAGGTACTGGGCACCCGGGTCGCCGACGACGTGGTGTGGGGCCTGCCCGCGGGGACCACCACCGACATCGACCGGCTCCTCGGCGAGGTCGGTCTGGCCGGTTTCGCCGAGCGCGACACCGGCGGATTGTCCGGCGGTGAGCTGCAACGCCTGGCGGTGGCCGCGGCGCTGGCCCGCGAACCGGCGCTGCTGATCGCCGACGAGGTCACCAGCATGGTCGACCCGAAGGGGCGTGAGGTTCTGCTGACGGTGCTCTCGGGGCTCGCAGGGCCGGCAGCACGGCACAGTACCGCGCTGGTACACATCACCCACTACAACGACGAGGTCGGCAGCGCCGACCGGGTCATCGATCTGTCCGGCTCGCGTGACAACACCGCCATGGTCGAGACCGCCGAGGTCCCTGCCGCGGCGTCGGGTCGCGCCGTGCCCGGCCGCAGTGGCCGCCCGGTACTCGAACTGGCCGGTGTCGGACACGAATACGGCAGCGGCACCCCGTGGGCCAAGACCGCGCTGCGTGAGATCAGTTTCACCGTCGACAACGGCGACGGCCTGCTGATCCACGGCGGCAACGGCTCCGGCAAGTCGACGTTGGCCTGGATCATGGCCGGACTGACCACCCCGACCACCGGCCGCTGCCTGCTCGGTGGGCGACCGGCCGACGAACAGGTGGGCGCGGTGGCACTGTCGTTCCAGGCGGCCCGGCTGCAGTTGATGCGCAGCCACGTGGGACTGGAGGTGGCGTCGGCGGCCGGCTTCTCACCGCACGACCATGCCCGGGTCAGCGCCGCGCTGGCGGCCGTCGGTTTGGATGCGGCCCTGGCGGGCCGGCGCATCGACCAACTCAGCGGCGGCCAGATGCGTCGCCTGGTGCTGGCGGGCTTGCTGGCCCGCTCGCCGCGGGCCCTGATCCTCGACGAGCCGCTCGCCGGACTGGACGCCACCAGCCGGCTGGGCCTGTTGCGACTGCTGGAGGACCTGCGGCGTGAGACCGGCCTGACCGTGGTGGTCATCTCGCACGACTTCGCCGGGCTGGGGGAGCTATGCCCCCGGACCCTGCACCTGCAAGACGGTGTGCTGGTGCCGGCGCCGGCGGGTGCGGCATGATCGGGGAGGCACGCCGAAACCCGCGTCCGGTGGTGTTGTTGCGCCCGGTCCCCGGGAACTCCGCCGTGCACCGGTTGTGGGCGGGAACCAAACTGATCGTCGTCTTCGGTATCTCGGTACTGCTGACCTTCTATCCGGGCTGGGTGCCGATCGGGGCGGTGGGGCTGTTGGTGTTCGCCGCAGCCCGGGTGGCCCGCATACCGCGGGGCGCCCTGCCGTCGGTGCCGCGCTGGTTGTGGGTGTTGCTGGTGGTCGGCGGTGCCACCGCCGCCATGGCCGGCGGCGACCCGGCCGGCCTGGGCGGACTGCTGAATTTCCTGCGGATCACCGCGCTGTCGATCGTGCTGCTGGGCTTGGGTGCGATGGTGTCGTGGACCACCAACGTCGCCGAAATCGCGCCTGCGGTAGCCACCCTCGGCCGGCCGTTGCGGCTGCTGCGCATTCCGGTCGACGAGTGGGCTGTGGCGCTGGCGCTCGCGCTGCGGGCCTTCCCGATGCTCATCGACGAGTTCCGCGTGCTCTACGCCGCTCGCGGGCTGCGCCCCAAGACGCGGCCGCGCACCCGCCGGGAACGTCGGCGCCGCTGGGCGCGCGAGGCGATCGACCTGATCACCGCGGCCATCACCGTCACGCTGCGCCGGGCGGACGAGATGGGCGATGCGATCACCGCTCGGGGTGGCATCGGCCAGATCTCGGCGTCGCCGGCGCGGCCGAAGCTGGCCGATGCGGTGGCGCTGGCACTGGTCGCGGTGACGTGCGGTGTGTCGCTGGCCCTCGAACTGACGGTGCTGACCACCGCGGGGTAGTTCTCGCGCGGACCTCCCTCCTCCCGTCCGCCGCGAGATTGCACTCACGCAGGTGATTTCGCGAATTTTCCTGCATGGCTGCAATCTCGCGCAGTAGGTACGGGAAGGGCCTCACCCCGGACGAGGTTGAGGCCATGGCGTTTCCAGGCGGCCGCTGGGGAGGCGCGGCTACAACGAAGAGCAGGTCCAGGTGTTTCTGCAGCGCATCGCCGCGGAACTGCGGCAGCGCGTCGCCGAGCCAGAGTAGTTACCGTCGGGCTGCGGTGTTGCCGGCCTCTTGAGCCCGGCGCAGCGTGGCGGCGACGTCGGTGCGACCGAGGAACATCTCGTCGAAATACGGCTTGATCGCCTGGTTGCCCGCCGGGAAGCCCGCACCCCCACCGGGAGCCGGGATACGCGGTCCGTCCAGCACGGCGAAGAACGGGGTGACGTCCACCCCGCGGCGTGCCCAGTGATCGAAGTAGACCTGCTGCGCGCTGAGCACAGCCGGAATCGCCGCCCCCTGCCGGCCCAGGTATTCATTTCCTTCACGAGCTCCGAGCCAGCCCAACACGTCTTGCACCGCCTGCGGGTGCGGGGAGGCGGCGTTGCCGACCGCGGCGATGCCGTTGGTGACGCTGACCCGGCCGGCCGGGCCCGCCGGCAACATCGCCACCCCCCAAGCGAAGGCGGCCTGCTCGGCGACCGCGGCCAGGTTGTAGGTGCCGGACTGGAACAGTGCCATCTTGCCGGCCAGGAACTGGTTGCGGGAGAAGTCGTTGTTGGTGTTGGTCTCCGACGCCGGCGGGGCGACGTGATCGTCGTTGATCAACCGCACCAGGTATTCGAAGGCGGCCACCGCCGCCGGGTTGTCGAAGGCGAACTCGTCACCGCGCTGGAACACCCCGCCCGCCGAGCCGATGTAGTTCAGGTAGATGCCCTGCGGATCGTTTGCGGCGTTGTAGCCCCACTGCCGGATGCGGCGGTCGTCGAATCCGGGGTTGTCGGCGCTGCGCCCGGCGACATCACGGGTGAGTGTGGTCAGCAGGGGCCGCAGCGTATCGTCGGTGCCGTGCGGGTCCCACCGCAGCCGCACCAACCCGGCGGGATCGACTCCGGCCGCGGCGAGCAGTTCGGCGTTGTAGTACACCGCGATACCGGCGTCGGTGAGCTGCGGCACCCCCCACAGCGTCCCGTCCCGGGTGAACTGGGTGACCACCGACGGATCCCAATCCGCTTTGTCGGCATCGATTTTCAGCAGCCGCCCGTTGTCGGCGTACCCGGCGAGGTAGGCATTCGAGAGCCAGAAGATGTCGTCGGCGCCGCCGCCGGCCACATCGGTGCGCAGGGTGTCGAAGTAGGAGGCGTAGGAGACCACGTTGACGCGCACCTCGATGTCGGGGCGGGTGCGGTGGAACGCGGCGAACGACTGCCGGTAGGCCCCGGCGACCTGTTCGTCCCACAGTCGCACCGTCACCACCGTCGCGGCGCCGGCAGATCGCGTCGAGGCGTCATCGAGCAGCACCGCCGCGACGCCGAGTAGTGCGGCGAGTGCGGCCACCGCCCCGGCGAACAGCGTGGAGAACCGCGGCCGGCTCACTTGACCCCCGTCACGACGATCGATTGCACGATCCGCCGCTGGAACGCCACAAACAGCACGATCAGCGGAATCATCGCCACCGTGGTCGCCGCCATCACCAGCGTCCACTGCGCGTTGTAGCGGGACTGCAGTGCCGCGGTGGCCACCGTGAGCACCCGCCACTTGTCGCCGCTGGTGATCACCAGCGGCCACATGAAGTTGTTCCACTGCGAGACCACGGTGATCAGCCCGAGGGTCACCAGGATCGGCCTGCTGGCCGGCACCATCACGTGCACGATCACGTCGAGGGTGTTCGCCCCGTCGAGGCGTGCGGCGTTCACCAGGTCAGCAGGTACCGCACGAAAGTACTGGCGCAGTAGGAAGATCGCATACGGGGAACCGAACACAAACGGCAACACCAGCGCCCAGAAGGTGTTCCGCAGACCCAGTTGCGCCATCATCAGGTACAGCGGCACCACCGTCACGGTCGCCGGCACCATCAGCGTCGCGACGTAGACCCAGAACAAGGCGTCACGGCCGGGGAACTCCAGCCGCGCGAACGCATAGGCCGCCAACACCGAGAACGTCAGCTGCCCGAGCACGATCACCGCCGTCACCAGCGTGGTGACCGCGGCCGCCCGCCCGAACCCGGCGCCACCCAGGTCGGCGTAGTTGTCAAGGGTCGGCGGGTCGGGCCACGCCAGCGGGGTGCCCGTGGCGAATTGGCGTGCCGGGGTGAACGACGTCAACAGCCCGAGTCCGAAGGGAGCCAGCGTGATCAGCGCACCGAGGGTCAGCAGTGCGTAGACGCCCGCGTTACGTGAGGTCATAGCTGACCCGCCGGCCGAACGAAAGCTGCTGAACCACCGTCACCCCCACCAATACGGTGAACAACACCAGCGCCATCACCGCGGCCCGCCCGATCGCCGCCGCCCCGAACGCCTCGTCATAGATGCGGTGCGCGATCAGGTCGGTGCGCCCGCTGGGCCCGCCGCCGGTCAGGGCATACACCGTGTCGAACACCTGCGCCGCACTGACCACGCCGGTGACCAGGACGAAGAACATGGTCGGCCGCAGCATCGGCAAAGTCACCCGCCAGAACCGCTGCCAGCCGTTCGCCCCGTCGATGCGTGCCGCCGACAGCACCTGGGCGGGAATGGCCAGGATGCCGGCCAGGAAGAACAGCGCGACGTAGCCCACGTTGGTCCACACCACCACCGCCGACGTCACCGGCAACGCCAGCCCGGGATCGGTCAGCCACTCCACCCGGTGCCCCAGTACGGTGCTCACCGCGCCGTCGGTGGGGCTCAGAATCCAGCGCCACAGCACCGCGATCGCCAGCGGCGCGCAGATCCACGGCAGCACGTAGACGGTGCGAAACGCTCCGCTGCCCGGCAATTCGCGGGCCAGCAACACCGCCACGCCCAGCCCCAGCAGGGTTTGCAGCGGCACCACGATCGCCACGAACAACACCGTCACCGCAAGGGAATTGCCGAACACCGGATCGGTCAGCACCGATCGCCAGTTGTCGGCGCCCACATAGCTGATCGGCCCCAGTAGATCCCAGCTCTGAAGACTGAGCCACACCACCACCAGGATCGGCAGCAACAGGAACGCCACCACGCCGAACAGGCTGGGGGCCAGCAGCGCGTAACCGAGCACGGTGGATCTGCGAGCGCGGCGCATAGGTGTATTAAAGCGGCTGCGGCAAGTCAAAAGCGGGTCTTCATCCGCTCAAGAACTCCGGGAACGTCGACGAAGGAGAAGGACTCGCCGGCCAACGATGTCACGGTGCCGCGGTAGGTCCCGGCGAGCTGCCAGTAGTCGACCGCGGCCGCGACCAGGTTGACCTTGACCGCTTTGCGTCCGGCGGGTGTGAACGTCACCTCCAGCCGGCGATCGCGGTCACAGACGTTCGCGCTGGACAGCGGAGCATCGGAGGCGAAGTCGAACTGAACGCCGGCGAGCGGCTCGACGCCGCCGGGAACCCAGTTGGACGACTCGTCGTCATCGTCGCTGAGCTCGGTCCGGTCGACGAAGTTGGAGCCGACCACACCGCCGGGCATGCGGACCGCGAAAGTCCCCCACGTCCAGGACGTCGCATACGGGAACTGCGAACGGTGCTCGTCGAGGATGGCGAAATCGCGTGCCGGCTCGAACTCGTAGGTCCGGTCACCGACGGTGACCGTCCCCTCGACGGGCAACGGTTGCTTGAACGTGTAGTAGTCGATCGCCGGGGCGAGCTTCGCGCTGAGGCTCAGCGGCGGTGCGGCCCCCTGCACATCCAGCCGCAGTGCCCCGGTGATCGCAGGCCCGCGCTGGTCTGCCGCGCAGTCGATTCGCACCGCCACGGTGTCGGCATCGAAGTCGTATTCGAGCAGATAGCCACGCTTGGCGACCCGGCAGCGGCCGCCGCGCAGTAGCTCGTCGGGCAGGTCCAGGCTGCCGCCCCGGAACCGGGTGCTCTTCTCCACCAGCACACCGGCCGCGTCGCGGACGAACAGCTCCGAGGACGCCAGATACTTCACGTCCTGCATGATCATCGCGCCCGACATCTCGGGGTGGATCAGCGCGAAGCCGATCCACTCCTTGAGCCGGAACCGGTGCCAGCGGCGCGACCAGCCGCGGTGGGCGTCGACCGGGTTGGTGACCGCGACCCGCTGGGCGAACCGGCCGTACCGCCGAACACCGCCTTCAACCAGCCGCTGCGGCGCGCTCACGCGGTGATCATTATCGACACCTATGCCGTGGTCAATCACCGGCACGCCGTTACGGTGGACGGGTGACACCGAACCGGGGGATCGATGCCCAATTCCTGGCGCTGCCCCGCCACGAGCTGGCCGATGCCGCGCTCTCGGCGGCCAGAGCGGCCGGCGCCGAGCATGCCGACCTGCGCGTTCACCGGATCGCCACCGAGGTCGTCCGGCTGCGCGACGGCGAACTGGAGACCGCGGTGGTCAACCGTGAGCTGGGCCTGGCGGTGCGGGTGATCGTCGACGGCACCTGGGGCTTCGCCTCGCATGCCGAACTGGCGCCGGGCGTCGCCGCCGACACCGCCCGCCGGGCGGTGCAGGTGGCCAAGACGCTGGGCGTCCTCAACGCCGAACGGGTGGAGCTGGCGGCCGAACCGGTATACCGCGACGCCGGCTGGGTGTCGCAGTATGCGATCGACCCGTTCGAGGTGCCCACCGCCGACAAGATCGACGTGCTCGAGGACTACTCCGGGCGGCTGCTCGCATCTGACGGGGTGAATCACGTTTCCGCTTCGGTGACCGCGGTCAAGGAGCAGACTTTCTACGCCGACACCTTCGGGTCGTCGATCACCCAGCAGCGGGTACGGGTGATGCCCGTCTGCGAAGCGGTCACGGTGGGCCCGGAGGGCTTTGACTCGATGCGCACGGTGGCGCCGCCCACCGCGCGGGGCTGGGAGGCGGTGGCCGGCGACGAGGTGTGGGACTGGACTGGGGAACTGGCGGAGCTGCCAACATTGCTCGCCGAGAAGATGAAAGCCCCCAGCGTGACCGCGGGCCCGACCGACCTGGTGATCGACCCGACCAACCTGTGGTTGACGATTCACGAATCGATCGGGCACGCAACCGAATACGACCGTGCCATCGGCTACGAGGCGGCCTATGCCGGCACCTCTTTCGCCACTCCGGACAAGCTCGGCACGATGCGCTACGGATCGCCGGTGATGAACGTGACCGCCGACCGCACCGTGCCCTACGGGCTGGCCAGTATCGGCTACGACGACGAGGGGGTGGCGGCCCAGAGCTGGGATCTGGTGCGCGACGGTGTGTTCGTCGGCTATCAGCTCGACCGGGTATTTGCGCCCCGGCTGGGCCAAACTCGCTCCAACGGGTGTTCTTACGCCGACTCGCCGCACCATGTCCCGATCCAGCGGATGGCCAACGTGTCGCTGCAGCCGGGGCCCGAGGATCTGTCTACCGCCGACCTGATCGCCCGGGTGGACGACGGCATCTACATCGTCGGGGACCGGTCGTGGTCGATCGACATGCAGCGCTACAACTTCCAGTTCACCGGGCAGCGGTTCTTCCGGATCCGCGACGGCCGGCTCGACGGGCAGTTGCGGGACGTCGCCTACCAGGCGACCACCACCGACTTCTGGAACGCGATGGAGGCGGTCGGCGGCTCCTCGACGTGGCGTCTCGGCGGGGCGTTCAACTGCGGCAAAGCCCAGCCCGGTCAGGTCGCCGCGGTCAGCCACGGCTGCCCGTCCGCCTTGTTCCGGGGTATCAACGTGCTCAACACGCGGGCTGAGGGAGGCCGGGAATGATTCCCGCGCAACAGGTTATCGACACCGCGCTGGGCGCAGCCGGCGGCGCCGACACCGAGACCATCGTGTTGGTCACCGACAAGGCCGAGGCGTCGTTGCGCTGGGCGGGCAACTCCATGACCACCAACGGCGTGTCCAGCAGCCGGACCACCACGGTGGTCACCATCGTCCGCGACGACCAGGGGCCCCGGGTCGGCTCGCTGTGTTCGGCCGAGGTGGACCCGGCACTGATCCCCGAGCTGGTGGCGGCCTCGCAGGAGGCGGCCGCCGGCGCGCCGGAGGCCCGCGACGCCGCCGAACTGGTGGCCGGCACCGTGACGCCGGACGACTGGGACGCCGACGTGCCGGGAACCGGCGCCGAGGTGTTCGCCGAGCTGGCGGCCGGATTGAGCGGTGGCTTCCGGGGTGCCGACCAGCTGTACGGCTTCGCCCGCCACGAGGTGGCGACGACGTTCCTGGCGTCCTCGACCGGGCTGCGGCGGCGTTTCACCCAGCCCACCGGGACGGTCGAGATCAACGCCAAACGCGACGGCGCCAGCGCCTGGGCCGGGATCAGCACCCCGGACTTCGTTGACGTGCGATGTGATTCGCTGCTGGAGCAGTTGTCGACCCGGCTGGGCTGGGCGGCGCGCACCGTAGAGCTGCCGGCCGGTCGGTACGAGACGTTGATGCCGCCGTCCACGGTGGCCGACATGATGATCTACCTGGGCTGGACGATGAGTGGCCGCGGCGCCGAGGAGGGCCGCACCGCGCTGTCGGCGCCCGGCGGCGGCACCAGGGTGGGAGAGCGCCTGTCCGACCTGCCGCTGACGCTGTACTCCGACCCGCACGCGTTCGAACTCGAGTGTGCGCCGTTCGTGGCCACCGGCACCTCCTCGGAGACGGCGTCGGTGTTCGACAACGGCCTGGACATCGGTTGCGTGGACTGGATCCGCGGCGGGGTGATCAACGCGCTGGCCTACCCGCGGGCCGCCGCCGCCGAATTCGGGGTCTCGCCCGCGCTGGCCGCCGACAATCTGTTGATGACCGGCGGCTCGGCCAGCATGGACGAGATGATCGCCTCGACCGAGCGCGGGCTGCTGCTGACCACGCTGTGGTACATCCGCGAGGTCGACCCGACCACGCTGCTGCTGACCGGGCTGACCCGCGACGGCGTCTACCTGGTGGAGGACGGCCAGGTCAGCGCGGCGGTGAACAACTTCCGCTTCAACGAGAGTCCGCTGGACCTGCTGCGCCGGGCCACCCAGGCCGGTATCGCCGAGCCGACGCTGCCGCGGGAGTGGGGCGACTGGGCGACGCGGGCGGTGATGCCGTCGCTGCGGATTCCCGACTTCCACATGTCGTCGGTCAGTCAGGCGCAGTGACTGTTTCACGATGATGCCGCCGAATGCAGCTCCTCGAAGCGGGCGAGTGCGGCCTGGACATCGGTCTCATCGAACATCTCACAACGGTTGACCAGGCCGCCGCTGACGGTCAGAAGGGCGGTCTCGCGCCACTCGGCGGTGAAGCCGTCCTGGGAGGTCCCATATGCCGCGTGGGTGAACACCATACCGAGAGCGCTCAGTCGATGCACTACATCGATATTGATCCGGATGTCCGAAGCGACCGCAAAGGTTGCCCACATGTACGGAACCATCTCCCCGGGAGCGAACGCAATGCCCCGCCTGTGGTCGAGACTCACGAAATCTACGGCCAACTGCGGTATCTCGTGTCGGTTGAGTGCGCCGTAGCCCTCCGCGATCACTGACCAGGTCGGCGCATACACGGCGGCCTCGCCAGCGAGGTATCGCGCGTCGAGTTCCTCGTAGGCGGCGTCGATGTCGTCCGGGTCGAAGGTCGCGGTGTGCTGCATGAGACCGTCGGCGTCGACTTCCATGACATGCAACATCTCGGCGGCGATCGGTCGATCGGCATCACCGGTGTCGCGATAACAGCCACGGGTCAGTGAGAGTCGAGATCCCCGAACAGCTATGGGCTCAATCTCCAGCCGCCAGGTGCTCAGGGCCGTCTCCAACGTGGCTTCGACTACCTTCCGCCGCTCGCGCCCCTCGAGGACATGATTCAGGCCGTTCCGCCGGTCGTCATATCGGCCGTCCTCGCTGACCAGGGCGAGGATGGCATTCCCGTCGCGGCGGTTGAACCCGTCGGCTAGGCGTGACCAGTTCCGTGTCGCGGCGTTCTCCAGTGCGGGCCTGGATCGGCTCAGTTCTTCGAACCGCGCGAGTGCGGCGTCGAGGTCCGCTTCGCCGAACAGCTCGCTGTGGCTGATCAGATCGCCGTTGACGGTGAGGACGTTGATATCCCGCCACTCGGCGTCGAAGCCTTCTTGGGAGATTCCACGCGCCACATGGGTGACGACCGCTCCGATCGCGCTGAGCCGGTGCACCGCGGTGATGTGGATCCAGGTGTCGGGCGAGTCGTCCCATGCGGCCTGCTGGTACCGGATCATGTCGCCGGGCTCGAAGGCAGCCCCGCGACGATGGTCGATGTTCACCCAGCCCGGTGTGGTCGGGGCGACCTCGCGCCGGTTGAACGCGGCATAGGCGCCGGCGACGAGCGACCAGGTGTGCCGTGGGCGGCGGCTTCCCCGGCGAGGTAACGGGTATCGAGTTCGGCGAAGGCCGCGTCGAAGTCGTCGGGGTCGAAAGTCACGGAATAGTCCATCAGTCCGTCGGCGCCGACTTCGATGACGCTCAACGTGTCGACGGTGATCGGTTGATCGGGATCATCGATGTCGCGATAGCTCCTGCGGGTCAACGCGAGGCGAGTCCCTCTGACGGCGATGGGCACGATCTCCATCCGCCAGCTGCTGGGTGTCGTCTCTATCGTGCTATCAACCACTTTCTGCACCCCTGCGCCCTCGTGCGTATCGCGTAGGCCTTTCCGGCGGTCGTCAAATCGGCTGTCCGCGCTCGCGAGCGCGAACAGCGCCTTTCCGTCACGACGGTTGTATGCGTCGGCTGCTCGCGCGCAGGTACGGGTCGCGGCGTTCTCCAGCGCAGGCCTCGATTGGCTCAGCTCGTCGAATCTGGCGAGCGCGGTGTCCAGGTCTTCCTCGTCGAACAGCTCGCAGCGGGTGATCCGGTCGCCGTCGACCGTCAGAAGCTGAATCATGCGCCACTCGGCTTCCAGGCCTTCGGGTGAGCGGCCATGCGAATAGTGAGTGATGACTGCTCCGAAATCGCTGAGTCGATGCACCGCCTCGACCTGAACCCGGAATTCCGGCGTGAAGTCCCAACACGAGCGGAGCGCCGCGTCCAGGTCGCCGGATGCGAAGGGCATGCCGCGACGGTGGTCGACGTTAATCCAGTCCACTGCGGGCATTTCATGTCGGTTGAGCATGGCGTAGACGTCGATGATCACCGACCAGACGCGCGCGTGGTCGGCCGCCTCGCCGGCGCGGTAACGGGCCTCGAGCTCGGCGATGGCGGCGTCGATGTCGTCGGGGTCGAACGAGACGTTCGCCACGATCCGCCCCTCTGAGTCGATCTCCCCGACGTCGAGCTGTTCGGCGAGGAATGCCTCGGGGTCTTGATCCCGAAACGAGAAGATGCTCCGGGTCAGGACGAGGTATTTCCCGCGTGTCGCGATGTCGCTCACTTTGAGGTCGGCGACGCCCAGATCGGCGACGGCGCGCATGTTGGCGAGGGCTGCGTCACGACCGTGTCGTATTCCTGCGTTCACGACACGTCGGTGATCGTTGTGGTAGTAGTCGTCGGCCAATTGCTCGGCCATGGCGTCCCAGTTGTTTACCGCGAACTGTGCCAGGAAGCGTTGGGACACCAGGCTTGCCGCGTTATCCAATCTGCGTGCTCGGCGCGGCTGCAGCTCGTCGAATCTGGCGAGGGCGGCATCGAGGTCGGATTCGTCGAACACCTCGCCTCGGCTGATCAGGTCACCTTCGACGGTGATCAGGTCGACCGCACGCCAATCGGCTTCGAAGCCGTCTCGTGAGGTTCCTTTCCCTACGTGGGTGAAGACCGCGCCGAGGTCGCTCAGCCGGTGCACCGCCTCGATGTAGACATTCAGCTCGGCAGCGAGGTCCCACGACGCATGGAAATACGCGTTCGCTTGGCCCTCCGCGAACGCGGTCGTGCGGCGGTGGTCGACGTTCGTCCAGCCTCGGGTCGTCGCGGGGAGCTCACCCCGGTTCAACCCGGAGTAGGCCCTCGCGATGAGCGACCAGGTGGCCGAGTGTCCGGCTGCCTCGCCGGCGAGGTAGCGGGCGTCGAGATCTTCGATGGCGGCGTCGAAGTCGTCGGGGTCGAACACGATGACCGCCGCGAACCTGCCGCTGGCGTCGACCTCGAGCAGGTTGAGTACGTCGATTTGGGTCGCCGGGGAGTGGACTCGGGTGAGGGCCATGCACTCGCCGCGGGTTGCAATCGTGGTTGACGTGAGGGCGTCGATTCCCAGTCCGGCGAGCGCCTGCCAGTTGGCGATGTTGGCTTCTCGACCGTGGATGACCTCGGCGGCCACTACTCGGCGTCGGTCTTCGGCGGAAATGTCGTCGGCGTACATCTCGGCGATGCCGTCCCAGTCGGCGGCCGGGAGGCGCATAAGGAAGCGCTCGATTGCGCGGGTGGCTGCGTTCTCCAGCTGCGGCGCCGGTCGGATTAGCTGTTCGAACCTTGCGAGTGCGGAGTCGAGGTCTGCCTCATCGAACATCTCGCAGTGGCTGATCAGATCGCCTTCGACGGTGAGGGTATCGACAATTCGCCACTCGACGTCCAAGCCGTCTTGCGAAGTCCCTTTGGCTACGTGGGTGATCACTGCGCCACGGTCGGTCAGTCGATGTACGGCTTCGACGTAGATGATGTTCTGCACCGTGTCGTCCAAGGCGACGCGAAGGTATGCCATCAGGTCACCTGCCCCGACCGTCGCAAGCCCCCGGTAGTCGACGTCGGTGAACCCCGGAACTGTCGGCGGCAGTTGACGTCTATTCATCGCGATGAAAGCGGCTGTGATCGCCGACCAAGTGTCAGCGCACGCGGCCGCTTCGCCGGCGAGGTAGCGGGCATCGAGCTCGACGATGGCGGCGTCGAAGTCGTCGAGGTCGAACACCACGGCCGCCACAACCTTGCCGTCCGAGTCGATCTCGATGACGTTGAGGACATCGTTTTGAACCGCCTCAGGGTCGGGGCCGGCGGCGCGGACGCGGGTGAGAGCGAGGCGCTCAGCACGGGTTGCCACGGCGCCCAACAGGATCATCGCAAAGCCGTCTTCAGCGGTAGCCTGCAACTCCGCGATCCCGGCATCGCGGCCGTGTCGGATCCCGGTATTGACGGTCCGGCGGCGATCGTCGATGACGTAGTTGTCGGCTGCTGCTTGAGCGATGGCGTCCCAGTCGCGGGCGGCATAATTCGGGTAGAACCGCTCGATCAACCGCGTCGCCTGGTTCTTCGGGTGCCGTACCGGTGCGCGTGCTTCCTCGAATTGTGCGCGCAGCGCATCGAGTTCGGCGATCGCGGCGGCCATGTCTTCGAGGTCGAACCACACTTGGAGCGCGATTCGCCCTTGATCGTCAATGCCGTAGAGACTGAGAAGCTCGTCCTGTGGAGCCCCGGGGTTCACGTCCGCAGTGCCCGTGGTCAATCGGACAAGAGCCAGGTGCTCGCCTCGTACGGCGATAACGGCATAGTCGAGCCGCACCTCACCCATCTCGAGATTGAGTCTGTTCTGATGTATCCAGTCCGAGGGCAGGTCGGCCGGGTTGAAGCCGACGATCTTCCGGCGACTCTCGAAAAGGGCATCCGGTGCAAACAGCTGCTCGAACTCGTCCCAGGCACCCCGATTGACGGCGGTCGCCACGCGTTCGCCGACTCGTACAGCCGCGGTGTCCGGTTCGACGTTCGCTGCATCGAGTGTTACGGCGGCGGGAGGCGGGACGCGCTCTCCAAGCACCAGTCGCGCCTTATCGGCAAGGGCCGCAGCGCCCTTTCGTTCGTACAGTTCAACGGCCCGCCCGGCGGCGGCACGCGCTCCCACCGGATCACCGGCGGCGCCCGACACCGTCGCCAGCGCCAGACAGGTATCGCCGTGATCGACCAAGGCGTCGGTGCGCTCGGCCAGGCCGACCGCAGCCTCGGCCATCTGCCGGGCGGCGTCATGATCACCGCGACGTGCCAACAGCAGCGCCCGAAGTGTCCGCCAGGCGATCGACGCCTTCAGCGCGTGTCCCGCGAGACGCTCGCTCTCGGTGCACAACTCGTCTGCCTCGGCGTCGCGGTCGAGGGCCAGACACGTGCGACCCAACAAGGCAGCGGTCTCGGCGGTATCGGCTTCCAGCCCCATGCGGCGAAAACCGCTGTAAGCCTGGCGTAGCGGCGGCTCGGCGGCCGCGGGATCGTCGGCGACCAGCTCCACGATCCCGGCGAACTGCTCAAGCTCGAGCCGCGCATGGCGCAGTCCCAGTTCGGTGACCGTGCGCCGGGCCGCATCGATCATCCGCCGGGCTGCAGCGGCGCGGCCCCGGAAGGCCTCCAACACGGCCTGACACCGTGTCGACGTCGCCTCGACCGCAGGGGAATCGGTGGTGATGCGCAACAGCCGCACCACGTCCAGACAACGCCCGCCGGCCCGGGGAACCGGGTTGGGGCCCCACAGCGCCGCGAGAGGCGCACCGGCCAGCACCGCGTTCACCCGACGGTGCTCACGCGCGCGCCGCGCCGCGGACAGTGCATTGTCCAAGGCGATCTCGCAGTCGCCGATCCGGCCAAGACGCGCAAGACAGCCGGACCGTACGGTGTGGGCAGTGGCTTCCCCTGCGGCATCGCCGAATCCGGCCAGCTCGTCGGCAGCCGCGCTCAATGCGGCCTCGATCTCGTCCAACCGCTCGGGATGGGTCAGCATCGACAGCTGGCCGTCGAAACAGGTCGCCCACGCCGCCAGCCGCGCCGAATCGACTGTCGCTGCCTGCAATTGCGAGACCGCGCCGGCCGCCGACGCCACATCACCGGCGGCGAGCAGCGCCTCGCAGCGCGCAACCAGCAGATCGGCGGTCTGATCGGCGCGGTCGGGCAACAGGTCGTCGATCTCCTCCAGCGCGTGCAGCGCCTGGTCGTAGAGATCGGCGGCGCCTTCGTAGGCCAGCCGTGACATCGCCTGGTCCGCGGCTCGTCGGCAGTACTCGACGGCCTTGGCGGCGTTTCCGGCCCAGGCGCATTCGAAGTAGTGGTAGGCCAGTTCCGCCAGCAGCTCGTCATCGGCGCCGGGCGCGGCTTCCAGAGTGGTGGCGATGCGCTGGTGCAGCCGCATGCGCCGCACGGACGCCAGCTCGGCGAGCAGCGCCTGACGGACGATCGCGTGGTTGAACCGGTATCGGCCGCCGGGCTCCTCGATGAGAATTCCGGCCTTGCACGCCTCGTCGAAGGCATCGACGAGGTCCTGCTCGACCACCTGCTCCACCAGGTCCACCGCGAAGCGGCTGCCGACGACCGCGGCTGCGGCAAGGGCCTTGTTCGTCTCGGCCGGCAGCCGTGAAAGCCGGCGACTCACGGCTTCCCGGACACCCTGCGGCAAGGTGCTCGGATCCCATGCGCCACCGCTTTCGTCGACGTGACGCAACGCCTCGATCAGGAAGAACGGATTGCCGCCGGTGACCGACACCAATGCCCGGGCGAGGTCTTCATCGTCGTAGCCGGCCTCGGCGACATAAGTGGTCACGTCGTTCTCATCGAGGCCGCTGAGGGCGAGACGATCCGCGGTGCCGTCCCGATGAAGATCGGCGAGCATGGCCGCCAGCGGATGAGAACGGTCGAGGTCGGTGCTGCGGTAGGTCCCGACGATCTGCACTCGGGTGTGGTCACCGAAGCGCAGTAGATGCCGCAACAGCAACAGTGTGGGTTTGGCCGCCCAGTGCAGGTCGTCGAGGACCAGAACGACTGGGGCCGAAGCGGAGGCCAGTTCCAACAGGGCGACCACGGCATCGAATAGTGCGTAGCGTTCGGTGTCCGGGTCGGCTCGGGCCGGCGCGCACAGGTCGGGGAGGACATCGGTCAGCCCGGGAACCAGGGGGAGCAGTGCTTCCACGCCGCGCAGGCCCCGTAGTGGCTTGGTGCCGATGCACGGCACCAGCGAACGCAGCGATTCGGCGAACGGCTGATAGGGCGCGCCGAGATCCTCGTCGCTGCGGCCATACAACACCACGGCGCCCTGGTCATACGTCAGTCGGGACCATTCGCCGGCCAAGCGCGTTTTGCCCACACCGGGCTCACCGGCGATCAGCATCGCGTGAATGCCACCGGCGAGAGTGGTTTGCCATGCCGATGCGAGCCGTTCCAGCTCCGGGCCGCGTCCGACGAACCGTCCGGCCCCGATCAGCACCGCGGGCAGGTCGGGCCGCTCGAGGGGCTCGTCACCGGTTGCCTCAAGTCGCTGCCTGGTCTCCAGGCGGAGTTCGAAGACGTGCTCCGGCCGCGGCAGATTGCGGAGTGCGCGCATCCCCAGGTCGGCAAGAACCGCGTCGTCGGGCAACGAGTCGATGACCAGTTCGGCGGTCGCGCCTGAACACAGGATCTGGCCTCCCAGCGCCAGCGAGCGCAGCCGCGCGGCGCGGTTGACCGCGCGCCCGAAGTAGTCGCCGTCGCGCAGCTCCACCTCGCCGGTGTGCAGCGCGATCCTGATGCGCATGGGCTCGCACAGGGCCCACGGCTCGTGCAGGATCGCGTCTTGCAGCTCCATAGCCGCGGCTGCCGCCGCCGAGGGCCGCTCGAAGACCGAGAACGTGGCGTCGCCCTCGCCACGCGTCTTGATCAGCCGTCCGCCGCGGGCCGTGACCACCTGCTCGACAATCTCATCGTGGCGCGCGAGCGCCACCGCCATGGCGTCGGCGTCGGCCTCCCACGCGGCCGTCGACCCCTCGATATCGGTGAGCAGAAAGGTGACGGCGCGCGTCACCGACGCAAAGCGCTGTGTCACGGGGTGGTCCAGCGAAGCGTCCTGGGCGACGATCGCGGCTCCGAGCCGACGAAGCTCTGGCCCAGGATCGACGCCGAGCTCGTCGGCCAGCAGCGACCGGGCCCGTTGATAGGCGCCCAGTGCCTCGCCCTGCCGGCCGGCGCGGTACAGGGCAAGCATGAGCTGGGACCATCGCCGCTCCCGCAGCGGTGCGTCGGCAACCGCAGCCTCGAGTTCGCCAATGATCTCTGCGGCTCGGCCGGTGGCGAGCAGCGCGTCGGCCCGGTCCTCGACCAGGGCGGCATGGCCCTCGATCCAGCGTGTCATCTCCGATATTCCCCGGCGGGAATCGGGCAGTTCCGGAGTTCCGCGCCACAGGCCCAGCGCCTCGTCGAAGCGGACGACCGCCTGGGTGGTGTCGCCGGTGGCCGCGGCCTCCCGGCCGGTCTTGGCGGCCACGACGTAACGTGGGGCATCAACCTCGGTCGTGCGCAGAATCCAGCCCGTTCCTTCCGTGAGAACGAAGCCGTCGCCCAGCGCCCGGCGCAGTGCGGAGATGTGAGTCTGCAGCGCCTTGGCGGCGGTACGCGGCGGATCGTCCCCCCACAGGAGATCGATCAGTGTGTCGGCCGCCACGGCAGAACCGCCGTGCAGCCCGAGCATCGTGAGGATCGCACGGGGTTTGGCGCCCGGGATTATGACCGAGGCGCCGTCCCGCCGGGCCTGGAGAGGTCCCAAAACCCCCAGCTCCACGGCTTGAATGGTAGTCACGTTGGTCATCGTCGGAGAGCGGATTCAACGTGCGGTAAAGATCCGGTAAAGGTCTGGCCCCCGACCGGCCCGACGACACAGGTCGGTAAATTTGGCTCCTATGAGCGAGCGTGTGGAACAGCTGGAATTTCAGGCCGAGGCCCGTCAACTGCTGGATCTGATGGTCCACTCGGTGTACTCGAACAAGGATGCGTTCCTGCGGGAGCTCATCTCCAATGCCTCCGATGCGCTCGACAAGCTGCGACTCGAGGCGTTCCGCGACAAAGAGCTCGAGGTCGACACCTCCGACCTGCACATCGAGATCGAGGTGGACAAGGCGGCCCGCACCCTGACCGTCCGCGACAACGGGATCGGCATGTCGCGCGATGAGGTGGTGGACCTGATCGGCACGCTGGCCAAATCTGGCACCGCGGAGCTGCGCCAGCAACTGCGCGACGCGCAGAACGCTCAGAACGAAGCGGCATCCGAAGAGCTGATCGGCCAGTTCGGCATCGGCTTCTACTCGGTGTTCATGGTCGCCGACCGAGTCGAGTTGGTCACCCACAAGGCCGGCCGGAGCGAGGCCGTCCGGTGGGAATCCAGCGGTGACGGCACCTACACCATCGAAGCTGTCGGAGCCGCACCGCAGGGAACGGCGATCACCTTGCACCTCAAACCCGAGGACGCCGAGGACGAGCTGCACGACTACACCGCGGAGCAGACGATCCGGGGACTGGTCAAGAAGTACTCCGACTTCATCGCCTGGCCGATCCGGATGCAGGTCGAGCGCCGGACCCCGCCGGCCGAAGAGGGTGGCGAAGAGACGGTCACCGTCGAGACCGTCACGCTGAACTCGATGCAGGCGCTGTGGGCGCGGCCCAAAGACGAAGTGTCCGAACAGGAGTACAGCGAATTCTATAAGCACATCGCGCACGCCTGGGACGACCCGCTCGAGGTCATCGCGATGAAGGCCGAGGGCACGTTCGAATACCAGGCGCTGCTGTTCATCCCGTCGCACGCTCCGTTCGATCTGTTCAACCGGGACGCCCAGGTCGGTGTGCAGCTCTACGTCAAACGAGTCTTCATCATGGGCGACTGCGACCAGCTGATGCCCGAGTACCTGCGGTTCGTCAAAGGTGTGGTCGACGCGGCGGACATGTCGCTGAACGTCTCGCGCGAGATCCTGCAACAGGACCGGCAGATCAATGCCATTCGCCGGCGGCTGACCAAGAAGGTGCTGTCCACCATCAAGGAGTTGCAGTTGCAGCGGCCCGAGGATTACCGCACGTTCTGGACCGAATTCGGCCGGGTCGTCAAGGAGGGACTGCTCTCCGACTTCGACAACCAGGAGACCCTGCTTGCGATCAGCTCGTTCGCCTCGACCCACAGCGACTCCGAGCCGACCACCCTGGCCGAGTACGTCGGACGTATGAAGGACGGCCAGGAGCAGATCTTCTACGCCACCGGCGAGTCTGGTCAGCAGTTGCTGAAATCGCCGCACCTGGAGGCGTTCAAGGCCAAGGGGTATGAGGTGCTGCTGCTCACCGACCCGGTCGACGAGGTGTGGGTGAACGCCGTCGCCGAGTTCGACGGGAAGCCGTTGCAGTCGACGGCCAAAGGCGAGGTGGATCTGGACTCCGAGGAGGACAAGACCGCGCACGAGGAACAGCGCAAGGAGCAGGAGAAGGAGTTCGCCGACCTGACCGGCTGGCTGCAGCAGACCCTGACCGACCACGTCAAAGAGGTGCGGCTGTCCACCCGGCTCACCGAGTCACCGGCCTGCTTGATCACCGACACCTTCGAGATCACCCCGGCGTTGGCGCGTATCTACCGCGCCAACGGGCAGGAGGTGCCGGTCGGTAAGCGGATCTTGGAACTCAACCCGGCCCATCCGCTGGTCACCGGGCTGCGCCAGGCGCACGGCGAGCGTGGCGAGGACGCCGAGTTGGCCGACACCGCGGAGTTGCTCTACGGGACGGCGCTGTTGGCCGAGGGCGGGGCGCTGGAGGACCCGGCGCGGTTCGCCGAGCTGCTCGCGCAACGGTTGGCCCGCACTATCTGACCTCGGCCGGTTCGGCCATCGGCACCGCCCGGTTCTGCGCCGTTTCACGCCTGGTCGGGCAACGTTCGTACACGTCGTTCCCCCCCGGGATTGGGTGTCAGATCGGATGGCGGAGGGCCGTTTCACGACTGAGACTGGCCGGTGGCAGGTGTTTTCCCGCACCGGGGCCTCGGGACGGGAACTCGAATGCTCGGTGGTATCGCCGCCACACGACCCGGTCGGGTCGAGCAGGCGTTGGTCGACCGACTCCGCGGGCTCCAGACGCGGGGTGAGTCCGGCACCGCTCGTCGCCGATAGAACGGCAACCAGAGGGGGTAGGCAAGGTGTTGGATTTCGGAACGTCCCCACCCGAGATCACCTCGGCGAAGATGTATACCGGCCCCGGTTCTGGGCCGTTGCTGGCCGCTGCGGCTGCTTATGATTCCCTTGCTGCGCAACTGAATTCATTTTCCACCGGCTATTTCTCGGTGATCGCGGACCTGCAGGGCGAGAGTTGGACAGGCCGGGCGTCCGCGGCGATGGCGGCCGCGGCGTCACGGTATGCCCAGTGGGCGGCGGTAACGGCGGGCCAGGTCGAACGCGCTGCCGGCCAGGCGCGCGCCGCGGCGGCCGCCTACGAGAGCGCACGTGCCGCGATCGTGCCCCCGGTGGTGGTGACGGCCAACCGCGCGCGGCTGGCGAGCCTGGCCGCGACCAACGTCCTCGGGCAGAACACCCCGGCGATCGCGGCCACCGAGTTCGAGTACGCCGAGATGTGGGCGCAAGACACCCTCGGGATGTATGGCTACGCGACCTCGGCGGCGACGGCGACGCAGCTGTCGCCGTTTCAACAGCCGCCGACGACGACCACCGGTGGCGCCGGACAGGCCGCCGCGGTAGCCGGTTCGGTGGGTGCCGCGGGTGCCTCGCACTCGCAGACCATGCTGTCGCAACTGCTTGCGGAGTTGCCGCAGCAGCTTGGCGGGCTGTCGACCGGGGCGGCCGCAGCACTGCCCGCGCAGGCGGACCCGTTGTTGCCGCTGGCCGGGATCGAGGCGGTGAACATCTTGCTGGGGCCCACCTCGTTCGGATTGCAGACTGCGCGTACGGTCTCGGCGGTCGGGTCCTTCGCGTTGGCCGGGAATGCCTATCAGCTCACCCACGGCAACCTCGGGGTGGGCGCGGCCGGGGCGGCAGCACCGGTACTGGCGAAGGAAGCGGTACCGGCGCCCGAGCCGGCTGCTGCGGGCGGTCGCCAGGCGGTGCTCGCACACCTGGGTGGCGATGCGCCGCCGGTGGGGCAACTGTCGGTGCCGCCCGCATGGGCCGATGCCACCCCGGCGGCGGCGGCCAGCGTAGACCCGGTGTGGCTGGCGGATACCGACCTTGCCGATGTGGCACCCGATGGTGCGGTGGCCGATGCGCCCGGCGCCGCTCCGGCGATGGGCATGGGACCGATGGCGGCAATGATGGGCGCTGCGGCGGGACGCCAGTCGGTCGCCGGTGCGTTGCGCATCGCACCCGATCGCTTCAAGATGCCTCGTCCGTCCTTCGGCGGATAGCCGATGCGCTCGGACGGGCCGTTCGATGTTTGACTTCGGCGCCCTGCCACCGGAGATCAATTCGACCAGAATGTATTCCGGTCCGGGGTCGGGGCCGCTGCTGGCGGCCGCAGCGGCCTGGGATGGCATCGCCGCGCAATTGGAGTCGGTGGCAAGCGGTTACGCCGCAACGGTCTCGACGCTGCACGGGCAGGCCTGGTCGGGCCCCGCCTCGGATGCGATGGCGGCGGCCGCCACCCGATACATGGCGTGGGCGACGGCGACCGCGGGCCAGGCCGAGCAGACCGCAGCGCAGATCCGGGCGGTGGCGGCCGGTTACGAGGCGGCGTTCACCGCGACCGTGCCACCGGCGGTGGTGGCGGCCAACCGTGCCCAGCTGGCGACGCTGGTGGCCACGAATTTCTTCGGTCAGAACACTTTGGCGATCGCGGCCACCGAGGCCGTCTACGCCGAGATGTGGGCGCAGGACGCTGCCGCGATGTATGGCTACGCCGCCGCCTCGGCGCAGGCCGGCACGCTGACGCGGTTTCAGCAGCCGCCGCAGACCAGCGACCCGGGCGGGCAGTCTGCCCAGCATGCCGCGGCAGCGCGCGCTGTCGCCGATGTTGTCACCCAGGATGCGAAACTGCTTGCCTCCGAGTTGGTTTCGGGCAGCAACCACCAGTCACAGCTTCTCGCCGCAGTATCGGCGCCGGCACCGCCGGTGAGTGCGGCTCAGGCGGCCCCACCGGCGTCGGTGCCGATAATCGCCCAGGTCGCTGCTTTCGGTCCCTCGCTGGGGGTGCTGGGCGTAGCTCAACAGGTGGTGTTCACGACCGGGTCGCAGGGCATCTTCGGGATGGCGATCCTGAACGCACAAGACCAAGCGGCCGGCGCGGCCGCGCCACCCGACTCGGTCTTCGTCGACGATGCGCTCCGAAGTGCCCCCACAGCTGCCCCGGCGGCGGTGCTGGCGGGCGCGGGCAAGGCGGCGCCGGTGGGACGGTTGTCGGTGCCGCAGAACTGGTTGACGCTGACGCAGGCGGCGACCACCACCGATGCGGCAGCGCGGTCACCGCGCCCGGTGACAGCTGCGATAGCCGCAGAGCCGGCCAACGGGTCGCGGCCCCTCGCGGGCCACCCCCCGATGGGGGTGCTGGGGCCGATGGACCGTGGTGCGTCGCACACCCGCGGGACCGCGGTGTTTCGCATGCGGGACCGTCGTTTCTGGATGCCGCGGCCACCTGCGGCGGGGTAAGCACGGGGGTAGCGCCGCTGTCGTGCGTCCGGCTCAGGGCACCAGCACCACCTTGCCGACGTTCTCCCGCGCAGCCAGGATGCGGTGGGCCTCCGGGGCGTTGGCAAACGGCACCGCGGCATGCACGATGGGCGCCGCGGTGCCGTCGGCCAGCGCCTGCGACAGCGGTGCGATCCAGGGTTCGAGCGTGCCGCGGTCGTCCCACAACCGCAACATGTTCAGGCCGATCACCGTCTTGGATTGCTCCATCTGCGTGAGCAGGCTGAAACCGCGCAGCATCGCCAGCGCCTGCGGGGCCGCCCGGCGCAGCGATCGCTTCTCGCCCTGCTGCAGCGATGAAAGCCCATAGGCGACAAGCCGTCCGCCGGGACGCAACAAGGCCATCGACCGCCGCAGCGAGGTGCCGCCGAGCCCGTCGAGCACGATGTCGTAGGGCGGCAGTCCTTTCCACCAGCCGGTGCGTCGGTAGTCGATGGCCCGGTCGATGCCCAGCGCTTCGAGCTGACCATGCTTGCCCGGTGACGAGGTCCCGTCCACGACGGCGCCGGCGGCCTTGGCCAGCTGGATCGCCGCGATACCGACGCCGCCGGCGGCCGCATGCACCAGGACGCGTTCGCCGGACCGCAGCGAGCCGTAGCCGTGCAGCGCCGCCCACGCCGTCGCATAGTTCACCGGTATCGCGGCGCCCTGTTCGAAGCTCATCGACGGTGGCAGCGGCACGGTGTCGGCGGCCTCGGCGTTGACGAACTCGGCGTAACCGCCGAATCGGGTGCCGGCCAGCACCCGCTCGCCGACACGGGCGGGGTCCACCCCGTCACCGACCGCTTCGACGGTGCCCG
Source organism: Mycolicibacter senuensis (assembly GCF_002101885.1). Lineage (GTDB taxonomy): Bacteria > Actinomycetota > Actinomycetes > Mycobacteriales > Mycobacteriaceae > Mycobacterium > Mycobacterium senuense. The sequence goes on from NZ_LQPS01000031.1 coordinate 172,637, forward strand.
CCACCTCGTAACCGACCACGCTGGGCACCTTCGGCGCATCCGGGTACAGCCCGACCCGGGCGAGGTGGTCGGCGAAGTTCACGCCCGCCGCGCGCACCGCGATCCGGACCTGGCCGCTCGACGGCGGTGGCGGATCGGGGCGATCCTGCACCTCGAGCACCGAGGGAGGTCCGTGTTTGGTGATGACGACGACGCGCATGGGTTTCAGCCTATTGCGGTTCGGTCCATAATCCTTGGCATGGACATTCTCGATGAGCTGAACCGGTTGGTGGCGGTGTCGGGCGGTGCCGTCGGCGCGGTGGTCCGCGGGGTATGCGCCCGGACGCTCGGCCTGCCGCCGCTGCCGGCGGAGGGGGTCGGTGATCAGGCCGGCGCCGATCCGGCGGTGGCCGAGTTCGCCGAACAGTTCAGCGTCGACGTTTCGGTGATCACCGAAGACCAGCGCGACCGGCTACGGGATGCCCTGGGGGACACGGCCTTCGACGCTGTCGTGCAGGTGTACATCGCCGACTTCGTACCGCGCGTGCGTGCCGGGCTGGAAGCGGTGGGTGTTCCGGTGTCGTGGCCGGGCAAGATCGCGTGGGACCACTCCAGCCACCCGGGCGACGCGTTGTTCAACCGGTTCATGCCCGCCGTGGCGCGGCTGCGGTCGTTGGACGCGGTGACCTCCGAGGTGGTCCGGCTGCGCGGTGCGGCCCAGCACAACTGCCGGTTGTGCAAGTCGCTGCGGGAGACGACCGCCTTGGATGCCGGCGGATCCGAGACGCTCTACGACGAGATCGAACGCTTCGAGTCCTCCCGGATGCTGAGCGAGTCGCAGAAGGCGGCGCTGCGCTACGTCGACGCGCTGATCTGGACGCCGGCGCGCATCGATGCCGACGTCGCCGCCGGGGTGCGCCGGCACTTCACCGACGACCAGAGCATCGAGCTGACGCTGGATGTGATGCGTAACGCCGGCAACAAGATCGCGGTCTCGCTGGGCGCCGACGCGCCGCGGGTGGCCGAGGGAACCGAGCCCTACCTGCTCAATGCGGACGGCCAGACCGTCTTCAGCTGACTCAGTCGGTGTGACGGGCGAGGAAGCCCAGGACCGCGTCGGCGAAGATGTCGTTGCGGTCGCCGGCGACCATGTGCCCGGCACCGGCCACGTCGATGAACTCCACCTGCGGGAAGCGGGCCAGAAAAACCTCGGCGCTCTCGGCGCTGACCAGATCGCTGAGCTGGCCGCGTACCAGCAGCATCGGCACGCCGTCGTCGAGGATGTTGCCCACCGCGGCGTTGAGCCGGTCGACGTCGTGGATCTCAAGGGGCGAGAACTCGTCTGAGCCGCTGACGAATTTCGGGTCCCAGTGCCAATACCAGCGGTCACCCCGGCGGCGCAGGTTGGTCGTGAGTCCGTCCAGGTCGGCGGGGCGGGGCCGGTGCGGGTTGTAAGCGGCGATCGCGTCGGCGACCTCGTCGAGTGAGCCGAAACCCGAATCCATCCGCTCGGCCATGAACGCCTGAATCCGTTCGGCGCCGGAGGCATCCATGTTGGGCACGATGTCGACCAGCACCACCGCGCTGGCCGCACCGGGGGCCAGTTCGCCTGCCAGCAGCATCGCGGTGAACCCGCCCAGGGAGGCGCCGACCACCACCGGGTCCGGCGGCAGCGTGCGCAGCACCTCGTGAACGTCTGAAGCGAAGCTGACCAGCCGGTAGTCGCCCTCGCTCGCCCAATCCGATTCGCCGTGGCCGCGCAGGTCGACGGTGATGGCCTGCCAGCCACGCTCGGCCACCGCCGCGGCCGCCCGGCCCCACGAGCGCCGGGTCTGCCCGCCGCCGTGCAGGAACACCACCGCGCGCGCGTCGGGGTCACCATGACGGTCGGCGATGATCCGGACATCGCCGGGCGCGTGGGTGACGAACGTTTCCGCGGTCATTGGCCGATCGTAAGCCGGTGCCGGTCGGCGCTGCTCACGTGGCCGGCAAAACCCCTGTTGAACTGCCGGTTCCCGGGTTTAAAGTGGGGGATTCAGCAGGTTGGGAGGGCGCCATGGCCCGCTTTCTCGCACTGGCCTACGCAGTGCTCAACTATCTGGTCTTCCTGGTGGTCTTCCTCTATGCCGTCGGTTTCGTCGGCGACGTCGTGGTGCCGCGCAGCGTGGACCATGGACCGTCGGCGCCGACCGGCCCGGCGATCGTGGTCGACGTGCTGTTGCTGGGCTTGTTCGCCGTGCAACACAGCGTGATGGCGCGGCCGGCGTTCAAGCGATGGTGGACGCGACTGGTACCGCCGGACATCGAACGCAGCACCTACGTTCTGGCGTCGAATCTCGTTCTGGTCTTGCTGTTCTGGCAGTGGCGTCCGGTCCCGGCGATCATCTGGGACGTCGCGTGGCCGGTGGGACGGACCGCGCTTTGGGTACTGTTCTGGATCGGTTGGGCGATCGCGCTGGCGTCGACGTTCATGATCAGCCACTTCGACCTGTTCGGACTGCGCCAGGTCTACCTCGCGTGGCGCGAACAGCCCTACCAGCCGGTCGGTTTCCGCGCGTCGGCGCTGTACCGGGTGGTGCGCCACCCCCTGATGCTGGGGTTCGTGATCGCGTTCTGGGCGACGCCCACCATGACCGCCGGCCACCTGCTGTTCGCGGCGGCGAGCACCGGCTACATCCTGGTCGCGCTGCAGCTGGAGGAGCGCGACCTGGTCGGGATGCTCGGTGCGGAGTATCGGCAGTACCGCCACCGGGTCCCGATGCTGATCCCGTTCCTCAGGCGCCGCGTCGCGTCGCGGTAGTTCAGGCGAAGGGCTGCAGGAGGAACCGCCCCCAGGCGAGGAAGGCGAACACGGCGAGAAACATCGCGTCGCCGGCCATATATCCCCACTCGCTGCGCCGGAACCTCGTCGTAGCGGCCCCGGCCATGAAGAGCATCAGGCCGCAGGCGGCGATCGGCACCAGCAGCGGCGCCACGCCGAGGACCGCCGGCAGGACAAGGCCGAGCGCAGCGACCAGCTTGATCGTGCCGACGGCCTTGAGGTGGCCGGTGGTGAAGTCGTCGACCCAGTGCTGGTTGGCGCCCAGCGACCGGTACTTGTCCTTCGGCATCAGCAACAGGGTCGCGCCGCCGATGGCATACCCGGCGGCGGCGACACCGGCGATGATCCACAGGGTGGTGTTCATGGCTGCTCCTTCGTGGTTACGTCGGTCCGGTGAGGCTCGTCATCACCTATGACGGACCGGTACGACGAGAGGTAACCGATGACGAGCGAGTCGCAGCTGGCCGAGATTTTCGAGCAGCATCGCCCTCGGCTGCGGGCCCTGGCCTACCGGGTTCTGGGCTCGTGGTCCGACGCCGAAGACGCCGTGCAGGAGGCGTGGCTGCGGCTCGCCCGCCAGGACGCCGACGCAATCGACCATCTGCCGGGCTGGCTGACGACCGTCACCGGCCGCATCTGCATCGACGCTCTTCGGTCGCGTGCCGCCCGGCCCGAGATCCCGATCGATCAGGATCTTCCGGAACTCGTGGTGACCGATGACGCCGACACCCCCGAAGACACCGCGGTGCTGTCGGAGTCGGTCGGACTGGCGCTGCTGGTTGTGCTGGGATCGCTGCGTCCCGATGAGCGGCTTGCATTCGTGCTGCACGACATGTTCGCGGTGCCGTTCGCCGAGATCGGGCAACTCCTCGGACGATCGGCCGACGCCGCGAAGATGCTCGCCAGCCGGGCACGCCGCAAGGTGCAGGACGTGCCGCAGCCGACGGGGGATCGGCGGGCGCAGCGAGAGGTCGTCGACGCCTTCCTGGCGGCCGCGCAGGGCGGCGATTTCGACGCCCTGTTGCGGGTGCTCGATCCCGACGTCACCTGGCGTCAACACACGTCGCGCGGGATGACGGTGGAGACGGGATCCTCCGCGATCGTGGAGGCGGTTCGCCGAGGCCAGGGGGCGCGGATCACCGCTCGCCGCGTGCTGGTCAACGGCGAACCAGGCATCCTGACCTGGGGTCCGACGGGCCGGCCGCTGAGCTTGATGGCATGCACCGTGCGAGCCGGCCGCCTGGTGGGCATCGTGTCGATCGCGGACCCGGCGCGGCTGGCCGGCATGGATCTGCCGCAGGATCCCGAAGCGCCCGCCGGCGTCCACCGACCGCCACGGAGGTGAACCGTCGGACTGTTAGGGCGCACCGGGGCGTGGTCGGCGGTCATCCCGCGCGCTAATGTCTTGGTCGTGCGGAGGCTTCGCGCCGACGCCGACCGACGATCTTGCGGGACAGACGTCCGCAGCTAGTTGGTGCCCGGGGGCGGTAGCTCAGTCGGTTAGAGCCGCGGACTCATAATCCGTTGGTCGCGGGTTCGAGCCCCGCCCGCCCCACCGTAAAGCGCCACTGTTCCTGGCGCGCAAGGAACAGTGGCGCAGTCATCCTCGTCGTGGTTCTGCAATCGGGCCACCGGCTTGTGACGTCCTGCTTGCCGCAAGCCCGCTGCGCGGTTACACGTTGAAGAACGAAGCCAGCAGCGCTTGGAACAGCTCCGGCATGGTGAGCGTCGGAATCTCGTTGATCGTGGTCAGTCCCTCGGTAACCGATGTGGCAGCGTCGATTTGGGCTTCGGTCAAGCCGAGGTAGGAGTTGTGGAGGGCCAACCCGATCAGCACATCCTCAAAGCTTGTGTTCCCGCCGAACAGCAGGTCCCACCAACTTTCGTACACGTTGTTCGTGAAGATGTCGCCGTCGATGTTGAATATTTGGGTTTCGTAGAAGCCGGTGGGGACGGCGTCCGGGTTGGCACCGAGCATCACGAAACGTAACGCGTCGGTGGGCACGCCCGCTTCGACGAGGTCATCTTGGGCGTGCGCGGCCACCAGGCTGCTTTGGGAGTAGGTGAAGATGGTCAGCGGATCGGTGCACACGCCCGCGTCATCGCAGCCCATCTCGCCGGCGTTGTAGTCGGCGAGGATCGCGTCGATGAGGATCCTTTCGCCGCCCGGGACGCTCTCGAAGAAGTCATACGAGTTGGGGAGCGTCAGCGCCTGCGATGACTCAACGGTGCCCTGGTACCCCAGCGGCTCGAGGTACAGGTCGATCCCGTTGCTGATGTAGTTGGCACTCGGCGTCCCGATGCCGGTCGGGCCCAGGACCAACGCGTCGGTCGAGCCGTAGAGGAAATCGTAGTCATTCTGGTCCGCCGCATTGGCGGTGGCGGCGAATGCCATCGCGGCACCGCACAGTGCGGCGCCGATTATCAGTCGCTTCATAGCTCCCCCTCGTTCGCAAAGATTCCGAATGATGTCGCCCGGCTGTTCTGCTGGCCACCTGAATACATCGACCGACACCTCCCCGGTGTAGATGTGAATCCTGCTGTTGCGGCACCGGTTGCCGACACACGGATTATTACCGGTGGCGTCAATTTAGTCCCCGAAATCGAAATAATCGGCCGGCGATTACCAGTGCCCAGTCCCTTCACGCACTAAGTGAATCGCCTCTTGAACCTAAGCGGAAAATAAGCGAACACGGGTCCATACAAAAGGACCGCCCAATTGGGACATCGTCCACAGCGCCATTGACAAATGGCGCAATCAGTGGTGTCCTCTCAACCGTGACCCAACCCGACGGTGCAGCACTGCCCGCTAGGACCGCCCTCGAGGGGGCGTCGTGATCGCCGGCATCGACAGGCTGCGCAACGCCTTCCGGACCGACCGGCGTTCGGTCAATGCCACAGCGGTGGTCACCGGCGCCGGCAGCGGCATCGGACGATCCTTCGCCCTGGAACTGGTCCGCCGCGGCGGCGACGTCCTCTGCGCCGACATCGACGCAGCCCGCGCCGCCGAGACCGTCGCCCTGATCGAACAGCTTCCCTCCGGCAGCGGACACGCGGTGCAGTGCGATGTGTCCGACCGTGCCGCAGTCGAGCAGCTGGCCGGGCATGCCCGGGATGTCTTCGGCGGTGCACCGACCCTGATGATCAACAATGCCGGCGTCGGCATCGGCGGAAAACCGGTCGGCGACATCGGCTTTGAGGATTGGGAGTGGGCGCTCGGAATCAACCTGTGGGGTGTGGTCCACGGCTGTGAGATCTTCACGCCGATCCTTCGCGAAGCGGGCCGCGGCGGGATCATCAACGTGGCATCGGCGGCAGGATTCGCCGCCGCACCCTCGATGGCGGCCTACAACGTCTCCAAAGCCGGTGTCATGTCGCTGTCGGAGACGCTGGCCGCCGAGCTCCGCGGAACCGGCATCGCGGTCACCGTGTTGTGCCCGACCTTCGTCAAGACCAACGTGTTTCAAGACGGCCGGATCACCCCCGGCTCGATGAACCTGAGCCAGCAGCTGGCCCGCTGGATCGGGTTGTCGGCCGACGGTGTCGCGGCGCACACCCTGGACGCGCACGACGCCGGGCGGCTGTATGTGGTGCCGCAGCTCGACGCCACCGTCATCTGGCACCTCAAGCGGCATTTCCCCGCGCTGTACGCCCGAGGCGCCGGCCTGCTCGGCCGCGTCCTTCCCAAGAACTGAACCGTCTCACGAAAGGACGTGCCCGATCATGGCGATGGACCTGGACAACATGTTGCAGATGATCAAGGACAAGCAGTGGGCCTTGGTCGACATCGACTGGGACGCGCCGGGAGCCGAGCTGATCGAGCCCGAGCTGTGGGCCAAGCTCAAGCCGTTCATGACCGACCTGATGTGGATCGAGAACGTCGGCGCCCGCGGCTTTGCCGCACTGGCCAAGAAGGCCCCGACCCCGACATTGAAGAGCATCTACGAGCACTTCCACGCCGAAGAGCAGAAACACGCCAACGCCGAGCTCGCGCTGATGCGCCGGTGGGGCATGCTGGAGAACGACGAGGTCCCACCACCGAGCGTCAACGTCCAGCTGGTGATCACCTGGCTCGACAAGTTCTCCGACAGCATGTCGCTGTCGATTCTGGGCACCGTGATTCCCATGCTGGAAGTGGCACTCGACGGCGCACTGATCAAGTTCATCACCGACGAGGTCAAAGACCCGGTGGCCCAAGAAGTTTTCAAACGGATCAACTCCGACGAGTCGCGTCATCTGGCAGTCGACTTCGAGGTGATGGACATCCTGGGCCATGCCGGCCTCCGCAAGCTGGCCGTCGAGCTGGTCGGCAGCTGGATGAACCCGGCGCTGCTGATCGGCACCTTGAGCTACTTCCCGCTGCTGAACAAGATGCGCGACAACATCGTGGCGATGGGCGTCAATGAAGAACGGCTGTACCAGGCGATGCGCCGGTTCCAGAACGTCGGTGAACGAAACGCATTCGCCCGGCGGGTGCCGATGTACCGGTTGATCTCCTGGCACGGCAAGAAGGTGATCGACCGCAGCTCGAAGTATCACTGGCTGGCCGACTCGCTGGTGAAGGTCACCGGCGTGATCCCGGCGTCGTTGGTGCGCCACGAGCCGAGTTGGTCGCGGGAACTGACCTACGAGCCGGTCGCCTGAGGGGAGCAGCTGCCATGACCATCTCCGTGGCCGTCATCGGCGCCGGTTTCGCCGGCATCGGCGCCGCCATCCGGCTCAAGGACCGGGGCATCACCGATTTCGTGATCTTCGAACGCGATTCACGCGTCGGCGGCACCTGGCGGGACAACACCTATCCCGGCGCACAATGTGATATCCCGTCGCGGCTGTACTCCTACAGTTTTGCGCTCAACCCCGAGTGGTCGCAGACGTATTCGGGTAGCGCCGAGATACTCGGTTACATCGACGGGATGGTCGAGTCCGCCGGGATCGCCCCGCACATCCGATTCCGTCACAACGTGACCGCCCTCGAGTATGACACCGACGCGGGCGAGTGGACGATCGATCTCGACGACCGGGAACCGGTGCGAGCCCGTGCCGTGATCGTGGCGTCCGGCCCGCTGGCCAATGCCAGCCTCCCGGATATCCCGGGAATCGAGACGTACGAGGGCCGCAAGATCCATAGCGCCCGTTGGGATCACGGCTACGACTTCAGCGGCAAGAAGGTCGCGGTCATCGGCACCGGTGCCAGCGGCGTGCAGATCGTTCCGGAACTGGTCAAGGTCGCGAAGTCGATCAAGGTGTTCCAGCGCACGCCGAGCTGGGTGCTGCCGAAGGTCAACACCTCGACCAGCGGCCCGCTCAAGTGGCTCTACAAGAACGTGCCCGCGGCGGAGAAGCTGATGCGGGCCGCCTGGTACTGGGGCCATGAGTCGGTTGCCCTCGGCGTGGTGTGGGAGAGTCCGTTCACCCGACTGGTCGAAGCGGTCAGTGCCGCCAACCTGCGGTTGCAGGTGAAGGACCCGTGGCTGCGACGGCAGCTGACGCCGGACTTCTCCGCCGGCTGCAAGCGCCTGCTGCTGACCAGCGACTACTACCCGGCGTTGCAGGAGGACAACTGCACCCTGGTGACCTGGCCCATCGCCCGGCTGTCGCCCAAGGGCATCCGCACTGTCGAGGGCATCGAGCACCGCTTCGACGCCATCGTGTTCGCCACCGGCTTCGACGTCGCCAAGGCCGGTACTCCTTATCCCATCACCGGGCGAGACGGCCGGAACCTGGCCGTCGAATGGAGTGGTGGCGCCTATGCCTACCGCAGCGTGGCGGTCTCGGGTTACCCCAACCTGTTCTTCACCTTCGGACCGAACTCGGGTCCCGGCCACAGCTCCGCCCTGGTCTACATGGAGGCCCAGATCGACTACATCGTCGACGCGGTCGCCAAACTACTGCGGTTCGGCTGGAGGTCACTGGACGTGCGGCCCGAGGCGCAGCACCGCTACAACAAGGACATCCAGCGGCGGCTCGAATCGACCACCTGGAACTCCGGATGCCAGAGCTGGTATCTGACCGAGGACGGCTTCAACGCCACCATGTTCCCGGGATTCGCCACCCAATACGTCAATCAGCTCAAGACGCTGGACCTGCACGATTTCAAGATCACGGTGGCGAAGGCGAGCAGTGACCCGGTGCTGACCACATAGGATGCGCTGGTGGCCGAGTACCGGATCGACGACCTCGCACGGGAGGCGGGGACGACCACCCGCAACGTTCGGGTCTACCAGGAGAACGGCCTGCTGCCCCGGCCGCAGCGCCGCGGCCGGGTCGCGATCTACACCGATCGGCACCTCAAGCAGCTGAAGGCGATCATTCGCTTGCTCGGCGAGGGCTTCACGGTCAAGCACATCCTGAAGTTCCTCACCGGACTGCAACGCGGCGAGGATCTGGTCGAGGTGCTGGATCTGGCCGATCTGGGCGAGCTGGTGACGGCGCCGTGGTCGAACCCGGTGTCGCAGACCATGACCCGTGAAGAACTGGAGACTCGGCTGGGCCGGCTCGATGCCCCGATGCTGCGCCGGCTCACCGATGACGGAGTGATCGAGCCGAGCGACACCGAGAACGACTACCGGGTGATCGATCTGCGCCTCGTCGATGACTTGGCCACGCTGATCTCGCGCGGTATGCCGTTGCCGGCACTGCTCAACGCGGTGGGTGCGGTCGACCAGAAACTGGACGAAGCGGCCGGTGTGTTGGCCCGCAGCGGATATGCGGAGGTGGTGCGTCAGCGGGGGACCGGATGGTTACCCACCAACGACGACGAACTCGCCTGGGCCGCCGACTTGGTGGACGCCATGCGCCGGGTGGCACGGCGGGCAGCGCACGCCAGCCTGGACCGGGCGTTCGACGCGGCGGTGCGCACCGAGCTGCGGAAGTACCGGAAGGAAAGCGGCGAGCGCGCCACCCCCGCGGAGGGCAACGGCTGACTCATGCGGCGCAGCGCCGGCTGCAAAACGGTCCCCGCGGCACGGCGGCAGGTGAGCCCGGTCGGGCACCAGCAATGCGCTGTAACGGAGCTGATCCACGAGTGCGAGGGGTTGGGGCAGACGGCGACGTACTACCTGGGTCTGTCGCGATCGGCGGTGCTACCGTCGGCCACCCTGGGACGGGCCGCGACTGCGGCTGCGGTGGAATGCGCTGCCGTTCATGTTCGGTACCAAAGAACCGTGCGTGGGATTTCGCAATCTCGACCGCGGCGCCTCCGGACTCGCGCCGAGCTGAGTCCTCAGCCGGCCCGGGATCCCTCCAGATAGACCGCCAGGGCGTTGGTCAGCCCGCGACGGGCCTCCTCGAGATCGGCATACGAGCCCAGCTGGCGCTCGGAGACCAGCCCGCGCATCGCGCCCGGGATGAGCGCGGCCACCTCGCGCACCCGCTGCGGGTCGACTCCGAGACCGGCGAACGCGCTGTGGCAGGTCTGCAGCCAGCTCTTGCCCCAGGAGTACAACTCCGCTGCGGTGCGCGGATACAGCCGTTCCAGCTCGCTGTGATCGCGGGGAAGGGCGGCCCGCAGGTTCTCGATCGCCCGCGAATCCTGCGACGCCAGCCCGTCATAGAGCGTGTCGATGATCGCGGCGACCCGATCCCGCAGCGGCGCATCCGTTTTCACCCCTGCGAATGCCGACATCGCCGCATCTCGGCGTTCCGCGGTCCGGTGCAGCACCGCCGCCCAGAAGCCGTCGACGTCGCCGAACTGATACTGCACCGCACCCCAGGTGGCGCCGCTCTCTTTGGCGATCCGGCTCGCCGACACCGCGCCCGGATCGCCGGTGGCCAGTGAGCGCACCGCCGCGTCCAGCATCGCCTGGCGGGTCGCCTGCCCCCGCTTGTTGCTGCGCCGTGGCGCCGGGTGCGTCATCCCCGGAATTCTAGCAACATTTCCATAGTGCCCCCTATGATTCTGGTGCGGGTCGAACTATGCTGCGGAAGTCGGCCCCGTCGAGACTTCGGAGAGGACATCTGCACATGGCTAAACCGCCGCTGTCGATGACGCCGACCGGCTGGTTCCAGGTCGCCTGGTCCGACGAGATCGGTGTCGGCGACGTCCACAGCATGAAGTACTTCGGTCAGGAGATGGTGGCCTGGCGTGCCGAATCCGGTCAGCTGACCGTGATGAACGCCTACTGCGAGCACCTCGGTGCGCACCTGGGCTACGGCGGCACCGTCTGCGGCGAGGTGCTGCAGTGCCCCTTCCACGGCTGGCAGTGGAACTCTGAGGGCCGCAACGTCTGTATCCCCTACCAAGACAAGCCCAACCGCGGCCGGCGGATCGGCACCTACCCGGTCATCGAACGCAACGAGTCGGTCTACATCTGGCACGACGTGCACGGCCGCGAGCCGTACTTCGACCCGCCGGATGTGTTCGCCGCCTTCGATGACCGCACCGCGACTGACTACTACCCCCAGCAGCGGCTCTACCGGCAGTCCCTGGAAATGCACCCGCAGTACGTGCTGGAGAACGGGGTGGATTTCGCGCACTTCAAGTACGTCCACCGCACCCCGATCGTGCCGGTCTTCACCCGGCACGATTTCGCCGAACCGGTGTCCTACGTCGACTTCACCATCACCTTCGAAGGCGACGACGGCCAGCGGATCGAAGACGTCAACAGCGGTGTCGAGGCCATCAACGGCGGCTTGGGCATCGCGGTGACCAAGAGCTGGGGGATGATCGACAACCGCACCATCTCGGCGATCACCCCCGTCGACGACTCCACCTCCGACGTCCGGTTCATGGTCTACATCGGCCGGACGCCGGGCGCCGATCCCGCCCGCGCCGAGGCCCGAGCGGCCGAGTTCGGGCGGGAAGTGATCCGCCAGTTCGAACAGGACATCCACATCTGGTCGCACCAGCGCTATTCGGACCCGCCGGCCCTGGCCACCGCCGAATATGCGGGCTTCACCGCAATCCGGCAGTGGGCCAAGCAGTTCTATCCCGACGGCATCGGCGGCAGTGCTGCTGAGGTCGCTGCAGCCACTGCCCAGAAAGGTTCACCCGCATGACCGCATCCGCCAAACCGATCCGCGTGTTCCAGGTCGCCACCGGAAATGTCGGCACCGAGATGATCAAGCGGATCGCGCCGCGTCCCGATCTGGAACTGATTGGGGTGCACTGCTATTCGCCGGATAAGGTCGGCAAGGACGCTGGCGAGCTGGCCGGGATCTCGCCCAACGGGGTGATCGCGACCGGGACCGTCGAGGAGATCATCGCCGCCAAACCGGATGTGCTGACCTTCCACGGCGTGTTCCCCGACGAGGACCTCTACGTCAAGGTTCTGGAGGCGGGCATCAACATCGTCACCACCGCGGACTGGATCACCGGCTGGCACCGCGACCACAACCACCCGCACCCCTCGGGAAAGCCGGTGACACAACTGCTGTCCGAGGCGTGCGAGAAGGGCGGCTCGACCTTCTACGGCACCGGGATGAACCCGGGCCTCAACCAGATCCTGGGCGTGGTCGCTGCGGCCGACGTAGCCGAGATCGAGAACGTCACCACCATCGAATCGGTCGACGTGTCGTGCCACCACTCCAAGGAGACCTGGATCGAGGTCGGCTACGGACAACCGGCCGATGATCCGGAGATCCCGGCCAAGCTGGAGAAGTTCACCCGCGTCTTCGCCGACAGCGTGCTGATGATGGCCGACTGCTTCGGCCTGACACTCGACGAGGTCACCTTCAGCTACGAGCTGGGCGTGTGCACCAAAGACGTCGACCTGGGCTGGTACACCTTGCCCAAAGGCTCGTTGGGCGGCAGCTACATCAAATACCAGGGCATGGTCGACGGCGTCGCGCGCATCGAAACCCACCTGGAGTGGCAGATGACCCCGCACACCGAACCGAACTGGAAGATCAAGGGCTGCTACATCACCCGGGTCACCGGCGACCCGTGTGTGTACAACAAGCACATGATCTTGCCGAAGCCCGGGGTGGACCTGTCCGACCCGGACAACTTCGCCTCGATCGGGATGACCGTGACCGGGCTGCCGGCACTCAACGCGATCAGTTCGGTGGTCGCCGCCCGGCCCGGCCTGCTGACCAGTGCCGACCTGCCGTTGCGGGGTTTCGCGGGCCGCTTCAAGCTCTGATCGGCCCGAGGCCCGCCGCGCGTCAGGGGCTTGCCGGGGTCCCCGCCGAACTGCTCGACGACGCCGACGAATCGGGGGCTTCGGCCGGCAGCGGCGTACCGGAGCTGCCTTCGGGCAGCGGCGTGCCCGAGCTGCCGACGGGCGGTGAAGCCGGTGCCGGATTGGCCGGCCGCGACGCCGGGCCCGGCGCTCGATGGCTGCCGCCGCTCGCGGGGGCCTGCGATCCTGCGGCCGGTGCCTGCGGCTGCGGCGCGGCCGGACCCGACTGCGGTTGCGGCGCCGGAACCACCCACCGGATCAGATCGGCGCCGCCGGCCTGATACACCAGGCTCGTCGGCGCGTCACCGGTGACGTCGAAATAGACTTTGCCGCTGGTCTTCTGGCCCTGGCTCAGGCCTGTCGGCACGATGCCCTGCGGAGTGGGCACGGTGAACAGCGACTGGTAATTCTGGCCGCTGGCCGAGCGGGCACTGAGGTTGGCGACGATCGGGAACACGGTGCCCTGGATCGCCTCGTCGGTGGCGGTGGCCTCCCACAGGGTGCCGCGCGGCTGATAGGGGATGGCATCCGAGCTGGGCCGCAGGTCGGCGACTGTCCAGCCGTGCACACCCGGACCTTCCGGCAGCGTGCCCTGGGAGCCGAGCGGATGGGTGGGCGGGGCAGGCTCGTCCGCGGCGGCGATTCCGGTGCCGAACGCGCCGGCGAGAGCCAATGCTCCAGCTGCCAGGACGGTCGAGATGGACTTCATGTGGTCTGACTCCTCGGTTCGGCGGCATCCCGGTGATTGGTACCAAAGTACTGAATCCTAACGGGCCGCCGGCCGGGCCGCCGGGGAAACGAGTCCGGCCCGGCCCCCGCGGAAGCGGAGACCGGGCCGGACGAACGACCTATGGCGCGGTCAGTTCGACCCGGTCGCGTTGCTCGTGCCACTGGCCGCCGAAGCGCCCGGGGCGGGAAGCGGCGTGCCCTGGTTTCCACCCGAAGCCGTCGCAGCGTCGCTGCCCGGCGAACTGGCGCCGGCCTGGCTTTCCGCCCCGGCGCTCGAGGCGGCGGGGGACTCGGCGGGAAGCGGCGTGCCGGAGCTACCGGCCGCGGCCGGGGTGTCGGCCGGGCCAGCGGGGCTGGCCGGAGCGGACGCTTCCGGGGTACCCGCCGAGGTCGGCGCCTCCGAGCCGCTTGCCGCGGCCGGGGTGCCCTCGGGGCTTCCCGCGGTCGCCGGGGTGCCGTCGGCCTCGGCCGGCAGCGGGGTGCCCTGGCTGCCCGAGGTCGCCGGCGTGCCCTGACCGCTGGTGGCCGACGGGGTGCTCTCGCTGCCGGTGGTCTGGCTACCGGCGGGCGCCGGGGTGGTCTGGTTGCCCGATTGGGCCGGCTTTCCGCTGGTGGCCGCAGGGCTGCGCTGCGAGCCGGCCGCCGGGGCCGACGAACCGCCGCTGGCCGGCGCCGCCTGGACCCAAACCAGCTGGTCCTTGCCGGCGAACTGGTAGACCGCGCTGTTGGGCGCGTCGCCCGTGACGTCGAAGTAGACCTTGCCGGTGGTCTTCTGGCCCTGGGCCAGGTTCGAGGGGTTCACGCCCTGCGGGGTGGCGACACCGAACAGCGCGGGGTAGGTCTGACCGCTGGCCGACCGGGCGCCGAGGTTGGCGACCACCGGGGTGACGGTGCCCTGGATGGCGACGTCGGTGGCGGTGGCCTCCCACAGGGTGCCGCGTGCCTGGTAGGGGATGGCGTCCGAGCTAGGCCGCAGGTCGCTGATGGTCCAGCCCTGGATGACCCCACCGTTGTCGATGGTGCCCTGGCTTCCGATCGGGTGGGTCGTCGGAGCGACGTCACCGGCGTCGGCGCCGGCGGTTGCGACGCTGAGCGCTCCGGCCGCGGCCAATGCTCCGGCTGCTGCCACGGCAGTAGTGATCAACTTCATTATTGGTTGACTCCTCGGTTCGACTGGATCTCGGGGGTTTTGCAGTCCAGACGGCAAATCTTAACGGATTTGACCTTGTTGTTTGCGCACGTCTCAGAGTTGCGACATATCTGGCCGCGCCGGCGGGGTACGGCCGGTCAGGAGTGCGAACTCCACCAGGAATAGAACTGCTCCAGACTCGGGGTGCTGTGTTCGGTGCGCAACGCCGCCATCATCAGATCGGCATCGTTGGTCCACACCAGCGTGGGCGAACCCTGCCGGGTGCCGCACAACAGCATCCCGCTCGGTTTGTCCGGCGTCGCGGTCCGATGCCACGCCCCCGGCGATTGGATCCGGCCCGGACAGGTGACGACGTTGGTGGCCTGCACGGTGTTGTCGAAACTCAGCCGCAGGGTGCCGGCGTTCGGGAACAGCGAATAGGTCGCCGAGAACGGGCCGTCCACGTCGACGTTGCGGCCGCAGGTCACCTCCGCGATGGCGCCGCCCATCGGGGTGGTCGATGTGCAGGCGTCCTGCGGATAACCGCGGGGCAGCAGTTTGAGCAGTCGCGCCCGGGCTTCGGCGCTCGACACCGGCGATGCGGGCTCACTGGCAGCGGCGGCGGACTCCGGCAGGTCGCTGTCGGCGGCGAAATCATCCGAGCCCGACCGGTTCGTCAGCCAGGTGATCATCCCCACGACCACCGCCAGCGCCGCGGCGAGCCGCAACAGCTTCTTGCGTTTATCCGGATCGCGATACGCGGGCACTCGTCGCGGCGAGCTGAACCAGTCATGGTCCGGGGTCGCGATGCGCGGAATCGCGGGTTGTCCAGGAGTGCTCGCCGGTTCCGGTGCCGGAGCGGGTTCGGGTTCCGGCGGGACCGGCGGCGTGGCGGGAGACGGCGTGGCGGGAGACGGCGTGGTTGGAGGCGGCGTGGTTGGAGGCCGGGTGGGAGACGCGGGGGCCGGCGCCTCGGCCGGTTGCGCCGCGGCCTGCGACACCGGCGGGGCGGGCGGCATCGGACCCGCCGGCGACGCCGGGGCCGGTGGGTTGGGCTGTTCGGCGGCACGCGGCTGCGCGCTGGGCACCGCCGGCGGCGTGCTCGACGTCGGTTGCTCGATCAACGGCGGGGTGGCTTGTTGGCTGGCCTCGTAGATCTGCAGCGTCCGATGCTGATCGGGCGCGCTGAGCGCCTGGTAGGCGGCGGTGGCCAACTCGGCCGCGCTGCCATAGCGCTCCCGGGCATCCTTGGCCATGCCCTTGGCGATCACCGCGTCAAAGGTGGACGGGATCGTCGACCCGGCCTGGCTGGGTCGCGGGATCGGCTTGCTCACGTGAGCATTGGCCAGCATCTTGACGCTGTCGGCCCGGTACGGCGGTGAGCCGGTCAAGCACTGGTAGAGCACGCACGCCAGCGAGTAGACATCCACGCCCGGACCGAAGTCACCGCCGGAGAACAACTCCGGTGCCGAGTACTTCCAGCGGGCGCCCGCGTGCTCGGCGTCAGCGGCGTCCGCCCCGGGCGCCCCGGCGATCCCGAAGTCCACCAGGTAGACGAAGTCGTCCCCGGTCAGCAGGATGTTCCGCGGTTTGATGCCGCGGTGGATCACTCCGGCGGCGTGCGCGGCATCCAGCGCCGAGGCGGCCTGCCACACGATGTTCACCGCACGCGATGGCGGCAGCACCCCGGTTCGTCTCAGCAGCGCCGAAAGGTCGCCGCCGTGGACCAGGGGCATGTCGATGAAGACCTCGCCGTCCAGTTCGCCGTAATCGCGGACCGGCACCACGTGTGGTTCCTGGACCCGCCCGACGGTCAGCGCCTCACGCTGCAACCACTCCCGGAACGCCGGGTCGCGGCCTAATGCCGGTGCGAGCAGTTTGACCGCGGCGGGGCGATCCTTCTGCGTGTCGACGGCTTCGTAGACCTCGCCGGTGGGGCCGTGACCCAGCAGTCGTTTGAGGAGGTAGCGCCCAACACGTGACCCAGCCCGCGAACCCGGCGCGGTCTCGCCCATCATCGACTCCTCAAGCAGACCCGTGAACACCGACCGCCGAACCGGCCGCCGATGACATTGCCGCCAATAATTTCACCATTGAATCCGGCGGCTATCAGCCGGTCGTGCCAACCTGCCCCGAATCCGGGTCTGCGATCATCGGCCGGTCAAGTTGCTGATCGTCAGGATCTCCAGGTTGCGGTAGGCGCGCCCGGTGGGCTGCACCAGATCATGGAACCAGACCTGCGGCTCCGCGGTGTAGGGGCTGTCCCAGGAGTCCCACGGAAGGTAGGTCTGCGTCCGTCCGGCGACGAAACCCCAGTTGTAGGCGCCGACATTGTGGCGCTTCATGATCGGCAGAATCCCGTCGATGGTGTTGCCGCGGGTGCGGGCCAGGTACTCGGTGCACATCATCGGCCGGCCCAGCGGGGCGAGCTCGGCGATCCGATCGCTGAACGCCGCGGGCTTGTCGTAGGAGTGGAACGTGATGAAGTCGGAGCTGTTGAGCTGGGTGTTGACGATCGTGCTGCCCTGTCGCGAGCCCTCCCAGATGCCGCTGGTCAACGGCTGACGAGCGTCGACGGCGCGCGCCCAGCTGTAGACCTGCGGGAGCAGGTCGCTGATGAGGTCGAGTTTGTCGGAGCGCTCGACGCTGTTGTACTCCCGGGCCATGTTGTCCGGCTCGTTCCACAAGTCCCACGCCAGAACTCGCTCGTCGTAGCGGAACTGGGTCATCACACCGGTGACGTAGTCATAGAGGGTGCGGTAGTAGTTGCGGTCACCGAGCCGCTCGGCGCCGGGGCTTTGCACCCACCGCGAGTTGTGGATGCCGGGGCGGGGCGCAAGCTGCTGGCCCGCCTTGGGGTGCGGGTCCCAGCAGGAATCGAACAGTACGAACATCGGCTTGATCCGGCGTCGGGCGGCGACCGAGACGAACTGGGCCAGCCGGTACTGGAAGCCCTTACGGTCCGCCGCCCAGAGCTGGTCGTGCAGGAACACCCGCACGGTGTTGAATCCTGCCGAGCGGGCCCAGCCCAGCTCGGCGTCGATGCGCCGCAGGTCGAAAGTTCCGGGTTGAAACATCTCGAGCTGGTTGACGGCCGTCGAGGTGATGTAGTTGGAGCCGACGGGCCAGCCCTGCGCCTGATACCAGCGGTTGACCCGGTCGATCGACCACCGGCCCGGGTCGGCGCCGGCCCGCGGGATCCGGCTAAGGGCGGGACCCGCCGCCAACAGGAGCGGCAGCCCCAATGCCGTTCGACGCTTCACGCAGTGACCATAGCGCCCGGCTCGCCGGGGCGGCGGGTGGATGTCCGGCCTGTCGCCGGGCAAATCGGGCGCCCGGCACAGGTACCACAGCGGCCACCTACACTCATCGAAACTCCGCAGTCCGAGACGCGTTGCCGGGAGGCCGACTATGTCGCAGCACCTGCAGGACAAGGTTGTCGTCGTCACCGGCGCCGGCGGCGGGTTCGGCAAACTGATCGCCGAGAAGTGCGCCGCCGGCGGGGCTCGAGTGGTCGGCGTGGACATCGGCGCCGAGAACCTCGCGGCCGTCTTCGACGGCATCCGCGCCGCCGGACTGTCGGGCACCCACCACCTCGCCGACGTCACCGACATGGGGCAGATGAAGGCCGCCGTGGAACACGCGGTGCAGACCTTCGGCGCGGTGGACGTCATCGTCAACAACGCCGGCGTGATGCCGCTGGCCTACTTCGCCGACCACGACAAAGCCTGGCAGCAGTGGCACCGCGCGATCGACATCAACATCAAGGGCGTGGTGAACGGAATCTCGGCCGTCTACGACCAGATGATCGGTCAAGGCCGCGGCCACGTCGTCAACATCTCGTCGATCTACGGCAACGCCGGGGTGGCCGGTTCGGGGGTCTACAGCGCGACCAAGGCCGCGGTCACCGTGCTCTCGGACTCGCTGCGCAGCGAGGCCAAGGGCAAGATCAAGGTGACCACGGTCAAACCGACCGGCGTGCTCGGCACCAACCTGGGCAGCGGGGTGGTCAACGGCGCGGCGATCATGGGCATCGTCGGTTCACGCGCCGAGAACTACATGCAGTCGATGACCGAATGGGCCAACGGCACCCTGGCCGCCGAGCAGACCGACGTCGACTCGGTGAAGTACTGGCTGATCACCCCCGAGGACCTCGCCGCGGCCGTGGTCGGAGTGATCGACCAGCCGTGGGGCATCAGCATCAGCGACATCACCGTGCGGGCCAGCGGCGAAGACTACATCTACTGACACCGAGATCTGCTGACACCGAGGCGGCCGTCACGATGTATCCCGGCGTTCACGCGGCGACCACGCCCGACAAGCCGGCGATCATCGTCGCCGACACCGCAGAGACCCTCACCTACGGCCAACTCGACACTCGCTCGCTGCGGTTCGCCCGCCACCTCTACGACGTCGGTGTCCGGCCGGGCGACCACATCGCGGTGCTCTGCGACAACCAGCCGCGCGCATTGGAGATCTACTGGGCCGCCATGCGTTCCGGGCTCTACATCACGTTCATCAACTCGCACCTGACCGCCGGGGAGGTCGCCTACGTCGTCAACGACTGCGATGCGCAGACGTTGGTGATCGCCGAGAAATACGCCGGCATCGCCGCGGCGGTGATCGCCCGGACACCCCGGGTCACTCGCCGGATCGCAACCGGTCCCATCGACGGTTTCGACGACTACGAGAGCCTGGTGGCGGCCGCCTCGACGCAACCGCTGCCGGCGCAGCCGTGCGGCGCGGACATGCTCTATTCGTCGGGCACAACCGGGTTCCCCAAGGGGATCAAGGTGCCGTTGCCCGGCCGCGACGTCGACGCGCCGGGCGACCGGATCACGGGATTGTTCGCGCCGCCGATGGGTTTGACTGTCGATTCGGTCTACCTGTCGCCGGCCCCGATCTACCACTCGGCCCCGCTGCGGTTCATGGCCATGGCGCACCGGGTCGGTGCCACGGTGGTGATGATGCGACACTTCGACGCCGCGGACGCGCTGCGGTCCATCGAACGCTACCGGGTCACTCACAGTCAGTGGGTGCCGACGATGTTCGTCCGGATGCTCCGACTCGACCGGCGGATTCGTGACGCCTATGACCTGTCATCGCAACGCTGCGCGGTACATGGCGCCGCGCCCTGCCCGGTGGAGGTCAAACGCGCCATGATCGATTGGTGGGGGCCGATCCTGCTGGAGTATTACTCGGCCACCGAAGCCGCCGGCACCACCATCATCGACAGTCACGACTGGTTGTCGCATCCCGGCTCGGTCGGCAAACCGGTACTGGGCGTTGCCCATATCTGCGACGACCGTGGCGGCGAGGTCGCGGCCGGAGAGCACGGCACCGTCTACTTCGAACGTGACGCCGCGCCGTTCGAATACCACAACGACCCGCAGCGCACCGCCGACACCCGCCACCGGGACCATCCGAACTGGACGACCACCGGTGACGTCGGATACCTCGACGCCGACGGCTACTTGTACCTCACCGACCGCAAGTCGTTCACGATCATCTCCGGCGGGGTCAACATCTACCCGCAGGAGATCGAGAACGCGCTGGCACTGCACCCGGCGGTGCTGGATGTGGCCGTCATCGGCGTCCCCGATGAGGAGATGGGGCAGTCGGTGCTGGCAGTGGTCCACCCGGCCGCCGAGGCCGGCCCGCGCGACGAGTTGACCGCAGCGCTGGATCGGTTCCTGCGGGAGCGCCTGGCCCACTACAAGGTGCCCCGCCGCTATGAGTTCAGCACCGACCTGCCGCGCACAGCGACCGGCAAGCTGGTCAAGGGACGACTGCAGGAGCGTTATGCCTGACTGGGATTCGCCGGCGTTCACCGCGGCCGAGGTAGCCCGCTACCACGACGCCGGGTGGTGGTCGCAGACCACGCTGTCGGATGCGGTTCGCCGCAACGCGCAACGTTTCCCGGGCCGGCCCGCCTATGTCGACCATCCCGGCGCGGGACTGACGTGGCGGGAGTTCGACACGGCGGCGGACACCCTGGCGGCCAGGCTTGCCGGCGCGGGAGTGTCGCCGCGCGACCGTATCGCGGTCTGGCACGGCGATTCCGCGGCCATTCACGTGCTGTTCGTGGCGATCGAGCGGTGCGGCGCGGTGGTGGTGGGCATCGGTGCACGCGCCGGGATCCGCGAGGTGACGGCGATCCTGGCCGCAGCGCAGGCCGAGCTGCTGATCACCGACGCGCAGCGGCAGGCGGCCGCGGCCGACCTCGAGGTCCACACCCTGCGCATCGATGCGCTGGACGGCGCCGTCGAGATCGGGGCGCCGGGGCCGCAACTCGGCGCCGACGACGTCTTTCTGATCAACTCCACCTCCGGCACCACCGGGCTGCCCAAGTGCGTCGTGCACACCCAGAACCGCTGGCACTACTTCCACCAGCTGGCCGTCGCCAACGGACAGCTGAGCTCTGAAGACATTTTTCTGCCGATCATCCCGACCCCGTTCGGTTTCGGGCTCTGGACCAGCCACACCACCCCGATTCACCTCGGTACCACGGCGATCCTGCTGGACCGGTTCACCGCCGCGGCGACCTGCGCTGCCATAGCCGAACACCGTGTCACCGTCTTATGTTGTGTCAGCACGCAATTGACGATGCTGATGGCCGACCCCGCGAGTCGGGCGTTCGACCTGAGCTCGCTGCGGGTGGTGTTCACCGGCGGCGAGGCGCTGCCCTACCGTCCGGCCGCGGAGTTCGAGGAGCTCACCGGGGCCACGATCCTGCAGTTCTACGGTTCCAACGAGACCGGCCTGCTCAGCGCGACCACCCTCGACGACCCGCTGGAGCGGCGGCTGCGCACCGGGGGGCGGATCGTTCCGGAGATGGCGGTCCGGCTGTTCGGCGGCGAGGACGGTGACACCGACGTGACCGACAGCGGTCGCGGCCAGCCGGCCTGCCGGGGACCGGCCACCAGCCTCGGCTATCTGGGCGGTGCCGATCACGACAAACTGTTCACTGCCGACGGCTGGATGCGCATGGGCGACATCTGCGAGATCGACGCCGACGGCTACCTCAGCGTCACCGGCCGCACGTCGGACTTCATCCTGCGGGGCGGCAAGAACATCAGCGCCGCGCAGGTCGAGGACGCCGTCATGACCCACCCGGCGATCGCGGTGGCCGCCGCGGTGCCGATGCCCGACGAGGTGTTCGGCGAGAAGGTGTGCGTCTATGTCGAGCTCGCCGATGCGCTGGTCGCCGGCACCGGCAATCTGGAGCTGCCCGAACTCGTGGAGCATCTGCTGGCCCTCGGGGTGTCGAAAGAACTCCTGCCCGAACGTCTCGTCATCGTCGACGAACTGCCGCGGTCCTCCGGCGGCAAGATCGCCAAAGGGCAGCTGCGGCAACAGGTCCGCGGTTGATCGCGCTCTGCCGTTATTGATAGCCCTCGTAGACCTGCGATGGGCCCTCGGGGGTGATGAGATAGCCCACCGTCGCGATGTGCACGTCGCCGACCGGGTCGAGCTCGCGGTAGCCGCCGAACAGTTCGACGTCGTCGTCTTGCAGGCCGACCCGGAAGCCGCCCCACAGGTAGGGCACCGGGAACCACAGCTGCTTTCCCGGCAGCTCGTGCAGCACCTCGACCGGGGGATACCGGAACATCTGCCGCAGATCGACGCCGCGGAACAGCTGCTGGATCAGGTCGTCGATGATCCCGGTGAGCTGGGTGTCGAGCGCGGCGACCCGGTCGCGGTCCAGCGGCGCCGCCGGCGGTTTGAGGACCTCCAACAGCTCGGCAGGCCGGTGGTGCTCGACGGCGATGTCGTAGGCGGTGCGCCCGGCGGCGTCGGGCTGGCTGCGCAGGGCGCCCCGCTCGATCAGCCAAGACGCGACGTCCGGCGGCGCCCCGTGCCAGCCGGCCTGATGCAGCACGGTCAGCCAGGTCTTGCCGCCGGGTCGCCAGGCCTTGATGTCGACCACGTGGTCGCCGCGGTCGAGTTCGCGAACCACCTTGCGCCACTTGCCTCGTTTGGCGGCGTCGGCCAGATACAACGCGGCCTGCGCCTGGCGGTTGCCCAGCAGCGAGCGGTCCATCACGCCCGGCCACAGCGGCGCATTGTTGCGGATCTCGGCGTAGGTCGTCACCGTGGCATCCTCTCGCGGTTCGGGCCACGATACGTGAACTCGCAGCTATGGATCTGCGTGGGGAGCATCCAGGAGCTCCTCCGGATGGTGCAGATGGTTGATCTGCGGTGGGCTGGTGCCGTCGGTCCAGGCCAGGCGCCCTTGCTCGGTGACGTGAGTGTGGAGGTCGCCGCGCGTGGCAGCGCCGTGGTCGGCGCCGCAGGCGAAGTAGAGCGCGTCGGCGTCGGTGCGGCCGTCGGGGTCCCAGTCCGGCGAATGGTGGACCTCGCAATGGTAGCCGGACTCCGAACAGTTCGGCCTGGTGCAGCCGTGGTCGCGGGCGTGGCAGATGATCCGGTGATCCAGGGTGGCGATGCGTTTACTGCGGCCCAGGTACAACGGGCGCTCGCAGTGGTCGTCGAAGACCGCCAGGTAATGAATCGAGTTGGCCGCCATGCGAATCAGGTCGCGCATGGGCAGGCGGCTGCCCCCGCCGGTGCGGGCCGCAGGCGGCATCGGGATCTCCGGGTTGGCCATGGCGCGGGCCGCCTGGTCGAGGTCGGCGAGTTTGGTGGTGACGATGACTGTCACCGGAACGCCGCGGTGGGTGCCCATGGCGCCGGACTCGATGCCATGGCGCAGCGCGAGTTTGAGCGCATCGTGGTCGCGTTGTCCCGACGAACGGGTGTCGCGGCCGGCGGAGCCGTCGGGTTGGCGGTGGCCGGGGCGGACCGCGGCGAAGACGGCCTCGAGGTAGGCGCGGGCTTCGGGGTCGACGCAGCCGGAGAGTCGGCTCATCCCGTCGGGGCCTTGGCGGCCCAGGACAAGGTTGCGTCGTCGTTCCCGGTCTTCGTCGGTGAAGTTCCCGTCCGGGTTGAGACGGTCGGCGATGGCGTGTCCGATGGCGGTGACGAAGGCGGCGTCCTGCTCGGTGGCGTGGCGTGCCAGGGTACGTTCGGCAGCCTCACGATCGGCCGGCGCGACCTTCGCGGGTAGTTCGTCAAGGGCTTTGGTGACCGCTTTGATGTGGTCGTCGCCGATGCGGCCGTCCTCGACAGCGGCGGCGGTTTCGGGAAGTTCGGGTGGGGTCGGGGGTCCGGTCAGGTTGCGTCGCGGGCGGATACGTGCGGCGATGCGGAACCGGCGTCGGACCTCGGCTCGGGTGATGCGCAGGCGCGACCACAGCAGGTCCGTGATCTTGGTGTCGGCGGGCAGTCGGGGGTCCTCGGGACCGTCGGCCGGGTCGGCGATCTCGCCGAACATGCGGTAGGACAGACCGCGATTGACTCGATGCTGGGTTTCGAGGTGTTCGGCGACTTCGACGCGAAACGCGTTGCCGACGATGTCGGTGTCGGCGCAGCGGAGTCGGGCCTGGGCATCATCGATCAGTGCCAGGTCCGCGCGGATGGCCGCGCGGGCCGCCGCCGCGGGAGGGAGGACCTGATCGGGTTCGGACACACCTCCAACGTATCGAACAATTGTGCGAATATTGGGGGTCGTACGGTGCTCTGTGAATGAACCGGGCAACTGTGGATGGATCTCCTGAAACCGCGCCGGCCGACAACGCCGTCGAACAGTCCACGGTGGTTGCGACGTCGCACAGCAGCGGCTGCGGGGGGATGGCACAGAGTTCACCGTCGAGCAGATCCGATTCGTCAACCTCATCATCGATGAGGTGACAGCCAACGGGGTGATGGAACCCGCACGTCTCTATGAATCGCCTTATACCGACCACGCACCGCGCGGGCCGGAAGGGATGTTCGGCGACGCCGAGGTGGGCGGCATCGTAGCCATCCTGCGCGCGGTCAAAAACCACGCCGTCCCGCACCAAGGAACTGTCAGCGGCGTTCGGTAGGGTCCGTCGGCGTGACCGCGAACCTCGCCCTCAAACCGGTAAGCGCCCGCCTCGCCGATGAATTGGCGGTGGCAGAGCGACAGGTCGCCGCGGCTGTCGCGTTGCTCGACGAGGGGGCGACGGTGCCGTTCATCGCCCGCTACCGCAAGGAGGTCACCGGCAGCCTGGACGACGGGCAGCTGCGAACTCTCGAGGAGCGGCTGCGGTACCTGCGTGAACTCGATGACCGCCGGGCCGCCGTGCTGGCCTCGATCGAGGAACAGGGCAAGCTCACCGATGAGCTCAGCACCGCGCTGTTGGCCGCCGACACCAAGGCGCGGGTCGAGGACATCTACCTGCCGTACAAGCCGAAGCGCCGCACCAAGGCGCAGATCGCCCGCGAGTCCGGTCTGGAACCGCTTGCCGACCGGTTGCTGGCCGACCCGACGCTGGACCCGCAACAGCTCGCCGGGGAATTCACCGGGGAGGACGTCGCCGACGCCGCGGCGGCGCTGGTGGGCGCGCGTGCCATCCTGGTCGAGCGCGCCGCCGAGGACGCCGAACTGGTGGGGGCCGTGCGGGAGAAGTTCTGGTCCTGCGGGTCGCTGCGGACCACGCCCCGGTCTGAGGATGCTGCGAAAAGTGCTGCCGCGCAAAAATTCCGCGACTATTTCGAGTTCAGCGAGGCGTTGGAGACGATGCCGTCGCACCGGGTGCTGGCGGTGCTGCGCGGCGAGAAGGAGGAGGCCCTGGCGTTGTCCTTCGGCGGCGGCGACGCCGAGCCCTATCAGGCGATGGTGGCCAAGTCGCTGGGCGTGGACATGGCCGCTTCCGGCCGGGCGACGCCCTGGCTGGCCGAGACGGTGCGGTGGGCGTGGGAGACCCGGCTGGCGTTCTCGGCCGCCGTCGATGCCCGGATGCGGCTGAAGCAACGCGCCGAATCCGATGCGGTGAGGGTGTTCGCCACGAACCTCAAGGACCTGCTGCTCGCGGCCCCGGCCGGCAACCGCACCACCCTCGGGCTGGACCCGGGGTTTCGCACCGGCGTCAAGGTGGCCGTGGTGGACGGCACCGGAAAGGTGCTCGACACCTGCGCGGTCTTCCCGCACCAGCCGCAACGGCAGTGGGATCAGGCCAAAGCGATGCTGGCCGCGCTGATCGCCCGGCACGATGTGGACCTGATCGCCGTCGGCAACGGCACCGCGTCGCGGGAGACCGATGCCCTGGCCGGCGAGCTGATCGCCGACCTCAAGGCCGCCGGCGCCGCCGCGCCGGTCAAGGCGATGGTCAGCGAGGCCGGCGCCTCGGTCTATTCGGCGTCGGCTTACGCCGCACACGAACTACCCGACCTCGACGTCACGCTGCGCGGGGCGGTGTCGATCGCGCGGCGGCTGCAGGACCCACTGGCCGAGCTGGTCAAGATCGAACCGAAGTCCATCGGCGTCGGCCAGTACCAGCACGATGTTTCGCCGGGAAACCTGGCGCGCAGCCTCGACGCGGTGGTCGAAGACGCCGTGAACGCCGTCGGCGTCGACCTCAACACCGCGTCCGCGCCCCTGCTGGCCAAAGTGTCGGGCGTCTCGGAATCGCTGGCCGAAGCCATCGTGACGCACCGCGAACAGGCCGGGCCGTTCCGGAATCGGGCCGCCCTGCGGGGCGTGCCGAGGTTGGGGCCCAAGGCATTCGAGCAGTGCGCCGGGTTCCTGCGCATCCGCGATGGCGACGACCCGCTGGACTCCTCCGGCGTGCATCCCGAGGCCTACCCGGTGGTCCGCCGGATCCTGGACCGCGCGGGCGTCGCACTGGCCGAGATCATCGGCGACGAACGACTGTTGCGGTCGCTGCGGCCCGCCGATTTCGCCGACGACCGTTTCGGGGTCCCGACGGTGACCGACATCCTCGCCGAGTTGGAGAAACCGGGCCGCGACCCGCGCCCGGCATTCGCCACGGCGACGTTTGCCGCGGGTGTGGAGAAGGTGGCCGACCTGAAGGTGGGCATGGTTCTGGAAGGGGTGGTGACCAACGTCGCCGCCTTCGGTGCCTTCGTCGACGTCGGAGTCCATCAGGACGGCCTGGTGCACGTCTCGGCGATGGCGGACCGTTTCGTCTCCGACCCGCACGAGGTGGTCCGTTCCGGCCAGGTGGTGAAGGTCAAGGTCGTCGACGTCGATGTCGACCGTCAGCGGATCGGGCTCAGCCTTCGACTGCGGGACAAGCCGGATCGCGGTTCGGCCGCCAAACCGGCTGCGGGCCGCGACACCGGCAAGCAGAATCGGGAGCGGCGGCCCGGTAACGGTGCCGGGCGCCGGGACGCGGCCCCGGCCGGCGGGTCGATGGCCCAGGCGCTGCGGGACGCCGGATTCGGAAAGTGAGGGGCCGGCATGGGCATGCTGGACAGCGCGCAGGCCGACGCCACCCATCGATTCGCCGACATCGTCGGCGCGGCCGCCCTGCTCACCGGTGAGCAGATCGGCCCCGATTACGCCCACGACGAGGCACTGGTCGGAGCGCCGGTGGCACCGCGCTACGTCGCCCGCCCGCAGACCGCCGAACAGGTCGCGGCGCTGCTGGCCACCGCGACCGACGCCAAGATCCCGGTGACCGCCCGCGGGTCGGGCACCGGGCTGTCGGCGGGCGCGCGACCGTGCGCCGACGGCCTGCTGATCTCCTTCGAGAAGATGGCGGCCATCCTCGAGATCGACACCGACAACCAGGTCGCCGTGCTGCAGCCGGGGGTCACGCTGGCCGACCTCGACACCGCAACCGCCCCGGCCGGGTTGATGTACACCGTCTTCCCCGGGGAGCTGTCGGCCAGTGTCGGCGGCAACGTCGGCACCAACGCCGGCGGCATGCGCGCGGTCAAATACGGGGTGACCCGCCACAACGTGCTCGGACTGCAAGCGGCGCTGCCGACCGGCGAGCTGATCCGCACCGGCGGCCGGATCACCAAACTGTCCACCGGCTACGACCTGACCCAGCTGATCATCGGCTCCGAGGGAACCTGCGCGCTGGCCACCGAGATCACGGTGCGGCTCTACCCGCGGCTGGCTCACTCGGCGACGTTGCTGGCGCCGTTCGCCGACCTGCCCGCGGTGATGCGCGCGGTGCCGACGGTGGTACGCCGCGGCGTGGACCCGGTGATCCTGGAATACGTCGACAAACTCACCCTGGCCGCGATCAGCTACGCACAGCAGCTCAACCTGGGCATCCCCGACGAGGTCCGTGACAGCGCCGAAGCGCACCTGGTGATAGGTGTGGAGAACCGCGACCATGACCGTCTCGACGACGACGTGGCGATGCTGGGCGAACTGCTGGGCTCGCTGGGGGCGGTCGATGTCTATGTACTGGAAGGAAACTCGGCGCACGCGCTGATCGAGGCGCGCGAGAAGGCGTTCTGGACGGCCAAGGCCGCCGGCGCCCACGACGTCATCGACGTGGTGGTTCCGCGTGCGGTCATGCACGAGTTCTTCACCCGGGCACAGGAATCCGCGCAAGCGGCGGGCGCGGGCGTGGTCGGATGCGGGCACGCCGGAGACGGCAACGTGCACCTGGCGGTGTTCTGCGCCGACGACGACGTCCGGCACCGACTGCTCCACGACATCTTCGCGGCGGCGATGGCGTTGGGCGGTGCGATCTCCGGTGAGCACGGCCTCGGGCGGGCCAAGACGCAACACTTCCTGGAATTGGAGGATCCGGTCAAGATCGCGCTGATGCGCCGGATCAAGGATGCCTTCGACCCCGCCGGGATCCTCAATCCCGGCGTGCTTCTCTAGCACGACATCGCGACCGGGTCATCCCGCACCGGCACGGCGCCGCCACCGGGTGTTGTCCCAGCGCCGGACGCCGATCACGCCGACCGCCGCAAGAGTCGCACCGGCCAGCATCGCCAACACCGGCCAGTACCCGCGCCAGAGCCAACCGTGGTAGTTCCAGTGTGAGTCGAATCGAAGGCTGACGAACAGCCAGCAGAACAGCCAAAGGCCCATCAGCCCGGCGCAGCCGTAACCGAGTCTGGCCGGGTTGACCAGCCGGCGCACCACGCCCGCGTTCCGTCGGGCCGATTCCCCGGCACGTTGGGCGGTCGCCCACAAGCGTGCCGGCCCGTCACTGCCCGGTTCCGTCGTCGCAGTCGGGGGAGGTGCCGGGCCCGGCGCAGCAATATGCCGCTCCGTTTTCACCAGATCGTCACGGCGGATGTGCGGTGCGGGCACGGGCGCCGGCGAGACGGCGGCGAAAGTCTCGGTGGCCTGGTCGTCGCGGTAGATCCGCGGTGCCGGCGCGGCGAAGCGGCGGCCGGGAGGCGGAGTCCGAAGTCGCCGCGTCGGTGCGTCTTCACGCGGCTTGGCGACCCGCGGCGATGTGTCATCCCAGAAGACCCAACCGGGCGGTGGTGGCCCCCACGACGGGTCGGGTTTCCAATCGGGTCCCGGCTCCCATCCGGGCGGCGGAGTCGGCCAATTCGGTGGTGAGTGGAATGGCACTGGGACTCTCCCTTGCCGGACATCGGCAAATTGTGTGTACGAGGTTGCGGAGGCCGAACACTTGTCCGTGGATTTGTGGTTAACTTCGTGAACATGTTGCCAGATTCGGATCCCGATGCGGCGAAAACTGAAGTCGTGCCGGTCGTTCCGTCCGGTCGCCGGCCGTCCCGGCTGGTCCGAATGAAATGGCCCGCCCTGGTCACGGGGCTGCTGCTCGCCGGCGCCGCCATCACCTACCTGCTGATTCCGCCGATGATCGTCGGCGACAAGGCGGTCAAGATCGATCCGGCAGACCTCGTCGCCGCGCAGCAGCGCCAGAGCCAGCCGATGCCGTCCCTGCTCGGCCTGCAGCGCGACATCGCCCAAACGGTGCTCGCCGACGCGGGGCTCGCCGATCGGAAGACCACGGTCGTCGAGCAACCCGCAGCCGGACCGGTCGGGCTGATCGTCAGTCAGCAGCCGTCGGTGGGCACCGCCGACGTAGACGGCATCGAGCTGACCGTGTCCAGTCCGGCGCCGATGCCCGAACTGGTGGGCAAGAACGCCGGCGAAGGGCGCACCGCGCTGGAGAAACTCGGTGCCGTCGTCCAGACGCAGCGTCGTGTCGATCCGGGCGTACCGCGCGGCCAGATCGTCGAAACCATCCCTGCCGCAGGGGAGATCATGCCCACCGTGGTGACGTTGGCGGTGGCCGATCCCGGCGATGCGCTCACGCTGGCGTCGGTGCGCGGCGTGACGTCCAGCTCCTGCTCGGCCGCGACCGGTGGCACCGTGAACGGGAAGCCGGTGGGTGACAGCGTGGTATGCAAACCCGGGAGCAAACCCGCCGGGATCGAATACAACCTGGCCCGTAACGCGATGGCGTTCGAGGCGACGGTCGGCACCGATGACGCCAAGGGCGCCGGCGGGGCGACGGTCAAGATTTTCGCGGACGATCAGCCGCTGGCGACCGTTGGTGTCGGGCTCGGGCACTCCGAACCGGTCCACGTCGACCTGAGCGGCCGGCTGCGGCTGCGGATCGAGGTCAGCACCGATGATCCCGACCGGGCACCCACCGTGGTGCTCGGTGACGCTCGGCTGCTGGGCCTGCCCGAGGGGCTGGACGTCATCGCGGGCCAGCGCTGATGCGGACCATGCTGCGGCTGCTGCTGACGCTCGCGATCGTGGGCCTGACGGCCATTGCCCCGCTCGCCGCGCCGCACGCAACCGCTGGCCCCGGCGACCAATCCTGGACCAACACCTCCTACCAGCCGGTGCTGGTCGTGTTGGACACGTCCAGCTCGATGAGCGAGGACTCCGGTGACGGCACCCCCCGAATCGACGCGGCGCGCCACGCGGTGCGTGAACTGGCCAACTCGCTGGATCCGAATTCACCGTTCGGCATGCTCGCCTACCCCGGTCGCAACTCCCGCAGTGTCGACGGCTGCGTGCAGGGCCGAGTCGAGGTCGCGGTGAAGGACAAAGTCCACCTGGCCGATGTCTCGGCCGCGCTGCGCCAACTCAGCCCCGACGGTGACACCCCGACCGGACCGGCGTTGACGCAGGCCGCCGGTCTGCTCAAGGCCAAAGGTGCCGGGCACGGCACCATCGTGTTGGTCAGCGACGGCGAATCCAACTGCGGCGCACCGCCGTGCGAGGTGGCCAAGAAGCTGTCGTCGGAGGGCTTCGAGGTCGTCGTCAACACCGTCGGGTTCCGTATCAGCGACGAGGGCGCCCGGGAGCTGCGGTGCATCTCGAACACCACCGGCGGCAAATACATCGATGCGACCGATCCGACCCAGTTGAATAACGCACTGCAGGACAGCTTTGCGCGCCTGGAGTTGACGGTGTCGGTACCCAAGGAGTTGGCCGCCGTCAGCGGCACCAGCGGTGGCACCCCGGTGCGGCTGACCGTGCAGAACACCGGGCTGGTGCCGGCCCAGGACGTGCGGGTGTCGCTGGACTTCCGCAGCGCCGACGACAAACCCGGCGTGGTCCTGGTACCCCGGCCGGTGCGCTTCCTGGGCAACCTGAGCCACGGAATTCCCCAGCCCATCGACATCACGGTACGGCCGAGCCCGGAACAGGCCAACGCGCAGTTCAGCTGGATCGCCGTGGCGACCGCGGCCAACGCCGCGCCGGTGGTCAAGACCGGCAAGGTCACCGTAGTCGAGCCGTTCGGCCACCTCACCGGGCTGCTGGCGGGCATCACCGACGTGGCGATCCTCGGTGACTCGTACTCGTCGGGTGAGGGCGCCTACGGAACGTATCTGCCGGGCACCGATGACAAAGAGAAGAATCTGTGTCACCGGTCGGCGAAAACCTACGGCCGGGTGCTTTTCCCCGACGCCCAGATCATCGCCTGCTCAGGTGCGACGATCAACGAGTTCTACCAGGACCAGAAGAGCGAAAAAGCCGAATATCACCTGGTGGTACCCCAGCTGATGAAACTGCTGGGACGAACTCCGCCACAGGCCGTCCTGATGAGCATCGGTGGCAACGACGCCCTGTTCGGCCCCATCCTCACCAAGTGCGCCACGCCGCAAAATACGCACAGTTCCATGACTGTCTCAATGCCGAAATTCACCAACTGTCAAGATGAACTGCTCGCCGACGGCAACACCGTCAAAGATGACATCACCGCGTGGATTGCATCAATGGCCAATGATCTGAGCGGGGTCTACCGTGACGTCGATCGCGCCATCAACGATTCGGAATCGCGCGCAATGCGCGGCGGCGGTGTGGCGCCGATCGTCGTCGTCCCCTACCCGCGGATCATCCCCACGAAGGCCTCGAAGCGTTTCGATGGTTGCTTCGCAGATGTCAGCCACGCAGAGTCGGACTTCCTCAACGACTACATCGATCAACTCAACGACACCATCGCAGCCTCGGTCGCAGCGCTGCAGAACGACCGTGTCCCGGTGTATTTCGCCACCGACGTCATCGAGGCCTTCCAGCCGGATCACACGATCTGCGACAGCCAGGACCGCTACGCCAACACGGTCAGCTTCGGTGACGTCACGACGTTGGTGCACATGAAGGACCCGGAGATGGCGCACCCGAATGTGGCCGGATATGCGGCGATGGCTCGGGCCATCTCCGCGTGGTCGGCCCGCCAGGCGCCCATCGCCGATCCCGCCCTGCCGCCGGACTGGTCGAGCCGCACCGAGACGAAACAGGCTCACGGTAAGAAACTGTCGTTAGGTGACCTTGCCGCCGCGGGGGGACGAAAAAGCGTCTTCGGTGACGGTTACGAGCCCGGTAGCGAGGTGATCCTCCGAGTGGACTCCGCGCCCCGGATGGTCGGCTCTGCCGTCGTCGACGACGACGGTAATGTGCACGCCGACATCGTCATTCCGATCGATACACCGCCTGGCACGCATCACATCCGGATGTGGGGTTTCGGTGTCGACGGTGCACTGCGTGAGCAATCCATCCGGGTGCGGGTGCTGCCGCCGCATGCGCTGGCTGCACTTGTCGGGCTGGTCGTCAGCGTCGGGCTGATCTCGGTGGCGGCCGCCGGCATGGTCGCCGGCAGGCGGGCGCGCGGCCGCGGTGAGTGAGCAGCCCGGGGACGCCGGTTTCGCCCCGGCGGCTCGGCACGGTGTGGCAGCGATCTAGCCTGAGCGGCGTGGCCCGGTGTGCAACCGGGCATTCGGTCTCGGTAGGAAAGGCAGCCTCATGACCAACGGAGCACAGGCCCTGATCACCACCCTGGTCGACAGCGGCGTGCAGGTCTGCTTCGCCAACCCCGGCACCTCCGAGATGCATTTCGTGGCCGCGCTGGACTCGGTTCCGCAGATGCGCGGGGTGCTGTGCCTGTTCGAAGGGGTGGTGACCGGCGCGGCCGACGGCTATGCCCGCATCGCCGGAAAGCCGGCGGCCACCCTGCTGCACCTGGGGCCCGGGCTCAGTAACGGCCTGGCCAACCTGCACAATGCCCGCCGCGCGCACGTTCCGGTGGTCAACGTCATTGGCGACCACGCCACCTACCACAAGAAGTACGACGCACCACTGGAGTCCGACATCGAGCCGCTGACCGACTGGACTCACGGCTGGGTGCGTCGCACCGGCGCCGGGACCGAGATCGGCCGGGATGCGGCCGAAGCGGTGGCCGCCTCGATGGCCAGTCCGGCGCAGGTGGCCAACCTGATCCTGCCGGCCGACATCTCCTGGGACGACGGGGCGCAGGCGGCCGGACCGGTCGAACCGGTCGCCGCGGCCGCCCCCGACGCCCATGCCGTCGCCGAGATCGCCGATGTGCTGCGCAGCGGCGAGCCCGTGGCGCTGCTGATCGG
This sequence comes from Mycolicibacter senuensis, assembly GCF_002101885.1. GTDB lineage: Bacteria > Actinomycetota > Actinomycetes > Mycobacteriales > Mycobacteriaceae > Mycobacterium > Mycobacterium senuense. The sequence continues at coordinate 206,082 of NZ_LQPS01000031.1, forward strand.
TGGCCCGGCGGTCGCCGACGTGTCGGCACTGCAGGCCACCGACCGGATCGCCGCCGCGACCGGAGCCCGCGCGCTGGTCGAGACCTTCCCGGCCCGGTTGGCGCGCGGCGCCGGCGTGCCGGCCATCGACCGGCTCGGCTACCTAGCCGAGCAGGCCGCGTTCCAGCTCGACGGGATCAAGCACCTGGTGGTCGCCGGTACCCGAGCCCCGGTGTCGTTCTTCGCCTACCCCGGCAAACCCAGTGACCTGGTACCCGAAGGTTGTGCGGTGCACCAGTTGGCGGGACTGGAGACGGACGTGTCCGCCGCGCTGGCACAACTTGCCGAGGCGGTGGCGCCCGGGGTGCAGCCGCGGCCCGCGCCCGCTGCCGCCCCGCAACTGCCGGTCGGGGAGCTCACTCCGCAGAACTGGGTGCAGGTGATCGCGGCGCTGCTGCCCGAGGGCGCGATCATCTCCGATGAGTCCAACACCTCGGGCCTGATGCTTCCGGCGGCCACCGCCGGCGCGGCACGGCACGACGTGCTCACCCTCACCGGCGGCGCGATCGGGCAGGGACTCCCGGTCGCCCTGGGCGCTGCGGTCGCCGCTCCGGACCGGCCGGTGATCGCGCTGCAGGCCGACGGCAGCGCGGCCTACACCATCTCGGCGTTGTGGTCGATGGCGCGGGAGAACGCGAATGTGACCACGGTGCTGATCAACAACAGCTCCTACGCGATCCTGCGCATGGAGCTGGCCCGGGTGGGCGCCGAAGCGGAAGGCGGGGGGTACGGCCCCAAAGCGGAAGCACTGCTGGACCTTTCGCGGCCGAACATGGACTTCGCCAAGATCGCCGAGGGTTTCGGAGTGCCGGCGAGTGTGGCGACCAGCTGCGAGGAACTCGCCGACCAGTTCCGCCGGGCACTGGCCGAGCCGGGTCCGCACCTGATCGATGCGCGGATACCGAGCGTGTTCTGACCGAGTCGTACTAACCGCTCGTCAGGCGATTCGCGACGAAGGCGGCGCCCTCGTCCGCCTTGCCGTCCTGCACGTACATCAGGTGCGGGACGACGCTGCCGTGGTCTTCGCAGTAGATGTCGCCCGCCAGGCAGAAGTTGATGGTCTTCGGGTGATACGACGCGGCGAGGACCGGCAGCGGGCCGCCCCACAACGAGGTGGAGTACGGGCTCGACGGCGGGCCGAACAGCGCCACCGCGGCCACATGCTGGGCGACCGCCGGCGGCAGTGAATTGCTGGACATCTCGATCACGCTGGCGCCCTGGGAGTAACCACCGAGCACGAGTTTGGTGTTCGGGCAATTGGCGACGGTGGCCTGGATGCGCGCGGTGGCGTCGCTCTCACCGAGCAGCGCGCTGTTGCGGTAGTCGGTGCTCGCCGGGTAGTCGACGGGGTAGACCGCCACGTCGCGGCCGGGCAGTTGTTCGGTGAGCGAAGCGACGAACGCCTCCCCGACGTCACCGAGCCCGACGGGCTGCCCGGAGCCGCGCGCGAACACCACCTCGGTGTCCGGGCAGGGCTCGGCGGCGGCGGCCGGAATGCCCGCCGGCGCGACCAGCAGGGTCCCCATCAGCATCACCGCGGCAGTGACGGTGCGAACAGTGTCACGCAAGGTCATGCTCAAATGCTGACATGCCGCGGTCGCCCGACCGGTCCGCGGGTCGGTATTCAGCGCCGTGCCGACCCGGCCGGGTCCTCGACCGTGCCCGGCCAACCGCAGCCGGCGGACACCGTCGGCGGCGTGACCAGCAAACCGCAATACCGGCGGTGCGCTGCGAACACCGTGGTTACAGCCGGTTTGCCGCGTATGCTGCGCCCTCGTCGACGATTCCGTCGTAGGCGCCGGGGGCGTGGGCCGCGAAATTCATTCCCTCGGAGCAGACCGGGTCTTCCGGCGCGCACAGTTGGATGGTCTTGGCCATGTAGGCCGGACCGATGGCCAGGGGCGGTTGTCCCAGGAAGTTCATCGCCCGCTCGTTCGGGGTCCCGAACAGCACGACGGCGGCGACGTGATCGGCCACTTCGGGGGGCATCGGCCGTGGTACATCCACCCCTTCCACCCCGTCCGGGATGACGTTGGCGGTGGAGAAACCAATCACCGCGGCGCCCTGCGAGAAGCCGCTGAGCACCATCTTGGTCTTGGGGCAATTCGCGGCGGTGGCCTGGATGTGCGCGGTGGCGTCACGGATGCCCTGGATGCCGGTCGGCCAGTCGTTGGTGGCGGGGTAGTCGACGGCATAGACCGCCATGGAGCGCCCGCCGAGCCGGTGCTGCAGCGCATCGACGAACGCTTGCCCGGTCTCACCGACGCCGATCGCTTCATCGGTGCCTCTAGCAAACATTACCTGGACATCCGGGCAGGGCTCGGCAGAGGCGAGGGGAGGGGTGACAGCGGTGCTCTGCAGCAGCCAGGCCAGTGCCGGCACAACACCGAGGGAACGAAGAATCCGACGTGTGTTCACCCGTTCATGGTGGCATAACTCGTGCCGCGACGTAAGCAGACTGTCCTGGGAATTCACGTAATAGCGGAAGCGGTTGACGTGGCATCGCGCTCTGACTCACAGGCCTTGTACAGATTCGGATCATCACCGCACCGACATGCAAGTGAGCGGCCGGTTACCACGGTATGTCGACCCGGTGTCGGCCGGGCGGCAACCGGACTGTGTAGCCGGAGCAAACTCGGAACCGGGCACCGCCACAGAGTGCGGCCAGCCCGGGCACGGCGCGCTGTCAGCGACTGCCGGAAGCAGCGGGCCGGCCGGCGCGGGGGTTGCCGCCGGAACCGTTGCGAGTGGTTCGGCGCACCAATGGCGCTGCAATGCGGGGTAAACCGGACACCCGTCGATAAAATTGCCACGATCCGGTGTGTTCCGATCGCCGGTGGACACCGTGGATGGGACAGCATGGCGCATGACACAGGCCCCGCGATGGGCATGTCTGTCGGAGCGACCACTCTGGCGGCAGTCACCGCCGATCGCGCGATCACCCGCCGGCCGGTGCTCACGCTGTTCCGGGACCGGCCGTCCCAGATCGGCATGCCGTCGGAGAACTCCGTCGGCAGCGTCGACCTGGTCGAACGCGGGCTGGTGGTGACCGATTTCGTCGATCGTGTCGGCGGCCGCGAGCCGGTCGTGGCCGGCGACGGATCCACGCACCGCGCCGAGCAACTGCTCGGCGACGGACTGCACGCGCTGGCTTACGCCGCCACCGAGGGACGCCCGATACCGCCCGCGGTGGCGGTGAGCCATCCGGCCCACTGGTCGCCGGAGGCCATCGGGGCGCTGCGCACCGCCTTGGGGCGGGTGTCGGAATGGGCGCAGCATCCGGTGACGCTGATCTCGGACACCGTTGCGGTGTTGACCGCCCTGCGGTCCAACCCAGGTCTGCCCGACCACGGCATCATCGCGGTGTGCGACTTCGGTGGCAGCGGCAGCAACATCACCCTCGTCGACGCCCGGCGCGAGTACGAACCCATCGGCGCCACCCGCCGCATGACCACGTTCTCCGGTGATGTGATCGACCAGGCGTTGCTCGATCATGTGGTGGCCGATCTGGGCGGCAACAGTGACGGGCCCCCGACGGTCGGATCGTTGACCAGATTGCGCAGCCAGTGCCGTGATGCCAAGGAGCACCTGTCGACGGAGACGGTCGCCGAACTGGCGGGATTCCACGGCGGGGTATGGCTGACCCGCGTAGAACTCGACGAGGCGCTGCGTCAACCGCTCGACGGCTTCTTCACCGCATTACAGGACACGTTGGACGACAACGAGATCGCGCCCGGCGAACTGTCGGCGATCGTGTCGGTTGGTGGCGGGGCCAATATGCCGACCGTCACGAACGGCCTGTCGCAACGCTTCGGGGCCGCCGTCATCAGTTCACCCCGGCCGCAGCTGACGGCGGCCATCGGCGCGGCGCTCAGCGTTGCCGGCAACGTGGTGGCCATGCCGAAGAAAGCTGCGGCGCCCGCCGAGCCGCCACCGCTACCCGAAACCCCGCCGGTCCAGCCCCCGCC
>NZ_LQPS01000032.1 GCF_002101885.1 Mycolicibacter senuensis
CCACCCACCCACCCAGACCGCCGGCCTGCACTCCGAACGAGACCGACCTTGGTTATGACACGCTGTGGGTCGGAGATCGACTCGTCACGCCGGTGCACATGCAGTCCATCTATTCGGGCAAAGAGCAGCCGTACCCGCCGCAGATGACCCGCTACCTCGATCCGATGCTGCTGTGGACGGTCGCCGCCACGGCGACCAGCCGAATAAGACTGAACGCCAGCACGCTCAGCACGTTCTACTACGAACCATCGACGTCGCTGGCCAGGCAATCACCACATGGGGCAATCGTCGGACGGTCTGACGGGCTTGGCGGTCACTGCCCGGTCGTGCGCAACTCCCAGGGCTGCATACCGATTGCATCCGCCAGGTTTCGTTGCAGCGCAACACCATCTGGCATTGTGCGGTAGAAGATTCTCACCTCGGCGATCTTGCCGTCCGCGTCGGGCAGGACGAAGAATATGCCGTTGACCGCAGCATCTCCGACTTGCAGCCGGAAATGTGCGGCGTGGTGGGTATCGCCGCTGAGCACCTCCAGGTAACTGTCGTCGGATGCGAGTCCGTTCACGATCTTTATGGTCTCCACCGCCACCTCGCGGCCGGTGACCGGCTCACCGCCGAACGGGCTGTAGATCACCACGTCCTCGGCGAGCAGACTTGTGAGGGTGTCTTTGTCGGCGCCGCCATGAATGCAGTCGACGAAGTGCTCCAAGGTTTCGCGGTGCGGGGCGAACGTGATCATCAGCCCTCCTGGGACTAGGTGTGGTCGGGCGCGCGGCTAAGCCGTCAGCCGGCCGGGGAAGTAGTTCCCGTTGTCCAGATCGGCGAGCAGACTGGGTTGAGTGGGTTCCCAGCCGAGCGTTCGGCGCGTAACGAGGTTGGAGGCCGGAAGGTTCAGTGTGACCAGGTTCGTGAACATGCCGAAGTATCCCGGCAGCATCAGTTCATCCACCGGAATGCTCACGACGGGCAGGCCCAGACGGCCGCCGATGGCCTCAGCAATCTCCCGGAACGGGATACCCCCGTCTTCCACCGCGTGCCAGTAGCTGCCGGCCGGCCCCTTTTCCATCGCCAGGCGGAACAGGCTGGCGACGTCGCGGATATGCACTGCGCCCCAGAGGTTCTCGCCGTCGCCGGGGTAGCCGACGATGCCCTTCTCTTTCGCGAGCGCGATCAGCCCCGGAAGGAAACCGGCACGATCGGTCGTGCTGTGCGCGACGGTGGGCAATCGCACGATCGAAGACCGCACTCCCCGCTCGGCGAGGCCGATTACGGCGAGTTCCACAGCATTGCGGAACCGCAGGGTGCCCCGGTACTCGTCCCCACTGGGCAGGGCGGGGTCCGCCTCGGTGGCCGGACGCCCCAGGTTACCGGGCGAGGCCATGCTGCCCGCCGCGACCAGTGGCTTCCCCGTTCCCGCGAGCGCCTCGCCGTAGGCGAGCATGACCGGTACTTCCGCGGCGGTCACGGCGTCGATCCCGCCGGACGGAAGCAGGTCTTGGCGGTGCGCGACGTGGATCACCCCGTCGGAGCTCGCGGCCTCCTCCTTGAGCCCGTCGAGATCTTCAAGGCTGCCGCGGCGCACTTTCGCGCCGAGCGCGGTCATGGCCGCGGCTGCCGTGTCCGACCGGGCCAGGCCGGTGACCTCGTGCCCGGCGGCGACGAGTTCGGGGATGATGTACGAACCGGAGTGGCCGGTCCCGCCGGCGACGAAAATGCGCATGTGACTGTCCTTTTCAATGGAGGTGCAAGGGTGGTTGTTCTCGAGCGGTCGCTCAGCTGAGAACGTTGGCGCCGACGAAGAAGTCGGTGTGCTTGATGGAGTGGTTGAGAAGGCTTAGCTCCAGCAGGCCGACATTCTCGAGTGCCCGCGCCATCGACAGCGGCCCGGCGTCCAGCGGACGCAGTCCCAGGCTCTCGATGAAGTCCGATACTCGCGCCTTGGCCGACGCGTCGTCGCCGGCGATGAACACGTCCGCCGGGCGACCGTGGGCCGGGCTGTCCGCCACAACGTTGGCGAACAGGGTGTTGAATGCCTTGACGACATGCGCGCCGGCGGGGGCAGCTTTGGCGATCTCCTGCGCGCCGGAACTGCCTTCGGGGGTGACAAAGCCCGTCAAATCGGGGGTGACGGGGTTGGTGATGTCGACGACGACCTTGCCGCGCAAAGCATTCCCGTACTCGCTGACCACCGCTGCTGCGCTGGCGTACGGCACGGCCAGGATGACGATATCGCCAGCCGGGGCGGTCTCGGCCGTCCCGGCGGTGGCGCCGAGCGCGGCGGCCAATTCCTTGGTTTTGACCGGGTCGCGGCCGATGATCTCGACTTCGTTGCCGCCGGCGAGCGCCCGGTCGGCCAGTGCGCCGGCCATGTTCCCCAGGCCGATGATGCTGATGCTGTTCATGAGATATCCCGTCTTGGTCGATGAATGAAAAGGTTGACTCCTCAACCTTAGATCTGTTTTGGATGATGCGTCAACCAATTTGGGGTAGCATCTGTGGATGGCACCGAACTGGCTGAACCCACGTGAAAGCCGCGCCTGGCGAGCCTTCATAAACGCCAACCAACAGATCGAAGCCCACTTGAGCCGGCGCTTGCTGGAGGCCGGCCTGTCCGGGGCCGACTACTCGGTCCTGGCGGCGCTCTCGGCTCTCGACGGAGACCGCATGTCCGCCCGCCAGTTGAGCCAGACCCTGGGCTGGGAGAAGAGCCGCCTCTCCCATCAGGTGCGGCGCATGCAGAAAGACGGGCTGATCGGCCGCGAGACCAACCCCGACGACGCCCGCAGCACCATGGTCTGTCTGCTGCCGGCCGGCCGCGCCGCGATCGAGAAGGCCGCCCCCGGACACGTCCAGGACGTCCGCGGGAACTTCGTCGACCTGTTCACCCCGGCTGAGCTCGATACGCTCGCCACCCTCAACGAACGAATCCTGCACCACCTGGCCACACACCGCGACTCCGCCATCGACGCGGAGCCTTCATAACTCCTGCCGATGGCGGCCAATCAATGTCAGACCCCCTGCAATGCTGATGTCATGTCCTCGACCGCATCTGCCGGCGGCACGCAATTGGGTCCGTGCCAGCGCCTTGATGTGCTGTTTGAGGAGTTGTCGGAGTTGGCCGGGCAACGCAATGCCATTGATGGGCGCATCGTGGAGATCGTCTCCGGTTACCGACGGGACCTGATCCGGCCGTCACCCGCGATATCAACTGCACAGATATTGTCTGTTGAGCACACAGTTCACCGGCGGTGAGTACGGACCGGTCAGCACGCCCCTGAACCCACCGGTGGCCGAACCGCCCGGCGCGATGATGCGATTCCAATTCACCGGACTGAGGACAAAGTGCGTACCGGAACGCGCAAAGCTGCTGCTCCAGCTGTGCGAGATGGACTGCCCCGCCGGCATGTCGAATTCGAGCCGCCAATCGGTGAGCGGCGCCGCGCTCCTGTTGGTGATGACGAAGCGCGCGATGAAACCGGTCTGCCACGTCGAGGTCACCGACAGTGTCGCGCTGGCCGCCGCCGCATGAGCCACCGCGGTGGTGGCCAGGCCGAGGATGACCACCATCAGCGCCGACACGCCGACGCGAAGCGCGATACGTAGGCGCTTCGCGCACCTGTCCAGTCGGCCCATAGCAGCAGACCGTAGACCCGACCGGGCGATTTCGGCCGTCGCAGCACGGCGACGCTGCCGTTCGTTATCTCAACCGAAATCGTGATGAAATCTACGCCCGATCACCGGGCTGGTCTGACCACTTGACCTCTGGCCAATGATCCGGCAGTTTGGGTTCATGGCCCTGCGACAGGTGACTCGACGGTCGATTCCCGAACACGTCTTCGAGCAGATCATGTCCGAGGTGCTCAGCGGCGAGATGGCACCCGGCGAGGTGCTGCCCAATGAGCGCCGGCTCGCCGAGGTGCTGGGCGTGTCGCGGCCGGCGGTTCGCGAGGCGCTCAGCCGGCTCAACGCCGCCGGACTCGTCGAAATCCGGCACGGCGACGCGACGACGGTGCGCGACTACCGCCGTCACGCCGGCTTGGACCTGCTGCCCCGCCTGCTGGTACGCGGTGACGAGCTGGATCTGGCGGTGGTGCGCAGCATCCTGGAGGCCCGGCTGCACAACGGACCCAAAGTCGCCGAACTGGCGGCCGAACGCAGCGGCCCGCAGGCCGCCGCGGTGCTCGACGGCGCCGCGGCTGCGCTGGCCGCCGACGCGGATCCGGTGCAGCGTCAGCGTGCGGCGCTGACGTTCTGGGACCACGTCGTCGACGCCGCCGACTCCATCGTCTTCCGGCTGATGTTCAACACGCTGCGTGCCAGCTACGAACCGGCCCTGGAAGCCCTTGCCACCGTGATGGCCCTCGAGGTCAGTCGCCCAGAGCCCTACCGGCAGGTGGCGCAAGCGATCGCCGCCGGCGACCCGGCGGGCGCCCGGAGCGCCGCGATCGAACTACTCGAACCGGCCACCGACGCCTTGCTCACCGCCCTGTCCGGCTTGGACGAACAGCGATGACGACGCCGATGCGAAGCGGCCTCAGCCTGGCCGATGCGGGCCGGGAGTTCTGGCGTCACCCCTCCCCGTGGTGCCTGGCACTGACGTTCATCGCGGCGCTGACCGCCCGGATCGCCGTCGGCGACTGGCAACTCACCGACGCCGTGCTGCCCGCGCTGATGATCGTCGCTTTTCCGGTGTTCGAGTGGCTCATCCATGTCGGCATCCTGCATTGGCGGCCCCGCTCGGCCGGCCGCCTCACCCTGGATCCGTTGCTGGCGCGCAAACATCGTGAGCATCACCGTGACCCGCGGCGGATCGAGCTCATCTTCATACCCCGGCAGACACTGCTCTGGTTGATCCCGACCGCGGTCACCGTGCCCATGCTCGTCTCCAACCGGCTCGGACTCGGCCTGACATCGGTGGTCGTGCTGACCGGCCTCGGAGTGGTCTATGAGTGGACCCATTACCTCATCCACACCGACTACAAGCCGAAAACCAGTGCCTACCGGTCGATTTGGCGTAACCACCGACAGCACCACTTCAAAAACGAGAACTACTGGTTCACCATCACCACCACCGGCACCGCCGATCGGCTGCTCGGCACCTATCCCGAGCAGTCGACGGTACCGACATCGCCGACCGCCAAGAATCTGCACGGCGCGGCCCGCTGATCCGCGAGTCACCCCGCACAACCCGCGAACCCGGGCACCGCGGGAACGCTACGGTTGCCTCACGTCGAAATCGCCGACGGCCGCAGAGGAGCACCGACATGCTGAAGTACGAGGTCCATGGCACCGGCGCGCCGCTGGTGCTGGTCCACGGAATCACCCACCGCAGGCAGGCGTGGTATCCGGTGCTCGAGCACCTGACCGACCACCGCACCGTGGTGCTCTTCGACCTGCCCGGCCACGGCGAGTCCCACGACCTGGTGGTCCGCGACGGCGACGTACAGGGATCCTTGCGTACCGAGCTCGTCGCGCTGCTGGATCAGCTGGGCCTGGATCGCCCGCACATCGCCGGGAATTCCCTCGGCGGCCGGATCGCGCTGGAGGCCGCCGCAGATGAGCTGGTCGCGAGCGCGACCGTGCTGTCCCCGGCGGCGTACTGGCACAACGCCCTCGATTTCGCCTACGTCCGGTTCGTCTTCTGGTGTCTGACCACCAGCGCCCGGGTGGTGGCGCCCGTGGTGCCGACGCTGGCGCGGTCGGCGCGGGCCCGGCGAATGATGGGTGCAGTGGTGTCGGCCCACCCCGACCGGATTCCCGCCGACGAGTTCGTGGCGGACCTCAACGGCATGCGGCGGGCCGTTCCCGCGATGAAGAAGATCTTCCCGGCCGCCGAGGTGTTCCACCGCGAGATCCCGGCGGACATCCCGGTGACCGTCGCCTGGGCGGCACGCGACCGGATCCTGCTGCCCTATCAGGCGCGGATCGCCGAGCGGCGACTCCCCCAGGCGCGCCACATCCGGCTGTCGGGGTGCGGTCATGTGCCGATGGCCGACGATCCCGAACTCGTCGCACGCGTACTGCTCGAGGGCAGCGCCCCGGGCCGACAGGCCGAAGCCTCCTAAGACCTCCGAACCGGGGCCCCGCTATGGCGGCGTCACGGCGCGCCGCGAGTGCTTGAATGAGCCGTGGCCAACCGCATTCAGTCCTTGCTCGGAGTCGACTACCCCGTCATCCAGGCGCCGATGACCTACATCGCCCGCGCCGAACTCGCTGCCGCGGTGTCCGAGGCGGGCGGGCTGGGCGTGATCGAAACCCTGACACCCGAGGGACGCGCGGACCTGCAGCGGGTGCGTGAGCTCACCGACAAACCGGTGGCGGCGAACCTGATGATCCAGGGCTGGAAGAAGGACCCCTCGATCGTGAACACGTTGGCGAAGGCCGGCGTGCGCCAGGTGTTCACCTCGGCGGGCGATCCCGCGTTGTTCACCACACGGCTGCACGATGCCGGGATGACGGTGGTGCATGTTGTCGGCTCGCTCAAGGGCGCGCGGAAGGCCGCCGACGCCGGTGTCGACGCGCTGGTGGTCGAGGGTGTCGAGGGCGGCGGGTTCAAGTCACTGCTGGGCGCCTCAACGATGGTGCTGCTGCCACTGGTTTCCGAGAATGTCGAGCTGCCGATCATAGCCGCGGGCGGCATCTGCGATGCGCGCTCGGCGGCGGCGTCACTGGTGTTGGGCGCCGAGGGCGTGCAGATGGGCACCCGGATGCTCGCCAGCCACGAGGCGGCGGTGCACACCAATTTCAAAGACGCCATCGTCGCCGCGACCGACTCCGGCACAGTGCTTCTCGATATTCCGGGCAACCCGACGATGCGGGTCTTGCGGACCGGGCTGGCGGCCCGCGTCGCCGCCCACGACCCCGATGCTCAGTTGCTGGGGCAGATCACCGAGCTGTACTTCGACGGCGATATGGAGGCCAGTGTCGCCAACACCGGCCAGGTGTCGTCCCGGATCGTCGAACTGCTGCCGGTGGCCGAGATCATTCGCCGGACCTGGGACGAGATCGAAGCCGTGCTGGACCAGGCCCGTCCGCGGGCCCGACCATGACCGCTGCGGGTTCGCGCGCCGCGTTCTCACGAGTTCAGCTGTTCACTGCACTCGGAGTGGTCGCCGTGCCCGCCTTCGGCTGGTTCGGACGGCATTGGTCCGGCGCCACGACCCTGGTGGTGTACTGGTTCGAGAACGTCGCGATCTGCCTGTTGGTGATGGCTCGTATCGCTGTGCACCAACGACTCTCCCCCAAATCCGGTCACTTCCGCTATCGAGGTCCGGGAACCGGCGGCCCGACGACTTCGTCCTTCCTATCGGGCTTCGCACTAGTCAGCCTGGCCTTCTGCGGCGCCCACGGGATCTTTCTCGGGACCGTTCTCGCGGTGCTGACGCACAACCGGGCACCCGAGCTTCAGCTGATCGGCCTCGACTGGCGCAGCGTGGGGTGGGGGTGCCTGTACGTGTTGCTGTTTCTGACAGTGGATTTCGTCCTGGATCTGGTCGATCTACGCCGATGGTCGTTCCGTGACCTCGAATGCGCCGCCAACGTCGGACTGGGTCGGGTGATGGTCGTGCATCTGACGTTGTTGCTCGGCTTCGCCGGGATCGCGGCCACCGACGCTCCGAGCGCCCTGTTCGGGGTCTTCGTCGTGTTCAAAACCCTGGCTGCGCTCAGCGCCGTTATTCCGCAGTGGGAACCGGAACGACCGCCGCGCTGGCTGGGCAACCTGATGGATCGCATGCCGAACGTGCATCCGGGAGAACGCTTCGAGGATTTCTGGGTCCAGGATCAGGCCCGCGAGCGGGATCGGCGACGGCGCAACGAGCAGCCGTGGCGGACGCCGCGATGATGAGCCAGAACCAGGCCCTGGCACGCCGACTCGGCACCGGCGATGCCGTCGTCATCGGCCTGGGCTCCATGATCGGCGCCGGGATCTTCGTCACGCTGGGCCCGGCCGCCCGGGCGGCCGGGGCCGGGCTGTTGATCGGGCTGGCGGTGGCCGCGTCGGTGGCCTACTGCAACGCGACGTCGTCGGCGCGGTTGGCGGCGCGCTACCCGGCCTCGGGCGGCAGCTACCTCTACGGGCGCGAGCGCCTCGGTGATTTCTGGGGTTATCTGGCGGGATGGGCGTTCGTGGTGGGCAAGACGGCCTCGTGCGCGGCGATGGCGTTGACCGTCGGGGTCTATGTGTGGCCGGCGCACAGTCATGCGGTCGCCGTGACGGCGGTGCTCGCCTTGACGGCGCTGAACTACACCGGGGTGCAGCGGTCAGCCCGGCTCACCCGGGTGATCGTCGCCGTCGTGATCGCGGTGCTGGCCGCCGTGGTGGTCACTTCGCTACGCGCCGGGCCGACCGCGGTGCCGCGCCTGGATCTGACCGAGGTGACGGTGGGTGGGGTGCTGCAGTCGGCGGGGCTGCTGTTCTTCGCGTTCGCCGGGTATGCGCGCATCGCCACGCTCGGAGAGGAGGTTCGCGAGCCCGCTCGTGTCATCCCCCGCGCCATCCCGCTCGCCTTGGGCCTTACATTGGCGGTCTACGCGATCGTGGCGGTAGCCGTACTGGCGGTACTGGGGCCGTCGCGACTGGCGGAAGCGGTATCACCGTTGACGGAGGCGGTGCAGGCCGCAGGGGCGAGTCGGCTGGTTCCCGTGGTGCAGCTGGGCGCGGCGGTGGCGGCGCTGGGCTCGCTGCTGGCGCTGTTGTTGGGGGTGTCTCGCACCGCGTTGGCCATGGCGCGCGATCGCCACCTGCCGCACGTACTGGCCGCGGTGCACCCGCGCTTTCAGGTGCCGCACCGGGCCGAGCTGTTGATCTGTGTGGTGGTGGCCGTGTTGGCAGCCATCGTGGATCTGCGCGATGCGATCGGCTTCTCGTCGTTCGGCGTGTTGATCTACTACGCGGTCGCGAACGCATCAGCGTTGACACTGCGCCCCGACGAAGGGCGCCCGGCTCGGCTGTTCCCGGTTCTCGGGTTCGTGGGCTGCGTGGCCTTGGCGTTCGCGCTGCCATGGTCATCGGTGGCCACCGGGATCGCGGTGATCGGAAGCGGCACAGCGGTATACGGGCTACGGCGGGCCCGACGCACCCGCCGTCGGCGACACACCACACCCGCCCGGTGACACCTCGGGACTACCCGCCCGAGATCCGGCGCGCTACCTGGCCGTACCGCTCAAAGCGTTCGGGATCACCGAGAGCGTTGTACAAGACCAGCCGGTTCGCCACCGCCGCATACTTGTCGATCAGCTTGTCGGCCAATTCATCCCAGGTCGACTCGGTCGCAAAGGTGGTCAGGTGCTCGTCGGTGATCTGTGCCGCCATGCCGGCGAAGTCGCCCGCCTTCTGCTTTTCCCGGAGCCGGGCGGTGGTGCCCTCGAAGCCGGCCTCGTCCCAGATGAACGCGTAGTTCGGGGTGCTGCCGTAGAAACTCATGCTGGCGCGCACCAACTCCCGTTCCTTGTGCCGCTCTTCGTCGGTGTCACCGACGATCGTCATCGCGGGCACGATGATGGCGATGCCCGACGGTGAGCGCCCCGCCTTCCGGGCGCCTTCGGCCACCTTGGGCACGACATGGCGGGTGAGGTAGCCGGGTTCGCCGAGCGGATGGACGTGCACACCGTCGGCCACTTCGCCTGCCATGCGCAGCATCCAGGGATTCACCGCCGCGATATCGACTTTGGGATCGGGCACCTCGATGGGGCCGGGACTCCACTGCGGCGTGATGAAATCGAGGTTGTAGAACGGTCCGTGATGGTCCAACTTCCCGGTCCGGAATGCGTCGAAGCACGCCTTCACGGCGAGCACGTAGTCCCGCAGCCGTGGGCCGGGACGGTCGAACGCGGTGCCGTAGCGCCGCACGACATGGGTGCGAACCTGGGTTCCCAGACCGAGTCGAAACTTCCCGGCGGTCGCCTCCTGCAACTCCCAGGCCGTTGCCGCCGTGACGAACGGGCTGCGCGGAAAGGCAACCGCGACCCCGGTCGAGAGCTCCAGGCCGGGAGCGGCCTGAGATGCCATGGCGGCGTTGAGATATGCGGTACGACCGGCTTCGGTGAACAGCAGGCCCGCAAAGCCCGCAGTCTGGGCGCGCCGGGCCAATGCGCCGACCTTTCCCAAGGGCTGGGGCACGGTCATGACGTCAGTCTGCACGGTGCGATCTTACTGGGGCCGTGGGCGCAGCCGGTCTCAGACCGGGCGGCTAACCGGCGACGGCGACCACCGCGGCCGCGGCCAGGAACACGATCTCCGCGGCGGTGCGCACCGACAGCCGCGTCGTCATCGATGCGGGCGGAGCCGGCATCCGGGCTGCGTAGATGTTGGCCGGGAACATCGCCAGCATCAGCAGCAGGAGACCGACTGCGGCGGCGCCCCGGGTGGCCGGGATCAGCAGACCCACCGCGCCGGCGAGTTCCAGCACACCGGTCACGCTCACCAGCAGGCCCGGGGCGGGCAGCGCCGGCGGAACGATCGCGATCAGGTCACGTCGCAGCGGCGGTGCGAAGTGCGCCGCCCCGGTGAGCACGAACATCGCCGCCAGCCCGACGGCAATGGCGCGGGGCCAGCCGTCGACGTAGTCGATACCGCACCAGCCGGCGATCCGGGCGATGCCGCTGCCGACCAGCAGTGCGACCAATGGCGCCATGACCACCCTCCGATCTAGACGTTGACAAGTTACTGGCCGAGACTACGAGTCGTATCTAGTCGTTGTCAAGACTGCGGGTATGCTGGCCGCCATGGCCCGCTCGAGGTATCACCACGGCGATCTACGCACTGCGATCCTGTCCGAGGCCGCCCGCATGGTGGCCGAACAGGGTGCCGACCGGGTCTCGCTGCGGGAACTGGCGCGGGCCGCGGGGGTGTCACATGCCGCCCCGGCGCATCACTTCACCGACCGGCGGGGCCTGTTCACCGCGTTGGCCGCCGAAGGTTTTCAGCTGCTGGGCGACGCACTCACCGCGGCTCGGCCACGGTTCGTCGACGCGGCCCTGGCCTACGTGCGATTCGCCCTTGCGCATCCGGGCCACTACCAGGTGATGTTCGACAAGTCGCTGCTCGACACCGCAGATCCCGCTCTGACCGCAGCCGAGACGGCGGCGGCCGCGGAGTTGTCCCGCGGCGTGGCCGGTCTGGCCGACCCGCACGCGCGCGATGACCCGGCCGGCGCCGAGCTGGCGGCATGGTCGCTGGTACACGGTTTCTCGACATTGTGGCTCAACGACGCCGTCGACCCGGCGGTGAAGGCCACCGATCCGATGCGCACCGTCGAACGCATCGCCCGCATGCTGTTCGACGGCTAGCTCGGGTCCAGACTGTATGTCGTGACGATCACCGCCGACATCGCAGCCGAACGGGCCGCACTTGCGGCGTCGTTGCTGGCTGCCGGCGCATCGGCGCCGACCGGGTGCGGTCAGTGGACCGCGCTGGATCTGGCGGCGCACCTGGTGGCCGAGGAACGCCTTGCCGGCCTGACGACGTTCATCGCACGGTCGCTGGTGGTGCGCGGCGTCGCGGTGGCGGGCCCGCCGACCTTGGTCGACAATGCGATTCGCCTCGAGCGCCGACACGGTTTCCCGTCCCTGATCGACCGGTTGCGGCTCCCGGTGCCACGATTGCTGCTGCGGCCGCGGGTGGCGCCGCTGACATTGTTCGAGTACTGGACCCACCACGACGATCTCCACCGCACCGCCGGGACCGCCCATGCGGCGCCGGCGAGCCTGGGCACGATCATCCCGTTGCTGCTGCACCATCAACGCAAGTCGCTGCCGGCCGCTGTGCGGGTCACCATCGCCACCGCCGACGGCACCGTTCGGTCCTCCACCGGTCCCCGGTCGGCTCCGGAGGTCACGGTCTACGGGACCGCCGAGAACCTGGTGCGCTGGCTCGCCGGGCGCCCAACGCCGGGAGCTGTGACCATGACCGGTGCCGGCCCCCCGGTACAGACGCTTCGCGCGTTCCGGGCCCGGGTCTGACATCGGCCGCCGTTTGCCGCTGGCAGCGGTTTACGGCCGCGAAAGAATCCTCGAATCCGTGTTTGGGGTGCCATTCGCCGGGGAAACCTGCGCGGCAGCGCGCCTCGGTTCTCAATAGGCACTCCCGCCGAGCTGAGACCGCTGACCGTTGTGCAGCGCGTACGGGTGGGCTCAGCGTTGCGCTCACGCGTCGGTCCTCGACGGCCTGGCAGCGGCGAACCACCGAGCGGGGGAAAGCTCATGACCGACACCGAACTCAAGCCGGATGTCGCGCACGTCCAATCGCACTACGACCGGTCCAACGAGTTCTTCCGGCTGTGGCTGGATCCCTCGATGACCTACAGCTGCGCCTACTTCGAGCGCGACGACATGACGCTGGAACAGGCGCAGTTGGCGAAAGTGGATCTGGCGTTGGGAAAGCTGGGGCTGCAGCCGGGGATGACGCTGCTCGACATCGGCTCGGGATGGGGCTCCACGATGCGGCGCGCCATCGAGAAGTACGACGTCAACGTGATCGGGCTGACGCTGAGCGAAAACCAGGTAGCCCATTGCGAACGCAAGTTCGCCGAGATGGACAGCCCGCGGTCCAAGCAGGTGCGGTTACAGGGTTGGGAACAGTTCGACGAACCGGTGGATCGCATCGTGTCACTGGGCGCCTTCGAGCATTTCGCCGACGGCGTGGGCACCTACGAACGCTACGACGACTTCTTCACGATGTGTTATCAGGCGCTGCCCGCTGACGGGGTGATGCTGCTGCATTCGATCGTGGTGCCTTCCGAAGCGGAAGCCGAGCAGATGGGGCTCAAGCGCACGATGTCGCTGATGCGCTTCATCAGCTTCATCCGCAAGGAGATCTATCCGGGCGGTCGGCTGCCGATGATCTCCGTGGTCGACGAACACGCCACCCGGTGTGGCTTCGAGATCACCCGTCACCACATGATCGGCTCGAATTACGTTCGCACACTGGACACCTGGGCGAAGGCTCTCGAAGCCCACCAGGGCGAAGCGATCGCGCTCAAAGGTGAGCAGATGTACGACACCTTCATGAAGTACCTGACCGGCTGCCGGGAACTCTTCCGCGACGGCTACACCGACGTCTGCCAATTCACCATGGCGAAGCCGACCAGGTAAGGGAACCCGGAGGTGACGACGATGACCGATCTGAAGCCGTACTACGAAGAGTCCCAGGCGGCTTACGACATCTCGGATGAGTTCTTCTCGTTGTTCTTGGACCCGAGCATGGCCTATACCTGTGCCTACTTCGAGCGCGACGACATGAGCCTGGAAGAGGCGCAGAACGCCAAATACGATCTGGCGTTGCGCAAATTGAACCTGGAACCCGGCATGACCGTGCTCGACATCGGCTGCGGCTGGGGCGCGGGACTGGTACGCGCCGTGACCATGTTCGACGTCAACGTCATCGGCATCACGCTGAGCCGCAACCACTGCGCCTACAGCGCCGCCACCTTGGCGAGGTTGCCGACAAAACGTCACGTCGAGGCCCGCCTGCAGGGCTGGGAGGAGTTCGATGAACACGTCGACCGCATCGTCACCGTGGAGGCGTTCGACGCGTTCAAGAAGTCCCGCTACGCCGTATTCTTCGAACGCGCCCACGCATTGTTGCCCCGGGACGGTCGACTGTTGCTGCACAGTATCTTCACCTATCCGCAGACCTACTGGCGAGAGCACGGCATCCGAATCACCATGGACGATCTGCGGTTCGTCCGGTTCCTGGGCAAGGAGATCTTTCCCGGCGGCCAGATGGCGGGTCTCGACGACATCTATGACTACTCGAAGGCCGCGGGCTTCCGCCTCGAGCACGTCGAGTTCCTGCCCGAGCATTACGTGCGGACGCTGCAGATCTGGGCGGCCAACCTGTCGGCCAACCGCGAACGCGCGATCGCGCTGCAATCCGAAGCGGTCTACCAGCGCTACCTGCGGTACCTCACCGGCTGCGCGGACCTGTTCCGCCGCGGCATCAGCAACGTCGGCCAGTTCACCCTCGCCAAGTGATCGATCGCCAGGAAATCGGATAGCGACCATGGCCAGGTTCTCGACGGGCAACGGATTCCCGGATGTGGTCATCACCGGCGTCGCCATGACGACGGCACTGGCCCCCGACGTGGACGACACCTGGAAGAAGTTGCTGGACGGTCAAAGCGGCATTCGCCGACTCGACGATCCGTTCGTCGAGCAGTACAACCTCCCGGTGCGCATCGGCGGACACCTGCTCGAAGAGTTCGACCACGAACTGACTCGCAAGGAACTGCACCGGTTGTCGTATCTGCAGAAGATGTCCACCGTGCTGGGCCGACGGGTCTGGTCCAACGCCGGATCCCCCGAGGTCGACACCCGTCGGCTGATGGTGTCGATCGGCACCGGCATGGGCTCGCCGGAAGAACTGGTCTGGGGCTATCAAGGCATGGTCGAGCGCGGCATGAAAGGTGTGTCGCCGTTGGGAGTTCAGAAGTACATGCCCAATGCCGCGGCCGCCGCCGTCGGGCTCGAGCGAGGCGCCAAGGCCGGAGTGCTGACCCCGGTCTCGGCGTGCGCCTCCGGCGCCGAGGCCATCGCCCAGGCCTGGCGTGACATCGTCTACGACGAGGCCGACATCGCCATCTGCGGCGGGGTGGAGACCAAGATCGAGGCGGTACCGATCGCCGGATTCGCCGCCATGCGCATCGTGTTGTCGACGACCAACGACGACCCGGCCGGTGCCTGCCGCCCCTTCGACCGCGACCGCAACGGCTTCGTGTTCGGTGAGGGCGCCGCGCTGATGGTCATCGAAACCGAACAGCACGCCAAAGCGCGCGGCGCCACCATCCTGGCCCGGCTGATGGGCGCGGCGATCACCTCCGACGGCTACCACATCGTGGCGCCCGATCCGTCCGGGGAGCGGGCCGGCTACGCCATGACCCGGGCCATCGAACTCGCCGGGCTGGCGCCGTCTGACATCGAGCACATCAACGCCCACGCGACCGGGACCCGGATCGGTGATCTGGCCGAGGCCCAGGCCATCCACAATGCGATGGGCAGCCACCAACCGGCCGTCTACGCACCGAAATCCGCGCTGGGCCATTCAGTCGGCGCGGTCGGCGCCGTCGAGGCGATCCTGACCGTGCTGGCGCTACGCGACGGGGTCATCCCGCCCACGCTCAACCTGCACCACCTCGACCCGGAAATCGATCTGGACGTGGTTGCCGACCAACCGCGGCTAGGCGACTACCGCTACGCCATCAGCAATTCGTTCGGGTTCGGCGGTCACAACGTGGCCCTGGCCTTCGGCACCTACTAGAAACCAGAAAGCAGCTGCGTCATGCCCAAGGATCTCGAACCGCATTTCGACGACGTACAGGCCCACTACGACTTGTCCGATGAGTTCTTCCGGCTGTTCCTCGATCCCAGTCAGACCTACAGCTGCGCCTACTTCGAACGCGACGACATGACGCTCGAACAGGCCCAGCTCGCCAAGATCGATCTGTCGCTGGGCAAACTCGGACTGCAACCGGGGATGACGCTGCTCGACATCGGTTGCGGTTGGGGCGCGACCATGCGTCGCGCCGTCGAGAAGTACGACGTCAACGTCATCGGCCTGACCTTGAGCAAGAACCAGGCCGTGCACGCCCAGGCATCCCTTGACACGATGGACACCTCCCGCAGCCGCCAGGTCCTGTTGGAGGGCTGGGAATGCTTTGACGAACCGGTCGACCGGATCGTCTCCATCGGCGCGTTCGAGCACTTCGGCCATGACCGCTACGACGACTTCTTCGCCATGGCCTACCAGGTTCTGCCACCGCAAGGGGTGATGCTGCTGCACACCATCTCCGGTCTGACGGTTCCGCAGATGAGGGAACGCGGTCTGCCGTTGACGTTCGCGATGGCCCGCTTCATCAAGTTCATCGCCACCGAGATCTTCCCGGGCGGGCGGCTGCCCACCATCGAGATGGTCGAAGACCACTCCGCGGCCGCCGGCTTCGCGCTGACCCGCCGCCAATCCCTGCAGCAGCACTACGTCCGAACCCTCGAATTCTGGTCGGGCTCGCTGGAAAGCCACCGCGAGGAGGCCATCGCGATCCAGTCCCAGGAGGTCTACGACCGCTACATGCATTACCTGACCGGCTGCGCCAACGGATTCCGCGATGGCTACATCGACGTCAACCAGTTCACCCTGCAGAAATAGGACCGATATGACCGACGCATCCGCCGGCGCCGAGCAAATGCGGCCGCATTTCGAGGACGTCCAGGCCCACTACGACCTGTCCGACGACTTCTTCGGCCTGTTCCAGGACCGCACCCGCACCTACAGCTGCGCCTACTTCGAAGATCCGGGTTCCACGCTGGAGGAGGCCCAGCTGGCCAAGGTCGACCTCAACCTCGACAAGCTGAACCTGTTGCCCGGCATGACGCTGCTCGACATCGGTTGCGGCTGGGGCACCACGATGAAGCGCGCCCTGGAGAAATATGACGTCAACGTCATCGGCCTGACGTTGTCGAAGAACCAGCGCGCCTACGCGCAGCAGCTGATCGACGGCGCGGACTCCGGTCGCGACCGTCAGGTTCTATTGCATGGCTGGGAGCAATTCAGCAAGCCGGTCGATCGCATCGTCTCCATCGAGGCGTTCGAGCACTTCGGGCACGACCGCTACAACGAGTTCTTCGCCAGGTGTTTCGACATCCTGCCCGCCGACGGCCGAATGGCGATCCAGAGCAGCGTCAGTTACCACCCCTACGACCTCAACGCCCGCGGCAAGAAGCTCACTTTCGAGACCGCGCGCTTCATCAAGTTCATGGTCACCGAGATCTTCCCCGGCGGCCGGCTGCCCACCACCGAGATGATGGTTCAGCACGGCGAGAAGGCCGGGTTCGTCGTCCCGGAAGCCGTCTCCTTGCGGCCGCACTACATCAAGACACTGCAGATCTGGGGTGACGCGCTGGAAGCCCACCGGGACAAGGCCATCGCGATCCAGTCCGAAGAGGTCTACCAGCGCTACATGAAGTACCTGCGCGGTTGCCAGCACTACTTCGCCGACGAGATGCTCGATGTCAGCCTGGTCAGCTACCACAAACCCGAGGCCGAATCGACCACGGCACGGTGAGCCCGGGTCCCCGGGCGAGCGGGGGTGAGCCGATCAGCCCAGTGCCGCGATGGCCGCCTCGTAGTCGGGCTCGCTGGCGATCTCCGGCACCAGTTCGGTGTAGGCGACCTTGCCGTCGGCGTCGATGACCACCACGGCACGCGCAAGCAGGCCAGCCATCGGACCGTCTGCGATGGTCACCCCGTAGTCACCGCCGAAGTCGGACCGGAAGGCCGAGCCCGACGTCACGTTCTCGATGCCCTCCGTGCCGCAGAAGCGCTTCTGCGCGAACGGCAGATCGTTGGACACGCACACCACGGTAAGACCGCTTGCGGCCGCGCGTTCGTTGAACGTCCGCACGCTCGTCGCACACACCGGGGTGTCGATCGACGGGAAGATGTTCAGCAAGAGCGGCTTGCCGCCGAACTGAGCACTCTCGACCGCGCCGAGGTCCGTTCCGGTCAGCGAGAATGCGGGCGCCGCATCCCCCACCGCGGGTAGTTCTCCGGCAGTCGTCACTGGATTTCCACGCAAAGTTATCTGTGCCACGCCCAGTAGTCTGCCAGTTGCCGCCCGCCCAGCGGAAGCCCGCTGCCGATCAGCTCTCGGATCGCCGCTGGAGACCCTTCCAAAACCGTTGTCCAACAGCTGTTTTATGGCCATTGCCAGTGTCAATCGCATCCGGTACCGTGCGCTCATGGCCGATCGAAACCGTCGTTTTCTGCTCCGCGAACGTCCCACCGGCCGCATCGGCCCGGACACCTTCGGACTCAGCGAACAGGCGGTGCCGGCGATCGGCGACGGCGAGGCGTTGGTGCGGGTCAATTGGATCTCCCTGGACCCCACCAACCGCATGTGGATCAACGACACCCCGTCGTACCTGCCGCCGGTCGGCATCGGCGAGGTCATGCGCGCCGGCGGACTCGGCGAAGTCGTCGCGTCGAACAATCCGAATTATCCGGTCGGCCAGATCGTGCAGGGCATTACCGGCTGGCAGGAGTATCTGGTCGTCTCGGACGCCATGCCGTTGTTCCCGGTCGACGTCGCGGACGGTGTCTCGCCGAGCACGTACCTGGGCGCGCTCGGGATGACCGGTCTCACCGCATGGATCGGAATCCGCGAGATCGGCAGACCCAAGCCCGGCGAGACCGTCGTCGTCTCGGCCGCGGCAGGCGCGGTCGGTTCGGTCGCCGGTCAGCTGGCCAAGGCCGACGGCGCGCGTGTCGTCGGGATCGCCGGCGGCCCGCAGAAGTGCGCGCTGCTGACCGACCAGCTCGGTTTCGACGCGGCGGTGGACTACCGCGCCGACGACTGGGCCGCCCGGCTTGCCGCCGCGACCCCCGACGGCATCGACGTCGACTTCGAGAACGTCGGCGGCGACATCATGGATGCGATCTTCGCGCGCATCAACGTCGGCGCCCGAGTCGCACTCTGCGGGCTGATCTCCGGTTACAACGCGACCAACCCGCCGCCCGGTCCGCGCGCGTTCGGGAACCTGCTCATCCAGCGGGCAACCCTGCAGGGCTTCATCGTGCTCGATCACTTTCGTCGTGCGCCCGAGGCGAACAGCGAGATCGCCGAGTTGATCTCCGCGGGCAGACTCGCACCGCTCGAGACCGTCGTCGAGGGCTTCGAGCAGCTGCCGACCGCGATCAACATGCTGTTCGACGGCAAGAACGTCGGCAAGCTCGTGGTGAAGGTCGCCGGCTAGCGGCGATCGCAAGCGCGACGGAGTCGGGCGCAGCTTCCGGCAGGTGGTTGCCCGGGTGCGGCCGGGCCGGGCTGTAGCGTGGTGCAGGTGAATTCTTTTCGTGCGCCCTACTTCGTCGCTGCCGGCGCCCTCTGCCTGGGGATGGCGCTGACCGCTTGCGGCGGCTCCGACAGCAACACCTCTTCGGCATCCACCTCATCGGTCACGGATCTGTTCGTGGCGCCGACCAACCTGTCGCCGTCGGTCTGCCCGTCCTCGGCGCCGGCCGAGGGCGGCGCTGCCGACTGGACGCTGCCCGGGGCGAGCGGCAGCGTCGCGGTGACCGGCTCCACCGACACCGCGGCACCGCGGGTCGCCGTGCAGGCCCCGTTCAAGGTCACCCAGACGCAGGTGCAGACGCTGCAGGCCGGCGACGGGCCGGTCGTCGCCGACAGTGCGACCGTCTCGGTCTGCTACGTGGGCGTCAACGGCCGCGACGGATCGGTGTTCGACAGCAGCTATGAGCGGGGCGAGCCGGTGGAATTCGGTCTCGACCGGGTGGTGCCGGGCTTCCAGAAGGCCATTGCCGGGCAGAAGGTCGGGTCGACGGTGGCGGTCGCGATGGTGCCCGCCGACGGCTACCCCGAGGGCCAGCCGGCCGCGGGCATCCTGCCCGGCGACACCCTGGTCTTCGCGATCAAGATTCTCAAGGCGCGCTGAGCCGCAGGACCCATGGAATCGGCCCGGGTGGATCGGTGGCTGTGGGCGGTGCGGGTGACCAAGACCCGGCCGGACGCCGCCGCGGCCTGCCGTGGCGGGCATGTGCGGGTCAACAATCGGCCGGCCAAACCGGCGACCATGGTCTCGCCCGGCGACGTGGTGTGCGCCCGGCTGGGCGACCGCACCCGCACCGTCGAGGTGGTGCGCCCGATCCAGAAGCGGGTCGGGGCGGCCGACGCGGTGACCTGCTACCTGGATCGCACGCCGCCGCCGCCACCGGCTGCTGCTGCGCCGGTGGCCGCGCGGGACCGGGGTGCTGGACGGCCCACCAAACGCGACCGTCGGGTGCTGGACAAGTGGCGGGCCCAGCTGCGCTGACGCGTCACTGCGGGTGCGCCGCCAAGTACTCCCCGACCGGGATCCGGGTGCTCGAGGCATAGCCGATCGGCAGCAACAGATCCCCGGCGGTGGTGCGGTAGTAGGTGTCCCAGCGGTAGTAGCCGGCGAACCCGGCGGGGTCTCCCCCGATCACCGCGGCGTAGTCGTTGACCGCCCGCACGTAGTGGTCGGAGTGGTTGTAGCCCCAGATCGCCTTGTCCCGATTGGTGGCGAACCCGTTGGCGGCCAACAGTCGACCGGCGGCCATGATGGCATCGCGCGGTGAGTGGATGTCTCCCCCGTTGCCGTACGCCGCGAATGTCGAGGGCAGGAACTGCATCGGGCCCTGGGCCGCGTCGTCGCTGACTCCGTTGATCCGGCCGAAGCCGGTCTCGACGAAGTTGATCGCGGCCAGGTAGTTCCACGGCACGCCGGATGCCGCCTCGGCGGCGCGGTAGGCGGCCACCAATTCGTTCGCCGGTACCGGCGGCACCACCCGCCAGGGCGGCATGGTCTCTTTCGGATCGGTGAGCGCCATGAGTGCCCGCCGGGCGTCGATGTTGCGGTCATAGACCGCGAGCAGCGCCGGTGGGACCCGAGGGCGGGCGACCGCGTCCCACTCGGGATGCGCGCCGAGCGTGCGGTAGGCGACCTGCTGACGTCGTGCCGCGGCGGCCAGGACCTGCTCGGGAGCCGACGGCGTGCGCAACGTCTGGTCGGCGGCGACCAAGTCGGCCACCAGGGCGACCGGATCGGCGCCCGGCGCCGCACCGGCCTGCACCACCGTCGCCGGCAGGCAGCCCAATGCCAGGAGCAGGGTCACAAAACAGCGCCACAACCGAACAGCCATGCCGTTCATCTTCGCTGCTGATCCGGCCCAAACCGCGCAATGTCGGCCAACCGGAGCGGTCGACGCAGGTCAGGCCAGGTTAGAACATGTTTCGCTTTCAACCTCTGGCGACGTCATCGCCGCTGGTCACCTCTGCGGACAGCCGACTATCGACTGTTACATTGGGGGCTTGTCAGCTCAGGTCGTCAAGGGAGATCGCGTGACCGCCACCAGTGTGACCACCGACGTCGTCATCGTCGGTTTCGGCGCCGCCGGCACCGCCGCCGCGATCACCGCCCGCGAACACGGTGCCGAAGTCATCGCGGTCGACCGCGCCAACGGCGGCGGCGCCACGGCGATCTCCGGGGGCATCATCTATGCCGGAGCGGGGACATCGGTCCAAAAAGCCGCCGGCGTGCAAGACACCGCCGAGCAGATGCTGGACTATCTGCGCCTGGAGGTCGGTGACGCGGTCAGTCCGGAGACCCTGCGGCGCTTCGTCGACACCAGCCCGGAGATGATCGACTGGCTGCAGCGCCACGGGGTTCCGTTCAACCCGGGCCTGTGCCCCTACAAGACGTCGTTTCCCAACGACCGCTACTACCTGTATCACTCCGGCAGCGAGAACGCCGGCGTCTCCCGTGCGGTGACGCCGCCGGTGCAGCGCGGGCACCGCGCCTACGGCAAAGGCACCTCGGGGAAGAAGATCTATGCGCCGCTGGCCGATTCGGCCTGCAAGCTCGGTGTGGACTTCCGCCCGCACACCGCCGTCACCGAGCTGCTGCAGGACTCCTCGGGACGGGTGACCGGGGTGCGGGCCATGACCATGGGCCAGGCGCCGCGGCGCATCCAGCGGCGTTACGCCCGGCTGGCCGCGATCTCGTCGAAGCCCGGCGTCTACTACCCACCGCTGCGCACCGCGATGGAGCGTCGGTTGCGGACGCTGGAGCGCCGTTACGCCCGGCCGATGGAGATCCGTGCGCGCCGCGGGGTGATCATCTGCGCAGGCGGTTTCATCGCCAACACCGAGTGGCGCAAGCGCTACGCCCCGGAATTCAACGGCGGCCTGCCGCTGGGCACCAGCGGTGACGACGGCAGCGGCATCGCCCTGGCGGCCAGCGTCGGCGGCGTGCCGGACCGGATGGACAATGTCTCGGCGTGGCGGTTCATCACCCCGCCGAGCGCGTTCATCTCCTCGATCGTGGTCGATGAGAAGGGCGACCGGGTGATCGACGAGACCCGTTACGGTGCGGCACTCGGCCAGGCGATGGTGAAGAACCATGGCAGCAAGGGCTGGATCCTGGCCGACGCCGCGCTCATGGCCGAGGCCCGGCGCCAGTTGCTGACCCAGACCCTGTGGTTTCAGCGCGCCCAGGCCGCGGCGCTGATGTTCACCGGCGCGGTGCGCGGCAAGACATTGACAGACGTCGCCCGGGCCGCCGGGATCGACCCCGCCGGCCTGCAGGCCACCGTCGACGCGCACAACGACGCGATCGACGCCGGTAGGCAGGATCCGGCCGGAAAGCCGGCCGAGTTCTGCCGCCGCATCGACAAGGCCCCGTTCACCCTGTTGGACATCTCGGTGCGGCCCAACGTCTTGCTGCCCACGCCGATGCTGACCCTGGGCGGCGTGCGGGTGGCCGAGGACACCGGCGCGGTCGTCGACGCCGAGGGCGGCCCGATCCCCGGGCTCTACAGCGCGGGCCGCACCGCGATCGGCGTCGCGTCGCGGTCCTATGTCAGCGGGCTGTCGATCGCCGACTGCGTGTTCGCCGGGCGCCGCGCCGGAGCCAGTGCGGCCGGCCACCGGCCCGGCTGAGCGCTAGTCCGTCGAACGCTCGATCAGATCGCGAAATACCCTGGCGGGGTGAAGGTTCGCGCCAGCGTCTTGGACCCGTTCGACCAGCGCGCGATCAGAGGTCACCACGGTGATGTCGTGCGGGCGCAGGTCGGCTCGGACCAGCCGGACGATCTCGTCGTCGGCGGAGTCGGCGCCGGCTCGCGGCGCCGCGGCGATCTCGATGACCCGTGAATCCAACGGCGGCGACGGTCGCTTTTCGAACACCACGGTGACCCGCTGGTTCTCCGCCACGGCCCACTGCTCGAGCTGGCGGGTCAGCCGGACCATCGCCGCGTGACGGTCCTTCCACCAGCCGTCCGGGCGGGAACCGATCACGTTCATCGCGTCGACGATCCAGCGCACCCCTCCGACGGTACGGTGCAGTCATGGATCTGGTCAGCTACGAGCTCAACGACCACGTCGCGACCATCACGCTGAATCGGCCCGAAGCCCGCAACGCCATCAACGGGGCGATGCGCACCGATCTCAACGCCGCCTGGGAGGCGTTCCGCGCCGACGAGGACGCCTGGGTAGGAGTGTTGACGGCCGAGGGCGACGTGTTCTGCGCCGGGGCCGATCTCAAGGACTCCGAGGGCGCCGTCGGCACCTTCCCCGGCACGTTCTGGGAGAAGCCCACGATCAACTCGTTCGAGTCCGGTATGGAGCTTTTCAAGCCGACCATCGCCGCGGTGCACGGGCCGTGTGTCGGCTACGGCCTGACCGGATTGTTGTTCTGCGACTTCGTCATCGCCAGCACCGAGGCGGTGTTCCGTTTTCCCGAGGTACGGCTCGGGGTGCCCACCATCGTCGGGGCGATCCGGCTGCCGCAGCGGGTGGGCTGGGCCAATGCGATGGAGTTGCTGTTGACCGGAGAGCCGATGAGCGCGCAGCGGGCCGCCGAGATCGGGCTGGCCTGGAAGGTGGTCGACCCGGCAGACCTGCAGGAGACGGCGCAGTCCTGGGCGCGCACCCTGACCAGGGCCGCTCCGCTGGCCCAGCGGGCCACCAAGGAGGTGGCGTGGCGCAGCGCCGGCATGAGCTGGATCGACGCGGTCCGATTCGGCGAGACCATGCGCAAGGTCGCCGGAGCCACCGAGGACGTCGCCGAGGGCCTGCAGGCCTGGCGCGAGCAGCGGCCGCCGCGCTGGCGGGGCCATTGATTCAGGCCTGAATCAGGCCTGGGCGGGCGCCGGTGTCGCCCGCGCGGCGGCATCGGGCAGCACCGGTGGGACCGTCGCCGCGGCCGCGACACACAGGTAGGCCACCGTGAAGCAGCCGATCGTGTACCAGAGGCTTCCCACCGGGTCGCCGTTGGCGGTGACTCCGCCCACCGCGCCGAGGTAGGCCGGCAGAGCCGTCAGCCACAACACCGCCATGACCGACAGGTACACCGCGGCGTAGCGCACCATCAGCGGGTTGTCGTGGCGGCCGTCGACGATCAGGTTCAACCGCATCCGCCGCCACTGCGCCACCAGCACCGGAACGGCGACCGCGACGATAACGAGAAGCTCTGCGGCATAAGCGATGCCCAACAATCTGCCGTCGGTTGCGGCGCCCAGTAGCGTTGCCGGCAACGGCAGGATGCCGGTCCCCAACGATGCCAGCAGTCCGACGACCACGGTGCGCACGAGCACCTGCAGCCCGCTGAATCGCCTGCCCTGGTCGACGTGGCGCCCCACGAGCCACTGCACGCAGAACGCCAACGACGCCGGCCACAGCGCCGCGAAGACCACCACGCTGCCCATCGGGACCGAGGCGAACATCGGCTGGTTCAGCGGGTTGTCCACCGACCACTCCCACCAGCGCAGCTGCGGGCCCAGGTGATCGAAGATCTCGTAGAAGGCGTGGTGGACGAAGCCCACGCACACGGCGCCGACGACGACACCGTAGCGGCGGAAGACCCCCAGAATGCGCACGATCTCGAACGCGATGGTGGCCATCATCGGATAGATCGCGATGATGTACAGCGGCAGCCGCCCCCACAGGAAGTCGACGGTGAACACGTTGTGCGCAAACATCGTGTCGACATGCTCGGCGATCCCGAACGCCGCCGGGAAGTACAGCGGGGGCTCGATGATCAGCAGGTAGGCGATCGCACCGAACCACAGGGTGAGGTTGGTGGCATCGCCGTGGCGCCGGAACCGGTTGATCGCGTAGACCAGTGCCAGCACCGCCCCGATGATGACGGTGATCTCCAGGACCGGCAGTGTCCAGTTCTCCAGCTGCAGCGGATTGCGGAACTCCACCACCCCGCCGGCCTCCGCGCAGGAGAAGCCCAGCGATTCGGCCAGCCGCTCGAAAGTCGGGGCACACAGATCAGACATCAGGCGCTCTTCTCCTCGGCGGTGTACCACTTGGTCACGTCGTAGCCGTCGGCGTAGCGGGCGAACCACTTCTCGGCCAGGACAGGGATCTTCTCGTGCGCCGGTTTGTGATTGGGCAACTGGCTACGCACGATACCGTTCACCGCGGTGAGCAACTCGGCTTTGGGAAGATGCTTGAAGGCGTCGATCACCGGACCCTGATCGGCCGGCCAGCCGAACGGGAGGCGGCGCCGCCAGGCCTGCTTTCCCCGGTAGGTGGTGAACAACGACAACGCGTCGACTTTGCGGTCCTCCAGCGGGATGTGCTTGTTGAATCCCAGGCAGGCCACCTTGATCACGCTCATCACGTGCTTGAAGATCGACGGCGCCATCCGCATCCGGTACCAGGGATCGTCGATGACATGGTCGTAGATGATCAATGCCGAGCTGCGGTGCTCGACCTCTTCGACGAAGTGCCACAAGAACAATGACGCGACCCGGTCATCGCCGGGGGCGAACAGCGTGTCATCGTGGTCGAGCATCAGCTTGAAGACCGGGGTGAAGGTCGCCTCGAGGTCGGCGGTGTAGGCCAGTCGGTAGGCCAGCGACGTCTCCGCCGTCATCGCGTCGAACATCGCGTTGCACTCGTCGACCGTCTCCTTGAGGGCCGGATAGGCCTTGATGAGAGCCTTGGCGTGGCCGCGGTGCGCCATCGAGTGCTGGCCCTCCTGGCGGACGAACGCGTCGGCCTCCGCGGCGACCGCCGGGTCGGTGATCAGCGGCATGGCCTCGCTGATCATGCCGCCGATCATCTTCTCGAAGCCGATCGCCAACAGCGAGACCGCGTTGGCCATCGACGAGAACGCCGGGTTGACCTCGTTCCACAGAAACGGCACGGGATGATCGGCAAATGCGAATCGCAACTTACGCACGATCAGGTCGGTCATGGCCACCTCGACTATCAACATACAAATGAACGTCTTCGCGTATGATTGTTCGGTGTTCGCCGGCTGTCAAGGGGCTCGCTGATGGCACGCCGACGCGGCTGGGGCGGTAACCCGCCCCACAGCGACGAGGACGCCGGTCGGCGGATCATCGCCGCGGCCGTCGACCTGGTCGCCGAAACGGGGGCGGCGGTGTCGCTGGCCGACGTCGCCGCGTCGCTGGGCGTCATCCGCCAGACGGTGTACCGCTACTTCCCCACCGCGGACGCCCTGATGCGTGCCGTGGCGATCGCCTCGGTCGACGACTTCCTGGACCGGCTCACCGAACACGTCCGGGGCATCCACGACCCCGCCGACGCGCTCACCGAAGGCACGCTCTACACCCTCGACGCGGTGATCCGCTCCCCGCACCTGGGCGCGATGCTGTCCTCCTCGTCGGCCCACAGCCGGGAGATGGCCTCCGAGGAGGCCCGGGCCTTCGGCATGCGGATGATCGAACGGTTCGACGTCGACTGGCCCGGGCACGGCTACGACGAGACGAGCCTGCGCGAACTGGTCGAGTTCACCCTGCGGGTCATGTTGTCGTTCGTCGTGGCCCCCAACGACCCCGGCCGGTCCCCCGATGAGCTGCGCCGGTTCCTGCGCCGCTGGCTGGGCGAAGCGGTCGCCGCCCAGCGCGGGCACCGGTAACACCGATCGCGGACGGACCCGGGGACCGCCGCGCCCTGTTGCATACCCCCTGGGGTGTTTAATACCCCCTGGGGTATGCTCGCGGACGTCGGGCGGATCGAAGGAGGTGCCGAAGATGGCCACCATGTTCACCATCGCCAAGCGGGCCTGGGTGCCACTGGTGATCACCGCGGCCGCGGCCGCCGGAACCGCGGCGGTGGTCAACCTGCGCGGCGCGTTCGGCTCCGACGAGATCTTCCACTGGGACGGCAGCGGCTCGGCGCCCATCGCCTCGATCAACGAAAAGCGGGTTGTCTACGAGCTTTTCGGCCCGGACAACTCCGCGGGCGGGGTCAGTTACCTCGACGAGCAGACCCGGCCCGTGCAGGCGACATTCACCGGGCTGCCATGGCGCTACACCATCACCACGACCAGCCCTGCGGCGATCGGCAACCTGGTGGCCCAGGGCGACGGGGACCGGATCGGTTGCCGCATCACCGTCAACGGCGTCGTCAAAGACGAACACGTCGCCGTCGGGCACCACGCCCAGACCTTCTGTCTGGTCAAAGCGGCATGAGCGGCCACACCGACCCCCGCCCGCGCTACATGCGCCTGGTTCGCCGGCTGGCCTGGCCGCTGATCGCCTGCTGGTTGCTGTTGACCGTCGGACTCAACGTGCTGGTGCCGCCGATCGAATCGGTGGCCCGTGAGCACGCGGTGACGATGTCCCCGCAGGATGCGCCCTCGCTGATCGCCGCGAAACACATCGGCGCGACGTTCGGTGAATTCGACTCCGACTCGATGGTCATGCTGGTGATCGAGGGCGAGAGCGAACTGGGCCCGGACGCGCACCGCTACTACGACACGCTGATCGCGAAACTGTCCGCCGATCACGAACACGTCCAGCACATCGCCGATCTGTGGGGCGATCCGATCACCGCCGCCGGCGTGCAGAGCAGTGACGGCCGCGCCGCCTACGCGCAGATCAACACCGCCGGCGATCAGGGCAGCACGGCGGGCAACGAATCCGTCGACGCGGTGCGCCAGATCGTCGCCGCGGTGCCGGCACCCGACGGGGTGCGGGCCTACGTCACCGGCCAGGCGGCGCTGACCACCGATATGACCGAGGCCGCCGACAAATCCATGCTCAAAATGATGGCCGTCACCGGCGTGGTCATCATCATCATGCTGGCGCTGGTCTACCGTTCAGCGGCCACCGTGGCGCTGGCACTGGTGATGGTCGGCTTCGAGATGGGCACCGCCCGCGGCCTGGTCGCACTGCTCGGCAATGCCGGCCTGCTGGGATTCTCCACGTTCGTGGTCGCCATGCTGTCGTCGCTGGCGATCGCGGCCGGCACCGACTACGCGATCTTCCTGATCGGCCGCTACCACGAGGCCCGCAATGCCGGAGAAGACCGTGAAACCGCCTGGTACTCGATGTTCCGCGGCACCTGGCACGTCATCGTGGGCTCGGGGCTGACGATCGCCGGCGCCTCGCTGTGCCTGCACTTCGCCCGACTGTCCTACTTCAAGGCACTGGGCATCCCCTCGGCGCTGGGCCTGTTGGTGGTGATCGCCGGTGCGCTGACCGTCGCCCCGGCCATCGTCGCGGTCGCCGCTCCGCTGCTCGACCCCAAGCGGGTCGAGGGTCGCGGCTGGCGCCGGATCGGCACCGTCAACGTCCGCTGGCCCGCCCCGGTGTTCGTGGCGGCGTTGCTGGTCACCCTGGTCGGGATGCTCGCGGTGCCGGGCATGAAGATCAGCTACAACGACCGGTACTACATCCCGGCCGATCTGCCCGCCAACGTCGGCTACGACGCGGCCGAACGGCATTTCAGCGCCGCCCGGATGAACCCCGACGTGCTGATGGTCGAGGCCGATCACGACCTGCGCAACCCGGCCGACATGATCATCCTGGACCGGATCGCCAAGAACATCTTCCGCACCCGCGGGGTGGAACGCGTCCAGAGCATCACCCGGCCGCTGGGCAGCCCCATCGACCACACATCAATACCGTTCCAGGTCAGCATGAGCGCCGTGCCGATCCAGGAGAACCTGCAGTTCATGAACAACCGGCTCGCCGACATACTCACCATGAGCGACGATCTCGGCGCCGCCATCGACTCGATGAACCGGTTGCGCGGCCTGGTCTTACAGCTGGGCGACACCACCGGCCGGATGCACGCCGACATGGCCGACGTCACCTCGACCGTCGACGAGATCCGGGATCACATCGCCGATTTCGACGATGTGGCCCGGCCGGTGCGCAACTACTTCTACTGGGAGCAGCACTGCGCCGACATCCCGGTCTGTCACGCGGTGCGGTCGGTGTTCGACGCCTACGACGGCATGGATCGGTTCAGCCAGAAGATGCGGCCGCTGCTCGACGACATCAACGACATCGACGCGGTGATGCCGCAGATCGTCGAGCAGTTCACCCCCATGATCGCGGTCGCCGAATCCATGCGGGCCAGTCTGCTCAGCATGCACAGCAGCTTCGCCGGCCTGGTGACCCAGATGGCGCGGATGACCGACACCGCCACGGAGATGGGCCGAGCCTTCGACGCCTCCAAGGCCGACGACTACTTCTACCTGCCGCCGGAGGCCTTCGACAACCCGGATTTCCAGAAAGGCTTGCAGCTCTTCGTGTCTCCGGACGGTACGGCCGCGCGGTTCATCGTCACCTACGACGCCGATCCGGCCACCCCCAAGGGCATCTCCTTCGTGGAGCCGATGCTGGCCGCGGCCCACGACGCGGTGAAGGGCACACCGCTGACCGCCGCCAAGTTCTATCTCACCGGCACCGCGGCGGTCTACAACGACATCCTGTCCGGTTCGGCCTACGACATCCTGATCGTCGGCGTGGCCGCGGTGACGCTGATCTTCATCGTGATGCTGCTGATCACCCGGGCACTGGTGGCCGCCGCCGTCATCGTCGGGACGGTGCTGCTGTCGCTGAGCGCCGCGTTCGGGCTGTCAGTGCTGGTGTGGCAGCACATCTTCGGGCTGCCACTGAACTGGATCGCCCCGGTGTTCGGGGTGATCATCCTGCTGGCCGTCGGCTCGGACTACAACCTGCTGCTGGTCTCGAGGTTCCAAGAGGAGATCCGGGCCGGAATCAGCACCGGAATCATCCGCTCCGTCGGCGGAACCGGGTCGGTCGTCACCGCGGCAGGTCTGGTGTTCGCCTTCACCATGATGTCGATGGCGGTCAGCGACCTGTACTCGATCGGCCAGGCCGGCACCACGATCGGGCTCGGGCTGCTGTTCGACACCTTGATCGTGCGGTCGTTCCTGACCCCGTCGATCGCGGCGCTGCTCGGCCGCTGGTTCTGGTGGCCGTTACGGGTGCCGCCGCCGCATGCCGCGGCCTTCGGCGCGACGGTGCCCGCGCCTAGCCGGCAGCCGGTGACCGCGGGATCACTGTAGGCCGAAAGTCGTACTGGGTGGCGGTGGCGCCGAAGCCACCGCGCCCAGCCAGACTCCCGACCGGGACCATCGGCGGCACCCCGGCGGGGTGTCCGGCCGTTCCCGCCACCGAACCGGTGACCGGCAATCCCGCGGCGGTCGGGCCGGTCGCTGCACCCACGCCGGTCCAGCCGGGCGGCACCGACAGCGCGCCGATCGAAGCGGACCGGCCCAGACCCGCCGTCGCCGCCTGCCCTGACGTGAGGCCGGTCAGCGTCACCGTGCCGCTGCCGGAGGTCAGCGCCCCGGACGCTGCGATCGGTGCCGCCGCACCGGCCGCGGCCCCCTTGGCGCCGTTGGTGCCGCTCATCAGCATCCGCATCAGCATGGTCATCGGCATCATCGCCATCCGCAACGGCATGGTCAGCGAGGTCAGCCCGGACAGTGACGCAGCCGAGCCATTCGCGGGCGTCTCGGTCGCCGGCGCCGCCAGGGTCTGCAGTGCCGCCGGGGTCGCCGAGATCAGCTGCGGCCCTTGAGTCATCAAGGTTTCGGCGTCGGCTCCGGTGGTGGCCGCAGCGGACGCCGAGCACGCCTGGCCGGACGGCTCGGTGGTCTGCGGCGGTGAGGTGAACGGGCTGACCCGGGTGGCCACCGCCGACGCTCCGGCATAGCCGTACATCGCCGCCGTGTCCTGAGCCCACATCTCCAGGTAGTCCGCTTCGGTGGTGGCGATCGCCGCGGTGTTCTGCCCCAGGATGTTCGTCGCGGTCAGCGTCGCCTGCAGACTGCGGTTCGCCGTGATGAGGGGCGGCGGAATCGTGGCGGCGAACGCGGTTTCGTAAGCCGACACCGCCGCCGACACCTGGGCAGCCGCCTGCTGCGCCTGCGCCCCGGTGGCGTTGAGCCAGGTGATGTAGGGACTGGCCGCGGCCGCCATGGCCGCCGACGACGGCCCCGCCCACGACCCGGTGGTCAGGCCGGCGATCACCGACGCGTAGGACGCGGCCGCCGAGTTCAGCTCGCCGGCCAGCTCCTGCCAGGCCGTCGCGGCGGCCAGCAACGAACCCGGCCCGCCCCCGGCGTAGATCCGCGCCGAATTGATCTCCGGCGGCAGGACTCCGAAATCCATCGCCTCCCCTTGTGTCCTGGTCGGCGACCAGGCCGACGAGTCTTTTGGGAAGGCTAGCCAGCAGCTTTTGGTGTCCCGCATGTCCCGGCTGTGCGCCCGCTGTGCGGTGCCGGCGATGACGCCCCCGGGGTCGGCGTCAGCCCAGCGCGCCCGACAGGTACTGCTCGCGACAGGCCGTACGCCCGAGTTTGCCGCTGGTGGTGCGTGGGATCGTGCCCGCGCGGACGAACCGGATGTCCGCGGCGGCCAACCCGTGCACCCGGGACACCTCCGCGCGGATCGCCGCGATCGCCGGCGCCGGATCCTGGCGGCCGGTCCCGGTAGCGCGCTCGGCGACGATCACCAATCGGTCGGCGTGATCGGCGGTGAACGCCACCGCGTACCCGGTGCGCACCATCGGTGAGGCCTGTGCCACCGTGGCCTCGACGTCGTGCGCGTAGTGACCGCGCCCCTCGATGGTCATCAGGTCGACCGTCCGGCCGGTCACATACAGCTCGCCGTCGCGGTAGAACCCGAGATCGCTGGTGCGCAGCCAACTGCCGTCGACGGGCGCACCCTCGGCGTGACTGCCCCGGCTCAACCGGCGCTGCAACCGCGCACCGAACACCCGTCGGGTCTCTTCCGGCCGGCGCCAATAGCCGGCGGTCACGTTGTCGCCGTGCAGCCAGATCTCACCGATGTGGCCGTCAGGCAACTCCCGACCGGTTTCGGCGTCCACGATG
Organism: Mycolicibacter senuensis; assembly: GCF_002101885.1. GTDB lineage: Bacteria > Actinomycetota > Actinomycetes > Mycobacteriales > Mycobacteriaceae > Mycobacterium > Mycobacterium senuense. Next base: position 31,672 of record NZ_LQPS01000032.1, read on the forward strand.
ACCGCCCACAGGCTGCGCGCGACCCGGCCGCAGGACACCGCAGCCACCGCATCCGGGGCGTCGGCAGCCACCGGCACCGCCCGGCCCGCACCGAGTCGCTCACGCCCCAGGTGCAGCACACTGGCCTCGGCGTCGGGGTCGATCGTCGCCACGAACAAAGTGGCCTCGGCGATGCCGTAGGACGGCTTGATCGCGGTGCGCGACAAGCCGTATGGGGCGAATGCCTCGGTGAAAGCCCTGACCGCCGGCATGCTCACCGGCTCGGATCCGATGATCATCACCACGCCGGTCAGGTCGATGTCGGCGCCCGGCGCCGGCCGGCCGCGCTGGGCGGTCAGCTCGTAGGCGAAGTTCGGCGCCGCGGTGACCACCCGCCCGCGCCGCGACGCGTCCGACAGGGCGTTGATCCAGCGCTGCGGCCGGCGGATGAATGCGGTCGGCGAGATCAGCGTGGAGTGACCGCCATAAACCGTGGGAAATCCGATCATCGACAGACCCATGTCATGGTAGAGCGGTAACCAGCTGAGCCCGTGGGTGTTTCGGTCCAGCATGTCGATCGACAGGATCATCTGCAGCAGGTTGGTTCCCACGGCACGGTGGGTCACCTGCACGCCTACCGGCGGCCGGGTGGTGCCCGAGGTGTACTGCAGATGCGACACGCCGTCGATGTCGATGCGCACCGGCACGAATGCTGCGGCGGCCGAGTCCGGGATCTCGTCGATGACCAGGATGTGCGGCCGCAACGGCTGTGGGAGCCCGCGAAGAAAGTCTTCGACGGTGTGCCGCGCCGCCGCCGTGGTCAGGACCACCGACGGCGCGGAGTCGCGCAACGCGGTGCCGAGGCGTGCGGCGTGGCCCGGCAGTTCGGGGGCGAACAGCGGCACCGCAATGGTGCCGCACTTGATCGCCGCATAAAATCCGGCGACGTAGTCGAGTCCCTGCGGCGCCAGGATCCCCACCCGGTCGCCCGGGGCGCTGACCTCTTGCAGCCGGGCGCCGATGGCGCGCATTCGGCCGCCGAGTTGTTCCCAGGTCAGCTCCACCGCCCGGCCCTCGACCGGACCGGCGTAATCGAGGAATCGGAAGGCCACCGCGTCGCCGACATTGGCGATGTTGCGGTCGATCAGCGAGATCAGGGTGGCATCCGGCGGCAGGGCGATGCCGCCGTCCGCATCCAGGCACTCCTCGATCTGGATCAGGCCCTTGAGCGCTCCCGGCTGCGGCTGAACCATGACCCGCAGTCTAGAGGGCGGCGCCGTCCCGCTCCGGTGTTGACCGGCGTGCCTGCCGGAACACATCGGGCCGCGGCGTGCGCTACTCCGCACCCCCGGGCGCGGTGTTCGCCGCGCAGACCGCAGGCAGGATCAGCGTGTCGATGACCCGCCGGATGAACGTCGCGTCGACGCTCTGACCGTTGATGGCCTGCATCAGGCCCAGGCCGGTCAGGACGTCGGCGATCAGCGACCAGTCCCGGCCGGGCGCGAGCTCACCGCGCGCCTCCGCCCGGTTGAGGATGGCTGTCACCATCCGTCTGCCCTTCAGCAGCAGCAGATCGTCGAGGGCCGACGTGAGGTGCTGGTCGTGCATCGCCTCCATCGCCACCCGCAGCACCAGATCGTTGGGGATCCGCTGACTGTCGTTACGCGCCACACGTTCAACCAGCGCATCGAAGTCACCGGCGAGGCTGCCGGTGTCCGGGGCGGCGTCGTCGATCAGGTCGGGCCGCCAGTACACCAGCGCATCGGTGATCAACGCCGCCTTCGACGACCAGCGGCGGTAGATCGCGGCCTTGCCGACCCCGGCGCGGGTGGCGACGTCGTTCATGTTCGTGCCGTTGTAACCGTGCTCGGTCAACGCGGCCAGCGCGGCATCCAGAATCGCGGAATCACGCGAGCGATCGAGCCGGCCGTCGGTGCGTTGGCGCAGTCTCGATCTCGTCTCCGCCCTGCGCCCCGAACCAGCGACCGACAACGCCATCACCGAACTTCCTGCCCCGGTCGGGACGGGCGAGCCGCATGCCCGGTGATCTCAAAGGTGTTGAGCGGCCACCAGAACCAACGCCCCAACGCCGCGGCGATCGACGGCGTCATGAACGCCCGCACCATCAACGTGTCGATGATCAGGCCGATACCGATGGTCGTGCCGAGCTGGCCGACCACGCGCAGGTCGCTGACGATCATCGCCATCATGGTGAAGGCGAACACCAGGCCGGCCGCGGTGACGACGCGTCCGGTAGCCCCCACCCCGCGGATGATGCCCGTGTTGAGCCCGGCGTGGATCTCTTCCTTGAGTCGCGACACCAGCAGCAGGTTGTAGTCCGAACCCACCGCCAGCAGGATCACCATCGACAGCGGGATCACGATCCACTGCACTCCCAGGCCCAGGATGTCCTGCCAGAGCAGCACCGACAACCCGCACGCGATGCCCAGCGACGCCGCTACCGTGCCGACGATCACGATGGCCGCCACCACGCTGCGGGTGATGATCAGCATGATCGCGAAGATCAGGATCAGCGAGGCGATGAGCACGATCATCAGGTCCACCACGACGCCGTCCTGCATGTCGGCGTACAGCGACGCGGTACCGGCGATCGAGACCTTCGCGCTGGCCAGCGGGGTGCCCTTGAGGGCGTCTGCGACGACGTCTTTGAGGTCTCGGACGTGGGCGATGCCCTCCACCGAGGCCGGGTCGCCCTGGTGGGTGATGATCATCCGGACCGACTTGTGATCCGGCGACATGAACATCTTGATGCCCCGCTTGAAGTCGGGATTGTCGAACACGTCCGGCGGCAGGTAGAAGAAGTCATCGCTTTTGGCCTGGTCGAAGTACAGCCCTATCTCGGTGGCACCCTTGGCCAGTTCCTGTTGTTGAGCCTGGGTGCCGGCCATGGTGCTGTGGGTCGCAATCATCATGTCGTGCATCTTGTTCATCGAGTCGATGTTCTCTCGCAGAACCGGCAGCATCTGCGGCATCAACTCGTCCAGGCGGTCGATGTCGATTGTTAGGCCCTGAATCTGCTCCGCGAGTTGGTCGATGCCGTCCATGGTGTCGAAGATCGACCGCAGCGACCAGCAGATCGGGATGTCGTAGCAGTGCGGTTCCCAGTAGAAGTAGTTGCGCATGGGCCGCCAGAAGTCGTCGAAATCGGCGATATTGTCCCGCAATTCACCGGTGGTGTCGGCCATCACGTGCGTCCGGCCCGCCATGCTGTGGGTGGTTTCGCTGGTCTCCTTCATGATCGTGTACATGCGTTCCAGGCTGGCGGCGGTCTTGGCCATCTCGTCGGCCTGTTCGAGCAGTTGTGCGGCGTTGTCGTTGTTGAACTTGGCGGCCTGCAGCGTGCCGGCGTTCTGCGCGCCGAGCAGGAACGGGATGGAACTGTGCTCGATCGGTGAGCCCAGCGGGCGGGTGATGGTCTGTACCCGGTCGATGCCGCGCATCCGAAAGACGTGCTTGGCGACCTTTTCGATCACCAGCATGTCCGACGGTGTACGCAGGTCATGATCGGTCTCGAGCATCAACAGTTCGGGGTTCATCCGGGCCTGGGAGAAGTGCCGATCCGCGACGGCCATCGCCAGGTTGGCGGGCATATCGGCGGGGGTGAATTTCTGGTCGTTGTACTGCGGCACATAGGTCAACAGGCTGACGAAACCCACGACGGCGACAATGCCGGTCAGCAGGATGATCGGAATGGGCCAGCGAACCGTGCTGGTTCCGACCTTGCGCCAGTTGCGCGTCGAGAGATTCTGTCTGGGGTCGAGCAGTCCGAATCTCGATGCCACGGTGAGCACCGCCGGCCCCAACGTCAGTGCCGCGGCGATGACCACCAGAATCGCGATCGCGCAGGGCGGCCCCATGGTCTGGAAGTAGGGCAACGTCGTCATGCCGAGACACATCAAGGCGCCGACGATGGTCAACCCGGACCCCAGGATGACGTGTGAGACGCCGCTGTAGGCGACATAGAACGCGTCGTCGCGGTCAAGGCCCTTCGCCCTCTCCTCGTGATAACGGCCGAGGAGAAAGATCAGGTAATCCGTTATCGCGGCGATGGACAACATCGTCACCATGCTCACCGCATACGGGGTCAGGCCGATGATGTTGAGGTTGCCGACTGCGGCCGTAACACCCATCGCGGCAAACAGGCCCAGTCCGATGACCGACATCGACACCAGCATCGTGACCACCGAGCGGTAGATGGTCAGCAGCATCACGATGATGATGGCGACCGAGACCAGTTCCAGCCTCGACATACTTTGATGCCCGGCGACGCTGGTGTCGGCATTGAGGACGGTGTTGCCCGCGACGTGGGCCTTGATGCCCGGCGGTGGGTCAACCGACGCGACGATGTCGCGTACGGCGGCCACCGACTCGTGGCTTTCGGTGGTGCCCTGCGAGCCGTCGAGGAAGATCTGCACGTAGGCGGACTTACCGTCCACACTCTGTGAGCCCGCCGCGGTCAGCGGGTCACTCCAGAAGTCCTGAACGTTCTGCACGTGCTTGTCGTCGGCCTCGAGTTTGGCGACGATCTCGTCGTAGAACTTGTGCGCGGCATCGCCGAGGTGGTCGTCGGACTCCAGCACAACCATCGCCGTGGAGTCCGAATCGTACTGCTGGAATACCTTGCCGATGTTGAGCATCGCCTCGTACGAGGGTGCGCCCGTGGGGCTGATCGGGACCGACCGGGTGGCGGCGACCTTGCCCAGTGACGGGACCACCGTGCCCAGGATGACCGCGAGGAGCACCCAGGCCAGGATGATCGGCACCGAGAAGATCCGGACCATCCGGCCTAAGAAGGGGCGGTACGGGCGGTCGGGCTGCGGCTCGCTCATACCGACTTCACCAGGCAGTAGATGAACGGTTTGACGGTGTCGGTGCTGGCCCGGTCATCGCGCAGCACGTCGTCGACCGTCACCCGGCACCGAAGATCGCTGACATTGCGATCACCCTGAGCGATGATGTTGGCCGACATCGACGGTAGCGTCGTCACAATCGTGAACGACCAAGGAAGCGAGGCATTTTCGATCAGATTGGGTTGGCCGTTCTCGTCAAGGTAGTTGAGGTTCGCGGTACCGCCGGTCCCGGTGACCTCGTAGGTGATGTGTTTCGGGTTGAAGTTCTCGGTGATCGCCGAGCCCTCCGCCAAGTTCGGGCCCTGATGGCCCAGGGTCGCGCGGATCCGGACGATGGCATACCCGCCCAGCGCCACGACGACCACCAGCAACAGCGGGATCCAGTACCGCGTCAACACTCGATACACCCGGGGTGGCCTCCCACTCTGTCGCCTGGTCCGGAAGCAGGACGGCCCGATTCCGGCGGAGACGCTGGTCTCCCCCACCGACGCGGAACCCGGGTTCCGCCACTGCAACGGTCGTCAGACTACTTCACCTGTGGGTTGGCCGTTCGCGCCGGGCGGGATGCTGCCGGGTCACAGCAACGGTTCGTGCAGCGCCAGGCTGATGAAGAGGTAGCCCATGCAGATCAGCAGGTTCAGCGCGGCGAGCACCAGCCCGGCCACGATCAGCGCACGCACCAGCCTCCGGCGGTTGCGCTGTGCCCGGGCCAGTCGCTGTTCGCGTTGGAGCGCGGTCGCGGCGAGCGCGAAGGTGTAGTCGACCGATTCCGCGGCTGCCGGCGGCGCCCCGGCCATCATCTCCCGCAGCCGGGCGGCCGGAATCTGCACACCGACTCCGGCGAAGCGCCGGCTCATCCGCCGCGCCCCCCAGCGGCCCACCGGTCGAGCCCCCGGAGCGCTGCGCTGCGGCGACTGATCCCACGGGGTGCCCCACCGGCCTGACCGGGCCGTCATAACTGATCACCATAGCCACGAAAGCCGCCGAAACCACCGGCTTCAGGCAACTTCCGCGACGGCGCCCGCGGCATGGCGAAGATGTATGGCAAAACTGCGCTATCGCTCAGCGAGCAGCGGCACAATACGTGGGAGTGGCAGGCGGGACCCGGCTGAGACCGCCGCATGACCCCGGCGAACAGGAGCGTAATCCCATGACGACGATCGAGACGAACGCGGCGACGAGTGCACCGGTCCATCGCGATGTCGAAGCCGACGTTGCCGCGACACAGCAATACTTCGACAGCCCGCGCTTCGAAGGCGTCACCCGCCTCTATTCCGCCCGCCAGGTGGTCGAACAGCGCGGCACCATCCCCGCCGACTACATCGTGGCGCGCGAAGCGGCGACGGCGTTCTACGCCCGGCTGCGTGAGCTGTTCGCCGCCAAGAAGAGCATCACCACGTTCGGCCCGTATTCGCCCGGTCAGGCCGTGGTGATGAAGCGGGTCGGCATCGAGGGCATCTACCTGGGCGGGTGGGCCACCTCGGCGAAGGGCTCCATCACCGAGGATCCGGGTCCCGACCTGGCCAGCTACCCGCTCAGCCAGGTGCCCGATGAGGCGGCCGGGCTGGTGCGGGCCCTGCTCACCGCGGACCGCAACCAGCACTACCTGCGGTTGCAGATGACCGACGAGCAGCGCGCCGCCACCCCCGCGGTGGACTACCGGCCGTTCATCATCGCCGACGCCGACACCGGGCACGGCGGTGATCCCCACGTACGCAACCTGATCCGGCGTTTCGTGGAGGCCGGCGTGCCCGGCTACCACATCGAAGATCAGCGGCCCGGCACCAAGAAGTGCGGCCACCAGGGCGGCAAGGTGTTGGTGCCGTCCGACGAGCAGATCAAGCGGCTGAACACCGCGCGGTTCCAGTTGGACCTGATGGGCGTCCCGGGCATCATCGTCGCGCGCACCGACGCCGAGGCGGCCAACCTGGTCGAGAGCCGCGCCGACGAACGTGACCAGCCGTTCATCCTGGGCACGACCAACTTGAAGATCCCGTCCTACAAGTCCTGTTTCCTGGCGATGACGCGCCAGTTCTACAACGCCGGGATCACCGAGATCAACGGCCACCTGCTCTACGCCCTGCCCGAGGGCGAGTACGCCGCCGCGGATGCCTGGCTGGAACGCAACGGCATCACCGCGGCGATCACCGCGGCGGCCGAGAGCCGGCGCGGCGACGGTCGGCAGTCGGTGGGCGGCATCTTCGACGAGATCGAATCGAAATTCGTCGAGGCGTGGCAGAACGACGCCGGGCTGATGACGTTCGGCGACGCCGTCGGCGAGATGCTCGAGTTCGCCGAACGTGAAGGCGAACCGAAGGACATGAGCGCCGCGCAGTGGCGGGAATTCGCCGCCCGGGCACCGCTTTACACCGCGCGCCAGAAGGCGACCGAGCTCAACGCCGACCCGGGTTGGGATTGCGAACGGGCGAAGACGCCGGAAGGGTACTTCCAGGTGCGCGGCGGCATTCCCTATGCGATCGCCAAGTCGCTGGCGGCGGCTCCGTTCGCCGACTTGTTGTGGATGGAGACCAAGACCGCCGACCTCGCCGACGCCCGCGAGTTCGCCGAGGCGATCCACGCCGTATACCCCGACCAGATGCTGGCCTACAACCTGTCCCCCTCGTTCAACTGGGACACCACCGGCATGACCGACGAGGAGATGCGGGCCTTCCCCGCCGAACTCGGCAAGATGGGCTTCGTCTTCAACTTCATCACCTATGGCGGCCACCAGGTCGACGGCGTGGCCTCCGAGGAGTTCGCGGCCACCCTGCTGCAGGACGGCATGTTGGCGCTGGCCCGGCTGCAGCGCAAGATGCGGCTGGTCGAGTCGCCCTACCGGACCCCGCAAACCCTGGTCGGCGGACCGCGCAGCGACGCCGCGCTGGCCGCCTCGTCGGGCCGCACCGCCACCACCAAGGCGATGGGCGCAGGCTCCACCCAGCATCAGCATCTGGTGCAGACCGAGGTGCCCAAGAAGCTGCTCGAGGAGTGGCTGGCGTTGTGGGCCGAGCACTATCAGCTCGACGAGCGACTGCGCGTGCAACTGCGGCCGACCCGCCCGGGATCCGATGTGCTGGAGCTGGGGATCTACGGCGACGACGACGACAAACTCGCCAACGTGATCGTCGACCCGATCAAGGACCGGCATGGGCGCAGCATCCTGACGGTGCGCGACCAGAACACCTTCGCCGAGAAGTTCCGGCAGAAGCGGCTGATGGATCTGACCCACCTGTGGCTGATCCACCGGTTCAAGGCGGCGGCGGTGCACTACGTCACGCCCACCCAGGACAACCTGTATCAGACCGAGAAGATGAAGGCGCACGGCATGTTCAGCAGCGTCCATCAGGAGGTCGGCGAGATCATCGTCGCCGACGTGAACCAGCCGCGCATCGACGAACTGCTGGCACCGGACCGGGCGGCGCTGGGCAAGCTGATCAGCAAAGCGGACTGAGGGCTACTCCGGCCAGCTGTTGCCCAGGATGGTCTCGACGAAATCGCCGCGGACGAATGACGGGTCGTAGTGGTCGAGCACGTCGGCGTTCACCGTGCCGAAGGTGCTGTCCGGGCGGTGTCGGACGCCTTCGGTGAAGGAATGCAGGATGCGGCGTTTGAAGTCGGGCCGCGGGTGCGCGGCGGTCACCGCGGCGAGCTGATCCGCCGCCAGATCGTCGCGGCCCACGCCGAGCACATCGGTCTCGACGCCGGCGGTGACCAGGGCGATCTCCGGGTCGAGGAACTCCGGTATGCCCGGGGTGGTGTGCAACGCGATACCCAGCCACACCTTGCGGGCATCGGCTTGCCCGACGCCGCGCTCCAGCAGAAAGTCACGCGCCGCGTCGGCCCCGTCGACCTCGAAACGCCGGCTGGACGTGGTGCGATACGGCGCGGTCAGGCCCAGGTCATGAAACATCGCTCCCACGTAGAGCAGTTCCAGGTCGGCGACCAGCCCGCGCCGCTGCCCCTGTAACGCACCGAAGAAGAACACCCGCCGCGAGTGGTGAAACAGCAGATCGTCTTCGACGTCGCGAATGAACTCGGTTGCCTCCCGCACCAACGCGGTGTCGGGGATCGCAATACCTGCAACAGTTGTTCCGGTCACGGCCCGGCTCCTTTCGTTTCGCGAATGGCGGCCACCGTGTCGGCCAGGGTCTCCCGCGGGTCGCGAAACACCACGCCGAGATCGCGTTCGGCCGGCGAGTCATCAGCGGCCGGCATCTGGGTGTAGTACTGCATCCCCGCCTCGGTGAACGGCGTACTGAGCGGCAGCACCCGCTCGGCCTGATCCAGCAGGCGCCCGGCCCAGCGCAGCGCGACGTCCGGCACCGGAGCGGCGAGCATGGCCGAACCGGACACCGTTGCCAATAGGCCGGCCAGCTGCCGCGCGGGCACCCGATGCCCGCCGGCCATGTAGCGCCGGGGACCGCGGCCGGGCTCGAGCAGCGCTACGTGCAACGCCGCCAGGTCGCGGACGTCGACGATCAGCCAGGCCGCGCCGCGGCCCGGGATCACCCGCATCTGCAACGCGGCCCGCACCCCCTCACCGGCCTCGCCGAATCGGTCGCCGACCGGCGGACCCAGCACCATGCCGGGGTAGGTGATGTTCACCGGGGTGCCGGCATCCTGCAGATCGCGCACATAGCGTTCCTCGCGGGCCTTGGAGCGCCCGTAGCCGTCGGATCCGCCCGCCACCGGCAGGTCGGCGCGCAGCGTGCCCAGCCCCGGCCGGAACAGCGCGGTGAAGCTCGAGACGTGGATGATCGGGTCCAACCCCAGCGTCGCCGCGCCGCCGAGGACGTTGCGGGCGCCGTCGGAATTGGTGGTCATCATCTGGTCGTTCTGGCGCGGGTCGGTGGCGACCAGCGCGGCCGCATGCACCACGGCGTCGCAACCGTCCAGCGCGCGCCCGACCGAGTCGGCGTCGGTGATGTCGCCGACAACATGGTCGGAGACGTCGACACCGAGCCGTCCGACACTGGTGTGCAGGCCGGCGGGGTTGCGGACCAGGAACCGCACCCGGTGTCCCGCGTCACTGATCGCCTTGGCCGTCCAGCCGCCGACGAAGCCGGTTCCTCCGGTGATCAACACTCGCATTGTGCTCATCCACCGATTCTGCCCGGAGCGGCGATGCGGACGGGCCGTCTCAGGTCCGCTTGGGCAACTGACCGGCGATCAGCGGCACGATCTTGTCGGCCATGTAGGCGTGTCCGGCATCGGTGGGATGCACACCGTCGGGGCCGATCAACTCCGGCCGGCCGACGAACCAGCCTTCGGCGAGCGGATCGACGAACTCCGCTGCCACCACGCGCGCCTCGGCGCTCAGGATGTCACGGATCCGCCACAGTTCGGCGGGCACGTCCGCGGTGGGCCACGACGGCCCGATCACCAGTATCCGGGTGGACGGCGCCGCCCGGCGTGCCAGTCCGAGGGTCTCGGCGACCAGCCGGGTCAGCCGGCCCGGTTCGACGTCCTGGTCGTTGCGGGAGCCGAAGAACACCACCAGCGCGTCGTCGGGCTGCACCACCCGGGCGGTCAGGTCCCCGAACAGGCCGCCCTGGTTGCCGCGCACCGCGTAGCCGGCGCCGCCTTCGGCCGCCACGTCGGCGCGGACGTAGGTGCCACGGCCCGCCAGCAGCTGCCAGGCCCGCTCGGTCCAGTTCGCGGCGCCTCGACCGGTGTCTTCATATCCGGAGGTGTAGGAATCGCCGATCACCGCGATTCGGCTCGGCGAGGCACTCAGCGACACCGTGTCGTAGTGGCGCGCGGAATCGCGATCGCGGGCCAGGAGGCCGGTGCAGACCACGACCGCGAGCACCATGGCCGCCAGCGAGCCGGCGAACATCGTCAGCCGGCCCACCGCGCACCTCCCCCGAACACGTCAGTGCACACTGACCGGAACCGCCTCGGTGCGTCCGTTCCGGAGCCGGTCATCCACCTCGACGGGGGCGACCGGGTCGACGGTCAGCGGATCCTCTGCCGGCGTGACCTGCGCCTTCTCCGGCCGGGTCCCGACCATCCGACGCATCCAGCGCCGACCAGGTTCCTCAACGCCGTGGAACAACAACACCGACAACAGCGTCGCCCCGGCCAGCAGCCCGCACACCATCCACTTGGCCGCACCCGCGCCCTCGTCCAACACGATCTCGAATTGTATTGCGGCCCAGTTCCACGCGGTGTGCACCAGCTCGTGAACCATGTACAAGCAGAACGAGATCTGTCCGCCGTAGACCATCACCCGGGTCGACAGCAGCGCCGGCAGGCTGCCGGTGCCGATCGCCAGCGCCATCACCAGCGGCACGAACAGCACATCGACCAGCCCGCCGCTGTCGTACAGCCCGGAGATCGGATGCGCATCGAAGTAGTACAGGGTCCCGACGATCGCGACGATGAGCAGCGCCGAGCAGTAGCCGGCGCCACGGCGGGCCCGGTCGCTCAGTCCGTGCGGCAGCTTGCGCACCGACGCGCAGGCCAGCGCGCCGGCGGTGAACTGCATGACGATGCGCGGCAGCCAACTCCACGGCGTGTAGAACTGGCCGGTGGCCAGCAACAGCAGCAGCGGCGGCAGCGAGGCGGTGACCGCCAGCACGGCCAGGCCACCCGCCGATGTCGCCCGCATCACCCGGTAGATCACCAGGACCAGCCCGCCGAACAGCAGGTAGGCCAGCCATTCGGCGCTGATCGACCAGGCCGGCCCGTTCCAGCTGGTCCCGTCGAAGAACGGTTCGAACCACAGCTGTACCAGCAGGACCTGTCGCACGTAGCTGGTGGCGGTCATCCGGCTGAGGTCTTCGGTCGGCACATGGCCGACGTGCAGCGTGAAGATCACCCACAGCAACGCCAGGTGCAGGGTGACCAGGTAGATCGGCCAGACCCTGGCCAGCCGCAACCACAGGAAGTGCAGGGTGGCGCGCGGGGAGAACGACTCCCCCATTCGTTCCAGGTAATTCCAGGTCAGCACGAATCCACTGAGGATGAAGAACAGGTCGACGCCCTGCGCCCCGCGGTCGAGCACCGGACCGAGCGCGTCGCTGAAGGCCGGCGATCCCAGTCGCAGCAGCGGCCGGAAGTGGAACAGCACCACCCACACCGCGGCGATGATGCGAAGCCCGGTGAGGGCTTTGATCTCTCCGCTGCGCACAACACTCTTTCGCCGATGGGCTCTAGCTGTCTTGACTGGCCTCTGTCGCGGGGACAGCGTAGCGACCGGGACTGCCGAATCGCGAGCGACCACGCCCGGTGATACTTGAGCGATGCCAGAGGAGTATCGGGTGGGCCGCGGGATCGCCGACATCACCGGCGAGCCGGCCGAGTGCGGAATGCTCGGTTACGGCGTGCCCTCCCAGCAGACCTCCGGTCTGCACAACCGGTTGCGGGCCCGGGCGTTCGTGATCGTCCACCCCGCCAGCGAGGCGCGGCTGCTGCTGGTGGTGTGTGAGCTGCCGCTGCTGCTGGAAAGCGTGCACCGCGAGGTCCTCGGGCGGCTGGCCACCGCCCACGGCGAGCTGTACACCTTCCACAACGTGATGCTCACGGCCACCCACACACATTGCGGCCCGGGGGGCTACTCCGACCACCGGCTCTACAACTCCAACACCGGCGGATTCCGGCCGCAGACGTTCGGCGCGATCGTCGACGGCATCTGCGAGGCCGTCGAGCGCGCGCATGCCGACCTCGCTGCCGCCGCCCTGAGCCTCGCCGTGGGCCGGTTGCACGACGCCAGCAGCAACCGCTCCCCATCGGCGTTCGCCCGCAACCCGGCGGCCGAGCGCGCCCACTTTCCCGACGCGATCGACCCGCAGACCACGCTGCTGCGTATCGAACGGGGCGGCCGGCTGGTCGGCGCGGTGAACTGGTTCGCCACCCACGGCACTTCCATGACCAATCGCAACACCTTGATCAGCGGCGACAACAAGGGCTACGCCGCCTACCGGTTGGAGCGCCTCGACCGCGGCATCGACTACCTGGCGTCGGATCCGCCGGATTTCGTCGCAGCCTTCGCCCAGACCAACAGCGGCGACATGTCGCCCAACCTCAACCACCGTCCCGGCAGCGGCCCCACCGAGGACGAGTTCGAGAACACCCGGATCATCGGGGAGCGGCAGGCCGCCGCGGCCACCGACCTGACGACCGGGCACGGCGCCGAGGTCACCGGCGGCCTCGATGCCCGGGCCACCTATGTCGATCTGTCCGATTTCGAGGTCTCTCCCGAGTTCACCGGGGACGGCCGAGTCCATCGCACCGGGCCCGCGGTGGCCGGGGCGGCGGCGCTGGCCGGTACCGATGAGGGCCCGGGCCCGCTGCACCCGTTGCTCAGACAGGGCCGCAACTGCGTCGTCGACTCGCTGGTCGGCGCCACCGTCTACCGGCTGGCACCGCGACTGCGCGACGCCCACGCACCCAAGGGCCTGATGGGGCCGGGAAGCCGACTGAACCAGGCGCTGACCCTGATGCCCAACGGCGGCCCGGTGCAGCTGCTGCGCATCGGGCAGCTGTATCTGATAGGCATCCCCGCCGAGGTGACCATCGTCGCCGGGCTGCGGTTACGCCGCACCGTGGCCGCCATCGTGGGCGCCGAGCTGCGCGACGTGCTGGTGGCCGGCTACAGCAACGGCTACCTGCACTACGTCACCACGCCCGAGGAGTACCAGGAACAGCGCTACGAGGGCGGCAGCACACTGTTCGGACGCTGGGAACTGGCTGCGCTGCAGCAGGTGGTGGCCGGACTGGCCACCGCGATGCGCGATCAGCGGCCGGCGCCGGTCGGCAGAGCTCCCGCCGAGCCGCAACGGCGGCGGCGGTCGCGCCGGCAGGCCGGCGTCGATGAGCCGGCCGCCGGTCGCCGGTTCGGGGAGGTACTGCGGCCGCCGCTGGCCCGCTACCGGCCGGGCGCCACGGTGACGGTGGTGTTAACCGGCGCCTACCCGAACAACGACCTGCGCCGCGGCGGCACCTACCTGCGGGTTGAGCGTGAGACCGACGGCGCCGGGGGTGGCTGGAGCACCGTGGCCGACGACGGCGACTGGTCGACGACGTTCCGCTGGCGCCGCGCCGGCCGCCGCGGATCGACCGTCACGGTGACCTGGACGGTGCCGGAGGACACTCCCGCCGGACGCTACCGGCTGCGCTATGACGGCGACGCCCGCGGGCCCGGGGGCCGGCTCACCGCCTTCACCGGGTCGACCGAGCCGTTCGAGATCTCACGAAAGCGTTAAGAGGCCGCCCAAGGTGCCTTAACTTCGCCGCCTAACGTCGGGAAATGTCACCGTCGGCCACCTGCCGACAATGACAGGACATCGGAAGCGGGGGCTGGCATGGCTATCACGATCACCACTCGGGGCGCGGCGCGGATCGGTCAGCAGGGCAACCCCACCGTGAAGTGCGGTGACGCGCAGATTCGAGCGCACTCCCGGCACCTCGCGACGGTGGTCACGATCCGGGGCCGCATCGACTCCAGCAACGTCGACGAGCTCAGCGAGCACGCCCGGCGCTTCGTACTGGCCAAGGAGCCGCTGCTGCTCGACCTGAGCGGGGTGACCTCGTTCGCCGCCGCCGGCATCTGGCTGCTGTGCGTCCTCGACGGTGACTGCCGCGCCGCGGGCGTGGACTGGACGCTCATCGACGGCCCGGCGGTCAACGAACTGCTCGGTGACTTCGACGAGGACGCCATGTTCCCGACGGCCCGCTCGGTCGAGCAGGCGCTGCACGCGCTCGCCGACGGCAACGACCAGCGCCGGCAGGCGCTGCTGCCGCTGTTCCAGAAGTCGGCCTAGCGATAGGCCGGAGGTACCCCGGCGCCGCCGCGGCGCTGCGCTGGTGGCCGCCGGTCGGCGTGCTGGCCACGTTGGCCCTGGGCTGGGCGGTCGGCCGCGGCTCGACAACTTTCGACGACTGGTTCAGCCAGCGCACCCGCGAGGTGTTCGGTGAGCAACCGCGGTGGCTGCTGGCCTTCACCAGCGGCTGGCTGGTACTCGCGGTGCTGGTGGGATGTCTGACGGTCACCCTGCTCAGGCGGCAGTGGGCGCTGGCGGCGGCGGTGCTGATCTGCCCGGTCGTCGTCACCGCGGCCGCCCAGGGCCTCAAACACCTCTTCGACCGCCGCAACGGCCCGTACCTGGAATATCCCAGCGGGCACACCGCGCTGCTGGTCGCGGTACTGGCCATGATGGTCGTGGTCGCCCAGGCCTGCCGGACGGCTCGGGCCGCGGCGCTGGCCCTGGCGGCGGCGGTGAGCGTGCTGGGCATGCTCGGGCTGGTGGCCTGCGGCTACCACTTCCTCACCGACACGCTCGGCGCGGCGATGCTCGCCACCGCGCTGGTGTGTGCTGCCGCTCGGTTAACGTCTGCGCTGTGATCGTGCTGCTGCCCCCGTCGGAGACCAAGCGCACCGGCGGCGACGGGCGGCCGCTGCGACTCGACGGCCTGGGGTCGCCGCAACTCACCGAACTGCGGGCGACGCTGGTCGACGAGGTGGTCGCGCTGGCCGCCGACCAGGCGGCCAGCCGGAAGGCGCTGGCGCTCTCGGCCGCCCAGGACGCCGAGATCGAACGCAATGCATTGCTGCGGACCGCGCCGACGGCGCCGGCGATCAACCGATACACCGGGGTGCTCTACGAGGCGCTCGACGTCGATTCGCTGCGCGGCGCGGCGGCGGCGCGTGCGACGGCCCGGCTGGCGGTCGGTTCGGCGCTGTTCGGGCTGCTACGAGCGACCGATCAGGTGCCCGCCTATCGTCTCTCGGCGACCTCGAAGCTGCCCGGACAGCCCGGTCTGGCCAAACGCTGGCGGCCGGTCCTGGAGCCGGTGCTGGCCGAGATCGCCGCGGCCGAACTGGTCGTCGACCTGCGCTCCGGCGCCTATGCGTCGCTGGCCAGGATCCCCGGTGCCGTGCGCGTCGACGTCGTCGCCGAACACCCCGATGGCCGGCGGGTCTCGGTCAGCCATTTCAACAAGGCCCATAAGGGCCGGCTGGCGCGGGCGCTGGCCTCGACCAAGGCCGAGCCGGACGACGCCGCGGGGGTGGCAGCGACCGCTCGGCGGGCCGGGATGCGGGTGGAACGCGACGACCACCGATTGACCGTCGTGGTTGCGGCATGAGCGGCGACAATGGCCGAATGGCGACGCTGCGGATCCTGATGCTGGCTGTGCTGATCGCCGGCTGGGTGCCGGCCGGGCCGGCCGCGGCGGCCCCCGCGGGCGACGTGCCGCCGCTGCCCGCAGCCGCTCGCGCGGCCGGTTTCGTCGACGTCCGCAGCGCAGTGCCCGACGCGATCATCGATCTGCGGTACGCCACGGCCAACAACTTCACCGGCGTACAGCTGTATCCGGCGAACGCCCGGTGCCTGGTGCACGAGTCGCTGGCCCCGGGTCTGGCGGCGGCAGCCGATGTCCTGCGCCGCCGCGGCCGAACCCTGGTGTTCTGGGACTGCTACCGCCCGCACCAGATCCAGGTCCGGATGTTCGAGGTGGTGCCGGACCCGAATTGGGTTGCCCGGCCGGGCTCGCTGGCCCGCAGCCACGAGACCGGGCGGTCGGTCGACGTGACGACCGCCGACCCGCAGGGCCGGCTGGTCGAGATGGGCACCGGCTTCGACGACTTCTCCCCCCGCGCCGCTGCGTTCGCCGGGGGGATCGGCGCGCGGGCCGCCGCCGAACGCGCCACCCTGCGCGAGGCGATGAGCGCCGGCGGCCTCGCCGTCTACCCCGCGGAGTGGTGGCACTTCGACGGGCCGGGAGCCGGCGTGGGCAGACCGATCCTCGACGTCGCGGTCAACTGAGCGGCGGGTCGGCCAGGTGCCGTTCCACCGACGCCACCTTGGTGGTCATCGCGTCGACCGCGCCGGCCCGCCAGTCGGCCTTGATCACGGTGCTCACTCGCGGCGATCGGGCCGCCACCGCCTCCACCGCCCGCTGCACGACGGCCATCGCCTCGGCCCAGCTGTCGCTTTCGATCACGGTGAACATCGAATCGGTGTGATTGGGCAGACCCGACTCGCGAACCACCCGCACCGCTTCCGCGACGATCTCACCGACTCCCTCGCCCACCCCGAGAGGCGTGATCGAGAACGCAACCAGCACCGACACCTGACGACCCCTCCCGAAGTTCCCAGCCTGAGCGTACCTACCATCGAGGCCGTGCGGGTTCTGGTGCAACGTGTCTCGTCGGCGCGGGTCACGGTCGACGGCGAAACCGTCGGCGCCATCGCCCCCGACGGGCAGGGGCTGGTGGCGCTGGTCGGGGTCACCCACGATGATGACGTGAAGAAGGTCCATCGGCTCGCCGAAAAGCTTTGGCAGTTGCGCATTCTCGATGAGCAACGATCGGCCTCGGATGTCGGCGCACCGATCCTGGTGATCAGTCAGTTCACCCTCTACGCCGACACCGCCAAGGGGCGGCGACCGTCGTGGAACGCCGCGGCGCCCGGCGCCGTCGCCGAACCGTTGGTCGACGAGTTCGCCGAGGCGCTGCGGAAGTTGGGCGCGCAGGTGGCGACCGGGCGATTCGGGGCGCACATGGCGGTCGAACTGGTCAACGACGGCCCGGTGACCGTGCTGCTGGAACTCTGAGGCGAAAACGGCTTCGGCACTGCCGACGGTCACTATCGTCGAGGGGTGACCGAGATCAGCGACACACCATCGATGCCGATGTCGCGAAGAGTCCTCTGCGGCGGGTACGCAACGATCGCAGCGGTCGCCTTCGTCGCAACCTTGATCCAGAACACGCGCTACCAGGTCGTCGCCCTGGACTTCTTCAGCAGCTTCTGGCGAGAGACGCGGGTGACGCCGGCGTCGCGCTCGGTCACGATCGACATCCTGATGTTCGGTCTGGCCGCGGCTGTACTGATGGTGGTCGAGGCACGCAAACACGGCGTGCCATATGTCTGGGCCTACCTGGTGGGAGGGCTGTTCATCGGGATCAGCGTGACGTTTCCGTTGTTCCTGATCGCCCGGCAGCTGCGGTTGAATCCCACCGAGACGCTGAAGCTTCCGGCCAAGGACATCGTGCTGCTGATTCTGCTTGCGGCCGTGGTGTTGGTCTCAGTGCTCTGGATCAGCGCAGGGTAGCCGACACCGGCGGCAGATAGATGCCCACCAGGCTGCGATGCCACCACGCCCGATCCCGCCGGCGCTCGGCCGGTGTGGTGAAGCGATACTCATAGAGCAGCGCCCGCACGTAACGCGGCGGCTCGTCGGGAAACGGGTTGTGGCGCAACAGTCGCAACGTATCGCGGTCGTTGCGCAGCAGCCGTTGCAGCAGGGCGTCGCGCCACGGTTGCGCGTAGGACGGTGAGAGCGCGGCGAACCACATCAACCAGTCCAGTCGCAGATGGTACGGCGCCCATTGCCGCGGAAGCCGGTCGGGTGCACCGGGTTTGCCCTTGAACTCGTATTCGTGCCAGACCGTCCGGTCGGTGAGTTCGGTGGCTGCGGTTCCCTCGATCACCACTTCCCGGCGGCAGCGGCCGACGGTGCCGAACGCCCCGTAGCTGTTGACCAGATGAAACGGGTTGAACGAGACGTTCATTCGCTGATCCCGTGAGACCAGGTTGCGCACCGGCCAGTAGCTGAGCACGACCACCGCGGCGGTGAACGCGATCACCAGGGCGATGAACCACACAGGGGATTCCGGGAGCTCCGGGGGCCGCAACCCGGAAAACCGTCCGGTGACCCAGGATTGGTCGATCGCGCCGGCGGCCAGCACGATCGTCACCCAGTTCAGCCAGGCGAAGTTGCCGGAGGCCACCAGCCACAGTTGGGTGACGATGATGATCCCCGCCGCCACCCCGGCGATCGGCTGGGGGGCGAACAGCCCGAACGGCACCACCAGTTGGGCGAGGTGATTGCCGGCGGCTTCGATCCGGTGCAGCGGCTTGGGCAGCTGGTGGAAGAACCAGCTCAGCGGGCCCGGCATGGGTTGGGTCTCATGGTGGTAGTACAGGCAGGTCAGGTCACGCCAGCAGGAGTCGCCGCGCAGTTTGATCAGCCCCGCCCCGAACTCGATCCGGAACAGCAGCCACCGGGTCAGCCACATCACCAGCACCGGCGGTGCGACCCGGTCATTGCCCAGGAACACCGCCAGCAGCCCGGCCTCCAGCAGGATCGATTCCCAGCCGAACGAGTACCACGCCTGGCCGACGTTGACGATTGACAGATACATCACCCACAGCAGCAGCCAGATCGACATCACCGCCCACAGCGGTACCAGTTCGCCGGCGCCGGCCACCAGCGCCGCCGCCAGCGCCGCGCCGGTCCAGCAGCTGCCGGCGAAGAACCGATCCGAGTAGTGCAGCTGGAAAATGCTGGGCGCCATCCGAAATGACCGCCGGCGCAGATACCGCGGCACCGGCAGCATGCCGTTCTCGCCGATCAGCGCACGGAATTGCCGTGCGGCGGCGACGAACGCGATGAGGTAGACCGCGGCGATGCCGCGCTGCAGCACCAGCCGGCCCAGCCAATAGCCGGATCCGTCGAACCACGCCCACTGTGTGTCCACGCCCGCAACTCCTCGGTGTGACGTTCATACCACCGGTCGCGGGTCGCCATCAGCCGGTTGACAATGTGCGGCGCAGCAGATGCATCGCCACCGTCGTCGACCGTTCCCGGACGTCGGCCCGGTCCCCCGGCAGCCGGGTCGTCCGGGTGAGCCGCGTGCCGTCGCCCAGGGCCACGCAGAAACAGACCGTGCCCACCGGCTTGTCCGGCGTTCCGCCACCGGGCCCGGCGATTCCGGTGATCGCCACCGCGGTGTCCGCGGCGAAGCGGCGCAGCGCGCCGGCGGCCATCGCCTCGGCCACCGGTTCGGAGACCGCCCCGTGCTCGGCGATCAGAGCCGGGTCGACGCCGAGCAGGTCCGCTTTCGCCTCGTTGGCGTAGGACACCACCCCGCCGGCGAGGTAGTCCGACGCCCCGGGTGGGTCGGCCAGTCTGCCCGCCAGCAGACCCGCGGTGCAGGATTCCGCGGTCGCGATCCACCGGCCGGCCAGCAGCCGCGCCACCAGATCGTCGATCCGCGAACCGTCTTCGGAGAAGATCGCCCGGGCGTGCCGCTCACGCAGCACCGCCAGCAGTTGGCTGTAGGCCGCCGCCGCGTCGGGCTCGTAGCGGGTGACGATCTCGAGCTCGCCGCCGCGCAGACAGGTGGTGATCTCGAGCCGCAGGAAGTTCGGGATGACTTGTTGCGCGTATCGCAGCGTGTCGGCCAGACCGGACTCGGGCAACCCGAACATCCGCACCGTCTGCTGTTCGTAGTGGGTCCGCCCAGCGATCGCGAGCTGCACCTCGGGGGTGCCGATCGCCTTGTGCCACATCGGTTGCAACTCGCGCGGCGGGCCGGGCAGCACCACTACCGTCGGGGTGCCGGGCACCACCACCCCGGGGGCGGTGCCCACCGGGTCGAGCACGGTCGAGCCGGCCGGGATCATCGCCTGCTTGCGGTTGGCCGCCCGGACCGTCGCGAAGTCCGGGGCGCCCGGACCGCTGTAGCGCGCCATCATCGGCTTGAGGATCTCGGCGATCCTGGCCTCCAGTGCGGCGTCGAGCACCACATCCCGGCCACAGAACCGGGCGACGGTGTCGACCGTCAGGTCATCGGCCGTCGGCCCCAGACCGCCGCTGGTGATGATCAGGTCGACACCCTCGCCGGCCAGGAACCGCAGCTGTGCCTCGATGTCGCGGGGCCGGTCGCCGCAGATCGTGATGTGCGCCAACTCGACTCCCAGTTCCAGGAGCCGGTCGGCCAGCCAGGGTCCGTTGCGATCTGCGATCCGCCCGGTGAGTACCTCGGTACCGGTGACCACGATTCCTGCGCGTGCGCTCACCGGTCCGAGATTACGGCCTCAGCGTCAGGGCAAGCCGGGAATCAGCATGACCTCCATCGGCGTCACCGGAGCCGACGGCGCGAACGCGCCGGGCACCATCGTGGTCGGCGCGGCCGCCACCGGTGTCGTGCCGCCGAAGTTCGGCAACGGGAACGGCAGCACCGAACTCAGGTTGGCCGGGAACCCGGGCAGTCCGGGCATCCCGGTGGCCTGGGTGGCCGGCGTCGAGGTCTGCGGCACGTTGAGCGTGGCGGTGGCGATCGGCGACTGCGCCGGCGAGGCGGCGGGCGCCAGCGACGTTCCAGTCAGCGCGGAGGCGGTGGTCGCCAGCAGCTGCTGTGGAATGGTCGTCGAGGACGCGACCATCTGCTCGACCACACCCGGCAGCCCCGGGTTGATCGGAGCGACGTCCGCGGCGGCGGCGGCGCTGGACGCGAGCGCCCCCAGGAACAGTCCCGCGGCGGCACCGGCCGCGACGGTGAGGTACTTACGGATTCGTGACATGGCTTCTTCCCCATCCCGATAACAAAAACAAGGTCGGGACCGAAGTTAGCCGTGTGAAAAATGCTGCCCGAGTGACACGAGGGGCGGTTATGCAACCGTTGCGAACCGGAGCCGCCCCGGTTACCGAGGCCCTACCTGGCCAGCCAGCTCTGGATCTTGCCCAGCTCGGTGGTGTAAGCCAGCAACACGGAGTCCTCGTAGTGCGCGCCGCCGTTAAGCTTGTCGGCATCGCGCCACACGGCGTGGACCTGGAAGACCCCCCGGGCGTAGATGTCGACGCGCTCCCGCTGGGTGCGCTGCCAGCCCAGCTGCTCGGCCTGCGCGGCCAGGGGCTGCCGCAGCTCGGTCGCAGTGGTCCCACTGGTGTCGGTACTCATTTGCGCCGGTCCGTTTTCGCCATAGGCCGAACACGCTATCAGCTGCCGGTTTCGCCACCACCGGTGCGGCGCGTGACCACCACCGTCGGCGCGGCCGGCCGTAACATCGACGCCGATGACCAGCGATCTGATCGCCGAGATCGGCGACACCGAGCCGGGTGCCCGGATCGGGGCGTTCTTCGACCTGGACGGCACGCTGGTGTCGGGGTTCACCGCCACCGCACATGCCGGCGACCGGATCCGCCGGCGCCAGGCCCGGGCCGGGGAGGTACTCGGCGTCGTCGAGGCCGCCGTGCGGTACCGGTTGGGCCGCATGCAATTCGAACGACTCCTGGCGCGCGCGGCGGGTTATCTGCGCGGCGAATCGATCCGTGAGCTCGACGAGGTCGGTGAGCGGCTCTTCGCCGACCACATCACCGGCCGGATCTACCCGCTCATGCAGCAGGTGGTCCGGGCCCATCAGCAACGTGGCCACAGTGTGGTGCTGAGCTCCTCTGCATTGACCATCCACGCCGAACCGGTCGCCCACTACCTGGGTATCGGACAGGTGCTGTGTAACCGGTTCGAACTCGACGAACAGGGCCTGCTGACCGGCGACATCGTCAAACCGGTGGTGTGGGGCCGCCAAAAGGCGGCTGCGGTGCAGCGGTTCTGCGCGGACAACGGGGTCGACCTCGGCCAGAGCTTCTTCTACGCCGACGGTGACGAGGATGCCGCGCTGATGTCGCTGGTGGGCCGGCCCCGGCCGGTCAATCCGCGGCCCGGGCTGGCGGCGCTGGCCGCCGGGCACGGCTGGCCGGTGCTGCATGTCAGCGGTCCCGGCCGTGCGCCCGGCCGATCCTTGCGTCGCGCCGCCGGTTTCGGGGTGGCGGTGCTACGGGCCTTACTACCGAGCGCGCCACCCGCTGACCCGGTACACGATCGGCGGTAGTGTTGGGTCCAAACGGCTCACCTGGTGGCCGACTGGTGTCGGCGCGCCCGGGTCTGGTACTAAATTAGAACACGTTCCACTTCAATCCGCCGCCCTGTGAAGGAGTAGATCATGCACACTCCCCTCTGCGACGAACTCGGTATCGAGTTCCCGATCTTTGCTTTTACGCACTGTCGCGACGTGGTCGTCGCGGTGAGCAAGGCCGGCGGTTTCGGGGTGCTCGGCGCGGTCGGCTTCACCCCTGAGCAGCTCGAGATCGAGCTGAAGTGGATCGACGAGAACATCGGCGATCATCCGTACGGCGTGGACATCGTCATCCCGAACAAGTACGAGGGCATGGAGTCCACGCTGTCCGCCGACGCCCTGACCAAGGAACTGCAGTCGATGGTGCCCCAGGAACACATCGACTTCGGCAAGAAGCTGCTCGCCGACCACGGCGTCCCGGTCGAGAACGCCGATGAGGACAGCCTGCAGCTGCTCGGCTGGACCGAGGCGACCGCCACCCCGCAGGTCGAGGTGGCGCTACAGCACCCGAAGGTGACGATGATCGCCAACGCGCTCGGGACGCCGCCGGCCGACATGATCAAGCACATCCACGAGTCCGGCCGCAAGGTCGCCGCGTTGTGCGGCTCCGCCAGGCAGGCGCAGAAGCACGCGGCGGCCGGCGTGGACATCATCATCGCCCAGGGCGGCGAGGCCGGCGGGCACTGCGGCGAGGTGGGGTCGATCGTGCTGTGGCCCGAGGTCGTCAAGGCCGTGGCACCGGTGCCGGTGCTGGCGGCCGGCGGCATCGGCAGCGGTCAGCAGATCGCCGCGGCCCTGGCGCTGGGCACCCAGGGCGCCTGGACCGGTTCGCAGTGGCTGATGGTCGAGGAGTCCTCGAACACCGAAGCCCAGCACGCGGCCTACATCAAGGCCAGTAGCCGTGACACCGTCCGCAGCCGCTCCTTCACCGGAAAGCCGGCCCGGATGCTGCGCAACGAGTGGACCGAGGCGTGGGAGGCTCCGGAGAACCCCAAGCCGCTGGGCATGCCGTTGCAGTACATGGTCTCCGGTATGGCGGTGCGGGCCACGAACAAGTACCCCAATGAGAGCGTCGACGTGGCGTTCAACCCGGTGGGCCAGGTCGTCGGCCAGTTCACCAAGGTGGAGAAGACCTCGACCGTCATCGAGCGCTGGGTGCAGGAGTACCTCGAGGCGACCAGCACTCTGGAAGCGCTCAACGAGGCTTCCGGCGTCTGACCGGTTCACCGTCCGGCGGCCAGAAACGGTTGCGCCACAACGACGCCGACACCGAGCACCACGAACGGCGCCAGTAGCGGCAGCCACGGCAAACTCCAGGGGAACGCCGTGGCCGCCGAACCGGCGACGGTGAACCCGAGGGCGGCGATCACGGTCGGCAGCGTCATGGTGCCGGCGTGCCGCAACACCAGGTAGCCCACCGCGGTCAGCCCGGCCACGGCCGCCGAAACCGTTGGCGGATCGCTGATCCCGATCGCAACGACTGCCAGCAGCACCGCAGCCGTCGCGGCTGCGCGCCACCGGAAACCAGCCAGCACCGCACCGGCGGCGGCCAGCGCCGCGCCGGCCGCCACCCCGGATGCGCCGGCGGCGACCGTCGCCGCCATCGCCATCCCGCACACCCCGGACAGCACCAGCGGCAGGGTGGCGGCGCCCGCCGGATCCCCCATCACCGCACCACCGTCGGACGGTGGGGCTGTGTCGCCAGCAGCATCGACTGTTCCAGTGTCTGCTGTTGCGGCCACGATGCGACGTCGACGCCGATGGTGGCCATGTCGCGGTACATGGCGGTGCGCTCCAGCATCCAGATTCGGGCGACCAGCGGATCGGGGTCCTCCTCGAACGGCGGGCCGGCCAGCACGTCGACGGCGAGCACCACGTGCCCGCGTTTGCGCAAGTCGGTCAGCGCGAGCGCGAACTCGGTGTCCAGCAGGGTGGAGAACGCGATGATCAGGGCACCCGGCGGCACCGCCGCCCGGGGTGCGAGCGTCCCGGTGGTGTGCTCGAAGCCGCCGCCGGCTCCCAGCACGGCGTCGACGATGCGATAGAACTGGCGCTGCCCGATATCCGCGCCCACCCAGCGCGGTTGCCGGCCTCCGAGCGCGACGACGCCGGCGCGGTCACCGTTGCGCAACGCGGTCTGCACCACCTGCGCCGCGCCGAGCACCGAGCGTTCGGTCGCGGCCGTCGCGGGCCCGCGCGGCTGCGGGTAGCCGTCGATCAGCACCACCACGTCGGCGGCCCGATCGGTCAGCCGTTCGGTCACGTGCAGCCTCCCCCGTCTCGCGCTGACCGGCCAATTCACCGAACGCAACGGATCACCGGGGAGGTAGGGGCGGATGTCGGCGTACTCCACGCCGCGGCCCGAATGCCGGGTCAGGTGCGTCCCGACCCGGTCGAGCAGTTCACTGTGCGGGATCGGGGTGGCCTGCGGGGGCGCTGACGGGAACACCGCGACCTCTGCGACCTCGACGGTGGCCGTCCCGGCCAGCAACCCGCCCCGTGCCGCCGCGGCGACGGTGGCCCGGATCGGGTAACGGCCCCAGCGTTGCGCGTGGGCCGTCACGACCGTCGGGGACCCGGCGACACCACCTGCACTGTGCAGGCTCATCGCCTGGTGCCCCGACACCGCCACCCCGATCGCGCTCGCCTCGCCGGCGACCGCGGCGGCCCGGACCGTCAGCTCCACCGGCTCGGATTCGAAGCAGCGCTGCGAGTCCGGGTTCACGCCCACCCGGAACACCGGCAGTGCTGGCTGCCAGCCCAGCGAGCACAGCACGCCCAGCAGCGGCGCGGCGAAGGCGATCAGCTGCCAACGCGCCGCGCCCACCGCCACCACCAGCGCCAGGCCCGCACCGACTGCCAGAGCATGTGTCAATGGCGAAGCATGCCAGCGTAATTCGATATCGACGCCGGGGTCCTCGCCGGGGCTCTCGCCGGGCTCCGGGTGGCCCGTCACGGCGGCGCCGTATCCGATGCGGGTCCGGGCGCACCCTGGGTTCGCGGCACCGGAAGCCGTCGCAACAGTTCTTCGACCACATCTGCGCCCTGGATGCGCCGCACCCACATCTCCGGCCGCAGCGCGATCCGGTGTGCGACCGCCGAAGTGGCCAGCGCCTTGACGTCTTCGGGGATCACGTAGTCGCGGCCGAGCAACAGGGCGCGCGCCCGGGCGAGCTGGATCAGATCGAGTTCTGATCGCGGGCTGGCGCCGACGGCGACCTGCGGGTGGTGACGGGTGCCGTTGGCCAGTGACACCACGTAGCGCAGCACGTCGTCGTGCACGCTGACCTGCTCCACCGAATCCCGCATCGCCATCACATCGTCGGCGTCGACCACCTTGCGCACCGTCGGCAGCGCGGCTCCCCGGTCGAGTCGCCGGCGCAGCATGGCCGCCTCGCCCTGCTCCGACAGGTAACCCAGGCGCAGCCGGATCGCGAACCGGTCCAGCTGCGCCTCCGGCAGCGGGTAGGTGCCCTCGTACTCGATCGGGTTGTCGGTGGCCAGCACGATGAACGGTGCGGCCAGCCGGTGAGTCTGCCCGTCGATGCTGACCTGCCCCTCGGCCATGGCCTCCAGCAGGGCGGCCTGCGTCTTGGGCGGGGTCCGGTTGATCTCGTCGGCCAACACCAGGTTGGTGAAGATCGGCCCGCGCCGGAACTCGAAACGGCCCGATGCCATGTCGTAGACGGTGGTGCCGAGCAGATCGGCCGGCAGCAGGTCCGGGGTGAACTGCACGCGGGTGAAGTCCAATCCGAGCGCGGCGGCGAACGATCGCGCGATCAGCGTCTTGCCCAGCCCGGGCAGATCCTCGATGAGCACATGACCGCCGGCGAGCACCGCGGTCAGAATGAGCCGCAGCGCGGGACGCTTGCCGACCACCGCCTGTTCGATCTCGTCGAGCACGGCGGTGCAACGCTCGGCGGTGGTCTCCGCCGTACCGGACAGCCCCGCGCTCACCGCTGCTCCAACCGGTACAGGATCTCTTCGAGCACCGCGCGTCCCGGGCCGTCCCCGCGGTCTGAGGCAGGGGCGACGTTGCCGGGGTCGACCCAGGGCCACAGCTCCGCACCGAACAGCATCACCCCGGTGGCGTTGAACGCCTCGTTCTTCGCGCGCCGCTGACCGGTGGAGACCTCGAATCGGCGGGCCAGGATGGGTCGCCAGCGCCGATCCCAGTCGGCCCTCGTCGACTCCGCCCAGCGGATTCTGGCCTCGGTGCCCGACAGCCACCGCCGCAACGACTCGCCGGGCTCGTCGAGCGCCGACGGCGCCGCCGAGCCGCGCCCACCGGCCCCGAGCAGCTGGCGGATGCCCAGCAGTGGGACCGCGACCGCCAGGCCGGCGCCCCACAGCAGCAGCTGTCGCTGGTGGGTGAACAGCACCGCCAATTGCACCGCGAGCACCAGCAGCACACCCTGTAGCACAACGGTCTTCATGTCCGAGCCCGCAATTCGTCGAGCACCAGGCGCAGTATCGCGACCGCTTCGGCGCGATGCGCCTCTGTCATCAGGTGCGGGCTGAAACGCGCTTCGGTGAACAGCTCCACCAGTCTGGATGCGTTGCCGGCCGGCAACGCGTGGTGTTCGACGGCCCGTGCCAGCACCTCGGTGGGGGTATCGAATTCCCGCGGGGCGGCGTCGGGGACGTCGGCGAGATGGCGCTCCATCACCGCGTAGCAGGCGATGATCGCCTCCCGCGGCTCCCTGCTCCGGTCGGCGATCCGGGTCAGGCCGAGTTCTGCTGCCCGCGCCAGGGTTTCGCCGGTGGTCAGCGGCGGCGCGGCAGCCGGTGCGGCATCGATCAGCGGCGCAGCCGACGGGACCCGACGGGCACGTGCGACGACGAGCATCGCCGCGAGCAGCACCAGCAGGCCCGCGGTGAGCGCCAACAGATAGCCGAGCGGAGCCGGGCCGTGCGAGGGCGGGCGCAACGGGATGGCGGCCGCATCGTCGGAGCCGGTCGGCGACGCGGGCGCCGCACCGGGTGTTCCCGGCAACCCGGCCGGGATCGAGAAACGGTGTGCTGCACCCAGTCGCACCAACACCCAGACCGCCAGCAGCCACGCCGTCAGCACCGCCAACCCGATCAGCAGCACCCGCCACGGCGGCCGTCCCCGGTGGGCGCCGACCGTCCGGGACAACTCGCCGATGCTGCCGGGCGCGGCGCGCTGATCACGTGCCCGCTGGGCGACGGCGACCGCGACGGCCACGACGGAGGCCGCCAGCAGCGCGGCCAGGATGAGCTGTTCCACCGGGCCGGCCTCGGCGGGCCGCCGCGGGTGGTGGGCGACGCC
Organism: Mycolicibacter senuensis; assembly: GCF_002101885.1. Taxonomy (GTDB): domain Bacteria; phylum Actinomycetota; class Actinomycetes; order Mycobacteriales; family Mycobacteriaceae; genus Mycobacterium; species Mycobacterium senuense. The sequence goes on from NZ_LQPS01000032.1 coordinate 59,463, forward strand.
GGGGACATAACCGCGCGTCGCCGCCCCGGCCGCGAGCACCAGCACGATCAGCGCGATCACCCGGCCGGGCGCCGTATCCGCACCGGCCCGCATCGGAGCAGCACTGGTCTGGGTGGCTCGCCGTCGGTGCGGCATGCCCAATACTGGCATGCCGGCGCGGCGGGCGGCCAGGATCGCCGGTACCGCGCCCGGCGCCGGGCACGGTCGGCTCAGCCGGTCCGCTCGTCGTGCCCGCCGAACTGCTTGCGCATCGCCGAGAGCACTTTCGCGCCGAACTCGAACAGTTGACGGGAAGCGAATCGGGCATACAGCGCGGTGGTGAGCACCGGAGCCGGAACACCCTCGTCGATGGCGGCGATCACGGTCCAACGGCCCTCGCCGGAATCCGAGACCCGCCCGGCGAATTCCTCCAGCGCCGGAGATTTCTGCAGCGCGCCGGCGGTCAGGTCCAGCAACCAGGAGCCGATCACACTGCCCCGCCGCCAGACCTCGGTGACTTCCGGGATGTCGATGTCGTATTGGTAGAACTCGGGATGGCTCAGCGGGGCGGTCTCGGCGTCGCCGCGTTGGTCCTGTTTGCCGATGTTGGCGTGGTGCAGGATATTCAGCCCCTCCGCGATCGAGGCCATCATCCCGTACTCGATGCCGTTGTGGACCATCTTCACGAAGTGCCCCGCTCCCGACGGGCCGCAGTACAGGTAGCCGTTCTCGGCTTGGCCGATCGCACCGTCACGTCCCGGCGTGCGCGGGGCGGCGTCGACTCCCGGCGCGATGGTGGCGAAGATCGGCTCGACGTGGTCGAACGCATCGCGGTCACCGCCGACCATCAGACAGTAGCCCCGCTCGCGACCCCACACCCCGCCGCTGGTGCCGCAGTCGAGCAGACGAATACCCTTGTCGGACAGCAGCTTCGAGTGCGCTATGTCGTCACGGTAATAAGAGTTCCCGCCGTCGATCACGATGTCGCCCGCGCTCAGCGTGTGGGCGAGTTCCTCGATGACCCCGCTGGTGATCGAGCCGGCCGGCACCATCACCCACACCACCCGAGGCGCAGGTAGTTTCTCCGCCAGCTCGGCCGGTGAGGACACCCCGGTGGCGTGGGTCTCCGCGGCCAGCGCGTCGACCACGTCGGCATTGTGGTCGTAGACGACGCATTCGTGGCCGTCATCGACCAGCCGCCTCACCAGGTTGGCGCCCATCCGCCCCAGGCCGATCATTCCCAACCGCATGTCCGTCCTCCTTTCACCGGGACCCGGCGCACGCCGGCAGCCAGGGCCGCTGCCAACTGCGGTGGCCACGGACCAGTGCCTGGGCGGCCTCCGGCCCCCACGAGCCGCGCTCATAGGGGTGGACCTCGCCGGGTTGTTCGAGCAACGGGGCCACGATCCGCCACGTCTCCTCGATACTGTCCTCCCGGGCGAACAGTCGGCGGTCGCCAACTATCGCGGAATGCAATAGCCGCTCGTAGGGCCGGATCGGTTCACCCAGATCGTGAGCGAAGGAGGAGTCCAGGTGGACGTCACGCCAGGCTCGAGCGTCCTGATCGTCTTGGGCCACCAGCTGCAGCCGCAGCCCCGGGTCCGGATCGATACGCAACACGATCTGGTTGCGTTGGGCCCGTTCCCGGTGCGCCATGAACGCCAGCGCCGGCACCCGGCGGGTGAACAGTCGGACCTCGGTGACCCGTTCGGGCAGTGCCTTGCCCGCGCGCAGGAAGATCGGGACGCCCGCCCAGCGCCAGTTCTCGATCTCTAGGCGCAGCGCTACGAAGGTCTCGGTCTGCGATCCGTCGGCCACGCCGGGGACCTCGGCATACCCGCGATACTGGCCCCGGACGTAGTGCGCCGGGTCCGCGGCGGGCATCGCGCGGAAGACCTCGGCCTTCTTGTCGTTGAGGTCATCGTCACCGGGTCCGACCGGCGGCTCCATCGCGACCAGCGCCAGCACCTGCAGCAAGTGGTTCTGCACCACGTCACGCAACGCACCGACGGCGTCGTAGAAGCCGCCGCGCTCCTCGACACCGAAGTTCTCCGCCATGGTGATGTGGATCTCGGCGATGCTGTGCCGGTCCCACAGTTCGGCGAGCGTGGTGTTGGCGAACCGCAGGCACTCCAGGTCGGCGACCGGCTGCTTGCCCAAGAAATGGTCGACCCGCAGGATCTGGTCCTCGCGCAGCACCGCGCGCATCCGGGCGTTGAGGTCGCGGGCCGAGGCCAGGTCATGGCCGAACGGTTTCTCCACCGCGACCCGGGATCGCTGCAGTAAGCCGGCCCGGCCGAGGTTCTCCACGATCGGGGCGAACAGCGACGGCGGCATCTCCAGGTAGTACAGACACGACTGATCGGCGCCGACCCGCTCGGCGAGCTGTTCGTAGAGGGCGGCATCGGTGACGTCCCCGGGCAGATAGGACAACCGCTGCGCCAACCGGCGAAACACCGCCTCGTCGAACGGTTCGCCGGTGCGACGGATCGCCTCGGCGGCCCGGTTGATCAACTCCTCGACGGTGATGTCGTCGCTGGCCACCCCGAGGATGGGGCCCTCCAGTAGCTTGCGACGCTCCAGGCGGTACAGCGCGCGAAAGGTCATTTTGCGGGCCAGGTCTCCGGTTATCCCGAAGATCACCAACCGCTGCGACGTCTCCTCAGCGCGTCCGCCCAAGTCCGGCACCTCCTGCGTGTTGCTGCTACCCCGCCCGAAGCTAGTGCAACCGCCTGGAAGAAAGCTGTCCGCCGCCGACGCTGGGCGCGCTCACGCGGTGGTCATCCGACCTGGGCGATCCCGGGCGGGAAGTACGGTCCGATACCCCCGGTGTAGACGCCGGGCTGCCAGCCCCGCGCGCCCAGGCACAACAGCGGCAGGCCGTCGGGCGACTGGGCGGCCGACTGCGGGTTCGGGCACGGTGAACCGATCTCCTGCACCCCGTAGAGCGGGTAGGAGATCTGCCAGAACCCGGTGTCCTTGGGCGGCCACTGGTTGGCGATGAAATGGCAGGCCAGCGCCTGGCCGTTGGGGCCGTGGCCGAAGGTGTAGCGCTCCCAGCTGAAGCACGCGTCGCCCTGCCGCTGGCCGTCGACCATTCCCGGCACATCACCGGGGTAGGCCCCGGCGGCCGGTGCGGCGCCGACGGCGGCTGCCCCGGCGGCTCCGGCGATGAAAGCAGCTGCAGCTAGTTCACGAATCATTCTTCAGCCCTTAGTCTGTCGATCCTGGCCAGCAGGCGGCCCCGCGGGGAAGCCTAACGGGTGTCGGCGGCGCCTCATCGCGAATCCGCCGAATGCCGCCGATGCACCGGGCGGCTAGAGTGCCGCAGATGACCGCGCAGGGACAGTTCGACGCATCGCACGGTCGGCTGCAGCTCAGCACGGGTGTGACCGGCCGCGCCGCGAAGATGGGTCATCGACTCACGATCGCCATGGAGCGCTGGCAGGCGGTGGTGTCATGGTCCGGCGAGCAGCCCACCGCGGCGACACTGACCATCGAGGTCGATTCGCTGCGGGTGCTCGGCGGTGAGGGCGGCATGACGCCGCTGACCGGTCCGGAGAAGGCGCTGATCCGCACCAACGCGCGCAACTGCCTCGCCGCCGACAAGTACGGCCGGATCCGCTTCGAGAGCAGCGAGATCGAGGCGACCGACGACGGCTATCGGCTGACCGGAGCCCTAGAGATTCGCGGGCGGACGAAGCCGCACGTCATCACCGTGCAGGTGACCGGGCTCGACCGCGCTACGTGGCGAGTGGACGGCGACACCGTGGTGCGCCACACCGACTTCGGTGTGCGGCGCTACTCGATGCTGATGGGGGCGATGCAGGTCGCCGACGAGGTGACGGTTTCCTTCTCGGCGACCGTATCGGCCGACGAGATCCGCGGGTCCTGACCCGGCGGCCGCAAGACTCAGCGGCCGGGAAGACGCGGAATTCGCTCGCGGAACCGCTCCAACAGTGACGCTCCACCGTGCGGCGGCGGTGCCGGCGGCTCCGGGAGCACATCCGTCCCGTCCCACAGCGCTCCGAACTCGACCGGTTCCTCCACAAGCTCGGCCGGCGGCGCCGGGGCGGCCGGCGGCGGCCCCGCGGGAGCACCGGGCGGCGGGGCGGCGGGGACCGCCACCCGCGCCACCGTCACGTGTTCGGGCGCTCGCTCATCCGGGAGGTCCCTGCTCGGGCTCAGTTGCAGGCTCACCGCGGCCGACACCGACGCCACGAACATCACCGCGCCCGCGGTCAGCATCGTCAGCGCCCCGGCGTAGGGCAGCGACATCGAACGCCCGGCGGCCACGGCCCGGCCGGTCCGACCCGCCGCCCGGGCACTCGCCAGCTCCGCGTGCGGCACCAGCGCCCGTGCGGCCCCGCGCGCCAACGCCTGCTGGGCTCCGGCCTGAACGAAGACCGGTAACGACAGTTTGGCCTCGAGCCGGCGCCCGAGCCGGTCCATGCCGCGCATGGAGCCGGTCACCGTCAGCACTTGCGGCCGCCGGCCGCCGGACCCGAAGGTGTCGGCCAGCCACTCGATCACCTCGTCGGTAGTACCGATCGGACAGCCGGTGATGATCGGATCCTCGCCGTCGGCGCCGTCGAACAGCACCAGGGTGGCCGATCCGGGTTCGATGACACAGACCGCGGTCTGTCCGCCGGGCGTGGGGACGCCCGTGGTCAGCGACGCCGCCGCCCGGCTGAATCGCACCGGCACCACGTTCTCGAAGCCGGCGTCGGCAAGCGCTTCCAGCAGCAGCGCCGCCCCGACCGCCGCTTCATCGCTCCAGGTCACCCCGACGCCGTGTAGCCGGTCGCCGCGGCCGGCCAGCGCGGTGCGAACTCGGGCGGCCACCGCCGACGCCGACGCGGCCATGCTCGCCGCATCCAGCCCGGCATCACCGCGGTTGATCCCGAACTCGTCCCCGGAAAGCGTCGGGCAGTGCTCGGCCCGTCCGTCTGCCATGACCCAGCCGAGCGTCGTCGGCGTCATCGCCAGCCCCAGTACCGTGTCCAAAATCGCGCACCCCAATCGTCCTGATCTGCGATGTCACCGCGTCGGCGGAGAGCCTTCGCCTCACCCGGGGTAGGGCTCGGCGGGCACCGGAACGGACCGGGGACAGCCCAGGACAGTGTGGTTTTGTCGGCTTACCGGAGGCGAGCCTACGCGTGTCCCGCGGTTGTGCCTAACCGGGTCCCGGCCCGAAATCGGGTATGCTATGTCGCGAGTCGGGTCCCGAGACGGCCGCCTAGTAGCCAGAAGCGGCCGTTGTCGCATGTGAGGGCCGACACACGAGTGGTGGCGTGCTTTGCGTCGCGATCGACAGATTAGCTACTTTGAAAATATTTCGAGAGCGTTCCGCAGACGACAAGGGGCAGGAATGACAGACGTGACCAAAGGGATGCGCTGGGTGCGCCGATTAATGGTTGGCGCGGTGGCCGCTGCAGCGCTGCCCGGGCTGATCGGCCTGACGGGCAGTGAGGCGACCGCATCGGCGTTCTCGCGGCCGGGTCTGCCGGTCGAGTACCTGCAGGTTCCTTCAGCGGGTATGGGCCGTGACATCAAGGTCCAGTTCCAGAGCGGCGGTTCGGGATCCCCGGGCCTGTACCTGCTCGACGGAATGCGGGCCCAGGACGACTACAACGGTTGGGACATCAACACCCCGGCGTTCGAGTGGTACTACCAGTCGGGCATCTCGGTGATCATGCCCGTCGGTGGCCAGTCCAGCTTCTACAGCGACTGGTACAAGCCGGCCTGCGGCAAGGCGGGCTGCTCCACCTACAAGTGGGAAACCTTCATCGCCAACGAGCTGCCCGCCTACCTGGCGTCGGAATACGGCGTGAGCCAGAGCCGCAACGCCGCGGTCGGTCTGTCGATGGCCGGTGCCTCGGCGATGAACTTCGCGATCTACCACCCGGACGTGTTCACCTACGCGGGTTCGCTGTCGGGCTACGTCAACCCCTCCGACGGCAAGAGCTGGATCGGCCTGGCCATGGGTGACGCCGGCGGTTACAAGAAGGAAGACATGTGGGGCCCCGACGACGACCCGGCGTGGGTGCGCAACGACCCGACGCTCAACGTCGCCAAGCTGGTCGCCAACAACACCCGGCTGTGGGTCTACTGCGGTAATGGTCGCCCCAATGAGCTGGGCGGCGACAACATCCCCGCGACGTTCCTCGAGGGCAACTTCATGATCGGGCAGAACAAGAAGTTCCAGGAGGCCTACACCGCGGCCGGTGGCAGCAACGCCGTGTTCAACTTCCCGGACTACGGCACGCACAGCTGGGAGTACTGGGGTGCTCAGCTGCAGGCGATGAAGCCGGACCTGCAGAGCCACCTCGGCGCCAGCGCCGGTGGCGGCGAAGGCTAAACATCCGAGCCACCACTGAGCCCCATCCGATTCCGGATGGGGCTCAGTGCTTTCTCGTGCTTTGTCCCCCAGAGTCCTACCCCGCTGCCGCGAACATGATTGGATGGCGATCATGCAGGGTTCGGCAACAGTTCACATGGCAGCCCCGGCAGAGCGGATCTGGGATCTGGTGACCGACGTCCGCAGCATCGGGCGATTCTCCCCCGAGACATTCGAGGCCGAATGGCTCGACGGTGCCACCGGCCCGGCGGTGGGCGCCCGGTTCCGCGGACACGTCCGGCGCAACGGGATCGGGCCGGTGTACTGGACGACATGCCGGGTCACCGAGTGCGAGCCGAATCGGGTGTTCGGCTTCGAGGTGCTCGCCGGTGATCGAGCGTTGAACCGGTGGCGCTATGAGCTGACCCCGACCGCCGATGGCACCGACGTCACCGAGTCATTCCGGCTGGCCGACTCTTTTCTGACCAAGGTGTACTACTACCTGTTCGGCGGATTTCTGCGGCAGCGCAACAACATCCGTGACATGCGGCTCACCCTGGAGCGCATCCGCGTCGTTGCCGAGCAGGGCTGATACCGGCTTCAGCTCATCACGTCCGGATCGGCCAGCGGCAGCAACAGCGACGACGGCGCCGGCCCGCCCTGGTGCAGGCGGTAGGTGCCGCCGGCCAGCGTTCGGCGCGCGGGCGCGGTCGGAACCAGGTGCGGGAAGTCGTAGGTGGTCAAGGTCAGCCGCAGCCTATGCCCCGGGGTGATCATCGCGGCGGTCGGAAAGATCTCGATCTCGTAGCCGGTCAACTCCCCCGGTTCGACTGGCCGCGCCGCCGACCTGGTGCTGAGGTGGTGCGGGTGCAGGACGGTGCCGTCCGGCAGATACCAGGTGCGGTCGGGGTCCAGCTCCCGATGCGAACCGAGCAGCGCGCCCTGGCTCAGCGGGCGGTTGACCCCCTCCGGGGCGACGTCGTCGAGATGGGCGACCAGCAGTGTCTCGGTGGTGTCGGCCGTCAACTGCACGCTGAGGGTGATCGGCCCGGCGAGCAGGACCGGCGAGTCGAACGCCTCGGTTGTGTAGGTCAATGCGCCCCGCTGCAACCGCCGGTTGTCCTGATCGTGACGAGTGCGGCTGCCGGCCGCCGCGATCATGAAACTGTTGAGCCCCAACGACCACTGTTCCAGGCTGCGCCCCGACATCGGGCCGCGCGAGCGGTAGGGCAGCACGGCCACGCTCTGTTCGGCCGGGGCCTCGGCCACCAACCGGCCCTCGGGGGCCAGATACAGCCGGGTCGGAGTCGCTTCGGGGAGCGGGTACTCGCGGCTGTGGTACCAGCGGCGGTCACCGATCGCCTGGAAGGTGAACGGGGAACTCGAGATCGCGGCGTCCGCATCGTCTTTGAGCCAGTGGTCGAACCAGCGCAATTGCAGATTCTGCAGGTGCAGGCCGCCGAAGTCCGAGACGTGGTACCAGGGGCCTATCATCAGCCGGATCCGGTCGGTCACCGGTTGTCCGGGCTGCATCGGGGCGGTCGCCGGGCGGCCCACACTGGCGTTCTGCAGGCCGGCATAGTTCAGCGGCGCTCCGCGCTGGAAGGCGTCGTGCCAGCCGCCCACCAGGAAGACGGCGACGTTGTTGGCGGCGATCGCGGCCAGCACCCGGTCGGGTCGCATGCCATCCCACAACGGCCCGTCGTAGGCGGCGTCACCGCCGGCGCGCACTTCGGCGGTCAGCGGCCCGAAGTAGCTGCGCTGGTCTCTGCCGCGCTGGCGCACGGCCGCGAGCCCGCCGGAGCGGGGCCGCTCATGTCCGCCCCGGGTGAAGAACTCCAACGTCGGGTTGACGACATTGAGCAGCGAGTACACCGCTCCGTAGCCGCGCACCGCAGGCAGGTGAGGCGTTCCGCCCATTGCGGCGACATCCCGGTAGAAGTCGTTGGCGGCCATCACCGGGAAGATCGCCTTCAGCGGCGAGTCCGGGCCGACCGCGGCCGCGGTGAACAGTTGGTTGATCGCCAGGTAGGAGATGCCGAACATACCGACCCGGCCGTTGGCGTTCGGCAACGTCGACGCCCAGGCGACCAACTCGGCGCCGTCGCGGGCCTGGTCGGCGCTCAACATCTCGAACGATCCACCGGATGCCCCGGTGCCCCGGACGTCGACCATCGCCTCGATGTAGCCGCGCCGGATCAGGTGCGGGGTGGGCCCACCGCCGATCTGCGCGGCCGGGGGCGGGGCCAGCTTGCCGTAGGGCGTCACCGAGAGCAGCACCGGGAACGGCCCGGCTGCGGGCTCCCCGGTCTCGCGCACCGTCGGGAAATGCACGTCGGCGCGCAGCACGACGCCGTCGCTCATCGGCACGGCCACGTTGCGCCGCACGCCGACGCCGTACTGTGCGGGGGGCACGGTCCACTCCGGGCTCAGCGGTGAGGCGCTGGTCTTGCGCGGACGCGCGTGCCGCGACTTCCGCACCGCAACACCGGCGACCCCCGCCGCAGCGACTGCCGCCAGCATCAGTGTGACGTTGCGCGCCGTCCGCGGTTCCGGCATGACCACCTCCCGCCCCAGACTTTAAAGGTGCACCCGTCCCGCTCGGACACCTGACCGGTGGCCGCGTATATTCCGGCATGTGAGTCGTAGGCCGGAACCCGGAGTCGGCAAGCCGCCTGACCTCAAGCAGATCGTCACCGAGATGTGGCAGGCACTATCGCGTCGTGACTGGGACGCGGTGAAAGCCTTTCTGGCGCAAGACTGCATCTATGTCGACATGCCGGTGGGACCGGCCGCGGCCGCCCGCGGACCACACGACATCATCAAGCGCCTCAAGGTCGGTCTGGAGCCGCTGGCCGGCTACGTCAACCACCCGGGGCTGCTGGTCGCCGAGGGCTCCGACGTCGTCTTCGAGCACTCCGAGACCTGGACCTGGGCCACCGGCGAAACCGCGCTGTTGCGCTTCGTCACCGTGCACAAGGTGGTCGACGGCGAGATCACGCTGTGGAAGGACTACTGGGACATGGCCGGCCTGACCGCCCACGCCCCGCCGACCTGGCTGGCGGATCTGGCCGACGCCGACATGTCGTGGGTGTTCGACGCCACCGGGCTGATCTGACCGGGGCGTCCGTCGCGGGCGGGCGTCACACCCGGCTGGGCAGGGTGAACGCGCAGGCCTGACCGATGTCCATGGTGCGCAGAAATCGCCCCATGCCCAGCCACAGTGCGCACGACAGCGCGAGGTCGGCGAGCAGCTCGTCGCTGAAGTGCTCGGCGCACCGCGACCAGAAGTCCTCGTCGTCGCGTAGCCCGGTGTGGTCGGTGGCGAAACGGTGGGCGAACTCGGCGGCGAGCCGTTCGGCGTCGCTGTAGCCCGGCCAGCTGCGCCATTCCGACACATGGTCGTAGAGGTCCTCGCTCACGCCGGCCGCCGGACCGTCGGCGTCGCGGGTCTTGACGCACACCGCGCACTCGTTGTCGAAGGCGATCACCATCCGGGCCAGCTCCCGGGTGCGCATCGGCAGCCGGCCGTTGTTGTAGACCGCGGTGCTGAATCCACCGATGCCCGCAGCGAGTTCGGGCGACTTGGCCATCCAGGCCATCAGGTCATCTGCGGGGAAGTCTCCGATTCGGCTCATACCCGTCGATGCTAATCGGCTTTGCCATCACCATGGGCCGTGCCGGCGAACTCTCCCCCGTTCGCCGACCAGTCCCGGTCGATCAGTGCGCGGTGGCCGATCCGCTGCAGCGCGGCTTCGACCTCGCCGCGCTCCGGGCGGCCCTCGAACCCGGGCGAGCGGGACAGCTTGTCGCTCACCCAGTCCTGGATCAGCGAGGTCACGAACCGGACCTGCTGCAGTCCGGCCCGGGTGAGCCCTAGGTGGTCGCCGTCCCGCAGCGCATATCCCTGCGCGACCAGGCGGTCGACGGTCGGTTCGAGGATCTCGTAGGGCACCCGCAGGTTCTTGCCGATGTCGCCGAGCCGCGCGGTGCGGAACACCTGCGTGTAGCGGTAGATGCGCAGCACCGTCCACAGCCCGGCCACATCGAGCTCGCAGTCCGGTCGCATCGCGATGCTGCGCAGCCGGACCCCGGGTTCGTTGCGCAGCAGCCGGCCGATCGCGGTCTCCAGCAACTCGTCCGAGGAGGCGGTGGTGGGCATGCCGAACCCGTCGCCGAGGTCGACCGCACTGTCGTGCAACTCCTTGAGCGGGACCTCGCGCAAGAACAGCGCCAGCACGAACCCGAGCAGCGCGACCGGCGCGGCCCAGAAGAAGACCTGGCCGAGTGACTCGGCGTAGGCCTGCACGATCGGCGCCGCCTGCTGCGCCGGCAGCCGGTGCAGCGCTTCGGGGGAACCGGCTGCGTCGACCGTCAACCCGGCCGCGCTGAGCGCCGGGCCCAGCCGGCGGTCCAGGAAGTTGACGAACAGCGACCCGAAAACCGCCGCGCCGAACGCGCTGCCGATGGTCCGGAAGAAGGTGACCCCGGAGGTGGCCACGCCGAGATCGGCGAAGCTCGAGGTGTTCTGCACGACAAGCACCAGAACCTGCATCGACAGCCCGATGCCGGCGCCCAGCAGCAGCAGGTACGCCGACTGCAGCCAGGCCGCCGTGGCGGCGTCCATCTGCGACATCAGCGCGAACGCGATCGTCATCAGGGCGGTGCCGACCACCGGAAAAATCTTGTACCGGCCGGTTCGGCCGACCAGGGTGCCGCTGCCGGTGGAGGTCACCAGCATGCCCACCACCATCGGCAGCGTCCGCAGCCCGGAGGCGGTCGCCGAGACTCCGTCGACGTACTGCATGAATGTCGGCAGGAAGGTCAGCGCACCCAACATCGCGAAACCGACCACGAACGCCAGCACGCAGCAGACTGCGAACACCGGATCGGCGAAGAGCCGGGTTGGCAGGATGGGAGCCGAGACCCGGCTTTCCACCCGGGCGAACAACGCCAGTGCCGCCACGGACGCGGCGAACAGTCCGATGATCGTCACCGAGCCCCAGGAGTAGCGGGTGCCGCCCCAACTGGTCGCCAGCGTCAATCCGGTGGCGCCCAGCCCGATCAGCACGATCCCGGCGTAGTCGATCACCGGCTTGGCCCGCTCGGCCAGCGCCGGGATCGCCGCCCCGGCCACGATCATCACGACCGCCGAGATCGGCACGTTGATCCAGAACGCCCACCGCCAGGTCAGGTAGTCGGTGAAGTACCCGCCCAGCAGCGGCCCGATCACGGTCGTGACGCCGAAGACCGCGCCCAGCATGCCCTGGTAGCGGCCCCGGTCGCGCAGTGGGATGACCTCGCCGATCAGTGCGGTGGCGGTGACCGTGACGCCGCCGCCACCGATGCCCTGCAGCGCGCGGGCACCGACCAGCATCACCATCGAGGTGGACAATCCGCACAGCACCGAGCCGAGCACGAAGCACACCACGGCGCTCTGGAAGACCAGCTTGCGCCCGAACAGGTCGCCGAGCTTGCCCGCCAGGACCGTCGCGAAAGTCGATGTCAGCAGGTAGCTGGTGACGACCCAGGACTGGTGGCCGGCGTTGCCCAGGTCCGACACGATCGTCGGCAGTGCCGTGGCGACGATGGTCTGGTCGAGTGCGGCCATCAGCATGCCGAACACGATCGCCAAAAAGATCAGATTGCGACGCTGCGAGCTGACCGGCGCAGGCCGCGTTTCCGCTGCGACCGGCGTCGAACTGCTCATACCGGTGACAGATACCCGCTAGCGGGCACCCGCATCGACCGGGGAAGTCACGTGGTCGGCGGTCGGGCGACGCACTGCGCCAGGTACAACGGCTCGCCGAGCTTGTCCATCAGCTCCAGTTGCGTCTGCAGGTAGTCGATGTGGGATTCCTCGTCGGCCAGGATGGTCTCGAGCAGTTTGGCGGTGGTGCTGTCCTGCTTGTCGCGGCACATGACGATGCCCGGCCGCAACCGGTTGAGCACCTCCATCTCGATGGCGAGGTCGCTCTCGAACTGTTCGCGCAGGGTCTGGCCGATGCGCAACGACCCGATGCGCTGGTAGTTCGGCAGCCCGTTGAGCAGCAGGATCCGGTCGGTGATGGTCTCCGCATGGCGCATCTCATCCATGGACTCTTCGCGCGTGTAGGCGGCCACTTCGGTCAAGCCCCAGTCGGCCTGCATCTTGGCGTGCAGGAAGTACTGGTTGATCGCGGTGAGCTCGCTGGTCAGCTGCTCGTTGAGCAGTTTGAGAACCTCGGGGTCGCCTTGCATGATCACTCCTCTGGGTGAAGAACCTCGCATGCCGGCCGCGACGGACGGGGGTGACTCATCGCCGTAACGCGCCGAATTTCAATCTAGTGCAGGCCGGATGTGCCAGGGGGGTGATTAGCCGTGTCTCGGCGCGTCGAATCGGCGCATCGGCTCGGCTTTCGGCCCAAGCGGGTGAGCCGGCCAGGCCTACGCGATGCGCTGAAGTTAGGTTAGACTCTACTAACATGAGACTAGCCACGCCAGGCCGCCGTGTCGGCAGTTCGGGCCATGGTGTGTCCCATCGCGACGATCCGCATTCGCTGGTGCTGGCGCTGGACTACCGGGTTGACGACGTTGATCGGACCTGGTCGCTGATCCGCGACGACCATGCGCCGCTTATCAGCCTCGGCGCCCGCCACGCGGTGCTCTACACCTCGGCGGTCGAAACCGACCGCGTGCTGGTGACGATCGGCCTGCGTCACCGGGTGTCGGTCAAGGAGTTGTTGCACTCCCCCGCGGTCTTCGAATGGTTCGACCGCTCCGGGGTCAACGACTTGCCGGCGATCTTCGCCGGCGAGGTCCGAGAGAAGATCAACCTGGCCCAGCCCGGCCCGCGGCAATCCGGCGCGGAGGTGATCGTCGGGGTGGTGTCCACCGTGGCCGATCCCGCGGATCTGATGGCCAACGTGCACCGCGGACTGGATCGATTCGCCGGTGCCGGCGTGCGCAAGGTGTGGGTGTATCAGGCCGTCGACGACGGGAATGAGGTGATGACGCTGCTGGAGATCGACAGTGCGGCAAGTGCGCAACGCTGGATCGACCACCCGGACACCGCCGCGGAGTGGATGATCGGTTCCGGCGCCGGAGGGTATCCCCGGCCGTTCGTCGGAAAGCTCGCTGCCGCAATCGATCTGATGACGCCTGTGGACGACGGTCGGTAGGGGTATCGCCATGTATGTATGCCTTTGTGTCGGAGCCACCAATCAGATGGTGAGCGACGCCGTCGCGGCCGGGGCGTCGACGTCCAAAGAGGTCGCCGCGATGTGCGGGGCCGGTGGCGACTGCGGCAGGTGCCGGTGCACCGTCCGCGGCATCATCGAGGCCACGCTGGCCGCGGTGCCGTCCGCTCCGGCCAACGGTTCGCTGCGGCACCTCGCCCTGGACATCACACCGGTCGGGTCACACTGATCAGCGGCTGTTAGCCGACCAGGTCGACGCGGTGTCGCGCGGCGATCACGTCGCCGATGACGGCTGCGAGCCGCCGGTAGGAGTCCTCGCGCCCACTGGAGGTGCGAAACACCAGCCCGATGCGCCGGCCCGGTCGGGGCGCGGCGAAGTGGGCCAGCGCCAAGCCGCTGCGCTCGGCTTCCACCTCGACCGCGGTCTGCGGGATCAACGTCACCCCCAGCCCCCCGGTCACGCACTGCACCGCGGTCGCCAGGGACGCCGCCCGGGTGTTGGTCAACTGGGCCCGCACGCCGGCATTGCGGCAGATGTCCAGCGCCTGGTCCCGCAAGCAGTGCCCCTCGTCGAGCAGCAACAGCGGCAGGTCTGCCAGGGCAGCCGGCGAGACCCGTCGCTTGCCGGCCAGCGCATGCCCCGGCGGGAGGGCCAACACGAAGTCCTCGTCGTAGATGGGTATCTCGGTCATGCCGGCGGCCTCGGCCGGCAGTGCCAGCAGCGCGGCGTCCACCGCGCCCTCCCGCAACCCGGTGAGCAGTCGTTCGGTCTGGTCCTCGATCACCCGCAGGTTCAGGCCGGGTAGCCGTTCCGAGATGCCGGCCAGCACGGCGGGCAGCACGTAGGGCGCCACCGTCGGGATAAGGCCGAGGCGCATGGTGCCCTGCAGCGGATCGGCGACCCCGGCCGCCGCCGCCGAGAACTGCGACGCCGCATCGAGCACGGCGTGGGCGTGCGGCAGCAACTGCTGCCCTTCGGCGGTCAGGAAGACCCGCCGGGTGGACCGCTCTATCAACTGGATGCCCAGACCGGCCTCCAGTGACGACAGGGCCTGCGACAACGTCGACTGGCTCAGGCCCAGGCCGGCCGCCGCGAGGCTGAAGTGGTGCTTCTCGGCGACCGCGGCAAACGCCCGCAGGCCCGCCAGGGTCGGCTGATAGCTTATATCGGTCATACCGATAAGTGTAGTGCCAAGTATCACCTTTCATTTTTAATTCAGATAGGGCAACATGGAGCGTGCGGACGCTGAACTCGTCCGCGCCCCGAAAACTCACACCAGAAGGAGTGTCATGGCACTGCTGACCATTGGCGACCAGTTCCCGTCCTACCGGCTCACCGCGCTGATCCCAGGCGACCTGTCGAAGGTCGACGCGAAGGGCCCCGAGGACTTCTTCACCACCGTCACCAGCGACGACCACCCCGGCAAGTGGCGGATCGTGTTCTTCTGGCCCAAGGACTTCACCTTCGTCTGCCCCACCGAGATCGCCGCGTTCGGCAAGCTGAACGACGAGTTCGCCGACCGCGACGCTCAGGTGCTCGGCGCGTCGATCGACAACGAGTTCGTGCACTACAACTGGCGTCTGCAGCACGAGGACCTCAAGACGCTGCCGTTCCCGATGCTGGCAGACCTCAAGCGCGAGCTCGCCGAGGCCACCGGTGTGCTCAACGCCGACGGTGTCGCCGACCGGGCGACCTTCATCGTCGACCCCAACAACGAGATCCAGTTCGTCTCGGTGACCGCGGGCTCGGTCGGCCGCAACGTCGACGAGGTGCTGCGCGTACTCGACGCGCTGCAGTCCGACGAGCTGTGCGCGTGCAACTGGAAGAAGGGCGACCCGACGCTCAACGTCGGCGAGCTGCTCAAAGAATCGATGTGACCGAGGCCCAAACGGTGCAGCGGGCCGGCGATGAAAGGAATGGCGCCAGATGAGTATTGAGAATCTCAAGAACGCGGTCCCCGAATTCGCCAAGGACCTGAAGCTCAACCTGGGTTCGATCGCTCGCACCACCGCCCTCAACGAGGAGCAGCTCTGGGGCAGCCTGTTGGCCAGCGCCGCGGCGACACGCAACGCCACGGTGCTCGCCGAGATCAGCGACGAAGCGGCCGACAACCTGTCAGCCGAGGCCTATCAGGCCGCTCTGGGAGCGGCGTCGATCATGGGGATGAACAACGTGTTCTACCGTGGCCGGCACTTCCTGGACGGCGCCTACGACGACCTGCGGCCCGGGTTGCGGATGAACATCATCGGCAACCCGGGGGTCGACAAGGCCAACTTCGAGCTGTGGAGCTTCGCGGTCTCGGCGATCAACGGCTGCCAGGCCTGCGTCGGCTCTCACGAGCAGGTCGTCCGGGATGCTGGCGTCGGCCGCGAGGCGGTGTTGGAGGCACTCAAGGTCGCCTCGATCGTGGCCGGCGTGGCCCAGGCGATCTTCGCCGGACAGACCCTGCCCGAGAGTTCGGCCTAAGGATCGATGCTGGCGCGGCTCGACTCGGCGAGCCGCGCCAGCCGGTCCAGGGTGACCGGGTCCTGCCGGCCGCCGTAACAGCGGTCCGACACCGAATCTCGTGGATGGAGCAACCGATGCCGGTGACGCAGCGGCGCTTTCCCAGAGTCCACGATCTCGCGCCGCTGATCGGATTTCGCCGGCCACGGTTCAACCGCCGCGCCCGGCGGCTGGACGCCGCGCTGACCGTCGAGGATCTGCGCCGCATCGCCCGGCGCCGCACCCCCAAAGCTGCCTTCGACTACACCGACGGTGCCGCCGACGACGAGATCTCGCTGGGACGGGCCCGACAGGCCTTCCGCGACATCGAGTTTCACCCGGCGATCCTGCGCGACGTCACCGACGTCGACACCAGCCGTGACGTACTGGGCGCCGCGGTGGCGCTACCGTTCGCGATCGCCCCGACCGGGTTCACCCGGCTGATGCACACCGCCGGCGAGTTGGCCGGCGCCCGGGCAGCCGAGGCCGCCGGAATCCCGTTCTCGCTGTCGACGCTGGGCACGGCCTCCATCGAAGAAGTCGCCGCGGCCGCCCCCGGCGCCCGGCGGTGGTTCCAGCTGTATATGTGGCGCGACCGCGACCGGTCGATGGCGCTGCTGCGCCGCGCTGCCGACGCCGGCTACGACACCCTGCTGGCGACCGTCGACGCACCCGTCCCGGGGGCGCGCCGGCGCGACACCCGCAACGGCATGACCATCCCACCGGCGCTGACGCTGCGCACGGTGGCCGATGCGGTCGCGCACCCGGCCTGGTGGTTCGACCTCTTCACCACCGAGCCGCTGTCCTTCGCGTCGCTGGACCGGTGGTCGGGCACCGTCGCGCAGTACATGGACAGCATGTTCGACCCGAGCATGACCTTCGACGACCTGGCCTGGGTCAGGTCGCAGTGGCCGGGCCGGTTCGTCGTCAAAGGCATCCAGACCCTCGCCGACGCCCGGGCTGTGGTCGATCTCGGCGCCGACGGCATCGTGTTGTCCAACCACGGCGGTCGCCAACTCGACCGGGCACCGGTTCCTTTTCAGCTGCTGCCGCGCGTCGCGCGGGAGGTCGGGGCCGACACCGAAGTCCTGCTCGACACCGGGATCATGTCCGGCGCGGACATCGTGGCAGCGGTGGCACTCGGCGCCCGGTGCACCCTGATCGGCCGGGCCTACCTGTACGGGCTGATGGCCGGCGGGCAGGCCGGGGTGCAGCGTGTCATCGACATCCTCGCCGAGCAGATCCGGCGCACCATGCGGCTGCTGGGGGTCAGCGAGCTCGCCGAGCTGTCACCGCAGCACGTGACGCAGCTGCGGCGGCTGGCTCCGCTCCACGGCGGGTGAGGCCGGGCTCAGAACGCGGGAGCCTGCGTCACCAATGCCGCGATCATGTCGGTGAGCACGCTCGCCTGGTCGGTGACCACGGCACCGCAGGCCTTCACGTCGATCACCGTGTCGGCCACCGCATCGAGCACCCGCTGGCAGGTGTATCCCCCGGGCCTGAGGGTGTACGTCTGCGAGATCCGGGGCGCGTCACCCACCGCTTCCCCGATATCCCAGGTGTAGGTATTGCGGTCGGGGTAGCTCACGGTGACCGTCTTGCCCACACAGCCCCGCCACTGCGGTACCGACTGCTGGACGAAGGCGGCGGCCAGACCGGACTTCGGGGCGAACGTGGCGATGTCCTGGTCCACGAAAGGCCGGCCGTTGACCCCGGCGCGCTGCAGGCCGCCCGGCTCCTCCAACACCTTCCACGCCGCCGTTTGGGCCTGACTACCCTGGTAGACCTCGTCAATGCCCGGGTAGAGCACACCTAGACAGTCCGGCGGCGACAGCTCGATCACACCGCCCGGCTTGAACGCCGCCAGGTCGGCCTGCACCGTCGCCATCCCGGGAGCAGCCATCACGGCCTCGACGCCGGAGTCCTCCGCCAAGGCCGGCGCGGGCGGCTCCGGCGGCGTGGCGATGATCCCGGCCACCAGCGCACCCGCGGCCGCCACCGCCACCGTGGCGCCGCCGATCAGCAGCTTCTTCTTCGACCACCATCGGGTCCCCGACGAGCTCGGACCAGGATCGGCGGCTGGTATGACACTCGGTGAGCGCCGGGCGGCCACCGGCCGCGGGCCGCTCACCGCGGCGACCGGAATCCCGACGGTGGACGCGGTGAAGCTCGGGTCGTTGGCGGCCAGGACGGCGTCGACGTCGGTGCGGGTGCGGACCGTGACATCCGGCCGGTCGCGCAGCCGGCACAGCAGCTGAACGATATCGCTGCGCACAGTCGGGTCGTCGCAGTCCTCGTCCAGCCGGGACCGAAGCTCGAATACCAACTCGGCCTGCTTACGGTAACTCAGTTCGGGTCCGGCCAGATCCGAGGACAGTCGCATCAGATAGGCGAACGGCACCGTCGGCTCTTCCGGCAACGGCGCCGGCAGCGGCACGGCCCGCCGCGACATGCTGGCCAGCGCCGCGGTCAAGCGGGCATCGGCGGCCGGGTTACGGTGTCGGTAGTCGACGATCTGGGTCGCGGCCAGCGGGGTGACCCGCACACTGTCCACCGGCCCGATCTGCACCGGCAGCACCGGCCGGCGCAACGCCCGCGCATAGGCCAGCTCCGCCTGACAAGGCTTGGACCTCAGCGAGTTGTTCGACAGCGCGACGAGGAACACCGTGCAGTTGCGAATCCGATCCAGGATGGTTTGCCACCACGCGTCGCCGCCACTGAGCTCCTCATCAAGCCACACCTGCTGCTCGGTGCTGCGCAGAACCGCAACCAGCGGGTCCACCAGCGCCCGATCCTGGCTGGCGTAACTGACAAACAGCATGGTCCCCTCTCCAGGCCCATGTTCGAGGACGCGAACCGATCAATATCCCGTATTGCAAGACGGCTGGCCGATATCGGTCATCGCGCGTCCGGGTTAGTGTACGAGAGACCAAGTCGTTTCCGCGACGGGCTGGTCGGCCCGCCGGAAGCAGGAGAGGAGAAGCGTCGATGGCCGGTTCCGCCGCCGAGCCCGATGAGCGGGGGCGTAACGCGCCGCCACCGACGACCTTTCAGCACAGATTGCTGACCGGCCTGACCGATCCGCACTGGTACTGGGTGCTGATACCGGCGGGAATCGCGGCCTTCGTGCTGGGGCTGTGGGGCTACGGCTCCTATGGCGGCGGCCATCACTCGCTGTCGGATTCGGTCTACGGTGCGGTCAAGCTGTACTTCCTGCACGCCGCCCCCCAGCCGGAGCACAATGTCGGCGTCGCACTGGACATCGCCCGCTTCCTGGCGCCGATCGTCGCCGGCTGGGCCGCCCTCATTGCGGTGGTGTCGGTATTCCGCGACCGAGTGCAGCAACTGCTGATCCCGTTCAAGCACGGTCACGTCGTGGTCTGCGGCCTGGGCTATGCCGGGTTCGAGTTCGTCCGCAAGCTGCGCGCCGCGGGCTACCGGGCGGTGGTGATCGAATCCGACGAGAACAACCCGCGAATCAGGACCTGCCGTAACTGGGGGTTCCCGGTCATCATCGGGGATGCGCAACTGAGTGCCACCCTCGAGTCAGCCGGCGTCCGCCGGGCCGCCCGGTTGCTCGCGGTGACCTCCGATAGCGTGGCCAACACCGAAATCGTCACACTGGCACGCAGATTGGCCCACTCCGCCCGGCGCCAGCCGATCTTCGGCCGCTCGGGTGGACACGTCCTGCGCTGCCTGGCGCGCATCGACGACCCGGGGCTGTGTGTACTGCTGCGACTCGGCGAGTTCAATCGCGGTGACGATCAGTCAGTCGTCGACTTCTTCAACATCGACACAGTCGGTGCCCGGCTGCTACTGGACAAGTATCCGGTGGACACGCGACAGCGTCCGCACATCGCGGTCGCCCACCTCGACGGTGTCGGTTCGGGGGTGGTCTTTCAGGCGGCACGGCAGTGGCACGACGAACGCACCGGTGACCAGCCGCTGCTGGTGACGGTGATCGACGACAACGCCGCCGACAAGGTGGCCGCCCTGATCGCCCAGTACCCCGCCCTGGAGGAGATCTGCGAATTCCACTGCTCGTCGACCTCGATGCGGGACATCGACCGATTGGCGCAGGCGACCGACCGACCGGTCACCCAGGCCTATGTGACCGGCTACCGCGACGAGCGCAATGTCGGGTCGGCCCTGAATCTGCGTCGGGCCCTCGACGACACGGTCCCGGTGGTCACCACGATCTCGCGGGCCTACGGTGTGGCCGAATTGCTCGAGGAGAAGGCGGCTCTCGGAGCGGGCGTCAGCGTGTTCCGGACGTTGCAGGAGACCTGCAGCGTCGAGCTCGTCGAGGGTGGCTCGCTGGAGGCCATCGCCCAGGAAATCCACCGGCGCTACTGCCTGATGCAGCCAGCCGGTGTGCCTGCGCCGCCGCCATGGCCGGAATTGGATGACGCCCTGAAGGAATCGAGTCGAGCCCAGGCTCGCCACATCGGAGTGAAGCTGCGCAGCATCGGGTGTGTGATCGCACCGCTGCGCGACTGGCAGGCCAAGGACTTCCAGTTCACCGACGAGGAGATGGACACACTGGGTGCCATGGAGCACGACCGGTGGATGCAGGAGAAGCTCGCCGCCGGCTGGACCCTGGGCGACGAGAACCGCGAACGCAAGAAGGACCCGCATCTGGTGCCGATGGACGAGTTGCCGTCCGAGGTCGCCGAGGTGGACCGCATCTTCGTACGCGCAATCCCGCAGATGCTGGCAGCCGCCGGCCTGGAGATCGTCGATCTCACGAGGTCGGCGCCGAGGTACCCGTGCCACCGGGCGCCGCACTGATATGTAGATGGCTCGTGTCAAGAGGCATGGCGAGGCGCCCGTCCCTGGGTTGGGGCGGGCGCCTCTGCTTCGCCTTGGTCGCCGGTGTCGGTGAGCGTGTCGTTGGCGACGCGCGGTCTGACTGATATGCGCGGGTTGGTTACCGCAGGACGGTGGTTCGGCTGGAGTGGGTCCGCGTGTCTAGCATCGAGCGTCGCCTTGCAGGGTTGCTCATAGAGCGGTCGCGGGTCACTCCACGCGCTGCCACCGACGCCCGGGTCCTGGCGAAGCGGCTTTTATGCGCCTCAGGTGCTGGTGTCGAGTACCGCCAGGGACCAGCACCATCCGGCGAGTTCACGGGCGATGGCGACGTCGGCGACGGTACTGCGTTTGCGGCGGTCGATGAATTGCACCCACCGCTGGTGCAGGCGACGGTTGCCGTCGTTGCCGCGAGCGCGCGCAGCTGCCGGTGCGAGGTCCCACCGTGCGCGCAGCACCTTTCCCACGGTGTATCTGGGGCGGTGGTGCCATGCTGCTTCGACGAGCAGGCGGCGGGCGTGTCCGTTACCGGTCCTGGTGATTGCCCCTTGACTCCGGGATCCGCCCGATGAGTGTTCACTGGGTACCAGCCCGACGAAGGATCCGATGGTATTGCCGGTGAACCGTGTCCAGTCGCCGATCTCCACCGCGAGAGCGAATGCGGTCAGCGTGCCGATGCCGCGTAGGCAACCGAGGCGGCGCACGATCGCCGTGAACTCGCAATCCGCGGCGGTCTCCTCGATGGCGGTGTCGAGTCGGTCACGACGAGCTTTAACGGTCAGGACAGCGTCGTAGTCGGCGTCGAAAGTCAGCCGCGTGGCGGCGTCGCTGGGAAGCCGCCGCAGCGCGTCGTGCCGCAGCCAGATATCGTGCTTACCGGTCCACGCCTTGCCGTCGTAGTAGACGATGCCGTGGCGCAGAAGCAGTTTCGATAGCCGGTGACGGGCTCTCATTAGATCACCGCGGCAGTCCTCTCTGGCTCTGACCAGGTCCCGTGCGGCTTCCTGGGCGATCGTCGGGATCGCCACTGAGGTGATCTCATCGAGTCGCAACAACCGCGCGAGGTGGATCGCGTCCTTGGCATCGGTCTTGGCCCGGTCGCCGGCGGGGCGCTGCAGCTTGCTCGGCGCCGCCACCTCGCATCGCACACCTGCTGCCTTCAGGTGCCGATACAACCCGAACCCCGTCGGCCCGGCCTCATAGGCCACCGCGACGGGTCCAGCTAGCCGGCCCAGCCAGCCACGGACATCCCCATAGTCGGGGGTCAGCGTCGCCTGGACCACCTGTCCTGTGACGCTATCGATCGCCGCTGCCGCGACCGATCGTGCGTGCACATCGAGCCCTACGCTCGTACGCTCTGTAAACACCGGGGCCTCCCACAAATGTTGGATAGGCCGGGCAGGGACTTCTGCTCGGTAACCCACGAGCTTTTGTGAGTGAGGCCCCGGCCCGCAACCCCCGACGGAAGCCGGGCGTCACCTCATACCAACTTGTTCAATAGCGGTCAGGGGATCGGGGTCTGCAGCCCGGATCTTCGAGGTGCCGGTTCGGGATCGCTCGCTCTCATACCTGCCGCCCAGCCGGGTTGGCTCTTAGACGGCTTGCGTCCCGGGCCGGGGCCGCTGGCCGGGAGTGGCTGAAGAGAGGCCTGCAAAGCCGAAAGTTGGTGTGCCCTCCTTGCACTCACACCGTTGTCGAACGCAAGGAGGAATACTCACCCGTGCTGTCATCATCACCGACCGAGCGTGTCGTCATCGCCGTCGACCCGCACAAGGCATCCTGGACTGCCGCCGTCATCGATACCGCGCTTCAACCATTGGACGTGCTTCGGGTGGACGTCGGCGCCGACGGTTACCGCCGGCTTCGGCGGTTCGCCCGGCAGTGGACCCAGCCGGTGTGGGCTATCGAAGGTGCAGCGGGCTTGGGCGCACCCTTGACCCGGCAGCTGGCCGACGACGGCGTCGAGGTCATCGACGTTCCCGCCAAATTGGCCGCCCGCGTGCGGCTGCTCTCCACCGGGCATGGCCGCAAGACCGATGAAGCCGACGCCATCTCGGTCGGGATCGCCGCACTGACCTCCACCCGGCTCAACACCGCTACCGTCGACGCGAGCATCATCGCAATGCGTGCCCTGGTCGAACACCGTGACGACCTGGTCAAGACCCGCACCCAGACCGTCAACCGGCTCCACGTACTGCTGACTCACCTCACCCCGGCCGGCGCCCCACGCGGGCTCACTGCCGAGCGCGCCGCCGACATCCTGCGCCAGATCCGACCCCGCGAACCCGCCACCAAAACCCTGCGCAGCCTGGCCGCTGACCTCGTCGCCGAGATCCGCGCGCTCGACCGTCGCATCGCCAAGGCCGCCGCCGACATCGAGGCCGCAGTCGAGTCATCGGGAACCACCCTGACCGAACTCAGCGGCATCGGGACCCTCAACGCCGCCAAGATCGTGGCCCGCGTCGGCGCCATCAGCCGATTCCGCTCGGCCGACGCGTTCGCCACCTACACCGGCACTGCACCTATCGCAGCGTCCTCCGGCGATGTCACCCGCCACCGACTCTCCCGCGCCGGCGACCGACAACTGAACTGCTGCCTGCACACCATGGCCATCTCCCAAATCGCCCGAGACACCCCAGGACGCGACTACTACCGAAGAAAACGCGCCGCAGGCAAAAGCCACCGAGAAGCGCTGCGCTGCCTCAAACGACGCCTCTCCGATGCTGTCTACCGACAACTGCTCCGAGACGCCGCACGACATGAGGCAGGCCCGGGAGGACACTCGGGGGCGGCACTAACATCCAGCGCGGCCAGCTCAAACCCCGCACACTGACGCTTCGGACAAGTCACTTCCCGGACCTACCAGCAGCCACATTACAGCCGGGCAGTTGACACAGAGAGGCGCCGTCTAGCGGTTGATCTCACCTGCCGGGTTTGTTGTGCCTCCCGCCTGGGTATGCCCCTGCGGTGCATACCAACACGGAACTGGTGCGACGGCTGCTGCGCCGGGCCGGAAAGACCTACGCTCAAGAGGCAGGCATCCGGTTGCGCAATCAACCGATGCCGCTGTTTCAGCTGCTGACCCTGTGCATGCTCGCCAGCAAGCCGATTGATGCCGCCATCGCGGCCCGAGCCGCGCGGGAGCTGTTCAAGAGCGGCCTGCGCACACCGCACAAGGTTCTCGAGGCCGATCGCCCCACCATGATCGATGCCATGGGCCGCGCCCACTACCGCCGCTACGACGAGAGTTCGGCGACTCGGTTGGTGGAACTCGCTGAAGCCGTGCAGGAGGACTACCGCGGCGACCTGCGGCTGCTGGCGGAGCGCAGCGGGCGCGATGTCGACGCGGCCGTCAAGTTGCTCAAGGAGTTCCAGGGAATCGGTGACACCGGCGCGAGCATCTTTCTGCGGGAGGTCCAAGACGTGTGGCCCTGGGCCCGGGCCAGCTTCGACGAGCGCGCGCTGGCCGCAGCGCGTGACCTCGGGTTGCCCGGCGAAGCAAGCGAACTCGGTGCGCTGTCCGGAGGCCGCAACGCCGAACTCGCGGCAGCGCTGGTGCGTTACTCCGCCGACGCCGATATCCGTGAGCGGCTGGTCGATTAGCCCGCTGCCCGGCCGGATCGTCGGTAAGGTGGCCGGTGACGGCGCCTAGAGCGGAGGATCGCGTGTCGACATCAGCAACATTCGTGATCGTCGGCGCCGGCCTGGCCGGCGCCAAGGCCGTGGAAGCGCTGCGCGACAAGAACTTCGACGGAACACTCATTCTGCTCGGCGAGGAGCAGCAGCTGCCCTACGAACGGCCGCCGCTGTCCAAGGAATTCCTGGCCGGCAAGAAGACTCTCGGTGACTTCACCGTGAACCCACGAGACTGGTACCGCGAGCACGACGTCGACTTTCGCGCCGGCGCCCGCGTCGTGGGGTTGGACCGGGCCGGTCACACCGTCGAGCTGGCCGACGGCACCGGCCTGAGCTACCAGAAACTGCTGCTGGCCACGGGTTCGCGCTCACGACGGGTACCGATCCCGGGCGCCGACGCTCGCGGCGTGCACTATCTGCGCACGGTCGACGACGCCGCTGCACTGGATTCCGCACTGGCATCGGGCACCCCGCTGGCAGTGGTGGGCGCCGGCTGGATCGGCATGGAGGTGGCCGCCAGTGCACGCCAGCGCGGCGTCGACGTGACAGTGGTGGAGACCGCCACGCTGCCGCTGCTGGCCAGCCTGGGCGCCGAAAACGGCACCATCTTCGCCGACCTGCACCGCGACCACGGCGTCGACCTGCGCCTGGGTTCGGCCGTCGCCGAGATAACCACGGCCGACGGCGCCGCCACCGGCCTGCGATTGACCGACGGTTCGCAGATCAGCACGGGCGCGGTACTGGTCGCCGTGGGCGCACAGCCCAACATCGAGCTGGCCGAGCAGGCCGGTCTTGCCACCGGCGACGGCGGTGTCCTGGTAGACGCCAGCCTGTGCAGCAGCGATCCCGACATCTACGCGGTCGGTGACATCGCGGCGGCACAGCACCCCTTGCTGGCAACCCGGATCCGCACCGAACACTGGGCAAACGCTCTCAAGCAACCGGCGGTCGCGGCGGCGGGAATGCTCGGCGACCCGGGCGAATACACCGAGCTGCCTTACTTTTTCACCGACCAATACGATCTCGGCATGGAGTACGTCGGGCACGCGCCCGGCTACTCCCGCGTGGTCTTCCGCGGCGACACCGGTGCGCGCGAGTTCACCAGCTTCTGGCTCGGCGAGGACAACCGGGTGCTGGCCGGGATGAACGTCAACATCTGGGAGGGCCTCGATGACATCAAGGCCCTGATCAGGTCGCAGGCACCCGTCGACCCCGGCCGGCTGGCAGACCCGACGGCGCCGCTGAGCGAGCTGTCGCGCTGAGCCGCGGCGGGGTGGGCTACCGCAGCGCCGCGGTGCCGTCCTCGTGCACGTCGACGAGTGCATCGGCGATGTCCTCGCGCACGCTCGCTTGAGCGACGTCCGCATCGCGGATCACCGCCATGGTCCGTGATCCGTCGGGGGTGCGGAGCGCCAGGAAGACATGCTGGGGGTTGCCGTCCCGGTCGAACGGCGTCGTCCACGATTCCACCGTGCCGGTCCCCCGCCAGTGCGTGACAACCGGTCGTGTCGGTTCGTCCTCCACCGCGGATTGCACGTCCTTCCAGCGGAATCCAGCTGGCGGCGGTTCGGTGCCGTATACCCCGAAGCTGTGCTTGGTCAGGTAGCCGCCGTTGGCGGTGATCAGTCCGCGCCGACCCGGGTTGGCGACCAGCAGTTCGGCCAGGGTGGCTATCGAATGCATTACGTAGTTGTTCCACGGCCCACCGGCGAAGGTCAGCCCGCCGGTCACGGTCAGTGGCCGGGCCGGGTCATCGGTGGGCAGCCCCAGCTCGGCCGCGGCCACCTGGACCGCCGACGGGAAGCACGAGTACAGGTCGACGTAATCGACGTCGCCGATCTGATCGACACCGGCCAGTTCCAGTGCGCACGCCCCCGCGATCCGGATCGCCGGTGAGCGGTGCAGTTCGTCGCGGGCACCGAGGGCGTAGGTGTCGTGGGCATCGGCGCCGGCCTGCGGAAAGACCCAGCGCTCCGACGGGATCCGTAGCTCGGTGGCGCGCTGAACGGAGGTCAGTACCAGCGCCGCGGCCTGATCGACCATGTTGTTGGAGTTCATCAACTTGGTGTACGGCCAGCTGATCATCCGGTTCTTCGGCCCGGGCTGCCAGATCTTTTCGGCCCCAACGGGTTCGCGGATCCAGGCATGCGGGTTATCCACAGCGACCGCGTTGAACCGCGCCCACAGCTCACCGATGCGCCGGCGATGGCCGTCGCCGGTCTCCCCGGCCGCGATGCGCAGGGCCTCCTCGAACAGCGGGTAGACGTAAGCCGGCCGGTCCAACCCGATGCGTTCCTCGGCCGCACCCGACAACGGCACGTCCTCACCCTCGCATTCGGCAAGCGGCACGTCCGCTTCGTCCTGCCGGGTCCAGGCCAACCTGCCGCCGGCCGACCGCAGTCGGCTGCGGGTACGCCACATCTCGCCGCCGGCCAGCAGCACCACTCCGGCGCGGCCGTCTTGAATGTCCAGGCAGGCCCGATTCAGCAGTGACTGCGGCACATTGCCACCCATCGGGCTGTAGCGGGTGGCGGGCCGGTCGGCGCCGATCCGCTGCGCGAGCAGGGCACCCGGATCGCGGTAGCGCGCCGAGAGCAGGTTGACCACCCGGATCGAGTCGACGGCGCGCAGCACCCGGTCGTCGGCGGCATGGCGTGCCGCAGCCGCCATCAGGTCGACGGGTTCGACGGGATCGTGCTCGTCGCGGTGGTTGATCTGGCCGTAGCCGATCAGCACCGGTGTCCGGGGGTCGACGGGCATGGGGATAAGACTAATCGGAGGCGAACAGCACGCCGTCGGCGATCAACTGATCGGTCTGGTCGTCATCGAGCCCGAGTACGGCACGGCAGATCGCCCGGGTGTGCTGACCCGGCAGCGGGGCCGGCCGCTGCGGCGCCGGCGGAATATTGCGGAACGGTGCCGGACCGGTTTCAGCCGGCAACGGGTGCTCGATGAGCGGATGGGCCATGTCGGCGAACACCGCGCGGTGGCTCAGCTGGGGATCCTCGGCGATGTCAGGTGGCCGGTTCATCGGGCCGGCCGCTACCCCGGCCGCCTGCAGCAGCTCGCCGATATCGGCCGCAGTGCGCTCGCCGGTGTGCCGGCTCAGCTGCTCGGCGAGTTCGGCGCGGTGGGCGATGCGGCGTTCACCGGTGCCGAAGCGCGGGTCGGCGGCCAACGCCGCGTCCCCGAATGCCGCTGCCGTACGGCGCCAGTCGTCGTCGGCGCGGATCGAGACCACACACCATTCGTCGTCACCGGCACACGGGCAGACCAGGTCCAGTCCGGTGTCCGGCACTACCGATGGTCCCGCGGCGCGTGCAACGTAGCAGGTGTCGAGTTGATTGACTGCGGCCTCGGCCTGCGAGACATGGACGTGGGATCCGGCGCCTGTTCGCCGGCCGGCTATCAGCGCTGCCAGTGCCCCGATGGCGGTGACCCGCGCGACCACGTGGTCGGGGAAAACGGTGGTGGCGTCGTAGAACGGGTGGCGTCCGGTCGCTGCCGCACGCCGGCTGCCCTCCGGGCCCGGCGGGGCGGTCCACAATGCGGTGACCCCGGTGGTGGCACGCACCAGCGGGCCATAGCCCATCCGGTCACTCCACGGCCCGCTCTCCCCGAACGCGCTGCTCTCGGCCAGCACCAGCCGCGGGTTGATCCCCCGCAGCGTTTCGTAGCAGAACCCCAGGGCGGCAAGGGTGCCCGGTTTGAAATTGGCCAGTACTGCGTCAGCCGTGCCGACCAGCCGACCGAAGATCTCCTTGCCGGCCGGGCTGCGCAGATCCAGCCCGAATCCGAAGTTGTTGCGGTGCGTCCAGGCGAACGACTCGCTCATCGCCGATCCGGCACGGGTCTGCCGCAGCCCGTCCGGGTAGGCGGCGCTCTCCACCTTGATGATCTCGGCGCCCAGGTCGCCGAAGAGCCGGCTGGCCTCACCGCCGGCCACGATGACCCCCAAATCGACGATCCGCACCCC
Source organism: Mycolicibacter senuensis (assembly GCF_002101885.1). Classification (GTDB taxonomy): domain Bacteria; phylum Actinomycetota; class Actinomycetes; order Mycobacteriales; family Mycobacteriaceae; genus Mycobacterium; species Mycobacterium senuense. The sequence continues at coordinate 87,866 of NZ_LQPS01000032.1, forward strand.
CTCGAACGGGCGTGCACCGACCGTGCCGCCGGCCGCCGGCACGTCCGGCCGGCTTCGCCACCCGGCGCCGGCATCACCGGGCGGCGGCGCCGGCGTGCGGAAACCGGCACGGTGCCCGTCGACCACGAAATAGCCGGTCGGTATCAGCGCCGAGAGACCCGGGGCCAGTTCGGTGCCGACCGCGGCGCGCGCCGCCGCGAAGTGTTCACCGGCCAGCACCCGCGCCGGTTCGCCCACCGCGGCGATCGGCACTCCGCGAGCCTGCCCCGCCGCGACCAGATCGGCCATGTCCAGCTCGGCGAACAGCTCGCGCACCAGCACGCTGATCTGCGGCCAGGCCGCGAACCGCTCACCGATCACGTCGAATCTGGGGTCGGCGTAGGCGGCCGGCTCCCCCAGCCACGCCCGCAGCCCGCGCCACTGCCGCGGCGACATCACGCACAGCCGCACGTAGCCGTCCCTGCACGGGTAGATCGGGTAGGCGTCCTGGTTGCGGGGCCGGCCACGCCAGCGGCTCGCCCCGCGACGGGCCGCGGCCACCTGCCCCTGGGAACCGAAGATCGGATCGAGCACCGTGACCACCGCATCGAAGCGGGAGAAGTCGATGTAATCGCCTACGCCGCAGCGCAACCGGTTGTAGTAGGCCACCAGCACCGCCCAGGCGGCCTGTACCGCCGCGGTCGCCGATGCGATCCCGTCCGGTGGCAGCACCGGGGTTCCGGTGGTCGGCCCCGATCGCGACAGCGCACCCGCGAGGGCGTAGAGCACCGCGTCGGTGGCCTGCCAGTGCGAACGTGGTCCGCTCATGCCGAAGTCGGTGACCGACATCGTCACCAGGTGGCTGTAGCGGTCGGCCAGTTCAGCGCACGAGGTCGCGAACCGCGAGGCCCCCAGGTCCGCGGTGCGCCCGCGCGGGCCGCCGTCCACGACGATGTCGGCGGTGCGCGCCAGCTCGTCGAATCGGCGGCGGTCCCGTTCGTCGGCCGGATCCAGGGTGACGCTGCGCTTGTTGGCGTTGTGCAACGCGAAGGAGATGCTCACGCCGCCCAGAAACGGGGCGACGGTGCGCGCCGGACTGCCAGCCGGCGGCTCCACCTTGAGCACGTCGGCTCCCAGGTCGGCGAGCAACCGGGTGACCGCGTCGGCGTCACCACCGGCCAGATCCAGGACACGAACCGATTCCAGCAGCACGTGGTCAGGGTAATGAATGGTTGCCGGGGTTCCGCTTGGGCGCGGACAATCGCAGAGTATGAGTGCAGAGACCACGACGCCGACATCCCCCACGCTCCCCGACGACGGCCTAACACGCATCGACGCCTACTGGCGAGCCGCCAATTACCTGTCGGTGGGCCAGATCTACCTGTTGGACAACCCGCTGCTGACCGAACCGCTGGCCGCCGAGCACGTCAAACCGCGGTTGTTGGGGCACTGGGGCACCACCCCGGGCCTGAACCTGCTTTACGTGCACCTGAATCGGGTCATCCGCGAGCGTGACGCCGACGTCATCTTCGTCACCGGACCCGGTCACGGCGGGCCGGCACTGGTCGCCAACGCCTACCTGGAGGGCACCTACAGCCAGGTGTACACCGGCATCGAGGAGAACCGGGACGGACTGCGGAAACTGTTCCGGCAGTTCTCTTTTCCCGGCGGCGTGCCCAGCCACGTGGCCGCCGAGACGCCGGGCTCCATCCATGAGGGAGGCGAGCTGGGCTACGCGCTGGTGCATGCCTTCGGCGCGGCCTTCGACAACCCGGAGCTGGTGGTGGCCTGTGTCATCGGCGACGGCGAGGCCGAGACCGGGCCACTGGCGGCCAGCTGGCATTCGAACAAATTCCTCAACCCGGCCACCGACGGCGCGGTGCTGCCCATCCTGCATCTCAACGGCTACAAGATCGCCAATCCGACGCTGCTGGCCCGGATCCCGCATTCGGAGTTGGAGGCCCTGCTGCGTGGCTACGGCTACCGGCCGATCACCGTCGCCGGCGACGATCCGGCCGTCGTGCACCGGTCGCTGGCGGCCGCGCTCGACGACGCGTTCGACGACATCGCGGCGATCCGCCATGCCGCGCGCGCCGACGGCTCGACCATGCGGCCGGTGTGGCCGATGATCGTGCTGCGCACCCCTAAAGGCTGGACCGGTCCGGGAAAGGTGGACGGTCAGCAGGTGGAGGGCACCTGGCGATCGCATCAGGTGCCGCTCGCTGCGACCCGCACCGATCCCGAGCATCGCTGGCAGCTGGAGGAATGGCTGCGCAGTTACCGGCCGACGGAGCTTTTCGACGAATCGGGCCGGCTGCAGCCGGAGCTGGCCGCACTGGCGCCGCGCGGGAACCGCCGGATGAGCGCCAACCCGCACGCCAACGGCGGTCTGCTGCTGCGCGACCTGGACCTGCCCGACTTCCGGGACTACGCCGTGCCGGTGCCCCGGCCGGCCACCGAGACCCACGAGGCCACCCGGGTGCTGGGGACGTTTTTGCGCGACGTCATCGACCGCAACCGCGATCGATTCCGGTTGATGGGCCCCGACGAAACCGCCTCGAATCGCCTTTCGGCGGTATTCGAGACGACCGACCGGGTCTGGCTGTCGGAGACCGCACCCGGCGATGACCACATGGCCCCCGACGGCCGAGTGCTCGAAGTGCTCTCCGAACACCTGTGCCAGGGCTGGCTGGAGGGGTATCTGCTGACCGGCCGGCATGGGCTGTTCAACTGCTACGAGGCGTTCGTGCACATCGTCGACTCGATGTTCAACCAGCACGCCAAGTGGCTTGCGGTCAGCCGGGAGCTGCCGTGGCGTCGGCCGATCGCCTCACTGAACTACCTGCTGACCTCCCACGTCTGGCGCCAGGACCACAACGGCGCGTCACACCAGGATCCGGGCTTCATCGACCTGGTGGCCAATAAACGCCCGGAGGTGGTGCGGGTCTACTTACCGCCGGACGGCAACACCCTGCTGTCGGTGGCCGACCACTGCCTGCGCAGCCGCAACTACGTAAACGTGATCGTCGCCGGCAAGCAGCCCGCACTGGCCTACCTGGACATGCCCGAGGCGGTGGCCCACTGCACCCGCGGGCTGGGCATCTGGGACTGGGCCGGCACCGCCACCGGGGAGCCGGACGTGGTGCTGGCCTGCGCCGGCGACATCCCCACCCTCGAAACGTTGGCCGCCGCGGACATCTTGCGCCGGGAGCTGCCCGGCCTTGCCGTGCGGGTGGTCAATGTGGTGGACATCATGCGGCTGCAGCCTGCCACCGACCATCCGCACGGGTTGCCCGACAGTGAGTTCGACGCTCTGTTCACCCGCGACAAGCCGGTGATCTTCGCCTACCACGGCTATGCCTGGCTGATCCACCGGCTCGCCTATCGGCGCACCAACCACGACCAGATGCACGTGCGCGGATACCGGGAGCGCGGTACCACCACCACGCCGTTCGACATGGTGATGCTCAACGACCTGGATCGCTTCCATCTGGTGCTGGACGTGATCGACCGGGTGCCGGGTCTGGCTGAGCGCAGCGCGGTGCTGCGCCAGCAGATGGTCGATGCCCGGCTGGCCGCCCGGCTCTACACCCGCGAGCACGGTGAGGACGACCCGCGGATCACCGACTGGACCTGGGGAACGAGCGTATCCGGAGCCGACGGCGAGATAAGGTGACGGCCATGACTGTTCACCCGTCACCGGTCCGGACGCCCCGCAAGGCGACAATGCTGTTGTTCGGCGCGCTCGTCGCCTCGGTGACCGTCGCCGGTGTCACCCCGGCCGGCGCCACGCCGGACCTGACCCTGGTGCCCATCCGCTATGAGCTGACCGGAACCGGTGTCGCCGGCTACATCACCTACCAGACCCAGCGCGGTCAGTCACACGCCACCAACGCCCCATTGCCCTGGTCGATCGAGCTGACCGGCCGGATGACCAACATGACCACTCCCGCCTTGTACTCGGTGAGCGCCCAGGGTGCCGGCCCCGGCACGCTGAGTTGCACGGTCAGCGTCAACGGGAAGGTCGTCAGCCAGAAGACCGCGACCGGTGACCCGGCGCGGGTGCTGTGCACGACCCACGAGCCTCGCTGAGCTTCCTGACCCCCACGCGCACCAGCGCCACTGTGTCGGCGCCTGAGCGCGCGTAGAATCCGACCAATGCCTTGCCACGATTTCGCGGCGTCCGGGGGGCGGCATCCATTGGGGGCACAACTCTCGGCGCTGAATCAGTTTCGCGCCTTCGTCGACGTCGCCGTCGTCGTGGTGGTGTTGGCGCTGGCCAATCTGGTCGCGCACTTCACCACGCCTTGGGCGGCGGTGGCCACGGTGCCCGCCGTCGCCGTCGGCCTGGTGGCCCTGGTCCGCTGCAACGGTCTGAGCTGGGCGGAGCTCGGTTTGGGCCGGGCCCACTGGAAGTCGGGGGTCGGCTACGCCGTCGCGGCGGTACTGGTTGTGGTGTCGGTGATCGCCGTCGGCGCCCTGCTGCCCTGGACCAGGCCGATGTTCTTGAACAACCACTACGCCACCCTGTCGGGCGCTGTGGTGGCCTCGATGCTGGTCATCCCGCTGCAGACCGTCATCCCCGAAGAGTTGGCGTTCCGCGGCGCGCTGCACGGCGCACTGCACCGGGCGTGGGGTTTCCGCGGGGTCGCCGCGGCGGGCTCGCTGCTGTTCGGGTTGTGGCATGTGGCCACCTCGCTCGGGCTGACCAGCAGCAACGTCGGATTCACCCGGCTGTTCGGCGGCGGGTTTCTGGGCATGTCGGCTGGGGTGACGCTGGCGGTGCTGGCTACCGGGGCAGCCGGTTTCGTGTTCAGCTGGCTGCGCCGCCGCAGTGGCAGTCTCATCGCTCCGATCGCGCTGCACTGGTCGCTCAACGGGGTCGGCGCCCTCGCCGCCGCCCTGGTGTGGCAGCTGTCGGCCTGAGCCGTTCAGCGAGGCTCCGACGGATCACACCACGAGCACGGCGGCACCGGCGACCCGGTCCGCGGCAAGGTCCGCCAGCGCCCGGTCGGCGTCTCCCAGCGAGTACTCCGGTGAAGTCACAGTGAGGTGGTGCGCCGCGGCGAAGTCGAGAAAGTCGCGGGCATCGGCGCGGGTGTTCGAGGTCACCGACCGGATCCGTCGTTCGTAGAACAGGTCACGCTGGTAGTTCAGCGCCGGGATGTCGCTCAGATGGATACCGGCGATCGCGCACGTACCGCCGCGATCCAGCGCCTGGCAGGCCGGCGGCACCAGCTCGCCGACCGGAGCGAACAGGATGGCAGAGTCTAACCGAACCGGCGGCGGGTCGGCCGCCCCCTGCACCGAGGCGGCCCCCAGCTGTAGCGCCAGCTCCCGGGCCCGCGGGTCACGGGTCATGACATGCACCTCGGCGCCGCGGGCCAACGCGACCTGCGCGGTGATGTGAGCACTGCCGCCGAACCCGTAGATCCCGAGCCGGCCGCCGGGCGGCAGGTCGGCGAGCTGCAACGAGCGGTAGCCGATGATCCCGGCGCACAGCAACGGCGCCAACTCGCCGTCGCGGTAGCCGGCGGGCAGATGATGGGCGAACGCGGCCGGGACGGTGGCGAATTCGGCGTATCCGCCGTCGGAGTCCCAGCCGGTGTAGCGCGACCGTGGGCAGAGGTTCTCGTCACCCCGGCGGCAGTATCGGCAGGTTCCGCAGGTGTGCCGCAGCCAGGCGATTCCGACCCGATCCCCCACGGCGAAGCCCCCGCCGGCTTCAGCGCCCACCTCGACGACCTCGCCGACCACCTCGTGGCCCGGGGTGACCCCGGCGCGGTGTACCGGTAGGTCACCTTCGGTGACGTGCAGGTCGGTACGGCACACTCCGCAGGCGCGCACCGCGACCAGCAACTCCGAGGGCCGTGGCCGGGGCACCGCTGCGCTGACCCGGTGCAAGGGACCGTCTGCGATGGGACCGGGACGAGCGACCCGCCAGGCGGTCATGGTCACCCCGGGAGACTGCGCACCCATGACGACATTCTGCGCAGCAGCCGCAGGTCGGGTCAGCCTTTGCGCACCAACCCGAGCAGCCATAGCAGCACGACCGACCCCAGGGTCGCGGTGAACAGCGTGAACCACCAGCCACCGCCGGCGGTGTCGAGGAAGAAACTCAGCAGGAAACCACCGATCAACGCGCCGATGACACCGATCACGATGTTCATCAGAATTCCGCGGCCGTCGCCACCGACGATCTTGCCGGCGAGCCAGCCTGCGATAGCACCGATGATGATGTAGCCGATCCAGCCGACGCTGGTCAGCGTCGTCGAGCGTTCGGCGAGGAATTCCGTTGCCGCCAGCACATACGTTTGCGCAGTCATATGGCCAGGCTAGCGGTTTTTACACCGCTGCGCGGCAAACTAGGTCAGCTGATGCGTCAGGGGGCGGGCGCCGGTGCCGGCGGTGGCGCCGGAGCGGGTTCCGGGGCCGGGGCGGGCGCCGGAGCGGGCGCCGGAGCAGGTGCGGGCGCCGGGATACCCGGGATGCCGGGAACCGGTGCGGGCGCCGGCTCGACCGGGGCCGGGGCGGCGGGCAGCGGGCGGATGGACTCCGTCAGCGCTTTAGCCGCCTCCCGGTCCACCGGATTGTTGGCGGTTCCCAGCCACACCACGAACCACCGCTCGGACTGGACGCCGGTGCCGCCGTCGGCCGGCGGCACCCCGATGACGCCGCTCCAGATCTGGCCGACCGGTTTGGCCGGGTCGGTGAACTTGACCTCGTAGTAGGACGCGCTGCCGGTCAGACCACCGCCCGCCAGCTCGGTGCCCTCCTGGTTGGCGCGGGTACCGGGGTAGGGCATGAAGAATTCGCCCATGTCCGATCCGAGCCGGGTGGCGGCCTTGGCGTTGTCGGTCTCGGCGCTGGCGTAGAGCCGCTGATCCAGCTTGCCGAGCACGATCCTGGTGTCGTTGGCCACCGGCGCGGGCTGCCCGGGCAGCATCGGCTCACCGGTCTGCTTGCTCAACAGCGACGACCCGTATTCGAGGTGGCTGGTGTCGGACTGCACCCAACCGCCGGGCAGTACGTAGCTGAATCCGCCGGCCAGGTCGTCGACCCGGCCCACCTCGGGTGCGCCCGGCTCGGCGACCGGCGGCGGTGCGTTCGGGTCGGGCGGCGGCGGGGCGGCGTCGGCCGGTGGGGCGTCGGCCGTGGCAGGCGGCGCGGGTGGCGGCGGCGGAGGCGGGTCCGCGTAGGCCGGCGATGCCATGGCGAATGCCAGCGCACCGGCGATCGCGGTGGCCCACGTCGTCGCGGCCACCGCTCGAATACCCCTGTGAGCCGTTGAGGTCACGTCCACCTGCTTCATGGCAGAAAAACCTACCGCGTCCCGACCGCTACGCAAGTTACGCCATGCCGGGGTGTGTCGCGCGCAATGTCACTTCCTGCGCCTTGACACCGAACCAGACCGGCTCCCCGGGCGCGAGCCGCAGCTCGCCGGCGGCCTCGACGGTGATGTCCGCGGCCAGTCCCGGCGCGCCGTCCGGCTGGTCGACGCCTCGCACCTGGATCGCGCTGCCTCGTGCGTCCAGTTCGGCGACGGTGACCGCGACGAGGTTGCGCGGGCTGCCGTGCCCGGGCGGCTCCCGATACACCGCAACCGCTCGCGGTGAACACACCGCGACGGCCGGTCGGCCGACGCCCGGGCCGTCGTCGGCGACCCCGTGCCACCGGTCGCCCCACCGGGTGCGCAGCACGCCGTCGCTTTCGATCACCCCGGCCACCAGATTGAATCCGGCGATGCGCGCCCCGAATCGGCTGCGCGGAGCAGCCAAAACCTCTGCGGTACCGCCGATTTCGGCAACCCGGCCCGATTCGAGCACCAGCACCCGGTCGGCCAGCGCGAACACGTCGAGCAAGTCGTGGGTGACCAGCACCGTGGTGCGGCGGGTGCCGGCGATGACCTCACGCAGCACGGTGCGCACCGCATCGGCCGCGGCGACGTCGAGCCCGGCCAACGGCTCGTCGAGCAGGAGCACGTCGGGTTCGGCGGCCAGCGCGCGGGCGATCGCGACCCGCTGGGCCTGCCCGCCGGAGAGCCGGCTCGGCCTGCGGTCGGCCAGCTCTTCGGCGCCGACGGCACGTAACCACGGGGCCGCCGCTGCCCGGGTGCGTGCCTGCCGCCGGCCGAGGCGCCACCGACGGTGCCGGCTGTGCGGGCCGAACGCCACGTTGGCGGCCACACTCAGGTGCGGGAACAGCAGTGGCTCCTGCATCAGCAGGCCGATCCGACGGTCGCAGGTGGCGATGTGCACCCCGGCCTCGGCGTCGGTCAGCACCCGGTCGCCGACCCGCACCAGGCCCAGGTCGGGCCGCAGCAGGCCGGCGATCACGTGCAGCAGGGTGGATTTGCCGGCGCCGTTGGGCCCGAGCACGGCGAGCACCTCCCCCGGCGCGACCGTGATCCGCACATCCAGGCCGCGCTCGGCCACCACCGCGCGCAGCGTCAGCCCGCCCGCCACGCCCGTCACCGGATGCCGGCCAGTCGCCGGGCTCCCAGCCCCAGCACCACCACCGCCGCCACCGCCACCAGCAGCAGCGACATCGCCGCGGCCGCATCAGCGTCGGTCACCCGCTGCAGGTAGATCGCCAGCGGCAGCGTTCGGGTGACGCCTTCGCGGGAGCCGGCGAAGGTCAACGTCGCCCCGAACTCCCCCAGCGACCGCGCGAAGGCCAGCACCGCACCCGAGATCAGGCCCGGTGTCAGCAGCGGCAGCGTCACCCGCCACCACACCGCGCTCGGCCGGGCACCCAGGCTGGCGGCCACCACCTCATAGTCGGCGCCGGCGGTGCGGGCCGCCCCCTCCAGGGCGATCACCAGGAACGGCAGTGACACGAACGTCTGCGCCAGCACCACCGCGGCCGTGGTGAACGCGATATGGATTCCGGCCGCCTCCAGATGACGGCCCAGCAGCCCGAGCCGCCCGAACGCGTACAGCAGCGCGATACCGCCCACCACCGGCGGCAGCACCAGCGGCAGCAACGTCAGCGGCCGCAACAGCCGCACCACCGGCGACTGGCTGCGCGCCAGGACCAACGCCATCGGCACGCCCAGCACGACGCAGAGCGCGGTACTGATCGCGGCGGTTTTCAGGCTCAGCACCAGCGCGGTCATCGAGGACGGACTGGTGATCAACGACCAGAAATTGGGCCAGTCGACCCTGACCGCGATCGCCACCAACGGCAGCACCACGAAGGCGGCGCCGATCGCGGCGGGCACATAGACCCAGCCCGGCAGGTCGTTGGGCCGATGCACAGATCAGGGCTCACCGAAGCCGGCGGCGTGCAGGATCTGCTGCCCTGCCGCACCGGCGACCAACTCGACGAACGCGCGGGCCGGTGCGGGTTGTGCCGCGTCTTTGAGCACTGCGACCGGGTAGGTGTTGACCGCGCTCTCCGCCTCCGGGAATTCGACGGTGGCCACCTTGTCGCCGGCGTTGATGGCGTCGGTGCGGTAGACGATCCCGGCGTCGGCCTGGCCGGTGGTGACCTTGTTGAGCACGTCGGTGACGTCGGGCTCCTCGCTGACGGGGTGCACCCGGCCCCCGGTGATGTCTTCGACCTTGCGGGTCGCCGCGCCGCACGGCACCGGCGGTTGGCAGACCACCACGGCCAGGCCGGCACGGGCCAGATCGGCGAAAGAGCGCACCGCGTGCGGGTTGTCGGGCGCGGTGACGATCACCAGCGTGTTGCTGGCGAACGGCACCGGCTCACCGTCCAGCAGGCCTGCCTCGGCGACCTTGTCCATCTGGGCGGTGTTGGCCGAGGCGAAGACGTCGGCGCCGGCGCCCTCGGTGAGCTGGGTGGCCAGATCCGAGGACCCGGCGAAGTTGAACTCCACGCCCACGCCGGGGTGATCGGTCTTGAACTGCTCGGCGATCTCGGTGAACGCCGCCTTCAGCGACGCCGCCGCGAACACCGTGATCGATGGGGCCGCCGGCCGGGAACCACAGCCGGTCAGCCCCGCCGAACCCGCTGCCAGCATGAGCGCCACCACGCCGGAGACCGCCCGGGTTCGCCACATGGCCCGAAGCCTATCGGCGATCGCAGGCGCGTCGGAGCCCCCCGGATCCGGACCGTAGCCGGATCGTGTCTGTGCCGAGTTCCGCCCTGCGCTCGCAAACCGGCTACTGTCCAGTAACATAGCTGCGAACACGAGGAGGTCCGACCGATGGATGTGCTGGTCACCGGTGGTGACACCGAATTGGGTCGCGCCGTTGCAGAAGGCTTCAGCGAAGCCGGCCACAAGGTGACGCTCGCCGGGATGCGAGGCCCCGAGCTCGAGGTCGCAGCCAAAGAACTCGACGCCAACGCCGTCGTCTGCGACAACACGGATCCGGCGAGCCTGCTGGCGGCGCGCGGCCTGTTCCCACACCACCTCGACACCATCGTCAACGTTCCGGCGCCGCGCTGGCAGGGCGGTGACCCGCGCGCCTATTCGCTGGCCGACCAGGCCGCCGCGTGGCGCAACGCGCTCGACGCCACCGTGCTCTCGGCGGTGCTGACGGTCGGCACCGTCGGCGACCACCTGCGTTCCGGCGGCTCGATCGTTTCGGTGATGCCGGAGAACCCGCTCGACGGCGGCGCCGATGCGGCCGTCAAGGCCGCGCTGTCGAACTGGACCGCCGGCCAGGCCACCGTCTTCGGCACCCGCGGGATCACCGTCAACGTGGTCGCCGCCGGCGCGGCGGCGCGCCCGGGCTATGACGGGCTCACCCGTACCCCGGCCGGCGCGGACACCGAGATCGCCCGGCTGGCGGTGTTCTTGACCACACCGGCAGCCCGGCACATCACCGGCCAGACGCTGCATGTCAGCCACGGAGCGTTGGCCCATTTCGGCTGATGTCACCGGGAGTGGTTAATCCCACAACGATCGAATTCGGTGACCGCCAAGTGGGTCGACTAGCGTATTTGTGAACGCAGTCGCCGTCGAGGAGCAACCGTATTCCCATGAGCGCCCAGCCTGAAGTCACTGCGCCGCAGAGCCGACGTCACCAGGTCGTCATCATCGGCTCCGGATTCGGCGGTTTGACCGCGGCCAAGAAACTCAAGCGAGCCGATGTCGACGTCAAGTTGATCGCTCGCACCACCCACCACCTGTTCCAGCCGCTGCTCTACCAGGTGGCGACCGGAATCCTCTCCGAAGGGGAGATCGCGCCGTCGACCCGCGTGGTGCTGCGCAAGCAGCGCAACGCCCAGGTGTTGCTCGGCGACGTCACCCGCATCGACCTCGCCGGAAAGTTCGTCACTTCCGAGGTGCTCGGCCACACCTACGACACCCCGTTCGACAGCCTGATCATCGCGGCCGGCGCCGGCCAGTCCTACTTCGGCAACGACGAGTTCGCCGAGTTCGCCCCCGGCATGAAGACCATCGACGACGCCCTGGAGCTGCGGGGCCGCATCCTGAGTGCCTTCGAGCAGGCCGAGCGGTCCCGCGACCAGGCCCGGCGGGAGAAGCTGCTCACCTTCACGGTGGTCGGCGCGGGTCCGACCGGGGTCGAAATGGCGGGGCAGATCGCCGAATTGGCCAATTACACGCTCAAGGGCGCGTTCCGCAACATCGACTCGACCAAGGCACGGGTGATCCTGCTCGACGCCGCTCCGGCGGTGCTGCCGCCGATGGGCGAGAAACTGGGCCTCAAGGCCGCCGAGCGGCTGCAGAAGATGGGCGTGGAGATCCAGCTCGGCGCCATGGTCACCGATGTCGACCGCAACGGCCTGACCGTCAAGGACTCCGACGGCACCATCCGGCGCATCGAATCGCAGTGCAAGGTGTGGTCGGCGGGCGTCTCGGCCAGCCCGCTGGGCCGCGATCTCGCCGAGCAGTCCGCGGTCGAACTCGACCGCGCCGGCCGGGTGAAGGTGCTGCCGGACCTGTCGGTGCCGGGGCACCCCAACGTCTTCGTCGTCGGGGACATGGCGGCTGTCGACGGTGTGCCCGGCATGGCGCAGGGCGCGATCCAGGGGGCCAAGCACGCCGCCAGCACCATCAAGGCCGAACTCGGCGGCGCCGATCCGGCTGACCGGGAGCCGTTCCAGTACCTGGACAAGGGCTCGATGGCCACCGTGTCGAGGTTCTCCGCGGTCACCAAGATCGGCCCGCTGGAGTTCAGTGGCTTTCTGGCCTGGCTGGCCTGGCTGGGACTGCACCTGATCTATCTGGTCGGGTTCAAGAACAAGGTCAGCACGCTGCTGTCCTGGAACGTGACGTTCCTGAGCACCCGGCGCGGTCAGCTCACCATCACCGAGCAGCAGGCCTTCGCCCGGACCCGCCTGGAGCAACTCGAGATGCTGGCGGCCGAGGCGCAGCGCGGCGCCGAACGCGCGGTCAGTTAGCAGCGGGTCGCCGCCGTCGACTCAGCTGGGCAGGTTCTGCAGCCTGACCTGCCCGCGCGCGAGCACCTTGTCATCGGAATCGGTGATCGTCACCAGCCACAGCTGTTGGCGGCGGCCGCGATGGATCGGGGTGGCCGCGGCGAACACCGTTCCCGACGACACCCCCCGCAGGAAGTCGGTGTTGTTGTTGACCCCCACCACGGTGCCGCCGGTCTCGCCGCCGCCCGCGTTCAGCCAGGCGTGACCGGACACGCTTGCCACACTCTCGACGACTGAGCAGTAGACCCCGCCGTGCACGAGGCCGGCGGGCTGGCTCAGCTTGGGCTGCAACTCCAGCGTGGCGCGGGCGCCGTCGGGGCCGATGTCGGTGAAGACCAGGCCGATCTCACGGTCGAAGGGCGCGACGGGGATGGTCGGGGAACCGCTGGCAGCCATGTCATCGTTGTACACGACCGGGTGCCGTGCGCCGAACGCAGTCGGTGCGGCGTGGGGCCCGCCCGCGCACCGCAGCACGCGCCGCCGGTACGACAGCCGGTAGTAATTGACGGTAGGCTTGCTCCATTCCGCAGGGAGTTGATTACGACATGGCTAAGCAGACCCACCTAGGCGACTTGGAACGAGCGGTGATGGACCATCTGTGGTCCGCACCGGAGGCCCAGACGGTGCGTCAGGTCCACGAAGCGCTGTCCGCACACCGAGACCTGGCCTACACCACGGTGATGACGGTGCTGCAGCGGCTGGCCAAGAAGAGCCTGGTGTCGCAGATCCGTGATGACCGCGCGCACCGCTACACCCCGGTCCGCGGCCGGGACGAGCTGGTCGCCGGGCTGATGGTCGAAGCCCTCGACCAGGCCGCCGACTCCGGGGACCGCCGAGCCGCCCTGGTGCATTTCGTGGAGCGGGTCGGCGTGGACGAAGCCGAGGCCCTGCGCCGCGCGCTCGACGAGTTGGAAGCCAAACATCACGTCGGCCTGCCCGCTGGCGGCCGGCACACGTCCTGAGGGAGACTGGCAGCGTGTCCGCGCTGGCCTTCACCCTGTTGGCGCTGCTGCTCGTGGGGCCGGTTCCCGTCCTGCTCGCGCGCGCCGACTGGCCGTTACGCGCCCCGCGGGCCGCGGTGGTGCTCTGGCAGGCCATCGCGATCGCCGCGGTGCTGTCGGCGTTCAGCGCGGGGGTCGCCACGTCGAGTCGGCTGCTGATGCCGGGCCCCGACGGTCGGCCCACCTCGACGATCCTGGGCTCCATCGACCGGTTGGGCTGGCCGCTGTGGACCTTCTACACCGCGGTGTCGGCATTGACGCTGCTCGTCGGCCTGCGCCTGACGGTGACCGTGCTGCGGGTCGCGATCGGCACCCGGCAGCGCCGGGCCCGCCACCGCATGCTGGTCGACCTGGTGGGCGTCTCTGACAGCCCGCCGGCGGTGCGCACCAGCGGCCTTCGGATTCTGCAGGTGATGCAGCCCCTGGCCTACTGCCTGCCCGGGGTGCGCAGTCGGGTGGTGCTCAGTTCGGGCGCCCTGCAGGCGCTCAGCGACACCGAACTGGCCGCCCTGCTCTGCCATGAGCGCGCCCACCTGCGCGCGCGGCATGATCTGGTGCTGGAGGCGTTCACCGCGGTGCACTCCGCGTTTCCACGGTTCGTGCGCAGCGCCAGCGCCCTGGACGCGGTGCGGTTGCTGGTCGAACTGCTGGCCGACGACGCCGCCGTTCGGGTCGCCGGTGCCCCTCCCCTGGCCCGCGCCCTGGTGACCTGCGCTTCAGCGCCCATCCCCGCCGGCGCGCTGGCTGCCGGCGGTCCCAACACGGTGTTGCGGGTACAGCGGCTGTCCGGACGAGGCAACAGTCGCACGCTGGCTGCCGCCGCCTACTCCGCCGCGGCCGGGGTGCTGACGGTGCCGACGATCGCGCTGGCGGTACCGTGGCTGACCGAACTGCATCGACTGATCGCGGGATGACCCGCGCCGCCCGGCGTGCCGCGCGGCGATCACCTACCACCGAAAGGCGAATGTATGAGCGCGTCGGAACTTGTCGGCACCGCCCAGATCGGGGTGACCGGCCTGGCCGTCATGGGATCCAACATCGCGCGCAACTTCGCCCGCCACGGCTACACGGTGGCGCTGCACAACCGATCGATCGCCAAGACCGACGCCCTGCTGAGCGCACACGGCTCGGAGGGGAAGTTCGTTCGCAGCGAATCGATTCCGGAATTCCTTGCCGCGCTTGAGAAACCACGCCGGGTGCTGATCATGGTGCAGGCCGGTGCGGCCACCGACGCTGTGATCAATGACCTCGCCGACGCCATGGAGCCCGGCGACATCATCATCGACGGCGGCAACGCGCTCTACACCGACACCATCCGCCGCGAGAAGGCGATGGCCGCCCGCGGACTGCACTTCGTCGGGGCCGGTATCTCCGGCGGGGAGGAGGGTGCGCTGAACGGGCCGTCGATCATGCCGGGCGGCCCGAAGGAGTCCTACACGTCGCTCGGACCGCTGCTGGAGGAGATCTCCGCGCACGTCGACGGGGTGCCGTGCTGCACCCACATCGGGCCGGACGGTGCCGGGCACTTCGTCAAGATGGTGCACAACGGCATCGAGTACTCCGACATGCAGTTGATCGGCGAGGCATACCAGTTGCTACGCGACGGCCTGGGGCTGGCCGCGCCGCAGATCGCCGACGTGTTCACCGAGTGGAACGCCGGTGAGCTGGACAGCTACCTGGTCGAGATCACCGCCGAGGTGCTGCGTCAGGTCGACGCCAAGACCGGCAAGCCGCTGGTCGACGTCATCGTCGACGAAGCCGAGCAGAAGGGCACCGGCCGCTGGACGGTCAAGTCCGCCCTGGACTTGGGGGTTCCGGTCACCGGAATCGCCGAGGCGGTGTTCGCCCGGGCGCTGTCGGGTTCGGTCCCGCAGCGTCGCGCCGCGGCGGGCCTGGCCGCCGGGGACCTCGGCGAGCGTCCTTCGGATGCGGCCCGGTTCACCGAGGATGTCCGCCGGGCGCTGTACGCCTCGAAGATCGTCGCTTATGCGCAGGGGTTCAACCAGATTCAGGCCGGCAGCGCCGAGCACGGCTGGGACGTCACCCCCGGCGACCTGGCGACGATCTGGCGTGGCGGCTGCATCATCCGCGCCAAGTTCCTCAACCGGATCAAAGAGGCCTTCGACACCGACCCGGATCTGGTGAGCCTGCTGGCCGCTCCGTACTTTCGCAGTGCCGTGGAGGCCGCCATCGACAGCTGGCGCCGGGTGGTGACAACGGCTGTCGCCCTGGGGATTCCGTCCCCCGGTTTCTCCTCCGCGCTGGCCTACTACGACGGGCTGCGCACCGAACGACTGCCGGCCGCGCTGACCCAGGCGCAGCGCGACTACTTCGGTGCCCACAGCTACGGCCGGGTGGACGCCGAGGGCAAGTACCACACGCTGTGGAGCGGCGACCGCAGCGAAGTTCCGGTTTAACCCGGGTTCAAACCAGCAGCCGCAGCACGGCATCGGTGTAGGCCTGCGGGTCTTCGAGCTGCGGGTAATGGCCCAACCCGGGTAGTTCGATGACGTCGCCGGCCGGGCGCAGCTCCCGCAGCCCGTCGAGCACGTTGGTGGTCGCCACCGGGTCATCGAGTGCCCACACGAATCCCAGCGGCTTGGACCAGTCGCGCACCGCGCCGTGCCAGCGTTGCGCGTGGCGCACCCGTTCGTCGAGGTAGGCCGAGAGCAGGTGCGCGATCCGATTGCCTCCGTTGTGGGTCAGCAGGGCCCACTGCGCGGCGGCCTCCTCGGGGGCCAGCGGATGGCCGGCGCTGAACAGCCGGCCAAAGCCGCGGACGAAACTGCGCCGGTTCGTCAGCCGGGCGGCCAGTCCGCCGAACGGGCCGCGCAGCACCTTCTGGATGGGCCGCAGGCTGGCCCGCTCCAGGATCACGCTGCCGTTGGACAGCACCGCACGGCGCAGGTCGAAACTCAGCGTGCCGGCCACGTCGCGGGCCAGCAGTTCGGTGGCCACCGAGGTGCCCATGTCGTGGGCGGCCAGCACCACCGGACCGGTGCCGGTCGCAGCCACCACCTGTTGCACCAGATCGGCCTGCTCGAACAGGCTGTAGCGGTGCGGGTTCGGCTTGTCCGACAGTCCGAACCCCAGAAAATCCATCGTCAGCCAGGACCGGCCGGCCAGTCGGTCGACGACGGATGCGAAATCGTAGGAGCAGGACGGAAAGCCGTGCAGCAACAGCACGGTGGGCCCGTCGCCGGTCCCGGACCGTACGAATACCCGGCCGGCGGTGGTCGACAGCCAGCGGCCGCCGTCCTGCCAGCGCCGCACGCTGTCGGGCCATGTCGTGTTCGCCATCGCGGTCATTGTGCGCGCCGCGCCTCAGATCAGCGCAAGCAGGTCGGCGAGCGCCGAGCCGGTGTCGTCCGCGGCCCCGCCGCCGAGGTTGGTCAACGCGTCGGTGATGTCGTCGAAGACGGCTTGCGGAAACCCCAGGAAAACCGAGCTGACGTCGTGCAGACCGGTCTGGAACGCCGCGCCGATCGCCGTCGGGTCGCCGTCGAGCAGCGCCTGGTAGAGATTCCAGGCCGCGACCTGCGGGGTGGTGATCAGGTCGCGTACGTCCATGATCAGCTTGGTCAGCAGTCCCGGGTCCTCCGGGACGGCGATCCCGTTCCAGCTGACCAGTGTCCAGCCGTCGGTGGGGTTGCCCTCGATCTGCACGATGCCGGTGTTGGGCAACAGCGGGGAGCCGTCGTCGTTGGCGAACATCGTCTGCAACGTCAACGGCAGCAGCAGTGAGATGTCGGGGTTCTTGACATTGAGCGCCACCCAGGCGGCGATGTCGGCCTCGTTGTTGAACGCCACGGCGGTGATGTCGCCGGTGTCGCTTTCCACCGGGTTGGCCATCGCGGCGCTGTACATCGCGTCCACGGCCTCGGTGAAGTTCTGGTTCATCACCACCCCGTTGGGGTCCTCGACCGAACCCGGGATCGGCATCAGCACCAATCCGAACAACGTCCACAGCATCGGCGTGAACTGGTACAGGAAGCCCGACAGGCTCGCGATCGGTTGGCCGGCGTAGCTGCCGCTGTCGATCTCGTTGAGTCCGGGCAGGATCTGCGTCGTCATGTTCTCCAGCGCGGCGAACGGCGCGGCGGTGTCGATGTCGCGGATGGCCTGCCCGGAGAAGATGCCCGCCACCTGGTCACCGAGTTCCTGGTGCAGTTTGTCGGCCACGTCCTGGGCCTGCTGCATCCCGAGATCGCTGAGCGGCGGGCCCGGATGATCCGGAGACGGGGTGATGACGTCGTTGAACGGCGGCATCCGCTGCCCGTGCCGCACGATGTCGATGACGACATCTTGTAGTGCGCCGTCTTGGGCTGCCCCGCTGGTGAGAGTGACCGCGGGGGCGGCGGGATCGGTGTGCACCGGCGGTGTGACGGCGATGACGCCGGCGCCGAGGAGGGCGGCGAGACCGGCGGCTACCGGCCCGATCGGGATTGCGTGCATGACAACGACCTCCTAGCCGAGGTTTCCGAGAGCGTCGGCGATGTCGCTGAAGACCGCGCCGGGGAACTGGCTCAACGCCGAGGTGACCTGCTCGAAACCGGTCTGGACCGCGTTCATGATCACTTCGGGATCCGAGCCGAGAATGGCCTGGTGCACAGCCCACAACGACTCTTGGACCGGCAGCATCACGTCCCGCACGTCGACGAAGAGCGCGGTGAACAGGTCCGGATCTTGCGGGATGGCGTGCCCGTCCCAGCTGATCAGGGTCCAGCCGTCGGTGGGGTTGCCCTCGACCTCGACGACCGCGGCGTTGGGCAGGAAGATGCTCGTCTGGCCGTTCGGGACACTGTGTGACTCGTTGAGGAGGTTCAGGAAGAACGGCAGATCGGGGTTGTCGACGTTCTGCATCACCCAGGCGAAGACGGACGCCGTGCTGCTGAACGCCACATCGGTGAGCTGGCCGTTGGCACTGACCACCCCGGAGCTCAGCGCATGGTCGTACATCGTCTGAACGGCGTCGCTGAATCGATCATCCAGCACCACCCCGTTGATGTCGTGCGAGCCCGGGCCCTGCACCAGTGCCAGCCCCAGCGGCGCTCCGAACGACCAGGCCCCCACGGTCAGAAAGGCCAACCGACCGCCAAGACTCTCAATCGGATCGAGCGCGTAGACGCCACTGTCGACCTCGTCGAGCCCGGGCAGTATATGCACATCGGCGGGGGCGCCGCCGGTGCCCTCCAGATCGGCGAACGGCGCAGCGGTCTCCTGCACCCGGAGACCCTGCCCGGTGAAGATGCCGGCGACCGGGCCGAGTTGGGTGAACAACTGCTGCCCGACGTCGTTCGCCTGTTGGTGGCCGAGGTCGCTGAGCGGGGCGCCCGGATGATCCGGCGAGGGGGTGAGCAGCAGATCGTACGGCGGTGTCATCTGCGCGTGCCGCACGAAATCGATGACGACATCCTGCGCGGTGAGTTCGACGTCGGGTGTGGTTGCCCTCGACGACGCCGGCGGTGCAGCGACCGGGGCCACGGCGATGCCGCCGACCAGGGCGGCACCGGCGGTGAGGGACAAGATCGGACTGACCTGCATGATGCGTACCTCTTCTGGATGGAAGTGACGTACGGCCGGCTGCGTAGTCGGTGTTTTGGTATTGCGCAATTCAGCGTCTTATAAGTATTGAGGTTCGCTGGTTAATGCCTGTCAGCTAACTGTCAAGCACCTGCGGTCAATGCGGCGCCGTGCGACATTCGCGGGTCCGTCCAGCGTCTTGACGTGGCCCGACACCCCGAAGGACACCCCGGAGGCGCAGACCGCCCCGGCGCTCGCCCCGGCGATGTTCGTGCGCGCCGGGCCGGCCGTGCGGTGGCTCGGACGCTCCCGGCCCGCTCTCGCACCTGCCGCCCACGGACCCGTGTCGCACCCGCCAAAAGTTGTGGGCAGCGAGGATTCTCGCGGCGGGGCGTCGGTTCGCTGCGGACCGTTAAGACCCGCGGTTTCGCCACTGCCGGTGCAGTTTGCGCTCCAGGTAGCCCTCGAGGCGGCATCCCCGCCACGCCACGGGGGCAACAGTCCGGCAGGGGCGGGCGACGCCGCGGCCCGGCCGGTTGAGCCGTCGGTCAACAGCAGGCGCAACCGGGGTCCGAATGGCCACACCCCGCCGGTCGCAGCTAACTGTCATCTCTAATCCCCTAAACGACCAGATGAGTTTAGCTGACGATGCGGCTGTGAGGAAGATCAATTTTTCCTCCGTTGAGCGCCCGATAACGAGTGGTTCCGCCGACGCGGTGCCGGTACCGTGGCTGCCGGGCAGAAACAACGCCCCCGTGGCCGGCCGTGGTGGTGTCCGGCGTCAACCTGAACCCGGCCCAGAACCAGTGGAGGAAATTGATGGGCTCGTCGGAACCCAACGGCCCGATATCGGGCGCCCGATGAGATTCGCCAGCGGGTACGACCACGGCTACGACCTGACCTACGACGATGTCTTCATCGTCCCCAACCGCTCGGCCGTCGATTCCCGACTCGACGTGGATCTGTCCACCCGCGACGGTTCGGGAGCCACCATCCCGGTGGTGGTGGCCAACATGACCGCCGTGGCGGGCCGGCGAATGGCCGAGACGGTGTCCCGGCGCGGCGGGATCGTGGTGCTGCCCCAGGATCTGCCGATCGATGTCGTGCGCCAGACCGTGGCGTTCGTGAAGAGTCGCGACCTGGTCGCCGACACCCCCGTCGTGCTCTCCCCCGACGACTCGGTCTCCGCCGCGATGGCGCTGCTCCCGAAACGAGCGCACGGGGCGGCCGTGGTCACCGTCGACGGTCGCCCGACCGGCCTGGTGACCAGGACGTGCTGCGAAGGGGTGGACCGCTTCAGCAGGGTGAGTGAGGTCGCGATGTCCGACCTGCTGAGCGTTCCGATCGGCACCGAACCCCGCAAGATCTTCGACCTGCTGGAGCATGCGCCGGTCGACATCGCGGTGCTGACCAACTCCGATGGGACGCTGGCCGGCGTCCTGACCCGTACCGGTTCGATCCGGGCCGGCATCTACACCCCCGCCACCGATGCGGCCGGCCGGCTGCGGATCGGCGCGGCGGTCGGCATCACCGGCGACGTGACGACCCGGGCCGGCGCGTTGTTGGCAGCCGGGGTGGACGTGCTGGTCATCGACACGGCGCACGGCCATCAGGAGAAGGCGATACAGGCGATCCGCTCGGTGGCCGCGCTGCAGCCGGGCGTTCCGCTGGTCGCCGGCAATGTGGTGTCCGCAGCGGGCACCCGGGATCTGATCGCCGCCGGGGCGGACATCGTCAAGGTCGGTGTCGGCCCCGGCGCGATGTGCACCACCCGGATGATGACCGGGGTGGGCCGGCCGCAGCTCTCGGCCGTACTGGAGTGTGCGGCCGCGGCACACGAACTCGGCGCCCACGTCTGGGCCGACGGCGGGGTTCGCCATCCCCGCGACGTGGCGCTGGCACTGGCCGCCGGGGCGTCGAACGTGATGATCGGCTCGTGGTTCGCCGGCACCTATGAATCGCCCGGCGACTTGATGTTCGACCGCGACGGCAAACCGTACAAGGAGAGCTACGGCATGGCGTCCAAGCGGGCGGTGGCCGCGCGCACGGCCGGCGACAGTGCGTTCGACCGCGCCCGCAAAGCACTCTTCGAGGAAGGTATTTCGACGTCGAGGATGATGCTGGACCCGGATCGCGGCGGAGTGGAGGATCTGCTGGACCACATCACCTCCGGCCTTCGCAGCACCTGCACCTATGTCGGCGCATCGGACCTGGCCCAGTTGCATGAGCGCGCCGTGCTCGGAGTGCAGTCGGCCGCAGGCTTCGCCGAGGGCCATCCGTTACCGTTCGGCTGGTGAGACCCGCGAGCAGTAGACGGTCATGACCATCGCCTTGACCCTGGGCAGCGTGCTGGCGTTCGTAATCCTCACGCTGGGCACCGCGATATTCGTCGCCGCCGAGTTCTCCCTGACCACCCTGGAACGCAGCGCGGTGGAGGCCAACGCCCGCCGCGGCGGGCGTCGCGACGGCTATATCCGAGAAGCCCACCGCACGTTGTCGTTCCAGCTCTCCGGCGCCCAGTTGGGTATCTCGATCACCACGCTGGCCACCGGTTACCTGGCCGAGCCGGTGCTGGCCCGGTGGCTGCGTCCCCCGCTGGCCGCGCTGGGGCTGTCCGAGGCGGCCGCCGCCGGGGTGGCCCTGGCCCTGGCCCTGGTCATCGCCACCTCGCTGTCGATGGTCTTCGGCGAGCTGGTGCCCAAGAACCTGGCGGTGGCGCGCCCACTGCAGACCGCCCGGGTGGCCGCCTGGCCGCAGCTGATGTTCTCCCGCCTGTTCACCGTCGCGATCAAGGCGACCAACGGGACGGCGAACCTGATCCTCAAGCGGCTCGGCATCGAGCCCGCCGATCGGCTGACCTCGGCCCGTTCCCCGCGGGAGCTGGCTTCGCTGGTGCGCAATTCGGCGCGCAGCGGCGCACTCGATCCCAGTACCGCAACGCTGGTCGAGGGTTCACTGCGATTCGGCGCCCTGACCGCCGCGGAGCTGATGACACCGCGTTCGAAGATCGTCAGCCTGCAGGCCGGCGACACCGTCGCCGACCTGGCCGCCGCGGCCATCGACACCGGCTTTTCCCGGTTCCCGGTGGTCGCCGGCGACCTGGACGCCCCGGTCGGCATCGTCCACGTCAAACAGGTGTTCGCGGTGGCGGTCGCCGATCGGGCGACCACCCCGGTCACCACCGTCGCCGAACCGGTGGCGGTGGTGCCCTCCACGCTCGACGGCGACGCGGTGATGGAGCAGATCCGGACCAACGGCCTGCAAGCGGCCCTGGTCGTCGACGAGTACGGCGGCACCGCGGGCATGGTCACGATGGAGGATCTGATCGAGGAGATCGTCGGCGACGTCCGCGACGAGCACGACGACGCCACACCGCACGTGGTGGCGGCCGGCGGTGGCTGGCAGGTGTCGGGGCTGCTGCGCATCGACGAGGTGGCCGCGGCGACCGGTTACCGGGCGCCGGAGGGCTCCTACGAGACCATCGGCGGGCTGGTGCTCCAAGAGCTCGGCCACATCCCGGCGGCGGGCGAAACCGTCGAACTGACCGCGTTCGACCCCGACCAGCTGTCCGCGCCCCCGCCGCGCTGGCTGGCCCGGGTGGTCCGGATGGACGGCCGGCGCATCGACCTGCTGGTGCTCACCCAACTGGGGGCGGGCGATGGCTGACCTGCTCAACTCCGTGTTGACCGTGCTGCTGATCGCGGCGAACGCCTTCTTCGTCGGCGCCGAGTTCTCGCTGATATCGGCGCGGCGCGACCGGCTCGAGGCGCTGGCCGAACAGGGCAGGCAAAGCGCGGTCACGGTGATCCGGGCCGGCGAACAGCTGTCGTTGATGCTGGCCGGAGCGCAATTGGGGATCACGGTGTGCTCGATCCTGCTCGGCCGCATCGGTGAACCTGCCGTCGCCGACCTGCTGGAGTATCCGTTCCGGCTGATGGGCATTCCCGACGCGCTGCTGCACACCGTGGCATTCATCGTCGCGTTGACGATCGTGGTGACGCTGCATGTGCTGTTCGGCGAGATGGTGCCCAAGAACATCGCCTTGGCAGGTCCGGAGACCGCGGCGATGCTGCTGATCCCGCCGTACCTGGTCTACATGGCGGCCGCCCGGCCGTTCATCGCCTTCTACAACTGGTGCGCCAACCTCGTCCTGCGGGCCGTGCGGGTGCAGCCCAAGGATGAGCTGGAGATCACGGTGTCCACCGTCGAGCTCAGCGAGATGATCGCCGAATCGGTCTCGGCGGGACTGCTCGACCTCGAGGAGTACACCCGGTTGACCCGCGCCCTGCAGATCCGCAACCGGACCGTCGCCGACGTGGCGCTGCCGGTCGGCGACATCCGCGCCGTCCCGGCCGCAGCGCCCGGGCGCGGCCCCAGCGTGGCGGCCATCGACAGGGCGCTTGCTCAGACCGGTTATTCCCGGTACCCCGTCGTCGACCAGGGCCAATACGTCGGCTATCTGCACATCAAGGACGTCCTGCCGCTCAGTGCGAGTGCCGGGGCGGCCCCCGGCGGCGACGGCGCAGCCGCCGTGGTCGATATCGGCGTGGTACGACCGCTGCCCCGCGTTCCCGCATCGCTACCGCTGGCCGACGCCTTGACCCGGCTGCGGCGGACCAACAGCCATCTGGCCCTCGCGGTGGCCCCGGACGGCGCCGTGGTGGCCATGGTGGCCCTCGAGGACCTCGTCCAGGACGTCGTGGGAACCGTCCGTGACGGCACACATCATGTTTGACCTGGTCGAATCGGCTCTGGACACCGAGCACTGGCAGGCCCGCGCGCAGACCTACCGCCGGCGCCTGGACAGCTTCCTGGCGCCACGGTTGCGCCGGATCGCCGCCGGTGACCCGGTCCCGAAGTTCCTGTTCAGCTACTACAGCCTGCGTCCGCGACAGCTGCGCGGCTGGCATCCCGGCTTCGGTGTCGCGCTGACCGGGGCGGCGGCGCTGCGCGACTACCGCGGCCGCCGGGGGTACACCGTCACGGCCGGCCGCGTCGGTGTGGCCGACGACTTCGTGCGTGAGCGCGCCGGCACCGTGACGTTCATCGCCCGGCTGCTGCGGGCCACCGCCGCCCGCCCGGCCCGGCTCAACTGTTTCGGGCTACACGAGTGGGCGATGGTGTATCGCAGCCCGGCAGGCCAACCCGTCCGGCACGGGCACGTTCCGCTGCGCCTCAGGGCACCCGAGGTGGAACGAGTTGTCGAGTCAATGCCGTTGCGCTGCACGCACTTCGACGCCTTCCGGTTCTTCACCCCGGCGGCGGCACCGCGCAACGACGGGATGCCCCGGCGGGCCACCCAAACCGATTGGGAGCAGCCGGGTTGCCTGCACGCCAACATGGACCTCTACAAGTGGTGCTACAAGCTGGGGCCGCTGATCGAGTCCGAGTTGCTGCTGGAGTGCCTGCAATTGGCGGCCGCCGCCCGCGAGATCGACATGCGAGCGAGCCCGTATGACTTGAGCGGCTACGGGTATGAGCCGATTTGCATCGAAAACCCCGTCGGCCGTGCAGAATACGTCCGTTGCCAGACCGAGGTCTCGCAGCACGCCGCGCCGCTGCGTGACGCCGTGCTCGAGCGGTGCGAGCGGTTGTCGGCAGTCGCCGGATGCGGATAGCAGCGCTGTCGGCCGGTAAGGTGGTGGATTGGCTACGAGGGAGGAAACCATGACGGACCGGGTGCCGGTTGGCGATCTGCGGGTGGCGCGTCAGCTCTACGACTTCATCACCGACGAAGCGCTGCCGGGGACCGGTCTGGACCCGGACAGCTTCTGGGCGGGCGTGGACAAGGTCGTCACCGATCTGACGCCGAAAAACCAGGAACTGCTGGCGCGCCGTGACGAGCTGCAGGCACAGATCGACAAGTGGCACCGGCACCGGGTCATCGAGCCGTTGGACACCGAGGCCTACCGGGCCTTCCTCATCGAGATCGGCTACCTGCTGCCCGAACCGGACGACTTCACCGTCACCACCGCGGGCGTCGACGACGAGATCGCCGTGCAGGCCGGCCCGCAGTTGGTGGTGCCGGTGCTCAACGCCCGGTTCGCACTCAACGCCGCCAACGCCCGCTGGGGCTCGTTGTACGACGCGCTGTACGGCACCGACGTGATCAGCGAGGACGACGGCGCGACCAAGACGCCCGCCGGAGCAAGCAGCGGATACAACCAGGTGCGCGGTGACAAGGTCATCGCTTATGCCCGCAAGTTCCTCGATGAGTCCGTGCCGCTGGCCAACGGCGCGTGGACCGAGGTCAAGAGCTTTGCGGTGAACGACGGCGGGCTGGTGATCACCCTGGCCGACGGCCTAGAGACCACCGTCGCGACACCCGCGGAGTTCGTCGGCTACCTCGGGGACGCCGAGGCTCCGTCGTCGGTGCTGCTGGCTCACCACGGGCTGCACATCGAGATCCTGATCGACCCGACGTCGCCGATCGGGGCGACCGATGCCGCCGGCATCAAAGACGTGGTGCTCGAGTCTGCGGTCACCACGATCATGGACTTCGAGGACTCGGTTGCCGCGGTCGACGCCGAGGACAAGGTGCTCGGTTACCGCAACTGGTTGGGGCTGAACCGCGGGGATCTGGCCGAAGAGGTCAGCAAGGACGGCAAGACGTTCACCCGCACGCTGCACGCCGACCGCGAGTTCACCGCTGCCGCATCCGAGGCCGCGGACTCCGAAGGCGGCGCCACTGTCACCCTGCCGGGCCGCAGCCTGATGTTCGTCCGCAACGTGGGTCACCTGATGACCAACGACGCCATCGTCTTCGACGCAGAGGGCACGGACGGCGCCGAGGGCACCGAAGGCCGAGAGGTGTTCGAGGGCATCCAAGATGCGCTGTTCACCGGCCTGATCGCCATGCACGGGCTGACGGCCTCCGACGACAACGGCCCGCTGCGCAACAGCCGGACCGGATCGATCTACATCGTCAAACCGAAGATGCACGGACCCGACGAGGTGGCGTTCACCGCCGAATTGTTCAGCCGGGTCGAAGACGTTCTGGGCCTGCCGCACGCCACCCTCAAGATCGGCATCATGGACGAGGAGCGCCGCACCACCGTCAACCTGCGGGCGTGCATCAAGGCGGCCGCCGACCGGGTGGTGTTCATCAACACCGGCTTCCTGGACCGCACCGGAGACGAGATCCACACCTCGATGGAGGCCGGGCCGATGGTGCGCAAGGCCACCATGAAGTCGCAGCCGTGGATCCTGGCCTACGAGGACAACAACGTCGACGCGGGCCTGGCCACCGGTCTGACCGGCCACGCCCAGATCGGCAAGGGCATGTGGGCGATGACCGAACTGATGGCCGACATGGTCGAACAGAAGATCGCGCACCCACGCGCGGGCGCCAGCACCGCCTGGGTGCCGTCGCCGACCGCCGCCACCCTGCACGCGATGCACTACCACCAGGTGGACGTGTTCGAGGTGCAGCAGGAGTTGGCCGGAAACCGCCGCGCGACAATCGATCAGCTGCTGACCATCCCGCTCTCGCAGGGCCTCGCCTGGGCCCCCGACGAGATCCGCGAGGAGGTCGACAACAACTGCCAGTCGATTCTCGGCTACGTCGTTCGCTGGATCTCGCAGGGCGTGGGCTGTTCGAAGGTGCCTGACATCCACGATGTGGCGCTGATGGAAGACCGTGCGACACTGCGGATCTCATCACAGCTGCTGGCGAACTGGCTCCGGCACGGGGTGATCACCGCTGACGACGTGCAATCCAGCCTGGAACGGATGGCCCCGGCCGTGGACCGGCAGAACGCGGGCGACGCGAGTTACCTGCCGATGGCCCCGGATTTCGACGACAGCATCGCGTTCGCGGCGGCGCGTGAACTGATCCTGTCCGGGACCACCCAGCCAAACGGCTACACCGAGCCGATCCTGCACCGGCGCCGACGCGAGTTCAAAGCCCGCGCCGGGCTCTGAGCCCCACGCGGATTCGAGTGGAATTGACCGTGGCCGGAGAGCCGACCAGGCGGAGAGGACGCATCCACCGTGGGTAGGCACAGTTTCCCCGGCCCCGACGATTTCGACGACGAGCCGCTCGAATCCGACGACGGCCCGGAGACCGCAGCACCCGATCCGTTCGGGTTCGGCGATCCGGACGACGACGAGTACGTCGACGACTATCAGGACGCCTTCTACGAGGAGCCGGTCGACAGCGATGCGGGATACGACGCGGACCCGGCCCAGTACATGCGGCGCGGCGGCGGCGGTGAGGGTGAAACGCGTTATCGTACCGGGCCTTTCGGCGCGTCCGGAATGTTGCCGAGTGAGTCCTTTCCGGACCGGGGGGCCGATCGGGAGGAGCCGCGCCGCGGTCGGCGCGACCTGGACCGGTGGCGACGGCATCGCAACGATGCCGGCCGGCGCGGTGTCAGCGTCGGGGTGATCGCCGCACTGGTTGCCGTGATCGTCGTGGTGGGCACCGTGATCCTGTGGCGGTTCTTCGGCAACTCGTTGTCGCATCGATCGGCCGTCGCCGCCGGCAACTGCGCCCACGGCGATCTGACGGTCGCCGTGGTGGCGGACCCGTCGATCGCCGATCATGTGCAAGGTTTCGCCGACCGGTTCAACAAGACCGCCAAGCCGGTGGGTGACCGCTGCGTGTCGGTACAGGTCAAGCCGGCGGAGTCCGATGCCGTGGTCGGTGGTTTCATCGGCGATTGGCCGGCACAGCTGGGCCAGCGCCCGGCGCTGTGGATTCCGGGCAGTTCGATCTCGGCGGCCCGGCTGCAGGCCTCCGCGGGCCAGGAAACGGTCAGCGACAGTCGGTCGCTGGTCACCTCGCCGGTGCTGCTGGCGGTCCGGCCCCAGCTCAAGTCCGCCCTGCAGCACCAGAGTTGGGCGAGCCTGCCGGAACTGCAGACCGACCCTGACGGTCTGGGCCGACTCGGCCTCGCCGGTTGGGGGCAACTCCGGCTGGCGCTGCCGATCGGCGGTAACGGCGATGCCGCGTTCCTGGCCGGTGAGGCGGTGGCATCGGCCGCCGCCCCGAAAGACGCCCCTGCCACCGACGGAACCGGGGCGGTCCACCGGCTGGCCGGCGCACAGCCTCACCTCGCCGACAACTCACTTGCCGAGGCGATGAACGTACTGCTGCGCCAAGGCGATCCGGCGGCTGCACCGGTGCACGCGGTGGTGACCACCGAGCAGCAACTGTTCACCCGTGGACAATCGCTGTCGGACCCGGCGAGCACCCTCGGATCCTGGTTGCCGCCGGGGCCGGTGCCGGTCGCCGACTACCCGACCGTGTTGTTGGCCGGCTCCTGGCTTTCCCAGGAACAGGTCAGCGCCGCCAGCGAATTCGCGCGATTCGCCCGCAAGCCGGATCAGCTCGCGGATCTGGCCAAGGCCGGGTTCCGCGTCGAAGGCGTCGCACCACCGAGCAGCGATGTGACCGGCTTCCCTGCGCTGCCGGACACCTTGTCGGTCGGCGACGACGCGATGCGGGCCACCCTCGCCAATGCGCTCACCACGCTGCCGGGCACGTCGGCGGTGACGATCATGCTCGACGAGTCCATGACGACCGAGGAAGGCGGCAAAACCCGGCTGGCCCATGTGATCGCGGCCCTGGATCAACGGATCAGGGCGTTGCCGCCGAGCGCCGTCGTGGGCCTGTGGACCTTCGACGGTGTGGAGGGCCGCAGCGTGGTCCCGTCCGGCCCGCTGGACGAGCCGGTGAACGCCGGAACCCGCTCGGAGACGCTGACCAGGGAACTCGATGCGCTCAGTTCGACATCGGGCGGTGCGGTGTCCTTCACCACGCTGCGCCTGGTCTACAACCAGGTGTTGGCCAATTACCACCCCGGACAGAGCAACTCGGTACTGGTCATCACCGCGGGACCGCACACCGACCGGACCCTGGACGGTCCCGGATTGCAGGACTTCATCCGGGCCAACACCGACCCCGAGCGCCCGGTCGCCGTCAACGTCATCGACTTCGGCGGCGACGCCGACCGGGCGGTCTGGCAGGCGGTGGCTCAGCTGTCGGGCGGCACGTATCAGAACCTGAGCGGGGCGAACACCCCGGAACTGGCCGGCACGCTGAACACCCTGCTGGGCTGACGCGCCAGCCGCTAGCCGCCCAGCATGTCGAGGATCTGCTGCGGGATGACCTCCACCAGCTGGGTGATCATGCCACCGAACGAGCCGACGCTGATGTCGGCCAGGTCGCCCAGGCCCAGGCCGTTGAGCAGGTCGGCCAGGTTCAGATCCGTCAGGTCGCCGACCAGGTTGCCGAGGTTCAGCGGCAGGTCATCGAGGCCGAGACCACTGACCAGGCCACCCAAGTCCAAGCCGTTGAGCAGGCCGGTGATGTCGAGGCCGCCGAGGCCCAGCCCGCCCAGCAGTTCACTCAGCGACAGCTCCCCGGTGGAGTCGGCGAAGCCCAGGGCGCTCAGGATGCCGCCGATGGTCAGGTCACCGGTCGGTAGCGAGACGCCCAGCGCGGTCAGCAGTGAGCTGACCGTCTCGTCGATGCTCTGGCCACCCAGCAGGTCGCCGAAGGTTACGGCGTTCAGCGCCTCCTCGAGGCCACCACCGGTCAAGACGTCCAACACGTCGGGTAGCAGGATGCCCAGTAGCGGCCCGAGAACCGACGAGATGATGTCGCTGAGCACATCCGTGACAGGCCCGAGCAGGCCGAGGTCCGACAGCAGGCTGCCCAGCGACGAGTCGACCAGGTCGCCGAAGCCGAGAGTGGTCAGCAGCTCGCCCAGCCCGAGATTGATCGTGGTGTCGAGCCCGAACGCACCCAGCACGTCCTCGAGGCTCAGACTGTTGAGATCGACGTCGGTGTCCAGGCCCAGGCCGCTGAGGATGTCGGTCAGGCCGAGGCTGCCGAGGCCGAGGCCGCCCAGCCCCAGGAAGCTCAGCAAAGCACCCAGATCGGTGATCCCGCTGCCGGCTTGCAGCAGGTCACCCAGCCCGTCGTCGCTGATGCCCAGCGCACTGAGCAGGCCGCCCAGCGTCAGGTCGCCCAGCCCGAGCTGATCGATCAGGTTCTGCAGATCCAGGTTGGACAGGTCCAGGTTTCCCAGCCCCAGCGCATCCAGAAGCTGCGTCAGGTTGAGGTTCACCTCCAGGTTCTGCACCGGGGCGAGTACGCCGTTGAGCACCGGGATGTTGATGATTCCGCCGAGCAGGCTGACGTTCTCCGCGCCGTTGAGGTAGGCGTCGGCGATGGTGGCCGGGGCGTTGAACAGACCGGAGAAGTCCCCGCCGGCCATCTGGGCCGCGGCGTCGCTGATCGCCTGGGAGGTCAGTGCCTGCGCGCCCATGCTGGCGATCGCCAGTTCCAGCCCGGGCGGCAGCTGCACCGAGACCGACGCCGGCAGCTCGGAGATATCGGTGGTGACGGTCGGCGTGATGCTGGTGAACGCGGAGATCACGCCGAACGGGTCGGTGAACAGCTTGCCGACGACGGCGGTGATCGCCGACCAGTCGGCGTTGGCGTTGATGTCGGCCAGGTTCGCGGTGGTGTTGGTGAACAGGTCCGACCACGCGTTGTTCAACTGCACCGCGTGAGACTGCGCACCGGCCGCGGGCAGCGGCGGCGTCACCGGGCTGACCGGCGCAACCGCGATGAGGCCGGCGCCCGCAACGGCGATGCCGGCGGTGAGGTAGGGACGAAGCGCGAGCTGCTGCATGATCTCTCCTTCTGTGATTCACATCACCATTCAGGGTGAGATCAGCGTAATCCTCTTTTCGGTCATAGATGAGATTTTCCTGATTATTTATCATCCACGCTTGTAGCGCGGTGACGATATCGATAAACTTTGCGCCCTTCTTACGGCGCAAAAGTTCACTAATACGGCGAAGAGTCCGCGATTACGGCGGCGAGTATGCGAGTCACTGGGCTTGGGCTCAGGCGTAGGCGTCCACCGGCGGGCACGAGCAGACCAGGTTGCGGTCGCCGTACGCGCCGTCGATCCGGCGCACCGGTGGCCACACCTTCGGCCGGAAGTCGCGACCCAGCGGATAGGCGGCCTGCTCCCGGGTATAGGGGTGCTCCCACTTGTCCACCACCAGGCATTCGGCGGTGTGCGGGGCGCCGCGCAACGGGTTGTCCTCGGCCGTCCACTCGCCGGTGCCGACTCGGTCGATCTCGCCGCGGATGGCGATCATCGCCTCGCAGAACGCATCCACCTCGGCCAGGCTCTCACTCTCGGTGGGCTCCACCATCAGCGTGCCTGCCACCGGGAAGCTCATGGTCGGGGCATGGAAGCCGTAGTCGGCCAACCGTTTTGCGACATCGTCGACCGTCACGCCGGTGGCCTTGGTGATCGCGCGCAGATCCAGGATGCATTCGTGAGCGACCATGCCGTTCTCCCCGGTGTAGAGCACCGGGAAGTACTCGTCGAGGCGGCGGGCGATGTAATTCGCCGACGCGATCGCGGTCAGCGACGCCGATCGCAGGCCCCGCGCGCCCATCATCCGGATGTAGGCCCAGGTGATCGGCAGGATCGAGGCCGAACCGTAGGGAGCCGCCGACACCGGCGCGCCGGCGGGCAGTTCTTCGGCCAGCGGGTGTCCGGGCAAGAACGGGGCCAGGTGCGAACGCACCGCCACCGGTCCGACGCCGGGACCGCCACCGCCGTGCGGAATGCAGAACGTCTTGTGCAGGTTCAGGTGGCTGACGTCCCCGCCGAATCGCCCGGGCCGGGCCAGCCCGACCAGCGCATTGAGGTTGGCGCCGTCGACGTAGACCTGGCCGCCCGCGTCGTGCACAGCGGCGCAGATCTCGGCGATGTCGTGCTCGTACACCCCGTGGGTGGACGGGTAGGTGATCATCAGCGCCGAGAGCGTCGTGGCGTGCTCGGCGACCTTGGCACGCAGATCGTCGAGGTCGACGTCGCCGTTCTCCCGGCAGGCGACCACCACCACCCGCATGCCGGCCAGCGCTGCCGACGCGGCGTTGGTGCCGTGCGCGCTGGACGGGATCAGGCAGACGTCACGCTGGGACTCACCACGGCTGGCGTGGTAGGCGTGGATCGCCAGCAGACCCGCATACTCGCCCTGCGAGCCGGCGTTGGGCTGTAGCGAGACCGCGTCGTACCCGGTGATCCCGGCCAGCCAGTCTTCCAACTGGGTGATGAGCCGGCGCAGCCCGGCGGCATCGGCGGGCGGCGCGAACGGGTGCTGACGGGCGAATTCCGGCCAGGTGATCGACTCCATCTCCGCGGCGGCGTTGAGCTTCATGGTGCACGAACCCAGTGGAATCATGCTGCGGTCCAATGCGATGTCCTTGTCCGACAGCGCGCGCAGGTATCGCATCATGGCGGTTTCGGTCCGATAGCTCCGAAATGCCGGGTGCGTCAGGAATTCCGAAGTACGGGTGATGACGTGCGCGCACACCGGCTCGCGCCCCGAGAAGTCCGGATCAGCCACACCGAACGCGTTGAGCACGGCGGCCACGTGGTCGTCGGTGGTGGTCTCGTCGCAGGCCACCGCGACGTGGTCGGCGTCGACGCGCCACAGGTTGATGCCGGCGTCCTTCGCCGCCGCGATGATCTCGTCGGCACGGCCGGGAACCCGGGCCAGCACGGTGTCGAAGTAGCGGTCGTGCACCAGTGCCTCACCGAGCGCCGCGGCGATCTTTACGGCGTGCCCGTGTACCCGCCGCGCGATCGCGGTCAGGCCCTCGGCGCCGTGGTAACTGGCATACATTGCGGCCATCACCGCCAACAGCACCTGGGCGGTGCAGATGTTCGAGGTCGCCTTGTCGCGGCGGATGTGCTGCTCGCGGGTTTGCAGCGCCAGACGGTAGGCCGGCGAGCCGTCCGCGTCCACCGAAACCCCCACCAGCCGTCCCGGCAGCTGCCGGGCGTGCTTGCTGTGGACCGCCAGGTAGCCGGCGTGGGGTCCGCCGAAGCCCATCGGCACCCCGAAGCGCTGGGCGCTGCCGAACGCCACATCGGCGCCGATCTCGCCCGGCGGCGTGACCAGGGTCAGCGCCAGCAGGTCTGCGCCGACCGCCACCATCGCACCGCGTTCGTGGGCGGCCTCGATCAGCTCCGACCAGTCGGTGACCCGGCCGGATGCTCCCGGCAGCTGGGTGATCACACCGAAGAAGTCGCCCTCGGGCAGCTCGTTGCGCAGGTCGGCGGTGACGACCTCGATGCCAAGCGGTTCGGCACGGGTGGCCAGCACCGCCGCGGTCTGGGTGAACAGGTCGGCGTCGACCACCAGCCGGTTGGTGGCGCCCTTGGGCCCGCGCGTCGCACGAAGCATCAGCGTCATCGCCTCGGCAGCGGCGGTGCCTTCATCCAGCATCGACGAGTTGGCGATCTCGCAGCCGGTCAGGTCGGCGATCATGGTCTGGAAGTTCAGCAGCGCCTCCAGCCGGCCCTGGCTGATCTCGGGCTGATACGGCGTGTAGGCGGTGTACCAGGCGGGGTTCTGCATGATGTTGCGCAGCAGCACCGGCGGGGTCACGGTGTCGTAGTAGCCCTGCCCGATCATCGAGACCGCGACCGTGCTGGCATCGGCCAATTCGCGCAGTTCGGCCAGTGCCTGCATCTCGCCGGCGGCCGGCGGCAACACTTCCAGCCCGGGCGCGACACCGTCGGGGCCCAGCGGGTCGAGGATGCCGGCGGGCACCGCCTTGGCGGCCAGCTCGTCCAGCGAGCCGACACCGATGGTGTCCAGCATCGCGGCGATCGCGGCGTTGTCCGGGCCGATGTGCCGGTCGACAAAACGGAATTCGGTGTGCTCGGCCACGTGGACCCCCTCGACGATAGACGACTGGTGGTCCTCCCCCTCTGTCGTCTGCCCGTCCCGGGCGCCTGAGAGATTCGGCACCGGGAGATCCGGGTGCCTTTCCCCATGGGCGGGTGAACCCGACACGGGCAGCACCGCTTTCCAGAGGCATCGCTGCGTGCGCGGTCCTGGTGCCTGAGAGGTTGACGGGGAGGTATTGCTCCTTCGGCGCCCGGGACTGGCTGTCCCGAGACTCTCCCGCGCGACGCTGATGCGCGACCAGTCTACCGAGCGTTCCTCGTTCGATGCGAATGCGCCGGGCCGGGCCGGGCCGGAGCGTTAACCGGTCTTGCGGTCGCGGAACTTGCGGCGGCTGGCCAGTTCGTCTTCCGGCGCGGCGATCGACTCGCCGCCGTCGGCGCGTTCGCCGGGGAAATCGGCGATGACGCCGGTCAACTCCCGCATCGCACCCGACACCGCGATCCCGAACACGCCCTGGCCGCCTTGCAGCAGGTCGACGACCTCCTCGGCCGACGTGCACTCGTAGACGGTGGTGCCGTCGGAGAACAGGGTGATGTTGGCCAGGTCCCGTACCCCGCGCTCACGCAGGTGGTCGACGGCGACCCGGATGTTGTGCAGCGAGATGCCGGTGTCGAGCAACCGCTTGACGATCTTGAGCACCAGGATGTCTTTGAACGAGTACAGCCGCTGGCTCCCGGAGCCGGCCGCGCCCCGAATCGACGGCACCACCAGTGAGGTGCGCGCCCAGTAGTCCAGCTGGCGGTAGGTGATGCCGGCGATCTGGCAGGCGCTGGGCCCGCGGTAGCCGACCAGTTCGTCGGGGACGGAGTCATCCGGGAACAGCCCGGCCTGCACCGGTTCGCCGACTCCGGAAGCGGTCGCTGCGACGTCGCCGTCCGAGCCCGATTCGGGCTGACCCGCGAAGTCCAGCTCTTCCTGCCCCGGTTGCTCGCCCACGATGCTTCCTCTCGCCGATCGCGCTCGTTGCCACTGGCTGCCCGGTGGCCGCGTTTGCTCTTGCCCGAGTTGGTCGTGAGCATACGCTGTCCGACGAGCCACCGTGCGGTTCCCGCCGTGGCTCAAGTATGGGGGCCGTGATTTCCGCGTCCTGCTTTGCCGATGGGCGTGTCGTCGGACCGCTCGCAGATGAGACGGATCTGTGACGGGGCTGAGGCCGCCGCGCCGGGTCAGGTTGCTTTGAAATCGTCGGGCGACACGCTATCGAGGAACTCCTTGAACTTCTCCACCTCGTCTTCGCGCACCGCGCCGGAGGACTCGTCGTCGCTCTCGTCGGGGATGAGCAGGCCCGCCTCGGCCAGCACCGCCTCCTCGACGTAGATCGGCACCCCCACCCGCAGCGCGATCGCCACCGAGTCCGACGGGCGCGCCGAGACCGTGATGTCCCGGTCGAAGATCAGGTCGGCGTAGAACGTGCCCTCCTGCAGATCGACGATCCGGACCTCCTTGAGCGAATGCCCCAGCGCGGCGATCAGGTCGCGGATCAAGTCGTGAGTCAACGGCCGGGCCGGTTCCACGCCCTGCTGCTCCAGGGCGATGGCGGCGGCTTCGGCCTGCCCGATCCAGATCGGGAGGTATCGGTCGCCGTCGGCCTCGCGCAGCAGCAACACCGGCTGGTTCTGCGGTTGCTCGACGCGAATGCCGACCACGCGTACTTCGCCCATCTCCAGTCAGCCCTCCGCAATTGCTTGTTTCCCAAGTCGCTGTGTCCCAGTCCGACTCGCTGCGAAACCCCCGGTCCGGCAACCGCATGTCGCACAACAAGCCGCCGACGCGAAGTCTAGTCCTCAGCCGTGCAGAACGTCGTGTACCGCCGACTTGAGCAGCGCGGTGTGCAGCGCGATCGCCAGCGCCGCGACCTCGCGCGCCAAGTCGTCGGCACGGTCACGCGCGCCGGCCTTGCCGCCCTTGACCAGCGGCCCGGCGATCTGGGCGATCAGATCGGACTGCCGGTCGGCGGCGGAGCGGAACGCTCGCAGGTGGCGCGGCTCGACGCCGTAATCGGCCAGCCCGCGGGCACACTGCGCGATGACGACCGCGTGCTCGTCGAAGAATCCCCCCGGCCCGGCCGTGATGACCCCCGTTCTGACCAGTGCCGTCAGCAGGATGTCGTCGGCGCCCGAGCGCTCCAGCAGATCCTCCCGGCTCAGCCTGACGCGCCGGGGCGGCACCGGCAGCGCCGTGCGGTGGTGGGCGGCGTCGTCGGCCGACACCAACCGCGGCACCGAATACGGCGACTCGCTCAGCGGCAGCGCCCCGTCCGGTTCGGCGTCCAGCCTCGCCTTGATCACCTTCAGCGGCAGGTACTGGTCGCGTTGCGCGGTCAGCACGAACCGCAGCCGCGCGCAGTCATAGGCGCTGAACCGGCGGTAGCCCGACGCCGCACGCTGCGGCGTCACCAGCCCCTCGGCCTCCAGGAACCGAATCTTGGAGATCGTGACATCCGGAAACTCCGGCCGAAGCAGATCCAGTACCGCTCCGATCGACATCCCGGCCGGTTCGGGGCTGTCAGGCGCGCTCACTTAGCTCCCCGGCCCGCCCTCGGTCTCACCCGTCTTCGGGCCGGTCAGGAACACCAGCCGGAACTTGCCCACCTGTACCTCGTCGCCGTTGACCAGGACGGCCGAATCGACCGGCTCCCGGTTGACGTAGGTGCCGTTGAGGCTGCCCACGTCGACGACCTGAAACTCGTTGCCCTCCAGCCGGAACTCGGCATGGCGGCGGCTGACCGTGACGTCGTCGAGGAAGATGTCGCTGTCGGGATGCCGACCGGCGGCGGTGACCGGTTGGTCGAGCAGGAAACGCGATCCGGCGTTGGGGCCGCGCTTGACGACCAGCAGCGCCGAACCCGCGGGCAGCCCTTCCACACCCGAGGTCAGGCTCTCACCACCCGCCTGTGCGGGGGCGTCGAGTTCGCTCAGGAAGTCGGCCCGGAAGACCGATGTGGTTTCCACCGTGACCTCGTCGCCTGCCTGGTCCTGCCCATTGCCTGGGTCCTTCTCCGTCACCCGCTGCTCCTCACTGGCCAC
The DNA here is from genome assembly GCF_002101885.1 of Mycolicibacter senuensis. Taxonomy (GTDB): domain Bacteria; phylum Actinomycetota; class Actinomycetes; order Mycobacteriales; family Mycobacteriaceae; genus Mycobacterium; species Mycobacterium senuense. Next base: position 124,515 of record NZ_LQPS01000032.1, read on the forward strand.
TGTCGTGTTACCTGGTCGCACCCGCCGGATATCCATGGCACCGGACCCACGATTGATGAGTCGACCGTACCGCGCAGCGGTCGATAATGTCCCCCGCACCGCGGGATCGTGTCGTGGAATACCCGCCGCGATATCCGGCGCGTCCCGGCAGGCAGGCTAGCAATACTCATTCGGCCAGCGTCGCGCGGTACGCGTCGGCCGTCAGCAGCCCCGCAAGCGTCTCGTCCAAGCCGCCGACGACCTGAAGATCGACCAGCCAGCCGGCGCCGTACGGGTCGGAATTCACCAGCTGCGGGCTGGCATCCAGATCCGCGTTGACGGCAACCACTTTCGCCGAGAGCGGCCCGAACAGATCCGAGACGGACTTGGTCGACTCCACCTCGCCGAAGCTCTCCCCCGCGGTCACCTCGGCGCCGGTCTCGGGCAGCTGCACGAAGACCACGTCGCCCAGTGCCGCCTGCGCGAAGTCGGTGATGCCCACCCGGACGGTGTCGGTTCCGGTGCGCTGCACCCACTCGTGCTCAGCGGTGTAATACAGATCGGACGGAACATTGCTTTCTGAGCTCACGGTGATCGTGCTCCTTGCGCTGTCGGGTTCACTTGACTGGCTGAGCGTATTGGCGTGGTTTCGGTTGCCGCAACACGGTCACCTCGACATGGTCGGCCTGCTGCACCGCCACGGCGCCAGCGAGCCGTTTGACGCTGTCGACCGCCCCACCGGGAATGTTCATCGCGGCCGCCAGGGTGGGGGGATCGCCGATCGCCAGTACGGAATACGGTGGCGCCAAGGAGATCCCGTCGAACTCCAGCGCTCCCGGCGTTCCGGCGACCCACGAGTCCACTCCGATGCGCACCGCTTTGGCGTCGTCTCTGACCTCCATCGCCTCGGCGCCGGCCGCCCGCAGTTCATTGATCACATCCAGCATCGTCTCCGGCGCCACGCCGCGCGCCGGATCGTCGACGGTGACCACCACCCCGGGCCCGACGGCGCCGACCGTGCCGATCATGATCGCCAGGGCGGAGAGCCGGGCCTGGGCGGTCTCGATGGCGGCCTGGTCGCTGCTGCCGGACTCCTGCAACGCGTTGAGCGTCTGCTGCAGCTCGGCGATCTCGGTGTTGAGCGCGGCTTCGCGCTGCCGCAGCGAGTCCAGCAGCACCAGCAGGTCCGCGGGCCGGGCCGTCTCCAGGGCATCGGTGGAGTCGTTCTGGCGGACCTGGGTGACGATCGCAACCCCCAGCAGCAGGCACAGCAGCATCGCCAGCACGCCGAACAACGGGCTGGAGCGCCCTTCGCGAAGCCCGCGGAAGCCGCGCCGCGACGGCGCAGCGTCAGCGCTGTCGGGTAGTTCGTGCCGCCCGTGCGGCAGCGGATCACCGGTCACCGCGTCAGGCCCCGAACAGCCGTCGGCGCAGTGCCGCGGCGTTGCCGAAGATGCGGATGCCCAGGACCACGATGATCGCGGTGGACAACTGGGTGCCGACCCCCAACTGGTCGCCGAGGTAGACGATCAGCGCCGCGACCAGGACGTTGAACACGAACGACACGACGAACACCTTCGCGTCGAAGATCCGCTCCAGGTAGGCGCGCAGCCCACCGAACACGGCGTCCAACGCCGCCACCACGGCGATCGGCAGATAGGGCTGAACCACCTCCGGAACGCTGGGTTGAAACACCAGGCCCAGCACGATGCCGGCGATCAGCGCGGCGATACCGATCATCTAGAACTCACTCCAGCCTCCCGAACCGGATCTGCGCCGGGCACGACACCGGCAGTGTCGTACCCGGCACGGCAAGCTTGCGTCACGACTGCCCGATCTGTTTGGCGAACCGGACATCTCGCACCGAACCCGCCGGCAGGGTCAGGTCGGCGCCGGTCCGGCTGTCGACGCGCACCACCACCCCGTAGGACACCTCCAGCAGCCGCAGCCGGTAAAGCCCGGGCGTCCGCTCGAAGGCGTCGCGCAACTCGCGCGGCGGCCCGATGGCGCGCACCGAGTACGGGCTGCTGATCGGCTTGTTGTCGACCAGGATTGCGCCTCCGGCCTGCCGGATCGTCACGTTGGGCCCGATCCGGACGTCGCCGATCGCGATCGCCTCGGCGCCGCTGGCCCACAGCGAATTGACGACCAGCTGCAGGTCACGATCCAAGATGATCTGCTGGCTGCCCGACACCCGCTGCTTGGAGGCATCTGAGAGGTTGCGGCCGGCAGCACCCGGGTCGGTCACCGTGACGGTCAGACCGGGCCCGGTCACCCGGGTGCTGGCGGCCGCCAGGCTCAGCCCGTCGAGGCCGGCCAGCACCCGCTGCCCCTCGGCGTCATCGGCCAGCCGGTGGCGGCGCAACTCGTCGACGCGATTCGTCCAGGTTTCGCGTTTGTCGGCCAGCCGCACGGTCACCGCTTCGGCCGAACGCACGTTGCTGGCCAGCACCTGCTGGGCGTCGCGCACACCGGGCGCCAACGAGCGGGCCTGCGAGAACGCGACGGCGAACACCGTCGCCACCAGCAGCGCCGCCACCGCCTCCCACGCCCATCGCGCAATCCGGGCCCGCCGACCGGTGCCGCGCCGGTCGCGCTCGGCCGCCGCCGCGGCATAACCGGGGTCCAGGTGCTCGGACAGCAGCGACCGCAGCAGCGAGGGCACCGCGAATCGCTGCGGCCGACCCGCCTCGTGGGCGCCCCGGTCGCTCTGGCCGTCATAGCCGCTGAGCGCGAAGAACGGTTCAGACATCTGCCCCTCGAGCGGTGATCTTCGGCAGCGTGCGGGCCACCAACCTCACCTGGATCAGGTACAGCACGAACGCCCACAGGTACATGCCCAGGCCCCAGATCAAAAAGGCCCACCCGACCGACAGCACCACTCGGCTCCACACCGCATCCCACTGGCCCAGCAGGATCAGCGGGAACGCCGACATCAGCGCGAAGGTGCCGGCTTTGCCGATGTAGGTCACCGGCAGCGCGGTCAGTCCGCGGCTGCGCAACACCGGCAGCATCGCGGCCAGCAGCAGATCCCGGGCCAGCAGCGTGCCGATGATCCACCACGGCACCAGGCCGCGCAGGCCGAACGCGATCGGGATCGCCATCACGTAGAGCCGGTCGATCGCCGGGTCGAGCAGCGCGCCGAGGGCCGAGGACTGGTCCAGCAGCCGGGCCAGCTTGCCATCGGCCCAGTCGGAGATGCCGCTGAGGATCAGCGTCGCCGCCGCCAACCCGTCGGCCTGCGCGATCAGCAGCAGGTATCCGAAGACGACGATCAGGCCGAGCCGCGCCAGGCTGATGACGTTGGGCACCGTGAGCACCCGGTCGTGGGCTCGAGCGGAGCCGGACCCGGCAGACATACCGGCCGCGCCCTAGCGGAAGATTCCGGGCAGGCTCAGCGCGTCCATGGTGTCGTCGCTGAGCGGGTTGTCCCGGACCATGTAGGTCCACGTCGAGGTGGGCCGCGCCAGCTTGGACAGGTCGATACCCGGCTCCGATTCGATCTGCTCGGATGTCTCGAGAGTCTGCTGGGCCGCCTCGATGGCGTCGGCCGCCAGCGAGGCGAACGCGTCCAGGGCCATCCGGTGGAATTCGTCGAGCGGGTTCTGCCGGCCCAGTGCGCGCAGGTGGATGCTCTCCCGGATGTCGGCCAGGAACGCCAGGTGATCGGCCCAGCCGCGGTCCAGGTGGTAGAGCATGATCAGCCGGCAGATCTTCTCCAGCCTGGCATCGGCATCCTGATCGTTCTCGCCGAATTTCTTGCGCAGCTCCGCGAACCGCTGCGGGGCCAGTTCGGCGAGCTCCTCGCGCGCCGCCGGGGTGGACAGCAAGGTGTTGCGCCGTTCGACGATGATGGCGCGCTGCTGGGCGATCAGCTGGTTGTAACGCCAGGTGTTGGCGTGGATGTCGAGCAGCTTGCCCTCGGCGATGCGCTGCGCGTGGTCGAGCATCCCGGCGGCCTTGGGGCTCAGGATCCGGCCGTCTCCTGCTTCCAAGTCGGTTTCCATCGGCAGCTTGTTGGCTTCCAGGTTGGTGGCCGCGACCTCGTCCTCCCAGCTGGAGAAGAACACCGACGAGCCGGGGTCGCCCTGCCGGCCGGCACGGCCCCGCAGCTGGTTGTCCAGGCGCTCGGTGTGCTGGCGGCCGGTGCCGATCACGTGCAGCCCGCCGAGTTCGACCACCTGGTCATGGTCTGCCGCGTGGTTCTCCGAGGAGCCGCCGAGCCGGATGTCGGTGCCGCGCCCGGCCATCTGGGTGGAGACCGTGACCACGCCGAGCTGACCGGCCTCGGCGATCACCGTGGCCTCCTCGGCGTCGTTCTTGGCGTTGAGCACCACCGCCGGCACCCCGCGCTTGCGCAGCCGCTCGTAGAGCTCCTCGGACTCGGCGACATCGTGGGTGCCGACCAGCACCGGCTGCCCGGTGGCGTGCACCTCGACGATGTGGGCGACGATGGCGTCGTTCTTGGCCGCGGCGGTGATGTAGACCCGGTCGGTCTCGTCCTCCCGGATGTTGGGCATGTTGGGCGGGATCGGCGAGACTCCCAGCTGGTAGAACTGCCGCAGCTGTTCACCGGCGGCCAACGCCGTACCGGTCATGCCGCACACCGTGGGATAGCGGTTGACCAGGGCCTGCACCGTGATGGTGTCGAGCACCTCGCCGGTCTCGGTCGTCTCGATGCCCTCCTTGGCCTCGACCGCGGCCTGCAGGCCGTCCGGCCAGCGCTGCAGGGCGGCGATCCTGCCGCGGGAGGCGTTGATCAACTGCACCTTGCCGTCGCGGACGATGTAGTGCACGTCGCGCTGCAGCAGGACGTGGGCGTGCAGCGCGACGTTGACCTCGGTCAGCGTGGACACCACGTGTTCCTCGGAGTACAGGTCGATGCCGCCGAGCGCCGCTTCGACGCGGCGCGCCCCATCTTCGGTGAGGTGGATGTTGCGCCGGTCCTCGTCGGAGTCGTAGTCCACCCCCGGGGTGAGCCGGCCGATGAGTTCGACGATCTCCATCCGGGGCGTCTCCCGGTGGGTGGTTCCGGCCAGCACCAGCGGCACCAGGGCCTCGTCGACCAGCACCGAGTCCGCCTCGTCGATCAGCGCCACGTCGGGGTTGGGTGAGACCAGGTCGTCGACGTCGGTGACCAGCTGATCGCGCAGCACGTCGAAGCCGATCTCGTTGATCGACGCGTAGGTGACATCGCATTTGTAGGCCTCGCGACGCTCGGCCGCCGTGGAGTCGGCGGTGATCCAGCCGACGGTCACGCCCATCGCGGTCAGCAGTGGCCCCATCCATTCGGCGTCGCGGCGGGCCAGGTAGTCGTTGATGGTGACGACGTGCACGTGGCGCCCGCCGATGGCGTAACCGGCGGCGGCGATCGCACCGGAGAGCGTCTTGCCCTCGCCGGTGGCCATCTCGACCACATCGCCGGCCAGCATCCGCAGCGCGCCCTGCAGCTGTACGTCGAACGGGCGCATCCCGATGCTGCGTTCGGCGGCTTCGCGGGCGATCGCCAGGAACTGCGGGATGTCGGAGGCGTCCGCCAGATCCTTGAGCTTGAGCAGTCGCGCGGCCTTGCGCAGCTGGTCGTCGTCGAGGCCGGCGGCCTTCTTGGCGAAGCCGGCCGCCGCGTTGACCTCGGCCATCGAGCGGCTCTGGTTCTTCTCGGTGCTGGCGCCCAGCAGTTTCCAGAATTTTCCGCTCAGCCGACCCGACTTGGCGCGCGTGGTCCCGGAGACCGTTTTCGAGGTGTTAGCCACAGCACAACCGTACGCGGTGGCCGGTGTCAGCACCCCGGGGGCACCGCCGGGCCCGTCGGCCGTTCGCGGTCTGCTCATCCGACGCGATGACGTGGGGCTGCGGTAGGTTTCGCACGGGATTTTCTCGATTTCCGATACCGCCCGCGACGTGGTTCCGGCGGTAGCGATCCGCAAGGAGACGTGGCAGTGGACTCGAAGCTGTTCAACCCGTCCATCGACTGGGCGCGCGCACTGCCCGATTCGCTGTTGTGGATCGCGATGGCCTGGGCCATCAGCGCGGTCGGTGTGGTGGTCGTGGTGATGCTGCTGCGGACCAGCACCCGGTGGGGCCGGCAGTTCTGGGAGATCACCGGCGGCTACTTCACCGGGCGCGACAGTGCCCGGGTCTGGCTGATGCTCGGGGTGTTGCTGCTGTCGGTGATCACCGCGGTGCGGCTCAACGTGCTGTTCAGTTTCCAGGGCAACGACATGTACTCCTCGCTGCAGACCGCGTTTCAGGGCGCCGCCGGCGGCGACGAGGCGGTCAAACAGTCCGGCGTGCACGGGTTCTGGGTGTCGATCGGCATCTTCAGCCTGATGGCGGTGCTGCATGTTGCGCGGGTGATGCTCGATATCTACCTGACCCAGCACTTCATGGTGAACTGGCGCATCTGGCTCACCGAGCGGCTCACCGGCGACTGGCTCGAGGGGCGGGCCTACTACCGCGCCCGCTTCGTCAAGACGCCCCTCGACCCGGCCGTGGGCGAGGCCGTCGAGGGAGCGATCGACAACCCCGACCAGCGCATCCAGCAGGACATCGACATCTTCACCGCGGGCAACGGCGCCAACCCCAACGCACCGGCCAACGGCACCGGCAGCACACTGCTGTTCGGCGCCGTGCAGTCCATGGTGACGGTGGTGTCGTTCACCGCGATCTTGTGGAACCTGTCCGGAACCCTGACCGTCATGGGGGTCGACATTCCCCGGGCGATGTTCCTGATCGTGCTGCTCTACGTGGCCATCGCGACCATCGTCGCGTTCTGGATCGGCCGGCCGCTGATCCGGCTGAGCTTCCGCAACGAGCTGACCAACGCCGCCTTCCGGTATGCGCTGGTCCGGGTGCGCGACGCCGCCGAATCGATTGCGTTCTACCGCGGTGAGCTCGCCGAACGCCTGCAACTGCGGGAGCGGTTCGGCGCGATCATCGACAACTACCTGAAGTTCGTGAACCGGACTATCGGGTTCGCGGGCTGGAACCTGTCGGTGAGCCAGGCGATCGTGCCGTTGCCCTGGGTGATCCAGGCGCCGCGGCTGTTCTCCGGGCAGATCATGTTCGGCGGGGTGGCGCAGACCGCGACGGCGTTCGGCAATATCTCCGATTCGCTGTCGTTCTTCCGCAACGCCTACGACAACTTCGCCGGCTACCGTGCCTCCATCATTCGTCTGCATGGGCTGGTGGAGGCCAACCAGGAGGCCCGGGAACTGCCCGAGCTACTGGTCAAGCCCAGCACCGACGGCACCGTGGCCCTCGAGGGCATCGAGGTTCGCAGCCCGGCCGGTGACCCGCTGATCGAGGCGCTGGATGTGCACCTGGGCGTCGGCGACGCGATGATGATCGCCGGACCGTCCGGCAGCGGGAAGACGACCCTGCTGCGCAGCCTGGCCCAGCTGTGGCCGTACGCCTCGGGCACCCTGCAACGTCCCGACGCCGACAACGAGACGGTGTTCATCTCCCAGCTGCCCTACATCCCGTTGGGCGATTTGCGCACCGTGGTGTCCTATCCGCTTGCGCCGCAGGAGATCTCCGACATCGCGTTGGTCGATGCGCTGGGCAAGGTGCTGCTGCCGCACCTGATCGACCAGCTCGACAACGTCGAGGACTGGGCCAAGGTGCTCTCACCGGGCGAGCAGCAGCGGGTGGCGTTCGCCCGGCTGCTGTTGACCCGGCCCAAGGCGGCGTTCCTCGACGAGTCGACGTCGGCGCTCGACGAAGGGCTGGAGCTGGCGCTGTATCAGCTGCTGCGCACCGAACTTCCCGACACCATCGTGGTCAGTGTGAGCCACCGGCACACGGTCCGCCAGCATCACAAGCAGGTGCTGGAACTGCTCGGGCGAGGCCGTTGGGAGCTCACCCCGGTCTAGGGCCTCCCCGCCTCCCGAGCGCGCCAGGGTGACCGGTCAGCGGGAGCGGGCCGCCGCGTGCGCACCGGCGCGGCGACCGAAGAACGAGCCCTCGCCCAACTGGGTGCCGCTGGCGTAGCCCTTGCCGTCCTGGGCGATGTTGGCCGCACACGCGCCGGCGGCGTAGAGGCCCGGCACCGCGCTGCCGTCGTCGCGCAGCACCTCGCCGTCCACCGAGGTCGCCAGCCCGCCGATGGTGAAGCCGGCATACATCGCCTTGCCCAGCGACAGGTCGAAGGCACCCCAGGGCCCGGTGTCCTGCGGGGCCAGGAACGGCGGCTGCTTGTGGAAGTCGGGGTCCTCCCCGCGCGCGGCGTAGGTGTTGTAGCGATCCAGCGTCGCCACCAGGTTCCCCTCCGGAATACCCAGCGCCGCTTCCATTTCCGGCACGGTCTCCCAGCCGTCGATCAGCGTGATCAGCGGCACCTGCGGTGTGCGCAGGTGGGCTTCGTCGACGATCAGGAACGCCGCGCTGCCCGGCTGATCCATCACGTAGCCCGACGTGCGCGAGTGATAGGAGTCCTCGGCGACGAAGCGCTTGCCTTGCGCGTTGACGATGATCCCGGTGAGCAGGATCGACGGCGGATAGACCGGCGCGGTGATGAATATCTGGTCCATGTGCTTGGTGGCACCGCCCACCGACATTCCCATCCGGATGCCCAGTCCGTCGTCGTAGGTGTTACCCAGCACGAACGGCTTCTCCGCCAGTTTCGGCGTGTACTGGGCGACCATCTCCGGGTTCATCACGAAACCGCCGGCGGCGATCACCACCGACTTCGCTTTGATCGCACCGCCTTCGGTGAAGTGCTTCCAGGTGACACCGGCGACCGCGCCGGAGGCGTCGGTGACCAGGCCGGTGGCGCCGGTTTCGTAGCGGATCTCCACCCCGAGACTGTCGGCCCGCTTGAGCAGCAGGTCGATTGCCATCTTCGCGCCCTGGGTGTCGCCCTTCACCGGGACCTTGTGTCCGCGCGGCGCCGGAACGGCCTGGTTCAGGTACGGCCACACCTTCTCGTTGCCGGTGAACATCAGCCCCTCGGTATTGGGCTGGATCACCGCCTTCTCCGGGTAGTAGCTGCGCTCGAACGCAATTCCGAGATCTTCGAGCCAGTTGAAGTGTTCGACGCTGCTGTCGCAATACGCCCGGATCTTGTCGTGCTCGGGCTCCCGGGAGACCGCGACGAGGTACTTGTACATCTCGTCGGGCGAATCCGGATGCCCGGTCGCCTGTTGGACGGCGGTTCCGCCGCCCAGGTAGAAGTGCCCGCCCGCCATCGCGGTGGTGCCGCCCGCCTCGGCGGCCCGCTCCAGCACCAGCACCCGCGCACCGGCGGCCGCCGCGCTGACCGCCGCACAACCACCGCCGATGCCGAATCCGATCACGACCACGTCGACGTCATCAGACCATGACGAAACATCCTCTACACCAATGGTTTCCGGTATCTCAGTGGTCATCGAACTCGTTCCTTCCCGTGCTGGCGCTGCGCGTCGTCGCCGGCGCGGCTCACCGCTGTTGCTCTTTGATGTAGTCGAAGACGGCCCGGATCTCCGCCGGGATGTAGGCGATCTCCACGAACGGGACTCCCGCATCGACCGCCGAGACGTAACCGAACCGGATACCGCCGGGCATCACCCCTTGGGCCACCACCTCGGCGCCTTGGGCGGCGACGTCGTCGAGCATCGCGGTGAAGTCGTCGGGGTCGGCGGCCTCGATGCAGATGTGATGCAGGCCCGGGCCGCTGCCGCGGAGGAACTCCGAGTAGATACTGCGCCCGCTGACCGGCGCGATCAGCTCCAGTTGCATGTCGCCGGCGTAACTCAGCGCGATGTCGGCGACGAAGTCGGCCGGTTCGCCTCGGTAGGTGCAGGTATCGGGGGCGAAATGCACGCCCGGCATGCGAATCCACTTGCGGGCGCCCAGCAATGCGCTCAGTGTCGATTCGGTGGCGTCGAGATCACTGGTGACCCAAGCGATCTGGACGGGTGGTCGAGGCGGTGGGGTCATGGCTGGAGGGCGGGTACCCCGACGTCTTCGCGGACCTGCTGCGAGATCGCCGGCCACGACACCGCGGCCGGATACTGCCCCCACACGCTGTTGAACAAACCGACGATCCGGGCGGAGCCGGGGCCGCGGATCACATACACCGGACCACCGGAGTCGCCCTGTTCGCTTCGAACGCCGTGGGTCATCGTGAACCATCCGTTGTTGACCCGCTCGACGGTTCCGCAGGTCTCTCCGGTGACGATACCGAAGTGGCAGACCGGCTCTCCCGGCGACACGGTGTCGTCCGGTCCGGCTTCGAGTCGCAGGCCGCCGGGCAGGATGTCGTTGGCGTCGACGTCGCCGGCCAGCACGATCGCCTCGTAGTCGGCGATCACCTGATCGGTGTTGACGGTCGCACCGTTGGGGGTGTTGTCGCGGAAGGTCGCCAGGGTGCCGATGAGGTTTCCGGCCCGGTCGGTGACCGGACCGCTCCCCCGGCAGTGGCCGGCGGTGAATGCGACACGCATGATCGGGTCGACGTAGCCGAGTGTGCAGACGTGAGTGTCCTGGCGGATCTCCATCCCGGGAAACACCAACACCGGTGCGGCGCGGGCGGTACCGACCGCCGGGATCGCGGCTGCCGCCCCGACTGCAACGCCCACCGCCAGCACCCGCACAATGCGCCCGCGCACCGTCGACTCCGATCGTTGAGGGCCGGTCAGTCCGGCCGGGATGCGACCGCCGTGATCACCGGCGCAACGCGGCGGCCCGGCCCCGTGTGGGCTCCGGGCCGCCGCATCGGCCGTCAGCGGCGATCAGGGGATGGTCAACTCCTGACCGGGGTGGATCAAGTCCGGGTTGGCGATACCGCTGGCCTCGGCGATCTGCGGGTACTTGTTGCCGTCACCGTAGAACCGCTCGGCGATGGCGAACAGCGTGTCGCCGGAGACCACGGTGTACTTGCGTGCCGCGGGTGCGGCCGGCTCGGCGGGAGCCTCCTCGGCGGGAGCCGCTTCAGCCTTGGGCTCCTCGGGCGGCGGGGCGTCGGTCTCGGTCTTGGTGGACCAGGCCGCGCCGTCGGCGGCGTACAGCACCAGGTTGCGGTCGTCCTGCAGCACCAGCTTGACGTCCTTCTTGCCCTTGGTGTCGGTGTGCCAGATGGGCTTGTCGGCGGTGTAGAGCACGAAGTTGCCGTCGGTCTGCACCTCGGCGCGTACCACGTCGTTGCCGTTGGTCCCGGAGGCCCAGATCGCCTTGCCCCGCGCCGCCAGCACCAGGTTGCCGTCGTCCTGCAGTGTCAGGGTGTACGCCCCGTTCTTAGAGGTCAGCGACTCGCCTTTGACGAGCTTCTTCCCTGCGGTGAGCGTGTCTCCCAAGCTCTGTGCCACGTTGTTCCCTTCTCATCGGCACGCCGCGGCCCAAGACGCCGGGGCGCTGTCGCTCGGATGCGACGTCGCAAGCCTATGCGAACAGCGGTCGGTGCGCCCCCTCATTGCCGCAGCGCCGCCGAAGCCCGCGACGGTGCGGGTTGCCAGCCGGGCGGCCCGAAAACGTAGCCGAGCCGATCCCGCCACCGGGTCGCGGCACGCACATCGGCGATGATCGAGGCGTATTCGTGGAACTGCAGCTTGACGATGTTGAAGGTGTCGACCTGCTTGGTCAGCCCGTAGTGCGGCCGGAACCGTTCGGGGGCGAAGCTGCCGAACAGCCGGTCCCAGATGATCAGGATGCCGCCGTAGTTGCGGTCCAGATACTCCTGGTCCATGCCGTGGTGCACCCGGTGATGCGAGGGGGTGTTGAAGATGAACTCGACGGCACGCGGCAGCTTGTCGATCCGCTCGGTGTGCACCCAGAACTGGTAGACCAGATTCACCGAGAACGCCGCGAACACCATCCAGGGTGGAATACCCAACAGCGGTAACGGAATCCACAGCAGGATCTCGCCACTGTTGTTCCACTTCTGACGTAGTGCGGTGGCCAGGTTGTAGTACCGGCTGGAGTGGTGCGCCTGGTGGGTCGCCCAGATCAGCCGGACCCGGTGCGCGATGCGATGGTAGGTGTAATACAGCAGGTCCACGCCCAGGATGGCGATCACCCAGGTGTACCACTGCCGCGGCGACAGGTGCCACGGCGCCAGGTAGGTGTAGATCGCCGCGTAACCGAGCAGCGCGAGGAACTTCCAGCCGGCGGTGGTGGCCACCGACACCAATCCCATCGAGATGCTCGTCCAGGCATCCCTGGCGCGGTAGGAGCCGCGTTCCAGGTCGGCGAGCTTGCGGGCAGCCGTCCATTCCAGCGTCAGCAGCAGCAGGAAGAACGGGATGGCGAACAGCACCGGATCACGCATCGGGCCCGGCAACATCGACCACATACCGGCGATCACATCCACCGCGCTCACCTCCAGTGCCAACAGCCTAGATCGGTCCGGGAGGCATCACTCCGCCGACATGGCGGCCTGCCCCTCGGCGTGCCACTGGACCGCGTAGACACCCGGTTGCAGGGAGAGCTCGCCGACCAGCCGCTCAAGCCGGTCCGGCGCCCGGTTATCCGACAACATCGTGGCGGTCAGGGTCATGTTGTCATCGGCGGCCAGGCTGGTGTGGATCCCCCGCAACACCAGGTCGTTACCGGCGGTGTGCTGCACGATCTGGGCCCGCAGGTACTTCTCGGCCTTCGGCCGGCAGACCACCTGGACCTGGTAGGGCGACCGCGGCTCGTCCTCCTCGATGTGTTGATCGCGGTCGATGAACCGGCCCAGCGGGCGCAGCAACAGGTGGGTGCCGACGATCGCGCCGGTGCCGATCACCGCGAACAGCACATCGCCGGCGGCCGCCAGCACCCCGACGGCCGCCGAGCACCACAGGGTCGCCGCGGTGTTCAGACCGCGAACGTTGAACCCCTCCCGCAGGATCACGCCACCGCCGAGGAATCCGACCCCGGACACCACATAGGAGGCGACCCGGGTGGAACTGGTGTCGCCGGCGGACACCGAGTAGAGCACGAACAGCGTTGCCCCCGCCGCCACCAGCGCATTGGTGCGCAACCCGGCCATCCGGGCCCGCCACTGCCGTTCCAGCCCGATCAGCGCACCGCAGCCCAACCCGACGGCCAGCCGCAGCGTGAACTCGGCGACGCTCAGCGTCTGCATGGCCCCAACGATGTCACAACTATCCGGCGACCACGGGCCGGGCCATCACCGTCGGCTTGAAGCCGTACCGCGGCGCGGCGAACCCGAAGTTGCGGCCCTGCCCGGCGCCGGCCAGTGGCACGCCCGGCATCCCGGCGGCGCCGGCTTCCGGTGCGTGCGCGGCGACCGTCCACCCGGTGGCCGCGACCGACGTGCCCGGGGCTGCCGTCGCGGGAATGGCGGCCGCCCACGTCTTGGGCACCGCCAGTCCGCCGACCGCGGCCGACTGGCCCATCGACGCCGAGGCCGTACCCAGGCCTCCCAAACCGGCGCCCAGGCCGTGCGCTCCGCCACCGAACCCACCGAGCCCGCCGAGCATCGGCGTGAACGGGTCGATGGCGCCCAGGCCCAGCGGGTCACCCGCGGCGATGGCAGCACCACGCACCACCGCCATGTCGGCGGCGAAGTTGGAGATCCCGGCCGCGCCCATCGGGCTGAACGAGCTGCTCATCAGGTTGGTGGCCGCGTTGGTCAGGTCGCCGGTGCTGATCCCCTCGGCGCCCGTCACCGGCGGCGGCTGCACCGGGGCCGACAGCGTCTGCAGCGTGTGCGGCGTGTTCGTGATGGCCTCGGACAGCGCGTTCTGCGCGTTCGACGCGGCGGCCGTGCCGTTGGCCTGGGCGGCGGCCGCCTGCTGTGCGCCCTGCGCCGTCGGGTCGGCGACCTCGTGCGGTGAGTTGAACGGCGTCACCTTGGTGGCCGCCGCCGACGACGCCGCGTACCCGTACATCGCCGAAGCGTCCTGGGCCCACATCTGGCCGTAGTGCGCCTCTGTCGCGGCGATCGCCCCGCCGTTCTGGCCCAGCACGTTGGTGGCAACCAGGGTCGCGAGTTGCGAACGGTTGGCCACCACCAGCGGCGGCGCCACCGTCATCGCGTACGCCGCGTCGAACGCCGCGGCCGCCGCCTTCGCCTGGGCGGCCGCTTGTTCCGCCCGAATCGCGGTGGTGCCCATCCACGCCGCGTAGGGCGCGGCCGCGGCGGCCATCGCGTTGGAGGCCGGTCCCATCCAGCCCTCGCTGATGAGACCGTTGATGACCGACTGGTAGGCGGCCTCGGCCGAAGCGAGTTCGGCGGCCAGCTTGTCCCACGCCGCCGCGGCGGCCATCAGCGGTCCCGAGCCGGGGCCGGTGTAGATACGAGCCGAGTTGAATTCCGGCGGGAATGCTCCGAAGTCCATGGCATTGCTCCTTTTTGAGGGTTGGTTGAGAGGTGTCTGGTGTTGCGGCGGGTGTGCAGGCACGTCGATATCCCGATACACGTTGCGTCCGTAGTTGACCGGAGGCACGAATCGGGTTAGCCGGTCATGGCGACATACCGGAGCCGGGCATGTCGAAGAAATCGCTGCACGACGAAAAGCTAGAGCTGACAAGCGTTTTCAAGACACGCCGAAACCTGACGCGTTCCGCTGAGGGAAGCGCGCCAGATGACGAATTCAGCGCCGGTGCGAATCAGATGGTGAAAGCAGTACCGAGATCGAGGGAGACGAACATCGATCTCGGATAGGAACTATCACTCGGACTCAATGTCGCTCTCACCTCCTCTCGGCCTGGGCACGCGAGGGTGCCTGCACGTATGCACACAGAGGTGGGGACGCCCGGCGACGGCCGGGCTCTCGCACCCCTCTCGTCAGAGCTTCGGCACTGCACGGCGTGTCCTTACTGCGTAATCAACGCAGATCTGGAAGCCACTTGGGCTCAACCCTTAATCCGGGAGGAGCTGTCCTGACCCGGGGCGTCTTTCGACGTTCGGGGTCAGTGGCCTATATCCGTGCAGACGCCTCACCTAACGAGGTGCTTGCCTCACCATAGTGCACCAGGTGACCGGCAGGGTCAATCGGGCACGGCGGGGCGGGTGCGGCCCGCGGGCCAACAGTCCGCTTCGGTGGCCAAACCGCCTGTCGTCGGGCAGAAGTCGCACCGGTTTCAGCCGGGCTGCCGATCCGGTCCGGCGTTGTTCTGGCCGTCGGGGTTGACGTGCACCGCATGCACCCCGGGTTGCTCGGCGAGTTCCTCCAGCAGGCTGTCGAGGCGACCGGGGTCGACATGCCAGTGCTGCACATCGGTGGTGCCGGCCAACTCGGTGACCAGGCGTTCCAGTCGACTCTGCGCGTGGCCGTTCATCGCCGCGGCGGGACGGCTGCGCGGTTCGGCGCCGGTGAGTGCCCGCGCGGCCAGGCTCGCCAGCGCCAGGTCGGCGAAGACCCCGGTGGGGATCTGCGGTCCGGCGACCGCGGCGGCCGGCGCCGCCGGTGGGGCGCCGGGCAACACCTCGCCGACCATCGTGGCCGCCGGGGCGGCCGTCACCCAGCTCGCCGGGACGCTGAGTCGGCCGATCGTGCCCGCGCCGCCCACACCGGCCGATACCGACCCGGCGCCCAGCGATGCGTCGGTTGCGGCCAACGCCGTTGCCCCGGAGCCGAACCCGGCCTGGCCGCCGGTGGCCGCGGCGATGTCCAGGTCGATGTTGAGATTGCGGGAGTACTGGATCATGCCGTAGAGCACGGTTTTGATCGCGTCGTTGAACGGCACGATAGTCTTCGGCAACAACTCGATGTAGGAAACGATCTGGGTCAGCGACAGCGCGGTGGCGGTCTGGGCCGGTTGCGTCGAGGCCGTCGTAACCGCCGCCGCCGGGGCAAGCCCGTTCAGCGCCTGCGGTATTGCGGTGATCAACCGCCCCAACTCGGTGTTCCGGCTGCCGCTGGTGGCCGGTGGTTCGGTGAACGGGGTCAGCATGGCCGCCGCGGCCGACCGAGCTGCGTAGCCGTACATCGCCAGTGCGT
The DNA here is from genome assembly GCF_002101885.1 of Mycolicibacter senuensis. Lineage (GTDB taxonomy): Bacteria > Actinomycetota > Actinomycetes > Mycobacteriales > Mycobacteriaceae > Mycobacterium > Mycobacterium senuense. Next base: position 140,363 of record NZ_LQPS01000032.1, read on the forward strand.
CCCGAACCCACAGCTGCGCGTACTCCGCGTCGAGCGTCGCGATCGCCGCACTGTTCTGACCGAGCACATTGCCGGCGACCAGTGTCGCCTGCGCGCTGCGGTTCGCAGCGATCACCGGCGGTGGCGCGACGGCGGCGAAGGCCTCGTCGAAGGCGGCCGCGGCCGCGGCGGCCCGGGCGGCAGCCTGCTCGGCCAGCGCAGCGGTGGACTCGAGCCAGTCCACGTAGGGGACCACCGCGGCGGCCATCGACTCCGACGCCGGTCCCAGCCACCCCCGGTCGGTCAGGACCGACAGCACCGACCGGTAATCCCCGGCAGCCGAATCGGTTTCGGCGGCCAGCCGCGCCCACGCGGTCGCGGCTGCCAGCATCGGCCCGGAGCCCGGACCGGCATACAGCCGTCCGGAGTTGACCTCCGGCGGCAGCGCGGCGAAATCCATCCCGCTCACCCCCGCCCGGGGGGTGGCGCGGTGTCGGGCGGAATCGGTGCGCCGGTGTCGAAGTAGATCTCGTGGACCCCGGGCTGCCCGGCCACCTCGCCCAGCAGGCTCTTGAGTCCGCCCGGCTCGGCGTGCCAGTGCCGCACCTCCCCCACCTCGGTGAGCCGGCCGGCGGTGCGCTCACCCCGGGTGTTCGCCCGCTCGCCACGCTCTCGCCGGGCGGCGGACATCGCGGCTGCGGCCATGCCCGCACTTCGTCCTTCCGGTGCCGCCGCGGCGATCACCGGTGTCGCGGCGGGCATCGTCGCGGCCTCCGGGACCGACTCGGCCCAGGCCGGCGGGACCGCGAGACCACCGACTGCGCCTGCGTTCCCGGCGCGTGCCGCCACCACCGGGCGCCCTCCGGCGCCGATCGGTTCAACGGCACCCAATGCCGTTGCGCCCGAGCCGAACCCGGCTCGGCCTCCGGTGGCCTGGGAGATGTCCAGATCGGTGTTGAGGTTGCGCGCATACTGCCCCATGCCGTAGAGCACCGAGATGTTGGTGTCGTTGGCAGGCAGCACCGTCCGGGCCAGGGTCTCGAGATAGGAGGCGCCCTGCGATACCGGGTCGGTGCTCTGCGCCGAACCCAGCACGTCGACCGGTGCGGCCTGCGCGCCGCCGGAGCCGGAGAGTCCGCGCAACGCCTGCGGTATCGCGTTGAGCAGTGCGGACGGCTGGTCGTGCGCACCGCCCGTGAGCGCAGTGTCCGGTCGGCCGGCCACCGTGGGCGGCGAGGTGAACGGCTGCACCGCGGTCGCGGCTGCCGAGCGCGCGGCGTAGCCGTACATCACCGTCGCGTCCTGCAGCCACATCTGCCCGTATTCGGCCTCGGTGGCCGCGATCGCCGTCGCGTTCTGCCCGAGTACATCGGAGCCGACCAGCTCCGCCAACAGGCTGCGGTTCGCGGCGATCACCGCGGGCGGCACGGTCGCGGCGAACGCCTGCTGGTAATCGCTCACCGCCAGCATCAGCAGGTTCGCGGTGTGCTGCGCGACCGCTGCGGTGCCCGCAAGCCAGGTCGCATAGGGCGTCGCCGCCGCCGCCATCGCCTGTGACGCCGGACCGAACCATGCCTGCCCGACGAGTTCGGCGATCACCGCCTGATAGGTCGCCGCGGCCGAGCCGAGCTCCCCGGCCAGTTCCCGCCATGCGCCGGCCGCTGCCGTCATCGGCCCCGCGCCCGGACCGGCATACATCCGCGCAGAGTTGGTCTCCGGCGGCAGCGCCCCGAATTCCGGCATCGCTCTAGTCCTCCGCCGACGCCGGAATCACGATGATGGTCGCCTTGCTCGGCTTACCGGGCTTACCGGCCGCCCGGCCGGTGACACCGCCGGCACCGCGCGCGCCGGCACCGGCGTTGAGACTCATGGCGCGGCCGGCCAGACCGCCCAACGCCAGGTCGCCGGCCAGCCCGCTCTGGTTGTCCGCGGCAACGGCGGCAACGGCGTCGGGCCCGGCCTCGGGGAAGACCGCGGCGACGGCCTTCGCGGTCTGGGTCTGGGCGAGCCATCCCGGTGGCACCGACAGCCGACCGATCGAGCCGCAGGTGTCCAAACCGGCCGACACCACCGGCAACGGAGCGCCGGCCAGCCGCGCCCCGGCCAGCACTTGCGCCGGCAACGGCGGATCGAGCCACGGTTTGGGCCCCATCGCCCGGTTGACCGACGAGACCACGTTCGCGCCGTTCATCGGCAGCAATACACACTGGATCGCCAGCAGGTACGGGATCCCACCGATGCCGAACAACGAGATCGGCGACAGCGGCCCGGCCAGGAAATCGAGGATCGCCGTCGGTTCGGCCTGCGCCGAGCCCGATACCGCCATGCCCTGTAAGACCTGCGGCACCAGCGAGATCAGCTGGGTCAACGACGACTGCGCCTGGGCGCCGGCTCCGGTCGCCGCCTGGCCGGCTGCGGCCGACTGTGCGTGCAGGCCGACCGGGTTGGTGGTCTGGGGCGGCGGCGCGAACGAGGGCAGCGTCGTGGCGCTGGCCGATACGCCGGCGTAGCCGTACATCGCCGCGGCATCCTGGGCCCACATCGCGGCGTATTCCAACTCGGTCGCCGCGATCGCCGCGGTGTTCTGGCCCAGGATGTTGGTGGCGATCAACGACAGCAGCAGGCTACGGTTCGCCTCGATCAGTGGCGGCGGCACCGTCGCGGCGAACGCCGCGTCGTAGGCGGCGGCCGCCGCTCGGGCCTGGGCTGAGGACTGTGCCGCCTGCGCAGCGGTGCTGCCCATCCAGCCCCAGTAGGGTTGCGCGGCCGACGACATCGCTGCCGCCGTCGGGCCGGACCAGGCTTGGGCGAGGCTGGTGACCACCGAGTTGTACGACGACGCGGTCGAACTCAACTCGGCGGCCAGCGCCTCCCATGCTGCTGCCGCCGCCAGCATCGGCCCGGAACCGGGACCCGAATACATTCGCCCCGAGTTGATCTCCGGTGGCAGCGCTCCGAAATCCATGCCCTCCACCTCTGATCGATCGGCCGCGGCGCGGATTTCCGATTAGCCGGTGACGGCGCAGCGCCCCGGGGGTTCGGGTCGGTCAGGCCCAGCTGGAGCCCACCGAGGCGTCGGTGTTGGCCATGTTGTTACCGGCGGTCTGCACCTTCTGACCGTGGGCGTTGGCCTGCTCGTAGATCACCGCGAAGTTGCGACCCAACTGCGCCACGAACTCCTGGCAAGCCACCGAACCCGAGCCACCCCAGAAATCCCCGGCGGCCATCACGTCGTGCACGATCGCCTGGTGCTCGGCCTCCAACGAGGCGGCCTGGGCACGGATCAACGCGCCGTGGGCGTTCACATCGCCGAACTGGTAGTTGATGCTCATCTGTGGTTCTCCTTCTAGCTCGACAGGATCTGCTGGGAAGCAGCTTCCTGCTGCTCGTAGTGGTTGGCGTCGCGGATCAACCCGTCACGCACCCCGTGCAGCATGTTCACGATGTTGCGAAACGCGGTCTGCATCTGACCCATGGTGTCCATCGAGGTCTTCTCGGCCAGACCACCCCAGCCCGCACCGGAGATGTTGGTCGACGACGCCCACATCCGGCGGGCCTCGTCCTCAACGGTCTGCGCGTGGACGTCGAAACGCCCCGCCATCGCCCGCATCGCATCCGGGTCAGTCATAAAACGTGTTGCCATGAGAATCCCTCCTAGGTTTGTGAAAAGTGTTGTGGTGCAGCGGTAGTGGAATTATCCGGCTGATGCGGCGTTGGCCGCCTCGGTCGCCGCGTAGGAATTGGCGCTGGTGTTCAACGTGGCCACGAAGGCCTGATGGATGGCTTCCGCCTGAGCGCTGATGGACTGGTACATGCTGGCGTGCGCGGCGAACTGGGCCGCGGTCAGCGCCGAGACCTCATCCGCGGCAGCCGGAACCACACCCGTCGTCGGCATCGCCGCGGCGGCGTTCTGGGCGCTGAGCGCCGAGCCGATGGCGGCGAGGTTGCCCGCCGCGGCGGTCAACGCCTCGGGTTGGGTGTTCACGAATGACATAGGGCCCTCCTCAAAGGGTGCCGGCCGCTAAGGCCGACGCTAATCGAGTGCGTCGAGCATGCACCGGCTCAACACAACATGGTCTTAAAACGCAGAATCGGCGCCGAAGCCGGATCGGAACGAATCGCTGACCGATCTCGGGCGATGGGCACAATCACCGGGACACAAGTCTCGTCCTCACCTCCTCGCGCCGCCACGGACCGCTGGGGCCGGAACCGCCCCCTACCTGCGCAATGGTGGCACCGGTATCAGCAAGCGTCAACCCGCCGGCCCGGTCGCGGCACTGTGAATCGGCTGGCGGGACGCTGTCGGCTCAGGAAGGCTTCTTCTCGGCGACCGCTGCGCTGAGCCCTTCGGCGAGGTCCTCGCGGGTCAATTCCTTGAACTTGTGCAGCCATTCCGCGCTGAACTCGGTGACGTCGCCTGACAGCACCGCGTCGAGTTCGGAGTCGTCGAGGCGGAAGCTGCGGTGGTCGCGCGCCTTCTCCACCACGTTGCGCACGAATCCGGCGTTGCCCAGCACGTCGATCCCGCGGATCAGGTCGCCGTCCTCGGAGTAGTTCTCGTCGTTGTAGAACCTGGTGTAGGACGGCAGCAGCCCCTCGACCGCTTCGTCGCTGACCACGTCCTCGTTCTCCGCGCCCATCATCTTGGTCAGTTCCACCAGTTCCGGCGGGGTGTAGCTGTAGAACTCGATCACGGTCGAGAACCGTCGCCGCAGCCCCTGGTTCACCTCGAGCATCTTGTCCATGGCGTTGGCATAACCGGCACCGAACACCACCAGTTCGTCGCGGTGGTTCTCCATGTAGAGCAGCAGCGTGTTGATGATGGCGTTGCCGTAGGCGTCGCCTTGGCTGTAGCCGCGTTCGTGCAGGGTGTGCATCTCATCGAAGAACACCGCGCCGCCGAGCGCATCCTCGAGCAGTTCTTCGGTGTTCTTCTCCGCGTCGGCCATGTAGCGGCCCAGCAGCTTGGAGCGGTTGGTCTCGACCACCAGCGGTTTGCGCAGCACGGTCAGGCCGCACAACTGCTTGGTGAAGGCGCGCGCCACCGACGTCTTACCGGTGCCAGGCGGCCCCAGCAGCAGGGTGTGCCGTGATGTCACCGGAACCGGCAGCCCCATCTTGGCGCGCGCCAGATTCACCTTGGTGGTCGCCTTGATCAGCTTGATCTCTCGCTTGGCCTGCTCCATGCCGAGCATGGCTGCCAGCTCCGCGTCCCCTTCGGCCAGGTATCTGGCGGCCTCTTCGGCATGCCGGTGTGCTTCGGCCTGCTCCCGGGTGGGGGCGCTGTCCGGGTCCCACGGATCCGTGCGGGCCTCGATGGTCTCCGGGTCGGTCAGTATGAGCCGGTAGTCCGAGTTGTCCAACGCCTCACGGGCCGGTGCGAACTTCGCGTCACGCGAATACACCCGGCGCAGCAACTCGGCGGCTTCGTCCTCTTTGCCCAGATGACGCATGCACATGCCCTGGGTGTAGAGCGCGACGTTGGTGGCACCGGGGACCCGATCGCCCTCGATGGCCTCCTGGGCCCGCCGGGTCGCCTCCTCGAACACCCCCAGCGAGGCCAGCGCCGTGGTGGCCATCGCGGCGGCGGCCGCCTTGAGCTCGGGCTGGCGCCACGGCGCCGCCGCCGGGAACTGCTTGAGCACGTCGGGCCAGCGGCCGGTCCGGAAGTACAGCATGCCGCGCACGTAGCCGACCAGCTCCGTTTCGAACGGGTTGCGCGGCTCGATGCCGTCGAGCAGCTTCGCCGCCTCCTCGTAGCGCTTGGCTTCGGCCAGCGCAGCGGCATAGGCGGCGGCCAGCGACTCCACGCTGGTGACCCGCAGCCGCAGGAACATGCCATCGGAGACCTCGGGATGGAATTCCAAGTCGGACAAGCCCAGTCGGCGAGTCTCCCAGCCGAACGTGCGGACCGTCGCCCAGGCGTTCTCCAGCACCTCGATGTCGGAGTCGCCGGCCAGCACCCGGGCCAGCCAGGCGTCGCACATGCTCGGGTCGATCGTGGTGGCGGTGGTGAACATCTGCAACGCCACCTGCGGGTTGTGGCTCGGCTGCAACCCGTTGACCGAGATCCCGGAGGCCAGCATCCCGGCCACCATGGCGTTGCGGGCGTCGGACGCCGCCGATTGCGGGTTGGTCACGGCCGCGTCCCGGATGCCGGGACGGCGTACTCCTGCACCGCATCCACCGTCACGACCAGGTGTTCGCCGTCCTGCAGGTCCCGGCCGGGCACCGGCATGCGCGGATGCGCGGTGGGCGCCGGAAGGCTGGCGCAGACCGCCTCAAGCTGACGCCGCCCCACGAACCGGTTCAGCGCGGAGCGCACGTTGCCGCCCAGCTTGCCGGCGCTGTGGTACCGCACCAACACCGACACGCCGGTGGTCCGGCCGCCCCCCGGGGTGAGCCGCACCGTCACCACCGTCGCCGCGGTCTCCGGGTACCACAGGTGTTCGAGGTTCTCGTCGGTGATATCGGCCGGTGACAGCCAGAAATTGGTGACCCGACCCTCCGGCCGGGTGCGGAACAGCCGGTGCGAAAGTTGTGCCGCCTCCAGGCCCGCCAGGGTGGCCTCGTCGACGGCGTCGAATTCATCGGCGCGCAACGGTCGCGCACTGATCAGGCGTCCGTCGATCTCCTCGGCCAGTCGCTCGGTGGCCGCTGTCAGGGTCGCGGCCAGCGAGTCGCGTGCCGCCACCGCGTTGACGTTGTGCTGCGGGTCCATCCGCAGTACCAGCCAGGTGCGCCGGTGGTCGGGCATCGACGGGGTGTCCTCGAAGTCGACGTCCTCGGTGTCGCGGGGCGCACTGCGGGTGCCCACCGAGACGATGTCGATGCTGTCCAACCGCACGTCGAACTGGCGCAACCCGCCGGCGAGGCGCTCCAGTGGGAGGGCCGCCGGCTCCAATCCGCGCCGATGCCGGCCGGTCGCCTGCACCGGTCGGCCGCCCACCGCGATCACCGTCACCAATCGGCCCTCGTGCTCACGCATACCGATCGGCTCCCGCCCGAAGCGGCGGTGATGATCGACCGCGCGAGTGCGGCCGCGGCTCAGTGCCGCCTCTGGGTCGGCGACCTGATTGGCGAGCCATGCCGCCCACATCGTGCTGATCGGCACCTGCCGGTAGGTGACCAGCGCGATGAGCGCGACCAGCACCGCGACACCGACACCCGACCACCAGGCGTAGATGGCGACCTGCTCGTCGCCGGGCCATCGGCCGGCCAGGACCAGGATCCCGATGTCGATCAGAAAGACGATGGTCACCCGCGTCCATGACAGGTTCAGACCTAGTGCGTGCTGTGCCTTCATCGGTTCCTACGTGATCGTCGCAATGCTGCCACTCCCAGTGCCACTCCGGCCGCCGCGACCGCCGCCAACAACCCCGCGCCGGCCACCCACGCCGGCGTCATGTCACGTTCCGGCGGCATCGGCGGCACCTGCAGCGGTGCCGACAGCCGTTCCGGCGGTTGGGCCGGAACGTCGGGTACGTCCCAGGTCAGCGCGGCCACGGGGTCAATGATGCCGTAGCCCACCACGTTGTCGACGCCGCGTGCCGGCGGCCGCGCGGTGCGAGTCAGCCGGTTGATCACCTGATGCGATGACAATTCCGGGTACTTGGCCCGGACCAGGGCCGCCACGCCGGACACCAGCGCCGTCGAGAAACCGGTGCCCGAGGGCACCAGCAGCGAGTTCTCCGGGCCGTCGACCGCGTTCATCAGTCCATCATCACGCGGCGAGAGGCCCTCGATGTCGGTGCCGGGTGCGGCGATCGACACCCAGGGACCGGCGACACTCGTCTTGCCCAGCGGCGCCCCAGCCGAGTCCACCGCACCGACCGTCAGCACGTACTCGTCGTACCAGGCCGGCGTCACCACGGTGTTCACCCCGTTCCAGTCGCGCGGGTCGTCGGGCCGCATCGCGTTGTAGATCGGGTTCTGCTTGCAGTCCCGCCAACTCGTGTCGCCGGCGGCGGCGACGATCACCGCGTTCTTCTCGACCGCGGCGTAGCGCACCGCCGCGCCCAGATCGGCCTGATCGAGGAGGGTGCGCACGTTCATGCAGATGGCGTGGGAGATGTTGATGACCCCGGCGCCCATGTTGGCAGCGTGGACGATCGCTCGCGCCATCGTGTGGATGCCGTCGGTCTTCTCCCGCAGTTGAGGATCCTGCCCCTCGCCGAACGGCTCCTTGGGGCTGAACGCCTGGCTGTTCTGCCGGATCGAGATCAGTTGCACATCCGGCGCCACCCCGCTGAAGGCGTCGGGCCCCGGCCCGGGCGGCGGTGCCTTCGGCGCGCGGAAGTCGACCGGGGCGATGCGTGCCCGCCCGGAGGAACCGGCCGACCGCACCTCGCCGGAGTCGGTGATGTGCGTGGACGACGACGCGCCGTTGGCCGGCCCGGGAGCCGGGCCTGGAGCGGGCCCCGGCGCCGGAGCGGCAGGCGGAGGCGGCGCAGCCGGCGGTGCCGGAGCGGGAGGCGGGGCGGGCGGGCCGTTGCCCGGTTCCCCGCCCTCTGCCGGTGGTGGCGGCGGCGGCTCCGGTGGCGGCATCACCATGATCGTCGTCTGCGGCACCGGTGGCGGTGGCGACGGTTCGTTGGTGGGAACCGACGGCGGCCGCCGGGTCTGGCGTGGTGGCGGCAGCGGAGTCACCCCGTTGTCCGGCATCGCGGCGATCAGCGACGCCACCAGGGTGCCGTGCGCGTCACAGTCCGACAGCCCATCCCCGCCGGCCATCACGTAGTCGCCGCCACCGATGAGGTTCGGCATCCGCGGATGGGGAGTCACCCCGGTGTCGATGACGGCGACGCTCACCCCCGCCCCACGGCTGAACTTCCAGGCCTCCGGCAGGTTGAGCATGTCCATGTAGGCCGGCTGCACCCGGAAGTCGGTGTCGGGCAACACGCCCACCTCGGTGCAGTACGAGGTCTGCCGCATCGTCTGCGGCGGCCCGGGCGGACCGTCCGGCGGCAACGCCCCGGGGTCGATCCCGGGCCGTTCGATCGCGCCCGCGACCGGCATCCCGGCCAGCGAGCCGCTGGCCATCATGATCATCGCGGCGCCGGCCGCCGCGGTGCGCTGCAGCCGACGCACGCCCCTACCGGTACCGGATCGCTTCATAGGTATTCATCAACCACAGCGCCAACGGGAACAACGGCATCAGACACAGGTATTCGATCCACTCGACGAACTTGCGGAACAGCGGGCTGTAGATGGTGTTGGGCACGATCACCGCGGACAGCAGCCCGAACATCGGCACCAGCACCAGCACCGCCGCCCCGACCACCAGCGTGGTGGGTGTCCACAGTTGCACGACGAAGCGCACCACCACTGCGGCGACGATCACCAGGCCGGTCAGCGTCACCGTGACCGCCTGCCAGCGGTCCCGGAAGGAACGGCCCCGCAGCACCAGGAACCCGGCTGTCAGACCGGCCAGCAGCAACGGCAGCCACGTCCGGTCCGAGCGCGGGTCGCACAGGCCGGTGACACACACCGCGATCAACACGCCCAGCCCGGTCAGCAGGCCGGTCAGGAACGATCGTGCCCGTTCGGCGCGCAGCACCACCTCGCGGACCGACTCCGGACCCTCCAGGGACGGTGCGGCGCCGGGCGTGCTCACCACCGTGGTGGGCAGGTCGGGGCGGGCCTCGAACACCCAGCGGCTCGTCGCCGACGGGAAGACCGGCAGGCGCAGGCCCGCCAGCCACCGCGACAGCGACGGAGCCCACTGGTAGGCGAGCACGCAGGCCAGGTACACGCACGCCATGAGGGTCACGGCCCCGGTCAGGAACAGCATCCGCAGCACCCCGGCGAACATCACCGCCACACTGATGACGGTCACGGCCGAGTAGGCGGCCAACTGCCGTCCGGTGAGCCGGATGACCGACAGTGCGGCGATGCCGGCGACGCCGAATCCCAGTGCTGCCTGGGCGGCGCCGACCTCGCCGGGTACGGCTGCTGCGGCGGCCACCACCAGCGGAACCAGCCCGGCGGACAACAGCGTGTCGCCGGCCCACCGGTCGGAGGCATTGCGCGCCTGGATCAGGATCAGCGCGGCGGCGATCAGCACCAGGAGTGCCAGCCCGGCGCTGAATCCGGCCGTCAGCCAGCTGTCGTGTTGGAAGCGCCAGCCGGCGAGCAGCCCGGTGGCCAGCAGCACGCCCAGTGCCAGGGTCGACACCCCGACGCGCACCGCCGTTATCGCGTTGACCGGGGCGAACCGCTTGGCCAGGTTCACCGACACCGCGGTGGAGATGTGTTCGATGACCGGTGAACGCCGCTCCCGGTCCTCGATGAACCGCAGCCACAACCGGTCGCCGTCGTAGACTTCCTGCTCGGTCAGCGACTGGTTCGGCCGCAGCGCCGTGCCGTCGACCAGGCACAGCACCCAGCGACCGCGCCCGTCGGCTTCCAGGGTGGGCTCGTCGAGTTCGGCCAGCCGGCCGTTGATCACCTTGAGCAGCGGATCGAGCATCACCGACACGGGCGCGTCGGCGTCCAGCAGCGTCCCGATCTGGACTCCGTCGCCGGCCATGACGCCGACCACCACCGCCCGTGGCGCCGACGTTGCGACTTCACCGCCCGGCTGCGGCGCCTCGATCGCCGTGGTCACTGTTGCACCACCTGGTCGACGAATACTGAACCCATAGCTGCCGCCTCGCAATTTGTCATTTCAAAGTCTGTCCAATTCTAAAGGCATTGCATGTTATTCGCACGATTGGCGTTTACCGGCAATTTCCCGGTGCGTCACACGACATTTCGGTGCCGGTAGCCTCGGTGCACCGGCTAGACCCTCCGGTGCGTTTTCCAGGCGCCGTAAGGCAGGGTGTCGAGGACGGTTTTCACGCCCACCTGAACCAGCTGCGGGGTGGCCGGGCAGATCGCCAGCCATGCTTCGCCCGATCCGGCGGTGCGCGCCTGCTGATACAGCGCGATCCGGCCGCCGGACCCGTCTTTGAGCGACAGCACCGAGGCACTGGGGCCCTTGGCGTCGTCGCGGTATTGCCGCGCGTACACCGCGGCCTCGGCGGCCGGCTCCGACAGCGCCTGGCCCAGCGCGGCGACGGTGGCCGCGCTGATCCCCATCCGGCGCAGGTCTCCCCCGGTGAAGATGTTGAAGCCGGAGTCCTGCCAGCTCTGGGTCGCCTCGAGCATCTCCTCCATCGGCACGTTGACCGCGGTGATCTGCGCCGGATCGGCGTGGTGGATGGATTCCATGCCCTCGATCACCAGCGCGGCGATCGAGGCGGCATCGGTCACCGAGACGTCGTCGACGGTGATGTCGGTACCGACCCGCACCGCCGAGACCCAGTGTTCGCCGCGCCGAGCCAGCAGCACCCGGAACTCGTTGTCCGGGATGTCGCGGGTTCCCGGCGGCTGATCCTCGTCGTCGATGACGCCGTAGCGCAGTTTGCCCAGGGACAGCAGGGCGACCACCTCGAGGTCGGGCGCGGCCAGCACCTTCATCCGGGCGGCGACCGTCTCGTTGACCTGGTCCTCGACGACGATGCCCTGCTCCCGCATCACGGCCATGCCGGGGTGTTCCGACAGCCAGTCGTTTGAATCGGTGGAGACATAGGGGCGGCAACGTAATTCGGGCGCAACGTGACGGATATCCAGCAGCGCCTGCAGCAGCCAGAAACCCTCGACGTTGACGGTGATGTCTGTGCGGGTGCTCGGATCCATCACTACCCTCCTCTACCTTGCCGATGTACTGGCTATTGGATCACGCTGCGGCGTGGGCACGCCTGCTGCCACCATCCCACCAATTGCAGCACGCGGCAGCACACCGGTGGGTCGGTGTGCTGCCGCGCTGTGCGATTGCGGGTCGGTCAGGCCCAGCTGGAACCGACGGAGGCGTCGGTGTTGGCCATGTTGTTGCCGGCGGTCTGCACCTTCTGACCGTGGGCGTTGGCCTGCTCGTAGATCAC
>NZ_LQPS01000033.1 GCF_002101885.1 Mycolicibacter senuensis
GGAATCACTTACAGATCCCTTCCTGACACCTCCGGAGGTGTTTGTGAAGGACTACCCCGATCTATATCAACCGCCGCCACGACAGGGCGTCCAGCAGTAGCCGGTCGGCCTGCGCGGGTTGTTCGATCTGCGGTCGGCGCCACCGTGATGCCCGAGGCTTGTCAGACCCGACTGCGATGATGACGTCATGTCCTCGACCGCAGCTGCTGACACCACGGAATTGGGTCCGTGCCAGCGTCTTGATGGGCTGTTCGAGGAGTTGGCGGAGTTGACCGGGCAGCGCAATGCCATCGACGGGCGCATTGTGGAGATCGTCGCAGAGATCGAGCGCGACAAGTTGTGGGGTAACACCGGGGCACGCTCAATCCCGGCACTGGTGGCCTGGAAGACCGGGGTGTCACCGAGTAATGCCCACACCATCGCGACGGTGGCGCACCGGCTCGCGGAACTTCCGCGCTGCGCACAGGGGATGCGGGACGGCCGGGTGTCACTGGACCAGATCGGGGTGATCGCCCAGCGCGGCGGCGACGGCTCCGATGAGCACTACGCACCGCTGGTCGGGGTCGCCACCGTCACCCAGCTGCGCACCGCGGTCAAACTCGAACCACGACCCGACCCCGATCCACAGCCCGAACCGCAGCGCTCCATCACCAAGACCAGCGACGAACACAGCAGCTGCTGGCGCATCACACTTCCGCACTGCGACGCGGCGAAATTCGACGCCGCCCTGCAATCCCACCTCGATGCCCTGATCACGCAGTGGAAACACGACCACGACGACCCCGGCCGGTCAGCAGAACACGCGCCCCCGTTGCCGACAACCGCCGATGCGTTCATGAACCTGATCGAAGCCGGCTGGGACAGCGAGGCCGCCCGCCGCCCCCACGCGCAGCACACTACCGTGGTGGTCCACCTCGACATCGAACAACGTGCTGCGGCACTGCACCTGGGCCCACTGCTGACCGACGCCGAACGCCAATACCTGACCTGCGACGCCACCTACGAGGCGTGGTTCGAGCGCAACGGCGAGCCCATCGGCGCCGGCCGCACCACCCGCGCCATCAGCCGCCGGCTGCGCCGCGCACTCGAGCACCGCGACCGGACCTGTGCAGTACCCGGTTGCGGGGCCACCCGCGGCCTGCACGCCCACCACATCCGGCACTGGGAAGACGGCGGGCAAACCGAGCTGGACAACCTGGTCCTGGTCTGCCCCTACCACCATCGGCTGCACCATCGCGGCATCATCACCATCACCGGGCCCGCCGACCGGCTCGTCATCACCGACAACACCGGCCGGCCTCTGAGCAACGCCGCACTAGCCCGCCCACCCAAGCAGCCCCCGCCCACCGTCGCACCCTGCCCCGGACCCACCGGCGAACGCGCCCAATGGTGGTGGTACCAACCATTCCAACCACAAGCACCACCAGCCACCAACTAGATCAGATATTTCGATCGCGTTTACCGATCGTGATCACAGCGAGCAAATCACCGGGGCGGCAACCAAACCCGCCTGACGGCGGCGGATCACCCGGCGCAGAATTCCAGCAGTAGCCGGTTGACCTGCTCGGCCTGCTCGAGCTGCGGGCAGTGGCCGGCGGCATCGACGACGGCGGCCCGCCCGGCGGGGATCTGCCCGGCGATCTGTGCCGCCCAGCCGGACGGCAGCAACTTGTCGCAGCCGCCCTCGACCACCAGCGCCGGCGCCGAGATACGTTCGTACGCACGGCTGCTCGATGCCGGTGGCGGCGGCTCGGCACCGGGCCGACGGAACCTGGCCGCCGCGATGGCCTCCCACGCCCCCGGCGCGGTGCTCGACTGGTACCGCCGCCGCACGTAGTCCTCGTCGGCCGGATAGGCCGGGTCGTGGAACAACGCCTCGACGATCCGGCGCATCGCGGGCATCGTCGCGTCATAGTCGTAGAGCGCAGCCATGTGCTCGTTCTGTTGGATCTCGCCGCCGCCGCAGATGGCGACCAGCCGGCGTACCGGCAACAGCGGCGCGTCCGAGGTGGCGTCGACCAACAGCATGATCGCGCCCATCGAATTGCCGACGAAATCCGCCGTTTCGACACCCAGCTGGGCGCAGAACCGCGCGACGTGGCGAATCCGCATCCCGCGGCCGTCGTTGAAGTCGATGACCTTGGCCGATTCGCCGAACCCGAGCAGGTCCGGCGCCAGCACCCGATGACGCTCGGCCAACGCGGGAATGGTGTGTTCCCAGCCGATTTCAGCGCCCGCACCGAACTCGCCGCCGTGCAGCAGGACCACCGCCGGGGCGGCCGGGGCGCCCGCCTCCAGGTAGGAAGTGATCAGGCCATCCACCAGGACGGTCTTGCGCTCAACCAGCAAAGTCAACTCCTCAGTCAGGGATCAGCGGGCCGACCGGCCGGGTCGTGGTGGCGTGCACCAGCAGTTCGGCCAGTTCGGCGGGGCGGCTCAGGAACGGCGAGTGCGAGGCGTCGATGGTCAACGGCTCGACGCCGAGGCGTCGACAGACCAGGTCAGCCAGCCATCGCGGATAGGCACGGTCCTGCTCGCAGCGAATGAAGCTGCGGCCGATATCGGCCGCCCAGAAGTCAGGAACCGATACCGGCGCCACCGTGGTTTCGCCGAACCGTTCCGGCCCGAGCCGTTCGAAGGCCCACCGCAGCGTCTCGTCATCGCAATCGTGGTAGAAGTACTGCCGCGCGCCGTCGATGCCGGCGAAGGTCATCGTGCCGTCGTCGGCGAAGTGCAGATGGCTCAGCATGTCAGCGGCCGCGGTGTCGAAGAACTCGGCGCCTTCGCTGCCCATCGTCATCGCATCGGTGTAGCTGCGGCCCTCTCGGGGCAGCGCGGCGGCCAGATAGACGATGTAGCGCACCAGGTCCGGTGCGCTGTCGGCACCCAGGGTGGCGTCGAAACCGCCTCCGGAGTGCCCCACCAGGACGTCCCCGGGCTGCAGCACCTGCGCGACGGCCTCCCGACGGTTGGCCAGGGTCGACTCCTCGTCGAGCCGGGCACCGTGTCCGGGTAGGTCGATGGCGATGGCGCTGTGACCGATCCGCTCCAGCTCGGCCATGGTGCGCTCCCAGCACCAAGCGGCGTGAAATCCGCCGTGTACGAATACGAATCGCATGATGGCCGTCTCGCCCGCCTACTTGATCGCGATCGGGTTCACCGGCGACCCGACCCCGCCGGTCACCCGCAGCGGCGGCGCCACCAGTTGGAACTCGTAGACGCCGTCCGCGGCGCAATCTGCGGCGAGTGCGCCGAGGTCCCAGTACTCCCCGAGCATCAACCCCATGTCGCGCAAGCACAGCATGTGCATGGGCAAGAAGGTTCCCTCGACACCGGAGACCGGGTTCTCGACCATCAGGTTGTCGGCCGCCACCGCGGCGACGTCGTGCTGGTGCAGCCAGGTAGCGCACCGCCAGTCCAGTCCGGCACCCGGTTCGGCGCCGTCACCGGTCTGTGAAAACCGTTGCCACCAGCCGGTTCGGACCAGGACGATGTCGCCGGGCTCGATCGTGACCTGCTGGGCCCGGGCGATGTCGTCGAGTTCGTCCGGGGTGATCGGGGTGCCGAGTTCCAGGAACGTCTCCGCGCCGCGGTGAGCGACCGCATCGAGCAGCACGCCGCGGGAGGTGATGCCCTTGCCGTCGACCTTGTCGATACCGCAGTGGTAGGCGCCCAGGCTGGTCACCGAGCCGGCCGGGAAGCCGTTGTAGAGCCGGTCGTCGTAGTAGACGTGGGACAATGCATCCCACTGGGTGGCGGCCTGCAGCGGCATGACG
This sequence comes from Mycolicibacter senuensis, assembly GCF_002101885.1. Classification (GTDB taxonomy): domain Bacteria; phylum Actinomycetota; class Actinomycetes; order Mycobacteriales; family Mycobacteriaceae; genus Mycobacterium; species Mycobacterium senuense. Next base: position 3,777 of record NZ_LQPS01000033.1, read on the forward strand.
ATCATGTCGTCGTTGAACCGGAAGGGATTGTCGACGAAGAACTCGCTCAGCTGCTGGGCCACCACGTTGCGCTGCCACTCCGGGCCGTACTGCGCCAGCGTGTGCACGTCACCGCCGTCGACGGTCATCACGTGAATCGGGTTGTGGCGGAACTGGAACGCGCCCTGCGGGCCAGACGAGCCGAAGTCGACCCCGAGCGGGAAGACCTTGCCGTGCCGTACCAGCGCGGCCGCGGCGGCCACCTTCTCCGGCGTGATGAGGTTCAGCGTGCCCAGTTCGTCGTCGTCACCCCAGCGCCCCCAGTTGCGCACCGCCTCCCCGACCCGGCGGAACTCGCTCAAGCCGGCCATGCACACGGCCCGTCCGGAAGCGTTGCCGCGATGCGGCTGCCGAGGTTGCCGCCGTCGACCCAGAGCACCTGTCCGGTGATGTAACCGGCGGCCGGACCGTTCAGGAACACCAGTGGTGCGGCCTGTTCGGCTGTGCTGGCGACCCGTCCCAATGGTTTGGGGATGTCATCGAGATAGCGCTGACCGTAGCTGCTGCGCAACTGATCGAGGATCGGGGTTTCGGTGACCCCGGGCGCGGTGCAGTTGATCCGGATACCGCGCTGCGCCAGCCGATCGGCGTGGATCATGCCGTAGAGGATGATCGCTTCCTTGGACAGCCGGTAGCCGCCGTCGGCGAGCGCCTCGGGATGGGCGCGGCACCACTGCAATCCGGCGGCCACGTCGCCGGTATGCAGCAGGCCGGATGTGGCCGTTGCGTTCTCCCGGTAGGCCGCGGCGGCCAGCGAGGAGACATTGGCGATCGCCGATCCGGCCGTCATCGCCGGCAGCACCGCCTCGGTGAGGTGACGCATGCCCAGAAAGTTGATCGTGACCACCCGCTCGGGATCCCCGATGCCCGACGACACCCCGGCGACGTTGAACAGTGCATCGACTTCTCCGGCCGCTCGGATCGCCTGCGCCGCCTGATCGATGGACACCGGATCACTCAGGTCCAGTCGATGGAAGTCGTCGAGCGCGCCGGCGGGCTCGGCCAGGTCCAGACCGGTGATGTGGGCGCCGAGCTCACCTAGCTGGGCGACCAGCTCCGCGCCGATACCCGACGCGCAGCCGGTGACCACCGTCCGTCGGCCGTCGTATCGCCAAAGCCCGGCGGGTGCGGTCATTGTTGCCCGCGGTCCCGCTCTTCTTTGGCGAGCTGCGCAGCCTGCACCCGGCCCTCGTTCATCTCGGCCATGGCCTCGGGGATTTCGGTCGCGGTGAACTTACCACCGCGGCCGGTCGGCAGCCCGCCGAACGAGTAGGACTCGTCGAACTGCGGCGCGGTCGACGCCGAACGGCGAGCCTCCAGTTTCTCCAGCACCGGCGCGAGCCTCTTGGCCTTGTCGGCGACCGCCTTCTCGTCGCGTTCGATGAACTCGGGCAGCACCTCCTTGCCCATCAGCTCGATGGCCTCCATCGTGGCCTCGTGGCTGCGCGGGTTGAGCAGCAGGATGAGCTCGTCGACGCCGCTCTCCTCGTAGCCGCGCAGGAACTCCCGCGTGGTCGCCGGGCTTCCGATCGCACCGCGACCCGGCCCGTAGGCCAGCGTCGGATCCTTCTCGACCTCTTCGAGGTAGCGCTCCCACACCCGGGTGCGGCCCGGAGTGTGCTCGCCGGTCATGTAGTAGTGCATGATCCCGAACGAGAAGAACCCGCCGCCGACTCCGAGCCGCTGCAGCGCCTGCTCGTCGCTGGGTGCCACCATCATCGACAGGTCACCGCCGATCGCCAGGATATTCGGGTTCACCTGCGGGGTGACCGGGACGCCGTTCTCCTCGAGCTCCTTGTAGTACCCGTTGACCCGCTCGGCCAGCGGTCCCGGGCCGGTGTAGGCGAAACTCAGTGCGCCGATGCATTTCTGGGCGGCCATCTGCACCGAGGCGGGCCGCGTGCAGGCCACCCAGACCGGCGGGTGCGGCTTCTGCATCGGCTTGGGGATCACGTTACGGGCCGGCATCTGCACGTGCTGGCCGTCGAAGCCGGTGAACGGCTCCTCGGTCATACAACGGATCGAGACCTCCAGCGCCTCCTCCCACTGGGCGCGTTTGTCGGCCGGGTCGATGCCGAATCCGCCGAGCTCGGCGATCGAGGATCCTTCACCGGTGCCGAACTCGACGCGGCCGCCCGACAGCAGGTCCAGCGTGGCGATCCGTTCTGCCACCCGGGCGGGGTGGTTGACCACCGGGGGCAGGTGCATGATCCCGAACCCGAGCCTGATGTTCTTCGTCCGCTGGCTGGCGGCGGCCAGGAACATCTCCGGCGCGGTGGCGTGGCAGTACTCCTCCAGGAAGTGATGCTCGGTGAGCCACACCGTGGAAAACCCGGCCTTATCGGCGGCTTCCACCTCGTCGAGCCCATCCTGGAAGAGAATGTGCTCGTCGTCGTCGGACCACGGCCGGGGCAGTGCGAATTCGTAGAACAGTGAGATCTTCACGGGTTACCTCCTTGGAGTTTGGTTGCAGACTGTGAGCCGAGAGGTCGGCGATCAGCGTGGATATGTTGGGCGGCAACGTAGCCGAACGTCATCGCCGGTCCGATGGTCGCTCCGGCACCGGCGTAGCTGCGGCCCATCACCGGAGCCGAGGTGTTGCCCACCGCGTACAGGCCGGCGATCACCGATTCGTCGGCGCGCAGCACCCGGGCGTGCTCATCGGTGCGCAGGCCGCCCGAGGTGCCCAGGTCCCCCAGGATGATCTGGAACGCGTAGTAGGGCGGCTTGCCGAGCGGGTACAGGTTGGGGTTGGGCAGCGTCGGGTCGCCGTAGTAGTTGTCGTAGGCGCTGTCGCCGCGGTTGAAGTCGTCGTCGTGGCCGGATCGCGCCAGCTCGTTGAACCGCTGCGCGGTACGCTCCAGCCGGTCGGGCGGGACGCCGATCGCGGTGGCCAACTCGCCGAACGACTTGGCGGCCTTGACCACTCCCGAGTCCAGCCAGGCCTGCGGGATCTTGCGCCCGGTCGGGACCGGGGCGCCCGGGATCTTCGGGATCGGCAGGTGCCCGGCGACGACATAGCGGTGGAAGGACCGCTGGTCGGTGATCAGCCAACACGGGATGTGGGTGACGCCGGAGCGCTGCCCGTCGATCATGGCGTGCGCGAAATCCATGTAGGGCGCGGCCTCGTTGATGAAGCGCTGCCCGTCGCCGTTGACGATGAATTGCGACGGCATCATGCGTTCGTTGAGCATGAACTGCAGTCGGCCGTCCGGCCAGCAGATGGCCGGGAACCACCAGGCCTCGTCCAGCAGTTCGGTGGCCGCCCCGACGCGCTCCCCGGCCCGGATCCCGTCGCCGGTGGCCAGTGGATTGCCGAAACTCCAGTCGTGTTCCAGCACCGGCTGGTACTCCTTGCGCCACGCCATGTCGTGGTCGAAGCCGCCGCTGGCCAGGATGACGCCGTGGCGCGCCGAAATGCGCTGCGGCCGGCCGTCCCGTTCGACCACGGCTCCGGTGACCGCGCCGGAGGCGTCGGTGATCAGCTCGATCATCGGGGTGTCGAGCCAGAGCGGGATGTCGCGTTCGACCATCGCCAGCCGCAGCCGGGCTGCCAGGGACTGACCGATCGCGGCCATCCGGTCCCCGAATACCCGGGCGCGGAACATCCGCCACAGCAGCTTGAGCAGCACCGCCTTGCCGCGCCACGACTGCCGCACCTGGTAGAACAGCCGAAGATCCTTGGGGCCGAACCAGATTCCCTTGGGCGCCAACGCCAGCGGGGCCAGCAGATGCTGCTCCTGTTCGCCCAGCCTGCGCAGGTCGATCTCGGGCACGTTGATGGTGCTGCCCAGCACCGAGCCCCCGGGCAGTTCCGGATAGTAGTCGGCGTAGCCGGGCTTCCAGATGAACTCGAGCCAGGGGCTGGTCTGCTCCAGGAACGCCATCATCTCCGGCGCGGCGTTGACGTATTGCCGCAGCCGCGCTTCGCTGACCAGACCGCCGGTGATCTCGCGCAGATAGCCGACGACGCCCTCGGGGTCGGGGGCGTAGCCCTCCCGGCGTTGCGCCGGCGCCCCGGGCACCCAGATACCGCCGCCGGACAGCGCGGTCGATCCGCCGAAGTACTGCGACTTCTCCACCACCAGGGTGTCCAGCCCACGGGCGTCGGCGGCCAGCGCGGCGGTCATCCCGCCCCCGCCGGAGCCGATGATCAGCACGTCGACGAAGTGGTCGTTCTCAGTCACGGGCCCACCTCCACCGGTTGCGCGGTGCGGACGGCGAATCCGGCGATCAGCTCCGGGGACGGCCGGTAGTAGTGGTTGGCCGTGCGGTAAGGCCCCTGCGCCGCCAACGCACCGAAAGCAGCTGCCCAGGTGCGGATCTCGTGCGCCGATCCACCTCCGGCCTCGGTGATGTAGGCATTCGACCAGTCCGCCAGGTCGTCGAGCCGGCCGCTGTCGAGGATCGACAGGAACCGTTGATCGAATTCCGGGTTCAGCGGCGCGAGGTCACCGGTTCCCGCGGCGAAGTCGCGGGCCGCCGCCATGACCGTGTCCTGGCGGGCCATCCGCTGCTCGGCGCTCATCGGGGTGCCGTGCAGAATCCGGTCGCGAGTGACTGGTGGCGCGGTCGCCAGGGTCGGGATCGGCGGATCGTGCGACAGCCCGCCGGATCCCAGGATCAGCACCCGAAGGTCCAGGGTGGCCAGGTAGGCGCCGACCGCAGCGCCGAGGGCGCGAGCGCGATGTAGCGGCCCCAGCGGTGCGGCGACGGCGTTGATGAAGATCGGGATCACCGGGCATGCCGTGGCGTCACCGAGCAACCGCTCCAGCGGCTGCACCATTGCGTGATCGACATCCATGTGAGCCGAGACGGCCACATCCACACCGTGTTCCAGCACCGCGGCCGCACATTCGCCGGCGAGGCCGGCGGCGACGTTCAACGGGCCGGCGTAGGTGCCGTAGTCGCCGACACCGTGCGCGGCGGTGCCGATGCAGAACGGCGGCATCAGTCGCAGGAAGAACCCGTTGTAGTGGTCCGGCGCGAACACCACCGTCAGCTGCGGGTCGAAGTCGGCGACGAACGCCGCCGCGTCGTCGACGGCGGCCTCGATGTCGGCCATCAACTCAGGTGGTGGTCCCGGCAGATTCAGCAGCGGGCTGTGGGACATGCAGCACAGGGCCAGTGGCATCGGCGGTGTCACCCCCTACGGTCAGCGTCAGGACGTCGAAGAGCCGGGCGCTCACCTCGGTGGCGCGCTGGGCGATGCAGGCCGCGGCGATGCAGCGGTCGGGGCGCAGGAACACCACCGACTCGGTGTGCCGGTCGAACCAGGCCTTCAGCTCGCCGGTCCGGTCACCGACGATGCTGACGTCCGGATCATCGAGCTGGCCGGGCGGAGTCCAGTGCAGCTGAGTCAGCGGCCGGATGGCGATGAAGCCGGCTCCCAACGCCTTCCACCGCGCGAAGGCCTCCTCCCCGAGCAGGGCGCGGGGATTGTTGTTCCAGGCCAGCACCGCGAACCCGGTGCCGATCACGTCGTCGAGAAGCAGACCCGTCCCGGTGCGGGTGTCCACCCGGGGCTGAATGAACAAGGTCCCGGCCGGCGAGTCGGCACGCTGCGGCTGGTCGTGAACGACCGCACCGTGGTCATAGCGCGGCATCGGCTTGAACCGCATCTCCAGCACGTAGCGTTTGAGCGTCGGCACCGCTGAGGCGGCCCGGATCAGCCGGTCGCGCGCCGCGGCGACCCGTCGGTTGGTCGGGGAGATCACCCGGCCCACCATCGTGGACAGGTCGATCATGGCGCGGGCATGCTTGCGCCGTTCGGCGTCGTAGCTGTCCAACAGGCCCGGTTCCGCCTGCCCGCGCACCACCGCGGCCAGTTTCCAGCCCAGGTTCATCGCGTCGCGGATTCCGCTGTTGTACCCCTGCCCCTGCCAGACCGGCATCAGGTGTGCGGCGTCGCCGGCCAACAGCATCCGGCCGCGGCGGAATGCGCCGGCGATCCGGGAGTGGTGGGTGTAGACCCGGTGGCGGATCACGTCGACATCGTGCGGATGCGGTAGAAACGGCGCCAGCATCGCCGCGACGAATTCGGGGTCTTCGGCCTGCTCGTCGGTTTCGTCGGCGTGGATCATGAATTCGAAGCGCCGGATGCCGTGCGCGATCGAGATGGAAGCGTAGGGCCGTGCGGGGTCGGCCCCGACCTCGCTGTTGGGATGACCCAGCGGATCGTTGGCGAGATCGATGACCAGCCAGCGGGTGGACGAGGTGGTGCCATCGAAGGACACCCCCATCAGCCGGCGGGTGGCGCTGCGGCCACCGTCGCAACCGACAACGTAGCGGGCGGTCACCTCGGTCGGCTCGCTGCCGCCCAGCTGCACCCTGACTCCGTCGGTCTGTTCGGTGCAGCCGGTCATCGGGTGTCCCCACAGCACCCGGACGTGGTCGAAGCGTTCCAGCCCGCGGAGCAGTTCGGCGTCGACCAGTGGTTGAACGAAGCCGTTGCGCTTGGGCCAGCCGAAACACGCGTCGGCGGGCGCCATCTCGGCCAGCAGCCGCCGTTTGCCGTCGAAGAACCGCAGGATCTGGTTCGGCACGGTGTGCGGCAGGACGGCATCCACCAGCCCGATCGCCTGGAACGTGCGCAGCGATTCGTCGTCGAGCCCGACCCCCCGGGGATAGTCGATGAGTGTGGCGCGGTCCTCGACCACCAGGGTCCGGACCCCTCGCAGGCCGAGGATGTTCGCCAGCGTGAGGCCCACGGGCCCGGCGCCGACGATCACCACGTCGACGTCGTCGTCGGCTGCCCTCGTTTCAGCGGTCACGCTAACGCCCCAGCAGGAATTCCAGGTGGAGGCGGTTGAAGGTCGCGGGATCTTCGTACTGCGGCCAGTGGCCGCAGCCCGGCATCAGCTCGAACCGGGCACCGGGGATCATCGAGGCGATCCGCTTACCCTCCTCAACGTCGGCCGTCGGGTCGTCACTGGTCCAGACCACCAGCGTCGGCGCCGTGATCTTGCCGTAGTCACCGGGCCCCAGCAGATTGCGGGCGCGGATCTCGGGATCCTGCAGCGCCATGATGTCGCGCATCGCGTCGATGAACCCGGGCAGTCGGTAGATCCGCTGTCGGCTGGCCACGATGTCGTCGTAGCCCTTGGACTTGTCGGCCATCAGCCACTTGATGCGGGCCTGCACCGTCTCCCAGTCGGGGTTCTCCACCGCCGCCATCGACAACGTGATGATCCGCTTCATCACCTCGGGATCGGCCTGCGAGCCCCCCGCGGTGTTGAGCACCAGGCGCTGCACGCGGTCCGGGTGATCGATGGCGGCGCGCGCCGCCACCCAACCGCCGAGTGATTCACCGCTGATGCTGGCCTGCCCGGCGCCGATGGCGTCCAGCACCGCGGTCAGGTGCGCCACGTAGTGGGGGATCTCCAGCGGATGACCGGGTTTGTCGGTGTAGCCGTGACCCAGCATGTCGATGGACCAGGTCCAGAAGTGCTCCGCGTGCGCGGCCAGATTGCGGACATAGGCTTCGGCGTGGCCGCCGGAACCGTGCAGCAGCACCAGCACCGGCTTGCTCGGGTCGCCCGCCCGAAGGTAGCGGGTGCGCACCCCACCCGCATCGAGATACCCCTGCTCGAACGCAACGCCCTGAAGATCACTCCAGATGCTCTCGAACTCCGGCACCGGCCACCTCTCCCTGCGCTGTCGCGGAAATACCATTCTCATTTTCCGATATCAGAACGTGCTTTTATCGCACATGGATGTACGTTATATTGAAGAGCATCACTCTCAGATGAGTGGATGTCAAGGAGGCCGAGCTGATGACCAGGCGGAAGCCCGCCGGCGCCGTCGACGCCGCCCCGGGGTCGCAGACCCTGGCCCGGGGACTGGCCGCATTGCAGGCGGTGGCCACCACGCCCGACGGGCTGACCATCCAGCAGGTCGCCGACCGGATCGGCGTCCACCGGACCATCGCCTATCGGCTGCTGAACACGCTGACGAGTCACCGATTGGTGGCCAAGGGCGAAGACGGCCGGTTCCGCTCGGCAGCGGCCTTGGCCGTCCTCGGCGCGTCGTTCGACAACAACGTTCGCCAGCTGAGCCTGCCGACGCTGCGCGCGCTCGCCGACGAACTCGGCACCACGGTGTCGCTACTGGTGGCCGAGGGTGACCAACAAGTGGCCGTCGCCGTCATCGTGCCGACCCAGGTCGGCTATCAGTTGGCGTTTCACGAGGGCAGTCGCCACCCGCTGAGCCTCGGCGCCGCCGGAATCGCGCTGTCGGCCGCCATGCCGCGGCGCCCCGACGAGCGCGACATCGTCCCACAGACCCGCGAGCGCGGCTGGGTGGTCACCCACGGCGAGATCGAGCCCGGAACGTTCGGGCTGGCGGTTCCGGTCCGTCGCCGCCCTCCCGCGCCGCCCACCTGCATCAACCTGATCTCACATCGCGAGGACGTCGTGTTGCGCGGTCGGGATGCCGTGCTGGCGGCGGCCGACAAACTGTCTGAGATCCTCAGCTGAAACCCGCTGTGCCCGAAAGGAAAACGTCATTGACAGTCGGTGATTGGGACGACGAGATCGACGTAGTGGTGCTGGGCACCGGCGGAGCCGGGCTCACCGCCGCGCTCACCGCAGCGGTCAACGGCGCCTCGGTCGCCGTCTACGAGAAGTCCGCGACCGTGGGAGGAACCACCGCCGTCTCCGGTGGTATCGCCTGGATTCCCGCGCATACCCGGGCTCCCGGCTTGACCGTCGAGGCCGCCCTGGACTACCTGCGGGCGCAGTCGTTCGGTGCGATGGACGACGAGCTGGTCTCGACGTTCGTGCGCACCGGCCAGGAGATGGTCGACTTCGTCGAAGCGCACAGCGACGTCCGCTTCGAGGTCGCGGCCGGCTTCCCCGATTACAAGCCGGAGCTGCCCGGCGGACGTCCGTCCGGTGGCCGCTCACTGAGCCCACTGCCCTACGACATCTCCCGGCTGGGTTCCTGGCACGACCGGATCACCGCGTTCCCGGCCGACTACAGCAACGTCGGATTCGACGCCGAGACCCGCGCCCGGCTGCACGCCGACATAGACAACACAGCGGACACCGCTGCGGGCAATCTGTGCGTGGCCGGCACCGCTTTGATCGCCGGGCTGCTCAAGGGGCTACTGGACGCCGGGGTGGCGCCGGCGACGGGCTGTCGTGGCGTCGAGCTCATCGGCGATCACGGCGACAGCGGTAGGGGCGGTGTGGCCGGCGTCCGCGTCGACGCCGGCGGCACGTCTCGGCGGGTGCGCGCCCGCCGCGGCGTCATCCTGGCCAACGGCGGCTTCGAATGGGACACCACCCTGGTGGAGGCCTTCCTGCGGGGGCCGATGCGGGGCGCGGTGTCACCGCCGCACAACACCGGCGACGCGCTGCGCATGGCGATGGCGCTCGGCGCCGACCTGGCCAACATGGGCGAGGCGTGGTGGGTTCCGATCGTCCGAATTCCCGGCGACACCATCGACGGCCAACAGCGCAGCCGCAGCGTGCGACTGGAGCGCACCCGGCCGCGCAGCATCATCGTCAACCGGTCCGGGCGGCGGTTTGTCAACGAGGCGTGTGACTACAACTCGATGGCCGGCGCATTTCACTACCTGGCGCCGCGCGGCGGCTACGTCAACGATCCGGCGTGGATCGTCTTCGACGCCGAGCATCTGCGCCGGTACGGATTCCTCGGCGTCGCCCCCGGCGGCACGGCACCGGAGTGGTTCTGCGAGTCGCCCGACCTGGCAGCCCTGGCCGGCAAGACCGGCATCGACCCGGACGGTCTGGCTCAGACCGTGGCGTCCTGGAACCGCGGCGTGGCCGCCGGCACCGATCCCGAGTTCGGGCGCGGCGCCAGCGCCTACGACGGGTACTGGGGCGACGACCAGGCGGACACCCCGGCCGGCCGCACGCTGGGTCCGCTCGACACCGGGCCGTACTACGCCGTGCCGCTGTCGGTGGGAGCGATGGGCACCAAGGGCGGTCCGCGTACCGACGCCGACGGTCGGGTGCTGCACGTCACCGGACAACCGATCCCCGGCCTGTTCGCCGCGGGCAATGCGATGGCCGGGGTGACCGGGCGGGCCTACGGGGGCGCCGGCGGCACCATCGGACCGGCGATGGTCTTCGGCTTCCGTGCCGGACGCGCGGCGGCCACCGGTGATTCGAGCGTCTGACGAGCCGCACAATCGCCCGCCGCCACCGAACTGGAAATGCTATTCTTCTGCACAAAGAATTTGAGTCTTTGGCAGGTGAACGCACCCGGAGGTGCCCGTGACAACCAGGAAGTTCTCGGCGTCGCCCCTGGTTCTAGGCCTGGCGTTTACCGGTGTGCTTGCCACCGCGGCGCCGGCAGCCGCCGACGACTCCGCACCACACCGGGTGCGCTACTTGGTCAGTGCGACCGAAACCGCCCAGGCGAACGTCTACTACCGTGAAGCTCAGCCGCCCAACTTCGGCGAATACAGCCACAACCCATACCAGTACAGCCCGCGTGCGGACGTCACAATCGGGCCGAACCAGCCCTGGATCTTCGAGACCACCCTGGCCGACCCGCAGGACTGGGCGATGGTGGTGGTGTCGTTGCCCGGGATGCATCCCCAACTCGCCTCACCCGGGTTCGTCTGCGAACTGCGCATCGACGACGTCGTCGTCGCCACCGACGCCGGCACCAAGGGGGCGCTCTGCTCGCTCCGCACCTGGTGAGAGACCTGGTGCTACCGTTTCGGAGCGGGCTTGCGAGGGTGCTTGGCCTTGTGGGGGACCCTGCCGGAGCTGGGTGGACAACGGACAGGAGGGCATATGCCGTCGCGTGATCCGGCGAAACCGGCCGGTGGTGGAAAGCATGCCGCCAAGCGCACCTCAAAAGATGCGCTGACGCTGGCAGAAGCCGAGGCGAAGGCCGCCGAGGCTGCAGCGGAGTTGGCCCGCGCCCGCGCGGAGCTGCTCAAGGCGCAGCAGGGCTCCGAGTCGGAATCCGCCCAAGCGGTCGACCTGGAAACCGCACCGGACGTCAAGCCTGCGGGAATCGAAGCCGATGATCTGGCGCCGGGTGCCGGCGAAGCTGCCGTCGATGAACCGGCTGAACAGCCGCGCAAGTTCATCGGCATCCGCAGACAACTGGGCTGGGTGGCGGCGACGCTGGCCGTACTCGCCATCGGCGGTTTCCTCGCCGTTGATGTGCTGATGCTGTCCCACCATCGCGACGTTGCCCTACGCCAACATCAATTGGGCGAGTACGCCGCGGCCGCCCGCCAGGGCGTGGTCACGCTGATGTCACTGAACTACGAGACAGTCGACGACGACGTCAACGCGATTCTGGAAAACTCCACCGGTGAGTTCAAGAAGGATTTCGAAGCCCACGCCGGCGACTTCGCCAAGGTGGCCCGCGAGTCCAAAACCGTCACCTCGGTTGACACGGTGGTCTCCGGCGTGGAATCGATTTCGGACAACGAGGCGGTGGTGCTGGTCGCGGCCACCACCAAGGTCACCAATGTCGCCGGAGCGAAAGAGGAACCGCGCAGCTGGCGTCTGACCGTACACCTGGCCCGCGAGGGCGATCAGGTCAAGATGTCGAAGGTGGACTTCGCGGCATGAGCGAACCCGACGAGGACGACGTGACACTCGAGGCGGCCGTCGACAAGTCCGTGACCGTTGAAGCCGACGAGGCCTCGGAGCCTGCCGAGGAATCCCAAGCCGGCCCGACGGTCTCAACCGCGCGCTGGATCGCGGCCACGCTGGGGGGGCTGCTGTTGGCGTCGGCGGGGCTGGCCGGCTGGCTGTACTTCGGGGTGCTGCGGGCCGATCAGCAACTCGGTCCCGCGGCCGAGCAGGCCGTGATGGCCGCTGCCGCCGACGGCGCGGTCGCCGTATTGACCTACGCGCCGAAGACGATGGAGCAGGATTTCGCCGCCGCCGAGAGCCACCTCACCGGTGACTTCCTCTCGCATTACACCGATTTCACCCAGAAGGTCGTCACCCCGGCGGTCAAAGAGAAGGAAGTGCAGACGATCGCCGCCGTGGTTCGCAAAGGCATCGTGTCGTTGCGGCCCGGCTCCGCCGAAGTGCTGATCTATCTCAACCAGACCACGATCAGCAAGACGAACCCCGACGGCTCCTACTCGATGAGCAGCGTCAAGGTCGGCTTGGAGAAGCACGGCGGCCGGTGGCTGATCTCCTCGTTCGATCCGGTGTAACCGCTACATCCGGACCAGCGCGAACGTCCAGGTGTTCACTCCCGCGGGACCGTTCATACAGCCCACGTCGAAATGGGATTCGACGACGCCGGCCAACGTGTTGGCATCCCAGGTGTAGGTGTCACGGGTCGGCATGGAGGGCCCGAACGGACAGTTCAGGCCGTTGGGGTAATCCGAGGTGAACGAGTACTGCCCGTTCACCAGCCGGGCGGTGCCGCCGTAGTATCCGCGGCCGAAGAAATGCGGCCGGTCGATCGCGCTGATCTGAACGCACCCGGCCGGCAGGTCATCGAATTTGCCGATCGTCTCGCACGGGTAGGCCGCCCACACCCAGGATGCGTCGGTCCATCGGTTGCTCAGCACGTCATAGTTGCCGTAGCGCATATCGGCCGCGGCGGGCGGCGCCACGGCCGTGGCAACCGCGAGCGCGCCGAGCGCTGCACCGACAGTGGTTCGCATCATGGGCCGAACTCCCTCGACTTGCCAGGACTGGTGTACCGCTACAGGTCTCCGCGACGCCACAACGACTCGCCATCGGCGACACAGGTCAAAAACAGCCCGTCGGGTGCCTGCGCCACCTCGCCGGAGTACTCGTCGCACTTGCTGTTCTCCTCCTTGACGCCGTGCATCTCCGGAGAGCGGAACCAGCGCGGCTCGTAGCGGCGCGGCGACGCGCAGTACACCAGCCTGCCCGGCAGTGTCGACGGCCCGGCAACAGCGGACCCGAAGACGAAGTAGGTGGTGTTAGAGCACGGCGCACCCAGCACAACATTCGGCGCGATTCCGGGTGTGCACGCCGGGACGTCGCACATCGGCACGTACGGGTCGGCACCCGCCGGCGCCGGGGGCGTCACAGCGGCGACCGTGCCCGCGGCAAGTACCGCCGCGACAAGCGCTTTCGTCATGTGAGTGGTCTGCATGGTCTTCCCTCCCGCCTAGAGCCGCTGCACGCTCAGCGGCATGAGGATCACCGTGGGCTGGTTGCGTCCGCACGCACCCGAGACGCCGATCGTCCGGTCGTAGCCGACCAGTAGGTCGATATTGCGTTTGTCGTACTGGCCGTTGAGGTCGCCGCCCTGGAACTGGTAGCGCTGCCGGCCCGGCGAGGTGGTGCCATCCGGGCAGGTCTGCCAGTTCTCGTGGAAGCGGTCGACGATCCACCGCGAGGTGCGGAATTCCAGCGGCGCGGTCCAGCCCTGGTCGCTGCTGACCTGGCCGGTACAGAAGTGCGCGTTCTCGCAACTGGAGCTGAACGTCCACACCGATGAGACGGTGGCCTCGTTCATGAATACCTCGTTGGTCTTGGCCCAGTCCCCCTTCGAGATGACCCGGTAGGGGCCATTGAGCTCGAAGCCCAGGGCGGCCTGCGCGGGCGGCGCCGGGGCGGACGCCACGACAAGGCCGAAAGCCGCTGCGGCGACGGTCAACTCAAGTGCGCGCATGTTTTGTCCTCCTTCGGCTAGGACGGCATCAGGTCGGTCCACGTCTTGGGACTCGATCCGGGCACCAGGTTCGTCTGCTGCTCGTAGCGCCCGTCGGGTGTCATGTATTTGCCCGTGTTCGGGTCGTAGGGCAGCACCGCGACCGATGGTCCCGGGCCGGCGTTCGCCGAGGGAGCCGCACCCGGTGCTTCCGGGGGCGGCGCCGGCACCACCGGCCGAGGGGAATCCGGCGACGTGCCAGACGGGGTGGCCCACGGCGGCAGCGGTGTGCCTCCGGTCGGGGCGAAGATCCGGTCGTTGAAATCGACCCGGTCATCGACCGGGATGCCCTGCTTGACCAGGTTCGGGTCGAACGGCATGGGGCCGGTGAGATGCTGGCGCATCGCGATGGGCACGAACCCCTTCGGGTCATCGCAGAGCTCGACCGTGGGCGCGCGCTTGCCCGGATGCTCGATACACGGGAAGTTGCGGGCGCCACGCACCGACACCGGTGAGTCCTGCGGCAGTTTGCAGTACAGGCCGTCGGGGGTGTCGATCGTGGTGGTGTCGGCCGGCGAGCGCCAGGATGACGGCGGCAGAAACCCGACGGTGCACGGGTTGGGGTCACCGAAGGTCAGGGTGAAGTCGCCCTGCGGCAGACCGGTCGGGTTGTTCTTGGGCAGCCCGAACGACTGTTGGGCGGCAATGTATCCGGGCAGCAGCACCATCAACTGCTCCAGCGACGGGTTGTAGACCATCAACACCTGCCCGAGGGTGTTCAGGTTCGCCAGCAGAATCGGCAGGGTGGGTTTGAGGTCCTGCATCAGGCCCGATACTTCGTCGGCGAATCCGGGGCCGCGCTGCAGGATGGCGCGCAACTGCGGGTCGTTGACCGCGACCTGTTCGGAGATCCCGGCCACGCTGCGCGCCCAGGTCCGGATCGCATCGGTGCTTTTCTCCTGGGAGTCCAACAGCGGCGCAGCGTCATCGACCAGCTTGCGTACCTTGTCCGAGACCCGGTTGGCGTCACCGCTGATGGTGGTCGCCGAATCCAGCAGTGATTGGAAGTCGTAGCCGGCCCCGTCGAAGGCCTGGAAGGTCTCGTCGAGCAGGCCACTGAGCCGGTCCTTGGGGATACTGTCGACCAGGGCACTGACCTGATCGAGCATCGGCCCGACCTGTTGGGGCACTTGCGTGTCGGACGCCGCGATCACCGAACCGTTCTGCAGGTAGGGACCACCGTCGCTGCGCGGCAGCAGGTCGACATACTGCTCACCGATCGCCGACACGCTGCGCACCGCGGCCACCAGGTCGGCCGGGATCTTCGGCGATCGATCCAGCGACAGCGTGGCACGCACACCGTTGCCGGTCAGCGCGACGTCGGTGACCGTGCCGATCTGCACCCCGTTGTAGGTGACATTGGAGAATCGGTACAGCCCGCCGGTCTCCGGCAGGTCCAGCTTGACCGTGACCCGGCCGATCCCGAGCAGGGTCGGCACCTGCATGTAGCCAAAGAGCATGGCTCCGACGCCGATCACCGAGGCCACCAGGAACAGGATCAGTTGGATCCGCACAAAGCGTGTCAGCATCTAACCACCGCCTTCCGAGCCGAGCGCGCCCGGCGGTAAGCCTTGGCTCGACGACCGCAGAATCGGCTCTTGCAGCGGGTCGTAAGAATAGTTCAGATACCACGGGTCACCGGGCGCCGGAACGAGTTTCGCGTCTTCGTCGCCCCACTGGGTGCCGGCGAACAGCGCCCGCTTGAGCCGCGGTTTGGTGAGGTCGAAGACGGCGAACAGGTTCAGGAAGTCGCCCCGCACTGCGCGCTCGATCGCATTGGGGCCGTAGGGGAACGCGGAGGCGTAGGCCACTGCCGAGTTGAGCTCCGGGCCGATATCGGCCAGCGAACGCAACGCCGGTTCGATGTGGATGAGGTCGGAGACCAGTTGGTGCCCGGAGTCGTTGACCAGGCCGGCCGACAGGTCGCCGAACTGGCCGAGTTTGGTCATCGCGGTGACGAACTTGGGGCGCTCCTTGATCAAGACGTCGATGGCCGGCGGAATCTTGTCCAGCGCACGGTGGATGGTGTCGCGCTGTCCGGCGAAAGTCGTGGCCGTCCGGTTCATCTCACCGATGGCCTCGACGATGTTGTTCCGCTGCCGGTCCAGCGCACCGGTGAAGTTGTCCAGCCGGACGATCAGATCGCGAATGTCGGCTTCCCGTCCCGCCATGGACGCGCTGAAGTTGTGGATGATGTCACCGATCTGGCCGAGCCCGCCCCCGTTGACGATTACCGCCAGCGACGACAAGGTCTGCTCGGTGGACGGATAGGTCGACGAGTCGCTCAACGGGATGGTGGATCCGGAGGTCAGCCGCCCCGTCGGCTGCTGTCCGATCGGCGGATTGAGCGCCAGGTGCATCGAACCGAGCAGGCTGGTCTGCCCGACCGTCGCGACGGCATTGGCCGGGACCTCGACGCCGGGGTTGACCGCGATGTCGACGTTGGCATGCCAGTTGCTGACGGTCATCTTGCCGACGCTGCCGATCACCACGTCGGAGAGCAGCACCGGCGAATTCGATTCCAATGTCCCGACATTGGCCAGCTGCACGGTGAAATGCTGCGCCCCGGAACCGCGGCCCTGAACACCGGGCAGCGCCACCGAGTTCAGCCCGCCGAAGGCGCAGCCGGTCGTGGTGACGGCGACCAAAGCCGCGACCGCCGCGCCGCGCCGCAGGGAACGAAGACCGATCATGGCGTGGGCCCCCCTTCCGCGGGCAACGGACCGGGCGGCGGCCCGGGCGGCGGCGGACCGCCCGGCAGCAGCATCCCGTCGAACGTGGTCGGGCTCGGCAGCGGCACTCCAGGGTTCAGTGGCGGTGTCGCCGCGGCCGGCAGTCCGTCGGGCGCAAGGGAACCGCGCGGTTGCAACGGATCCGTCCATCCCGGCGGGGGTGGGACGTCGCCATGCAATCCGGTGTAGGCCGAGATCGACGGCTCTTGTTCCGGCAGGCTTCCCGGGTGCTCGGCGTGCGGCATCAACGCCGGATCGGTGTAGATCAACTTCTCCGGGCTGGCCGCCTTGGTCAGATACGGAGATATCGGCAACGGCATCCCGTTGAAATTCAGCAGCCGCATGGCCGGCCCGAGGTACCCCTCGCACAGCTTGCCGGTCTCCGTCGACGTCACGTTTCCGATCGCGCCGGTCATCGTGCAGATCGCCTGAACCGGGTTGCTGAAGTTGGCGAACGCAAACGAACCCACCGGGGTCCCGCTGGTCACGTTGTACATGTTGAGCGTGTTGGCGATCGCATTCGGGGTGATATGCAGAATATTGCGGATCGCGTTCTTCGAATCGGCCAGCGTCTGACTGACATTGGCCACGCCCCGCAGCGCCTCGGCGGTTTCGGCGCGGCTCCCCGCCACGAAATCCCGCACGGTGTCGATCGCGCCCGCGAAGTCGGTAAGAGCGGCATCCAGGTTGGATCGGCTGTCGTTGACCACACTCGTCAACGTGGCGAGCCGCGACTCGAACACCACGATCTGCTGATCGCTGTCACGCAGCGCCGTCATGAACGTCTGTAGGCCCGAGATGATGTCGACGATGTTGCCGCTGCCCTCGGCGAAGATCCGGGCCACGCCGGAGAGTTGCGCCAACGTCTCGCGCAGCTTGGCGCCGTTGCCGTCCATCGCATTGGCCGCGCTGTCGATGAAGCGCGACGCCGACGTTCCCGAAACACCGCTGCGCGGGCCCAGTTCCGCGGCAAGCCGGTTCAACTGGGTCTTGACCTCATCCCACTCGACCGGGACCGCGGTGTGCTCGCGCGGGATCACCGCGCCATCAGCGAGGGTCGGCCCATCGCCGCGGTGGTAGGCGGGGGTCAGTTGGACGAACCGCGCCGCTACCAGGTTGGGCGCGACGATGACCGCTTTGGCCGCAGCCGGGATCGGTACCTTGTGGTCGACGCGCAGGGTGAGCTTGGCCTGCGTGCCCTGCGGTTCGATGCGGTCGATGGTGCCGACCTTCACCCCGGCGACCCGGACCTCGTCACCGGGATAGATGGCGGTTGCGGTGGAGAAGTACGCGGTGATCCGAGTCGGTTTCAGGACGGTCTGACGAACCAGGATGCCGGCGCCCGCCAGCAGCAGCAGCGCCGCCAGGGCGACAGCCGCGATCCGCAGTGGTTTACGAGTCTTCATCGGGGCGGCAGGTCTCCTGGTTGCGGAATCCCATTGATCGGGAACGGCAGTTCGGCACGCGGCCCGGCATTGTCCGGCGGCTGTCCGGCGTCGACGCCGCGCCGGAAGCCGAAGATGTAATCGAGGAACGGCTGAAGCAGCTGCGGCAGGAACAGGTTCGGCACATAGGCGCTGTAGTAGGCCCCGTTGGAAACCGTCTCACCTTGGGTGAGTTCGTATTTCGCCAGGCCGGGCAGCGCCTTGGCCAGGTTGTCCCGGTTCTTCTCCAGGATCTTGTTCAGCTCGATGATCTTCGCCAGCGTCGGTTTGAGCTGGTCGTTGTTCTGGGCGACCAATTCGGACAGCTGCCGCGAGATCGCCGACGTGCTGGCCAGCAGGTTGACGATCGCCTGCCGGCGGGTGTTGAGCACGTCGACGAGACTGTCGGCGTCCAGGATCAGCGAGTTGATCTGCTGGCTGCGTTCGGAGAGCACACCGGTGAGCTCGGCGGCCGATTTCAGCAGGTCGGCAAGGCCCTCATTGCGGCTGTTCACCGCGCGGGACAGCCGGCTCAGGCCGTCGAACGTCGGCCCCAACTGGGGAGCGATCTGGTCGATGGTGTCCGAAAGGGTGTCCAGCGACCGGTTCAGCGACTCGGTGTCGGTGCCGCCGGTATTGGAGGTCAGTTCACCGACCACATCGACCAATGAGTACGGCGACGATGTGCGGGTGAGCGGGATGACCTCGAGCGGGCGCAGCTTGCCGCTGCCCGCCGGCTCCACCGTCAGCACCCGCTCGCCGAGCAACGACCCGGTGCGGATATGCGCGGTGGTCTGCGAGCCCAGCGGGTACTTGCCGGCCAAGGTGAACGTCACCAGGGCGTCGCCGTTGTCGAGTGCGACATCGGTGACCGAGCCGACCTTGATCCCCGACAGCGTGACGTCGGCACCGGCGCTCAGGCCGCCGGCTTCGGCGAACTTGGCCTGGTAACGCACGCAGGTGGCCCACTGGATCAACTGCTCGGGCTGCAGTCCGATCGCGACGACGAAGGCTACGACCACAATGCCGATCAGGCCCATCCTGCTCAGCTGGCTGCCGCGGTATTTCAGCATCGGCGGGCCCCCCGCCGTAGGGGCGCGGCACCGGGCAGCACGGCGCTCAGTCGGTGTCGCTGCATCGGCCCTCCTCCGCTTTGATCCAGGGGAACACCGCCGTGCGGCCCTGGGTGTCGCTGACCCGGATCTGCACAGCGCAGAGGTAGTACTGGATGAACCCGCCGTAGGCGCCGAGGCGGATGGCCTTGCGGTAGTTCTCCGGCGCCTTCTGCAAGGACATATCCAGGCCGGCCAGGTCCGCGTTGATGGCGGTGGTCAACCGATCGACCTGAGTGATGGTGTTGGTCAACGGATCGCGCGCGTTGCCGAGCAGATCGGCCAGTGATGCGGTGCCGCGGTCCAGGGCCGTCACCGCGGTCCCGATCGGGTCGCGGTCGGCCGCCAAGCCGGCGACCAGTTTGTTGAGTCGATCGATCGCCCCGGAAAACCGCTTGTCGCCGTTGGACAGGGTGGCCAGCGTGGTGCGCAGTTGGTCGATCAGGGACTCGATCACCTGGTTGTTGTCGGCCAGCGAGCTCGAGAACGACGACGTCCGAGACATCAGGGAGTCGATGGTGCCGCCTTGGCCCTGCATGATCTGGATCAGCGAGGCGGTGAGCGAGTTGACGTCCTGCGGATTCAGCCCGCGGATCACCGGCTTGAGGCCGTTGAGCAACAGGTCCAGATCCAGTGCCGGCGCGGTCCGCTCCAGTGGGATCTCCGAGCCCACCGGCAACAGCCGGGTGGAGCCCGGCCCGTCCGTCAGTTCCAGGTAGCGGTCGCCGACCAGATTCAAGTAGCGCACCGAGGCCTGCGTCCCGGTGGTGAGCGAAATATTGCGGTCGGCCTGGAATTTCACCAGCACCGTGCCGTCTTTGCGGAGCGATACGCCTCCCACCGTGCCGACGCGGACGCCGGCCACCCGCACGCTGTCCCCGGATTTCAGCCGGGAGGCGTCGGAGAACACCGCCTGGTAGCCCACCGTCGGACCGGTGCGGACCTCGGCGAAGATGGCGAACAGAAATATCGTCGCCAACACCATCACCGCGGCGTAGATGCCGAACTTGACCAGGGGTCCCAACGAGCGCGTCATCCCGGCATCCCCACCTGGGCGCTGTTGCGCGGCGGCCCGCCGATCGGTCCGAACAGCGCCTGCTTGAGACCGTCGGAGTTGAGCAGGATGCCCTGGTTGCCGTATTCGTACGGGTTGGCTCCGGTGTCGGCGATCAGCGCCGGCACCCGGTATTCGGGCGGCACGTCGGGCAGGCCCAGTTCCGTGCAGTAGGAGCGGTCGGAGCGGGCCGCCACCTTCGGCAGGTGGTCGGGGTAGCGGTAGCGCTCCTTGGCCAACGTGAAGCTGGCCGTGATGATGATGCCGGGCACATGGAACGGCGTGGACTTGGCGAAGGGCACCAAGCCGCCGATCGAACAGCCGAGTTCCTCGTGATATTTGTCCAGCAGCTCAGCGGTCGGCTCCAGCACGTGCGTCAGGTCGGTCAGGGCCTGCCGGTTCTCGCCCAGCACCTCGTTGCCGGTATTGGCCAGCCCGATGGCACTGAGCAGGAAGGTGTCCAAGCTGTTGCGCTCGGCCACGATGCTCTCGCTCATGGTGCTGGTGGCGTTGAGGGCAGCGGTGAGGTCCGGTGCCGCGTCGGCGTACGACCGGAACACCGGCGGCATCGTGGCGGCCTCGTGCTCCAGCGTGCTCAGGCTGGGCTCGATCTCGGCCAGCAGCTTGTCGAAGTCGGTGAGCGCCTGCCCGATCTTCTGCCCGCGCCCGTTGAACGCCGTCGAGACCGCGCTCAGCGTTTCGTTCAGCTTCTTCGGGTCGATCTTGTCCAAGACCCTAACCAGCTGCTGGAACACCGTGTTGATCTCGACGGTGACGTGTTCGCCCGCCAGCACCTGACCGGCGTGCAGTCTGGTCGCCTCCGGATCCGGCGGCGCCACCAACTCGACGGACTTGGCCCCGAACACCGTCGTGGAAGCGATCCGGGCGGTGACGTTCGCCGGAATCAACCGCAGTTGGTCGGGTTGCATCTCCAGCCGCAGCACCGCGGTGCCGTCCGGTCGAGGATCGATGGCCCCGACCTTGCCGACCTGGACCCCGCGCAGCTTGACCTTGGCGTCGGGATACATCACCAGACCGGCCCGCTGCGACAGCACCGTGACCGGCACCGTGCGGGTGAAGCTGTCCCGGAACAGCGCGATCGGCAGCCCGACGAGGGCCGCGATCGTCAGGATCGTCAGCAGCCCGATCATCGGCCGCACATAGGTCGGCGGCTCTCGCCGCTGGCCGGTGGGCCGATGCCGCCCTGCGGCAGCCCCCCGTTGGGTCTGCTCGTCGCGTTCCCGGTCCATCGGTGGATCTGCGGTCGCCCCGAGAACCATTACCGCACCGCCGCCCAATTATTGACGGCTGCGTCAACTGGGGTCGAAAGCGCCGACCCGCCGCTAAACGCCACCGCCGCCCCCTTCCACGATGGTGACCGCCGCCACCGCAGTTGGCCCTCCGATGTTGTGCGCCAAGCCGATCCGGGCGCCATCGACCTGATTGACCGCGGTACCGCGCAACTGCTCGAAGAGTTCTACGCACTGTGCCACACCGGTGGCCCCCGGCGGGTGGCCTTTGGACTTCAAACCACCGCTGGGGTTGACCGGCAGCGCGCCGCCGACACTGGTCACCTCGACTTCGAGCAACTTGTGGGCCTCGAACCGTTCGGCGAAGCCGAGGTCTTCGTAGCTGATCATCTCCACACCGGTGAAATAGTCGTGCACCTCGGCGACATCGATGTCCGACGGCGTCAGCCCCGCCATGGCGAAAGCCTGCTTGGCGGCGCGCAGCGTCGCCGGAAAGGTCGTCATGTCCCGCTTGTGCTGGTGCATCACCGCGTCCAGGCCCAGGCCCACCCCGCGGATCCACACCGGCCGATCGGTGAAGCGATCCACCACATCCTCGGCGGCCAGCACCAGGGCGGCGGCGCCGTCACTCTGCGGGGCGCAGTCGTACACCCCGAACGGGGACGCCACCATGGGCGCGTCGAGGGCCTGTTGGACGGTGATCTCGAAACGCAGCCGCGCGCGGGGGTTGCTGACCCCGTGCCGGTGGTTCTTCACCGCCACCATCGCCAGGTGCTCGCGGGTAGCGGGCGACTCGTGCAGGTAGCGCCGTACGTGCAGGGCGAAACCGGCTGGCGCGACCAGCCCGAGCGGGTAGTCCCACGCCATGTCGCGCGCGGTTTCCTCCCAGGCCCAGAGCATGTCCTTGGTGGCGGTCTCCCGCAGCTTGTCGGCACCGATGACCAGCGCCACATCGACCGCCCCGGACGCGACGCCGAACAACGCGTTGCGGACCGCGTCATTGCCGGTGGCGCAGGAGTTCTCCACCCGGGTGACCGGTAGATCGGGCAGACCCAGGGTGTCGGCCAGGATTCCGGACGGAAAGCCGTCGGTGGTGCCGAGCGCCCCGAACCAGGCCGCCTGCACATCGGTTTTGGCCAGGCCCTTGTCCACGCTGGCGGCACACTCGGCGAAGGCCACCGGCAGCAGGTCCTTGATGCCCAGCGCGAAGTGCTCCCGGAACGGCGTCATGCCGGCGCCGACGATCGCGACCCGTTTCATGCCACCGCCTCGGGTTGTTCCGACGGGTCCAACGGTTCGAAGGCATACCCGTAGTCGGGCACCCCGGAGCGCACCGCGACCCGGCGCAGCACCAGCCGGCCCCGGTCACCGATCCAGGCGCTGCCGGCCGGAGCGCCCGTCACCTTCACCAGCGCGCGAACCGCCACGTCGTCGAGCTCGACGATGACCAGCGAGTACGGGGTGGTCAGCCCGGGCACCGGGATCTGTACGGTCACCTCGGTGTAGACCGTGCCGACGCGGGGCAGCTCAACGAGCTCGTAGTTGGTGCTCAACGTCGAGTCCTCGCCGACGCGGTAACGCGGCGGGAAGTCGAGTTCGTCGCTGTCCGGATGCTTGCCCGCCTCCCAGCGGACCTTGGCTTCGAAGGCACGCTCGTAGGCGGCCAGCGAGATCGGCAGGTCCGCGCCGGGAGTGTGCACCCACTCGGGGATCGGCCGGGCCGCCGGTTCGTGCCGGTGCACCGACGCCTCCCCTTCGACCACGGTGATCCCGGACAGGTTGGCCTGCTCGGCCGCCAGCAGCGGGCCCACGGTCTGCGTCTCGGCCAAGACCGCCAGTGCGAACAGCCCCGAACTGGCACCGGTGGTCGGCAGCGGAGCCGGCTTACCGGTGCATAGTTCGATCGCGCGGTCATGTTCCACCCCGGCGAGCATCACCGGCATCTCAGCCCAGGCCGCCACCAGCGACGCCACCACGCCGCGCTCGTAGAGCAGCCGCGGGTCGCCGTAGTCGTGCACCACCCCGTCGTTGCGGGTACGTACCGGCAGGCTGCGGGCGATACGGGCCGCGGTCCGGATACGCAGCCCGTTCTCGGCGGTGAGCACCGACGCGGCTCCGGCCGGGTCCAGGTCGACCCCGATGATCAGCGTGCGCGGCCGGGCCGAGCTGAGCGCGTCCAGGGCGGCCGGGGCACCGCCGAGGCGCTCGACCACCTCGAGTTCTGGATCGAGGCCCAGGCCGGCCAGCAGCACCGCGGCGTTGCTGCTGTCGGTCAGCGGAAAGTCACGACTGACCACCACCAGGCGCTCCACCGCGCCACCGCCGGTCAACGCCGCACGGCCGGCCTCGACGGCCAGCGTGATGGCATCCTCGTCGTCACCGGCCAGCCGGCGCTGCGGAGTTCCCCAGCACGGCAGGTAGGTACCGATCGAAGCTACGTGCGGCATCGCGTGGCCTAGGTGACCGCGCCGGCGGTCTTGAGTTCGATGATCCGGTCCCAGTCCAGGCCGAGGCCGGTCAGGATCTCGTCGGTCTGCTCGGCGAAGCCGGGCGCCGGACCGGTCTGCGGCGCGGCGACGTCGAACTGGACCGGGCTGGCGACCAATTCGAGTTCGCCGGCCCGGACCAGATACTCGTTGGCGCGGATCTGGGCGTCCTCGGCGGCCTGCAGCGTGTCCTGGACCGGCGCCCACGGCCCGGCCAGCGTCGCGAAGCGTTCGCTCCACTCGGCCAGGGGGCGTTTGGCCATCGCCGCGGACAGCAGTTCCACCGCCGCCGCGGTGTTCTCGGCGATGGCCTCCACGGTGGCGAACCGCGGGTCGTCGATGAGCTCCTCGAGGTCCATGTGCCGGCACACGTCGGCCCAGAACTTCGTCGGCTGCATCATCACGAACGAGATGAAACGCCCGTCGGAGGTGCCATACAGGCCGGTCAGCGGGTTGACCGGCGATCCGTGCACGCCCGGCACCGGTGCTTCCAGCCGCTGGCCCAGGTGATGGGTGAGCGCCACGGTGTGCCCCATCGCCCACAGTCCGCTGCCCAGCAGGGAGACGTCGACGATCGACGGTTCCCCGGTGCGTTCCCGTTTCAGCAGGGCCGCCGCGATCCCGCCGGCCAGGTTGGTACCGGAGATGGTGTCGCCGTAGGCGGGCCCGGGCGGGGCGATCATGCCCTCGGTGCCGGGCGGGGTGATGGTGGCTGCCGTGCCGGCGCGGCACCAGAAGGCGGTCATGTCGTAACCGCCCTTCTCCGCCTCGGCCCCCCGCGGGCCGAGCGCACTGCCGCGGGCATAGATGACCTTCGGGTTGATCGCCCGGATGTCGTCGACGTCGATGCCGAACTTGCGTCGATGTGCCGGCAGGAAACTGGTCAAGAACACGTCGGCGCGGCGGGCCAACTCGTAGAGCACCTCGCGGCCCTCGGCCACCGACATGTCCAGGCCGATGCTGCGTTTGCCGCGGTTGGCGTGCTCGATGTTGGGGTTGGGGTCGCCCTCGACCTTCAGTTGGCCGGTCTGGCGCAACCCGCGCTGCGGGTCGCCGGTCACCGCGTGCTCGACCTTGATGACCTCGGCGCCCCACTCGGCGAGTACCGCGCCGGCCGACGGCACGAAGCCGTACATCGCGACTTCGAGTACCCGGATGCCCTCCAGTGGCCTCATCCGGCCGCTCCCACCGGCGCGGCGAAAGTCTTGGACTCCATGAACTCCTCCAGCCCCGCGACACCCATCTCGCGGCCGATGCCGGACTGCTTGTAACCGCCGAACGGTGCGTCCGGGCTGAAATAGTTGCCGCCGTTGATCGAGAACGTTCCGGTCCGGATCCGGCGTGCCATGGCCACCGCGCGGCCCTGACCGCCGAAGATCGCGCCGGATAGCCCGTAGATCGAGTTGTTGGCGATCCGTACCGCGTCGTCGTCATCGTCGTAGCCGATCACCGCCAGCACCGGCCCGAAGACCTCTTCCTGAGCGATCTCGCTGTCCGGGTCGACTCCTGTGAGCAGCGTCGGGGTGTAGAAGAAGCCGGGATCGACCTTCTCGCCGCCGGTCACCAGGGTGGCGCCGGCGGCCACCGCGCGCTGCACCATGCCGTCGACCTTGTCGCGCTGCTTGGCGCTGATCAGCGGGCCCATATAGGTCTTGGGATCGGTCGGGTCGCCGTAGCGCACATGCGAGAAGTTGGTCTTGATCAGCTCGACGATCTCGTCGTGATGACTGTTGGGCACCAGCAGTCGCGACGTCAGCGCGCAGCCCTGGCCGGCGTGGGTGACCATCGAGAACGAGGCGAAGACCGCGGCCATGTTGAAGTCGGCGTCATCGAGCACGATCGCCGCGGATTTGCCGCCCAGTTCCAGGAAGACCCGCTTGAGGGTCCCGCTGGCGGCGGCCATGATCGCCCGCCCGGTCGGGGTGGACCCGGTGAAGGTGACCATGTCCACGTCCGGATCAGTGGTCAGCGCCGCGCCGACGGCCGGGTCCGACGCGCTGAGCACGTTGACCACCCCGGCCGGGATGTCGGTGTGGTCGGCGATCAGCTCACCGAGCGCCAACGTGATCAGCGGGGTGTCCGGAGCGGCCTTGAGCACCACCGTGCACCCGGCGGCCAGCGCCGGAGCCAGCTTCGCCAAGGCCAGCTGGTTGGGGTAGTTGTAGGCGATGATCGCGGCGACGACGCCGGCGGCTTCCTTCTCGACCCAGCGGTGGTGCAGCATGCCGCGGCTCTCGATGTTGCCGAGGTCTTCGGTCATCGGATAGTCCTCGAGCAGATCGGCGTAGTAACGCACGATCGCGATCGGCTGGTCCAGCTGGGCGCCCTGGGTCAGCGCCGCCGTTGCCCCGACCTCGGCGATGGTCAGCGCGGCCAGTTCGTCGCGGTGCTCGAGGAGAGCCCGGTGCAGCTGATCCAGGCAGCGGAGCCGCAGCGCTCGGTCGGTCGCCCAGTCGCCTGCGTCGAAGGCCCGCCGCGCCGCCGCGACGGCCGCGGCGGCCTGCACGGTGTCGGCCTCGGGCGCGTAGCCCAGCACCTCGCCGGTGGCAGGGTTCAGCGACGGGTAGGTCCGGGCGCATGTCTGGTCCGAGCCCACCAGCTCGCCGTCGATCAGCAGGCGCCGGGCGGCGACGTGCTCGGTGGCCTCCGCGCCACCGGGACCATCGGTGATGGTCGCTGCCGTTTCCTGCGAACCCATGCAAGCCTCCCGCCGGGTAACTACATTCTCATGTGCGGCGAATCATACATCTCAAGAGGGAGAATTCAAGCGGGAAAAGGAAGCCGTCCATACCGCAGATCTGCCCTACGCCGAGCCTGCGATGCGGCATCATCCCTGTTGAGAGCGGTTTCGCCGGAACCTTGCCAGAAACACTTGTACGAGAGTACGATTCTCACGACTTGGAAAGGGGATTCTTTGTGGCCGAGACGGACCTCGTGCGAACGGCTGTCGTCACCGGGGGCGCCTCGGGCATCGGCGCGGCGGTGGTGAACCGCTTACGCGCTGCCGGCCATCGAGTGGCGATCATCGATCTCAAACCCGGCGGTTCAGCGAGCCTCGACGGAGGAGAGGCGAAGCTGGGACCGGCGCATGCACCCGGCGATCAGGAGTTGGCCTTCGCCGCCGACGTCACCGATCGCGGGCAGATCGACACGGCGCTGACGCAGATCCGCGAACAGCTCGGACCGGTCGGCATCCTGGTCAACGCCGCGGGGCTGGACGGCTTCAAGAAGTTCAACCACATCAGCTTCGAGGATTGGCAGCAGGTCATCGACGTCAACCTCAACGGCGTCTTCCACACCATCCAGGCGGTGCTGCCCGACATGGTGGCGGCCGGCTGGGGACGCATCATCAACATCTCCTCGTCGAGCACCCACTCCGGAGTTCCTTATATGGCGCACTACGTTGCGGCCAAATCCGCAGTGAACGGACTCACCAAGACGCTGGCCCTGGAGTACGGACCCAACGGAATCACCGTCAACGCCGTGCCGCCCGGCTTCATCGACACGCCGATGCTGCGCAATGCCGCCAGCCACGGATTCCTCGGCGACATCGACGACAACATCGCCCGAACCCCGGTGCGCCGCATCGGCAAGCCCGAAGACATCGCGGCGGCGTGCGCCTTCCTGGCATCCGAGGAGGCCGGCTACATCACCGGGCAGATCCTCGGTGTCAACGGCGGGCGCAACACCTGACACTCGCCATACCGACGGTGCATCAACGAAAGGAACAGCTGTGGGACGCGTTGCCGGAAAGGTCGCATTCATCACGGGGGCCGCTCGCGGGCAAGGGCGCAGCCACGCGCTGCGGCTGGCCGAGGAAGGCGCCGACATCATCGCCGTCGACCTGTGCCAGGACATCGAGACCATCGGCTACCCGATGGCCCGGCCGGAGGACCTCGAAGAGACCGCCAAGCTGGTCGAGAAGACCGGGCGCGGCATCGTCACCGCGCAGGCCGACGTACGCGACGCGGCGGCGCTGAAGACCGCGCTGGACGCCGGGCTCGCCGAATTCGGCAAACTCGACATCGTCGTCGCCCAGGCCGGGGTGGCCGGCATGAAGGGCAACCCGCCGCTGCAGGCCTGGATCGACGTCATCAACACCAACCTGGTCGGCACCATCAACGGCATCCAGGTCGCGCTGCCCCACCTGGGCGAGGGCGCCTCGATCATCGCCACCTCGTCGGCGGCCGCGCTGATGGACGCGCACCAGAAGGCCAACCCCGGCAACGACCCGGGCGGCATGGCCTATATGACCTCCAAACGCCTGATGGCGCAGTACGTGCACGACCTGGCCACCGAGTTGGCGGTCCGCGGCATTCGCGCCAACGTCATCCACCCGACCAACTGCAACACCGACATGCTGCAGAGCGAGCCGATGTACCGCTCCTTCCGGCCGGATCTGGACCACCCGACGCGCGCCGACGCCGAACCGGTCTTCTACGTGCAGCAGGCGATGAAGGTGCCCTTCATCGAACCCGAGGACATCTCCAACGCGGTGCTCTGGCTCGCGTCCGAGGAGGCCCGGTACGTCACCGGCATGCAGTTGCGGGTCGACGCCGGCGGATATCTCAAGTGGTACGACTACCACGTCTGAGGCGTGAATCACGGAGATTGACACGTTCGATAGGAGCAGCATGAAAGTTTGGGTTGACCCGGATCGCTGTCAGGGCCACGGCCTGTGCAAGATGATCGCGCCGGATTCCTTCGACCTCGACGACATCGATGGTCACTCCACGGCGGTCAGCGAGGACGTCGTGGCCGACCAACAGGAAGTGGTGATCGAAGCCATGCGATCGTGCCCGGAACGGGCGATCTTCGTCGACGGAAAGGACTCCACCGGCCAGGTCGCAACCGGTGCGGGGCAGCCAGATTGGACCGCGCAGTGAACGAGCAGAAGAAGCAGCGCCACTACCACTTCGACCGCCATGCGCCGGAGTACCGCGATCGGTTCCTCGACATCACCGACGAGATGCAGGCCAAGTGTCCGATGGCCTGGACCGACACCTACGACGGACACTGGGTGGCGGCCGGTGCCGCCGAGGTTTTCGAACTGGCCCGGTGCCCGCACGTCTCCAACGACCACGACATCCACAATGAGCGTCGCGGCTACAAGGGCATCTCGATCCCGCCCGCCAAACGCGCCCAGAACCGGGGTGGCGTGCTCGAGATGGACGGCGAGGAACAGCAGTTCTACCGAGACCTGCTGAACCCCTACATGTCTCCGGCGGCCATCAAACGCTGGATTCCCCTCATCGACGAGATCACCCGTGCCGCGATCAACGAGAAGATCGAGGAAGGCCAGATCGACTTCGTCGACGACCTGGCCAACGTCGTGCCGGCCGTCTTCACGCTGGCGATCCTCGGCATCCCGCTGAAGAACTGGACCATCTACTGCGAGCCGGTACACGCCGCGGTCTACACCCCCGAGAACGACCCGGACTCGGTGCGCGTCGCCGAGATGCACCGGCAGATGGGCCTGGACCTGGCCACCAATTATTTTGAGGTCAAGCAGAATCCGCGGCCGGGAATCGTCAACGCTCTCACCCAGGCGGTGCGGAACGGTGAACCGATTCCCGACCTCGACGGGCTGTCGATGGTCGGCGTGGTGATCGGGGGCGGATTCGACACCACCACCGCGCTGACCGCCCACAGCCTGGAGTGGCTGGGCGAGCACCCGGCGGAACGGGAGCGCCTCAGTCGCGAGCGGGAGAAGCTGTTCAACCACGCCACCGAGGAGTTCCTGCGCTACTTCACACCGGCCCCCGGCGACGGGCGCACCTTCTCCGAGGATGTCGAAGTGGCCGGAGTGCAGGTCAAGGAGGGCGAACGGCTGTGGCTGTCCTGGGCGATGGCCAACCGCGACCCGTCGGTGTTCGAGGACCCCAACCGCCTCATCATGGACCGCAAAGGCAACCGGCACTTCAGCTTCGGCCTCGGTGTGCACCGCTGCATCGGCTCGCACGTCGCGCGTGCCGTGTACAAGTCGATGATGCTCGCGGTGCTCGACCGGATGCCGGACTACCGTTGTGATCCGGCCGGCGCGGTGCACTACGACACCATCGGTGTCATCCAGGGCATGCGCCACCTGCCGGCCACCTTCACGCCCGGCAAGCGCATCGGCCCGGGGCTTGACGAGACGCTGGCGAAACTGCAGCGGATCTGCGACGAGCAGGAATGCGCCCGCCCGATCACCGAGCGCAAGGAAACCGTCGTCATCGACTGAGTTCCCGCTGCCCGAGCAGTCACAAAAGCCCCCGATTCCCAACGGTTTCGGGGGCTTTTGCGACTGCTCGCCGCGGGAAACCTAGCCGCGCGGCAGGCCCAGCACCTGCTGGGCGACGATGTTGCGGTGGATCTCCGAGGTGCCGCCGGCGATGGTGCCCGAGAAGCTGCGGGCATGGCGCTCGAACCAGCTGGCGAAATAGCTGTCGAGGTTCATCGGCGCATACGGTCCGGAATTCGCCGGATGGACCAGGCCCGCGGCCCCGGTCGCGTCCAGCGCGTGACCGGAGGCGAACATCTCGGCCTCGGAGCCGAGCAGCTTGAGCACCGACAGGGCAGGCACATCCTCCTCGCCGCGAGCGGCCCGGGCCAGCGCCCGTGAGCCCAGCAGGCGCAACGCCTGGTAATCCATGACGGCCGTAGCGAATTGGTCGCGCTGCAACGCATCGTCGGGGCGGAAGTCGGCGATCACGTTGTCGAGCCGGTCGGCGAAACCCAGCCACATCATGGTGCGTTCGTGCCCGAGCGATCCGTTGGCCACCCGCCAACCGCCGTGGAGCGGCCCGACGAGATTCTCCCCCGGCACTCGCACATCGGTGAAGAACACTTCGTTGAAGTCTTTGTCGTCGATGCCGCAGATGGTCGGGAACGGCCGGCACACCACGCCGGGGGTGTCGGTGGGGATCAGCAAGACGCTGATGCCCTTGTGTTTCGGGGCATCGGGATCGGTGCGCACGAACGTCAGCAGCACATCGGCATCGTGAGCCCCGGAGGTCCACACTTTCTGTCCGTTGACGATGAAGTCGTCACCGTCACGGTCGGCCCGCGTCCGCAACGACGCCAGGTCCGAGCCGGCGCTCGGCTCGCTCATGCCCAGCGACGCGGTGATCTCGGCGCGCAGAATCGGCACCGCCCAGCGCTGCTTCTGCTCGTCACTTCCGAAGGACAGCAGCGAGGCCGCAATGATGTTGACGCCCTGCGGGTTGAAGCTGTGATAGATCCGGCGCCGGCACAGCTCCTCCAGATGGACGAACTGCTGCAGCAGCGTGGCGTTGCGACCGCCGAACTCCGGTGGGTTGCCGGGCAGCAGCCAGCCGTTGTCGAACAACAGCCGCTGCCAGCGGCGCGCCCACTCCGGCATGTGCGACACCGACCGTGGCCGCTCCGAAGTGTCGGCCTCGTCGGGCAGATTCGCGTCGAGGAAGGCCGCGAACTCGGCGCGGAACTCCTCGACGTGCGCGTCAAATGTGAGTTGCAAGGTATTCCTCGGCGATGGCCGCGCGATGCTGTGCGGCGCCGCCCAGCATCAGTTCACCGGCTTTGGCTCGCTTGAGCGCGAACTGCAGATCGTTCTCCCAGGTGAACCCCATCGCGCCGAACAACTGCAGCCCGTGCCGGAAGACCACCGACTGGCATTCTCCGGCGGCCGCCTTCGCCATCGCCGAGGCCATCCGGCGACGCGGGTCGTCGGCGGCGATCGTCAGCGCCGCGAAATACGCCAGCGCACGGGCACGCTCGATCGCCACGTGCATGTCGGCCGCCTTGTGCTGGACGGCCTGGAACGAGCCGATCGGTACACCGAACTGCTGACGGCTGCGTACGTGCTCGAGCGCCAGGTCGAGGATGCGTTGACAGGCGCCGACCATGGTCATCGCCATCCCGGTGAGCGCGACGTGGCGCGCCCGCTCGACACTGGCACCGCCGCGCATCCGGGCGCTGTCGGGCACCTCGACCCCGGCGAAGGACACATCGGCCACGTGCAGCGTCGGGTCGAACACCGCGGACTTGCGCGCGGTCACCGCCGCGGCGTCGACGACGAACACCCCCGCGTCGGCGACCACCGCCAGCCGGTCGGCCCGGTCGCCGTCCAGCACGTGCAGCGCGGTTCCGTCCAGCACCCAACCGGCGGCATTGCGGTGGGCGCTCACCCCGCCCAGAACCGCCGCCCCGGTGGAGCCGTCGGGTCGGTGGTGCTCACCGACCAACGGCGCGAACTGGGTCATGGTGGCCAGAAACGGCGTGGGGTCGGTGGCGCGGCCGAGTTCTTCGAGAACGATCGCCAGCTCCACCGCGGTTTCCGGCTCGTGCAACTCGGTCCAGCCCAGATCGACATAGACCTTCCACAACGAGTCCACGGCAGCGTCGTCGCCACCCTCTGATCCTTCTATGACACCGCGCACCAGCGAGGGCGAGCACTGCTTGCCCACCACGTCGCGCACCGTGCCCTGCCACAGTCGCTGATCCTCGTCAAACTCCAACAGCATTGCAGTCACCTCCTCCACAGGCCGGTCGAGAATAACATTCTCGTTAGCGAATGTAACGATCTCGCCGCGAGATGCCGAGCTGTCCCAACGTATCGCGGGCTCACCGCGACCATGGTGGCGCCGGCCTGCGCAGGCCGCGCGACCAAAATGCGAGAATCCAGTTCTTGCAAGCAAAGAATACAGCTATACAATGGTCGGCATCGGGACTCGGCTTCCCGGCGATTGACCACGGCGCACCCCGCGGCGGGCGCGGGGTCGGGCGACACGACGAAGGACGGCGTTGATGATCGAGCATCCGGATGGCACCCGCACCCCGGTCATCGACGCCAGCGTGCACATCTTCGCCGCATCCAACAAGGACCTGCGCGGTTTCCTGCGCGAGCCGTTCAAGAGCCGTGGCTTCCCGGACTACGAGATGGACTGGTACGGCGCACCGGGCGGCGAGTACGCGCCCGGCACCGAGGGGCCGCAGCGCCAATATCCGGGTTCGGACCCCGACGTGGTCGCCGGGCACCTGTTCGATGATCGCGGCGTCGACGTGGCGATCCTGCACCCGATGACCCGCGGTGTCATGCCGGACCGGCACCTGGGGTCGGCGCTGGCCGCCGCGCACAACGAGATCCTGGTGTCGCGCTGGCTGGACCACAGCGCGCACGGGGAACGCTTCCGCGGCACCATCCGGGTCAACCCCGACGACATCGCCGGGGCGCTGCGTGAGATCGACCGATGGAAGGACCATCCCCGGGTGGTGCAGATCGGCGTTCCGCTGCAATCGCGGGAACTCTTCGGCAAACCCCAGTTCTGGCCGTTGTGGGAGGCCGCCGTCGAGGCCGGCCTGCCGGTGGCCGCACACATCGAGGTGGGCTCGGGGATCGCCGCCTCACCCACGCCGTCCGGGGTGCCCCGCGTCTACGAGCACTACGTCAGCTTCATGGCGTGTAACTACCTGTACCACCTGATGAACATGATCGCCGAGGGCGTCTTCGAGCGGATGCCGGCACTGAAGTTCGTCTGGGCCGACGGCGCCGCGGACCTGCTGACGCCGTTCATCTGGCGGATGGACACTTTCGGCCGGCCGCATCTGGAGCAGACACCGTGGGCGCCGAAGATGCCCAGCGACTACCTGCCCGACCACGTGTACTTCATCCAGGGCGCCATGGACGGCCCCGGCGACACCGACTTCGCCGGCGAGTGGTTCGGCTTCACCGGCAAGGACGACATGGTGATGTACGGCTCCAGCTATCCGCACTGGCAGCACAACGACCTGTCCGTCCCGCATGCGCTCAGCGCCGAGCAACGCGACAAGCTGTGCTGGCGCAACGCCAGCCTGCTCTACGGCATAGAAGTCCCGGCCGTACCGGCCGCCGCGAGCGCACACTAGAGAGCAGTTGGGATCAAGGGAGACCACCATGACCGTGACAGCCACAGAGCGCAAGCCGGCGGCCGAGCGCATCGCCGTGCGGTGTGTGGATTCCGATGTTCACCCGGTGCCGCGGCGCGGCGAACTGACTCAGTACATCCCGGAGCCGTGGCGCAGCAAGTACTTTCTGACCCGACGCGTCGGTGAGCAGATCTACTACGACGCACCGGACTACGCCCACGCGTTCGCGATGCGCGTGGATGCGTTCCCGGCCGACGGCGAGTTCCCGGGCAGTGACCCGGAGTTGGCGTTCAAGCAGCTCATCATGGCGGCGGGCTCGGACTTCGCGATCCTGGAGCCGGCCGCCTACCCGGCCCGCTTTCCCGAAGCTCAGCAAGCGATGTCGGCGGCGCTCAACGACTGGCAGGCCAACCACTGGCTGGACAGCCATAACAACTGGCACCAACGGTGGCGCGGCTCGATCTGCGCCGCCATCGAGGACCCGGCAGGGGCGGTCGCCGAGATCGAGAAGTGGGCCGGACACCCCTACATGGCCCAGATCCTGATCAAGGCCGAGCCGCGGCCGTCATGGGGCGACCCCAAGTACGACCCGATCTGGGCGGCGGCCACCAAACACGACATCACCGTCAGCTGCCACCTGTCGCGCAGCCACCACGAAGAGCTGCCGATGCCGCCGGTGGGCATGCCCAGCTACAACCACGACTTCATGGTCACCTACTCGCTGCTGGCGGCCAACCAGGTGATGAGCCTGGTGTTCGACGGCGTCTTCGACCGCCACCCGAACCTGCGCATCGTGCTGGTCGAACACGCCTTCACCTGGATCCTGCCGCTGATGTGGCGGATGGACGCCATCTACGCCGCGCGCAAGTCGTGGCTGGACATCAAACGCAAACCCAGCGAATACGTCAAGGACCACATCAAGTTCACCACCCAGCCGCTGGACTACCCCGAGGACAAGACCGAGTTGACCCGGGCTCTCGAGTGGATGGAGTGCGAGAAGATCCTGCTGTACTCCTCGGACTACCCGCACTGGACCTTCGACGATCCACGCTGGCTGGTCAAGCACCTGCCGAAGGCGGCTCGCGAAGCGGTGATGTTCCGCAACGGGCTGGCGACCTACCACCTTCCGGACACGGTTCCGGCCCTCGAGGGTCAGGTGCGGGTGTTCTGAATGAGCGAAGAGGAACAGCGGCCCCGGCTGGCCCAGGGCCGCGAGCACATCGTTGCCACCGTCGACGAAATCCCGCCCGGCACCCATAAACTCGTGCCGATCGGTCATCACGGCGTCGGGGTCTACAACATCAACGGGACGTTCTACGCGATCGCGAACTTCTGTCCGCACCAAGGCGGCCCGTTGTGTTCCGGACGGCTGCGCGGGCGCACCGTCGTCGACGAGAGCGCACCGGGTGACGCCACCATGGTCCGCGACCTCGAGTACATCTACTGCCCTTGGCACCAATGGGGTTTCGAGCTCGCCACCGGCACCACCGCGGTCAAACCGGAGTGGAGCATCCGCACCTACCCGGTGCGCGTGGTCGGCAACGACGTCCTGGTCCAGGCCTAACACACGGGAGTAATCGGTGCCCTCTGTCGCAATCAACGGCGGGAACGTTGTCTATGAGATCCTCGGCGACACCGGCGATCTGATCGTGCTGACGCCCGGCGGCCGGTTCTCCAAGGAGATTCCCGGCCTACGCCCGCTGGCCGACAAACTCGTTGACGGCGGCTACCGGGTGCTGTTGTGGGACCGCCCCAACTGCGGGGCCTCCGAGGTGCAGTTCTACGGCCAATCCGAATCGCACATGCGGGCCGAAACCCTGCACGGGCTGCTGACCGCGCTCGACACCGGGCCGTGCATCATCGCCGGCGGCTCGGGCGGCGCACGAGACTCGATCCTGACCACCATGCTCTACCCCGAGCTGGTCACCAAACTGGTGCTGTGGAACATCGTCGGCGGCGTATACGGCACCTTCGTATTGGGCTCGTACTACGTGGTTCCCAGCATCCTGGCAGTGCGCGGCGGCGGGACCCGGGCGCTGCTGGGCGTGCGCGAATGGCAGGAGCGGATCGAGGAGAATCCGGCCAACAAGCAGCGACTGCTCGACATGGACAGCGACGCATTCCTCAAGGTGATGCTGCGCTGGCTCAATGCGTTCGTGTCCAAGCCGGGCCAGACGATTCCCGGGGTCGACGACGAGATGTTCGACCGCATAACGGTTCCCACACTGATCATCCGCGGCGGCGAGAACGATTGGGACCACCCCAAGCGCACCTCACTGGAGGTGAACTGTTTGATCAAGGGATCCGAACTGATCGACCCGCCGTGGCCGGAGGACGCCTGGGAGCGGGCAGGCGAAGAGCGGGCCGCCGGAAAGGTGAGTCACTTCAACATGTTCGACACCTGGGTGCTGGCCGCCCCGGCGATCCTGGAATTCCTGGGGCGCTGATGAGCTCAGCGGGTGTGGAGGTGGACCTCGCAGTTCAGCGATGCCTCCAACGCGGTGTGGATGCGGCTCTCGCCGACCCGCGCCACGTCCGGTTCGTCCATCGTCACGTGGACGACGTCCAGGCCATCCGCTCCGACCGTCCGGGCGATCTCCCCGGTCAGCCCCAGCCCGGCGAGGACCCCGTGCACGTCGTCGTCGGTGCCCCGGCTCACGTAGGTCACCACGCCGGCCGCCGGGTTCGTGCCGAACGCCTTGGCGCACAGTTGTATACCGGTATCCACAATGTCGGGGCCGGTGATCAGCAGCCGGACCTGGCGCCGGCCCACCGGCATGGCCGCAAGGCTGGTGTCCACCACGTCGATCCCGGATCGTCCGGCCAGACCTCGCAGCGTCGCCATCCCGGCCGTCAACTGCTCGGGTGTCAGCCGCCCGGTCGGGTCGACGTCGATGCGCACCACCGCTGTTCTCACGACCGCGAGCCTAGCCAAACGAGGTGGCAATGACGACCAGCAGCACGCCCACCGCCGATGTCGGTGCCTTCACCATCGCCGCCTGGCCGGGTTGCACCCCGCGACTGCTGCGTGAGGATGCAGAAGACGGCGCGTCGTACGTCGCCGACGGCGGCTACCAGCCGCTGACCGACCCGGAAGCCCTTCTCGCCGAGGTTGATCGCAGTGGGCTGCTGGGGCGCGGCGGGGCGGGTTTCCCGCTGGCCGTCAAGTTGGCCTCGGTGCGCGACCGGGCCTTGCGCGGCCGGGACGCCGTCGTCGTCGCCAACGGCGAGGAGGGCGAACCGGCGTCGATCAAGGACCGCTGGCTGTTGCGCCACCGCCCGCATCTGGTGCTCGACGGGTTGCGGCTTGCCGCGCAGATAGCCGGGGCCTCGCGGGCGTATGTCTATGTCTCCGATCCGGCGGCGGCCCGTAGCGTCGAGGACGCGCTGGCCGAGGTCGCGGCGGAATCACTGGGCGGGCTGACGATCAGCGTGTTCACCGTGGACCCGGGATATGTGGCCGGTGAGGAGACCGCCGCGGTGCGGGCCATCAACGGCGGCCCGGCCAAGCCGACCGACAAGCCGCCGCGACCCTACCAGCGCGGGGTCGCACAACGCCCGACGCTGGTCTCCAATGTCGAGACGCTGGCGAACCTGCCATATCTACAGCGGCACGGCGCGACGGCGTTCCGCTCCGCGGGTACCGGTGCATCTCCGGGAACGTTCCTGGCCACGGTGACCGGCGGCGGCCGCGCGCCGGTGCTCTACGAACTTCCGCACGGTGTCGCCATCACCGAACTGCTTGACGTGCATGGGATCCCGGCCGAGCAGGTGCGTGGGCTGCTGATGGGCGGGTACTTCGCCGGGCTGCTCAACCGCGACGGGCTGGAAGCCACCCTGGACCACGAGACCCTGCGCGCCGGCGGCAGCGGCCTGGGCTGCGGGGCGATGACCGTTCTCACCGACGACTGCCCCGTCGCGGTCGCCGCCTCGGTGCTGGCTTACTTCGGGCGGGAGAACGCCGGACAGTGCGGGTCGTGCTTCAACGGCACCGTGGCGATGGCGGCGGTGGCCGAGGCGCTGCGGGACGGGGTCGCGACCGCCGAGGATCTGGCGCGACTGCAGCGGTGGGCCGGGGTCTTACCCGGGCGCGGCGCCTGCGGGACGCTCGACGGCGCCACCACGGTGGCGGCCAGCCTGCTGACCCGGTTCCGGGACGTGGTGGCCGACCACCTGGCCGGCAGTTGCGATACCTGCCGAGGCGGCGCCTACCGGGCCGAACGCCCCTACGCGATCGAGGAGTTGACGGCATGAAGATCCGGCTGGATCGCACGATGTGCGACGGGTTCGGCTTCTGCGCCAAACACGCGCCGAAGTACTTCTCGCTGGACGACTGGGGGTATGCGTCGCTGACCGGCGACGGCACGGTGGACGAGGCCGATGAGCGTGACGTCATGCGTGCCCTGCTGGACTGCCCGGTGCACGCCATCATCGAGATCACCGAGGACGACGACCAATGAGCGCACCGGGACGGCCGCTGCCGGCGATCACCATGGACAACGAGTTCTTCTGGACCTCGGGCGCCGACGGCGTACTGCGCCTGCAGAACTGTCGGGACTGCTCCGCGCTGATCCATCCGCCGCAGCCGATCTGCCGGTACTGCCGGGGCACCAACATGGGGGTGGCCGAGGTCTCCGGGCGGGCCACGCTGGCCGGGTTCACCGTCAACCACCGGTTCAGCTTGCCCGGCTTGCCGGCGCCCTACGTGGTGGCGCAGGTCGCGATCGACGAGGATCCCCGGGTTCGGTTGACCACCAACATCATCGAGTGCGACGCCGATCAGCTCGAGCTGGGCCAACAGGTGGAGGTGGTGTTCGAGAGCATTGAGGACGTGTGGCTGCCGCTGTTCCGGCCGGTGGCTCAGGGCGCGGCAGGCTCGGCGAGCAAACCGCTGCCCGCCGATGAGATCGCGCCCGAGGACTTTGCACAGCACGTGCGCCCGATGGTGAGCGCCGACAAATTCGAGGACAAGTCGGCGATCACCGGGATCGGCGCTTCACGACTGGGCCGTCGGCTCATGGCTGCACCGCTGGCGCTGACCGTGGAGGCATGCCAGGCGGCCATCGCCGATGCCGGGCTGACCTTCGATGACATCGACGGGCTCTCAACGTATCCGAGCTTGGACGTAGCCGGCATGGGCGAAGGCGGCGTTACGGCGTTGGAGGGCGCGTTGGGATTGCGCCCGACATGGATCAACGGAGGCATGGACACCTTCGGGCCTGGTGGCTCTGTCATCGCCGCGATGATGGCCGTTGCCACCGGACTGGCGCGCCATGTGCTGTGTTTCCGAACCGTCTGGGAATCAACGTTCAGCGAGCTGCTCAAGGCCGGCAAAGCCTCCCCCCCGGGCGGACGGCGCACGAACAGCTGGCAGATTCCGTTCGGTGCCACCTCGGCGGCGCACACGCTGGCGCTCAACGCCCAGCGGCACTTCCACCGCTACGGCACCACCCGCGAGACGCTGGGCTGGATCGCGCTGAACCAGCGGGCCAATGCCGCACTCAACCCGACGGCGATCTACCGCGACCCGATGACCATGGACGATTACCTGTCCGCCCGGATGATCACCACGCCGTTCGGGCTCTATGACTGCGATGTCCCGTGCGACGGCGCGGTGGCGGTGATCGTCTCCGCGGTGGACGCCGCCCGTGACCTGGCCAAGCCGCCGGTGCTGGTGGAGGCGGTCGGCACCCAGATCATCGAGCGGACGGACTGGGACCAGAGCACCCTGACCCACGAACCCCAGGTGCTGGGTCAGGCCGCCCACCTGTGGTCGCGGACCACCCTGCGCCCGGCCGACGTCGACGTCGCCGAGCTCTACGACGGGTTCAGCTTCAACTGCCTGTCCTGGATCGAGGCACTGGGCTTCTGCGGCATCGGGGAGGCCAAGAGCTTCCTGGACGGCGGGGCCAACATCGCCCGCGACGGGGTGCTTCCGCTGAACACCCATGGCGGCCAGCTCTCCCACGGCCGCACCCACGGGATGGGGCTGATCCACGAAGCGGTCACCCAGTTGCGCGGTGAGGCCGGCGCACGCCAGGTGAGCGGCGCCCGGGTGGCGGTGACCAGCAGTGGCGGGCTGACCCCCAGCGGGGTCATGTTGTTGCGGGCCGACTCGTGAGGACCGCCGTATGAGCGAGGCCGTTCGCGCGCGCACGGTCAATGCCGGCGGGATACCGATGTCGGCGCTGCTGGCCGAAACTCCCGATCCGCACGCCGTGGTCATCGCCCTGCACGGCGGCGGCACCACCTCGGTGTACTTCGACTGCCCGGCCCAGCCCGAATTGTCGCTGTTGAGAACTGGTGCGGCACTGGGTTACACGGTGATCGCATTGGACCGCCCGGGCTATGGCACCTCGGCGCTGTATCCGGAGGCGGTGACCGACCCACAACAGCGTGTCCGATTGGCCTATCTGGCCGTCGATGCCGTCCTCGGCGACCGGCCGCGGGGCGCCGGGCTGTTCATCCTGGGCCACTCCAACGGCTGCGAACTGGCGATGCGGATGGCGGTCGACGCGCGTGGCGCCGAATTGCTCGGGCTCGAACTGGCCGGCACCGGGCTGCATTACCAGAGCGCTGCACGGGACGCCTTGAGCACGGCCGGACCCGGGCGGCGTCCGGTCGGTCTGCGTGAGTTGCTCTGGGAGCCGGCGACGCTGTATCCCGAAGCGGTACTGCGCGGCATCACCAGCTCATCGCCGGGGTCACCGTACGAAGCCGCCATGGTGGCCGGTTGGCCGCGGCAGGATTTTCCGTCGCTGGCCGGTCAGATTCGGGTGCCGGTGCGCTTCACCTTCGCCGAGCACGAGAAGATCTGGCAATCCGACGCGGATGCGCAGCGCGAGATTCGCGACATCTTCACTGCCACAGCCAGCTTCACCACCAATCAACAGGCCGGGGCCGGCCACAATCTCAGCCTCGGCTTCAGCGCGGGCGATTACCACCGCTCAGTGTTGTCATTCGTCGACGAGTGCGTGGCGACCGCCGCGCGGGATTCGGAGGTCAGTTGATGCGGGTCGGTTTCATCGGACTCGGCAGCCAAGGTGCGCCGATGGCGCGACGCATCATCGAGGGCGGCTACTCGACGACGCTGTGGGCGCGCCGGGCCGGCACCCTCGAGTCCTTCGCCGACACCGAGGCGCGCGTCGCGGACTCGCCGGCGGACCTCGGTCGTGCCAGCGACCTGGTCTGCTTGTGCGTGGTCGGCGATGCCGACGTCGAGCAGGTGGTGCAAGGCGAGAACGGCGTGCTGGCCGGGATGCAGTCCGGCGGCATCATCGCGATTCACAGCACGGTGCATCCCGACACCTGCCGCCGGTTGGCCCAACACTGTGCGGACCGGGGCGTGGCGGTGATCGATGCACCGGTCAGCGGCGGCGGGCCGGCCGCCGAGGCGGGAACGCTGCTGGTGATGGCCGGCGGGGACGAGGACGTGGTGCAGCGGTGCCGGCCGGTGTTCGAAACCTATGCCGACCCCGTCGTGCATCTGGGTGGGCTCGGATCGGGCCAGCTCACCAAGTTGCTCAACAACCTGCTGTTCACCGCGAACCTGGGTACCGCCGTGACCGCGCTGGCACTGGGCGAACAACTCGGGGTGTCGCGGGAGCGACTCGCCGAGGTGGTGAGCCGCGGCAGTTCGAACAGCTTTGCGCTCAACAGTGTCCGGGGCTCGGGCGGCACCCTGGATCGCCTTGCCGGGCTGGCCGGGTCGCTGTTGCAGAAAGACGTGCGCCTGGTGGCCGATCTGGCACAGCAGGCGGCGGCGACACCGGGTGCGGTGCTCGACGCCGCCGACGCCGCGCTGTCGCTGATGAATCATCCGCGGTGATCGCGACGACTTTCCGAATCCCCTTCCGGGATAGGCCCGTATGTCTTACAGTTGGGCATACGGTCTGACGGCTGTTCACCACATTTTCCAGCCGCGTTCTGCCGCTGAGGAGGAGTCAATGACCAAGCCGAAGCTTGTCTTCGATCCGTTCTCCGAAGAATATTTCAACGATCCCTTCGACATCTATCGGCGAATGCGCGTCGAAGCCCCGCTCTACTACGACGAGCAGGAGGACTTCTACGCGCTGAGCCGGCACGAGGATGTGGCGGCGGCGCTGAAGGACTTCGAGACCTACTCGTCGGCTCGCGGCTGCGACCTGGCGATGGTGCGCTCGGACGAACCGCCGCAGAAGTCGATCATCTTCATGGATCCGCCGGATCACCGGCACATGCGCAGCCTGCTCAACAAGGCGTTCACCCCGCGCGCGATGCAGGCCCAGCGAGCCACGGT
The DNA here is from genome assembly GCF_002101885.1 of Mycolicibacter senuensis. Lineage (GTDB taxonomy): Bacteria > Actinomycetota > Actinomycetes > Mycobacteriales > Mycobacteriaceae > Mycobacterium > Mycobacterium senuense. The sequence goes on from NZ_LQPS01000033.1 coordinate 45,666, forward strand.
CATCGAGCAGGTCGAGCGGTTCCTCGGTGCCGCCAATCCGGATCATTTCGATGTGGTGCAGGACTTCTCCGGACCGTTCCCGGTGGAGGTCATCACCCGGATGGTCGGGGTGCCCGACGAGTTCCGGCAGCAGGTGCGGCACTGGATGAACATCTCGCTGCACCACGAACCCGGGCAGATCGAGATCAGCGACGTGAACATGCAGGCCAACATCGATACCGCGATGTATTACTACGGGTTGGTGCAGGAACGGCGGGCCAACCCGCAGGACGACATGCTCAGCAGGCTGATCGCCGCCGAGGTCCCCGGCGACGACGGTCAGCCGCGCCGGCTCGACGATATCGAGATCACCGGCTTCGCCGCGCTCTTGGGCGGCGCAGGCGCCGAGACCGTCACCAAGCTGGTCGGCAACGCCGCGGTGCTCTTCGCCCGACACCCCGAGCAGTGGCAGAAACTGCTCGACGACCGCAGCAAGATTCCGGCCGCCGTGGAGGAGTTGCTGCGCTACGCGGGGCCGGTGCAGTACAACGTGCGCTACACCCTCAAGGAGGCGCATGTCAGCGGCGGCACCATTCCGGCGGGCAAGCCGGTGTTCTTGCTGAACGCCGCGGCGAACCGCGACCCGGATGCCTTCACCGACGCCGACACCTTCGACATCGACCGGGATCAGACCGAGGCGCAGCACCTCGGCCTCGGCTATGGGATCCACAGCTGCCTCGGGGCGGCCCTGGCCCGGATGGAGAGCACCATCGCGCTGGAGCGATTGCTGGACTTCATGCCTCGTTACGAGGTGAATTGGGATGGCCTGCAACGGGTTCACATGCAGAACGTCGCCGGCTGGCAGAACGTTCCGGTCCGAGTCATCCGGTAGGGGTAGCGATGGCCACACGACGGCAGGTGGTAGTCGATTACGGGCTGTGCGAAGCCAACGCGATCTGCATGGGCATCAATGCCGACGTCTTTCACCTCGATGACGACGACAACCTGCACATCCTGCAGCCCGAGCTCACCCCGGAGACCGAGAACGATGTGCTCGAGGCGGTCCGCCGGTGCCCGCGGCAGGCGCTGTCGATCGTCGAGGAAGGCGGCTAGCGCGCCGGGAATCCGGAGAGGATGACCGCGTTGCAGTCGGCTGCGGCCTGCCGCAGTTTCGCCGCCTGCTGGTAGCCCTCGGAGTGGTACCAGGCCCGGGCGGCATCCACCGACTCGAATTCCAGTACAACGGTTTGTGTTCCGTGCCAGTCGCCTTCGACCACCTCGGCCTTGGTGTCGACCGCCAGGATCTTCGCGCCGCCCGCTGCCATCGTCGGCTGGGCGGCCTTACCGTAGGCGATCATGCCCTCCGGGTCGTTGATGGCCTCGGTCAGAATGACATAGCCCTTGGGCCCGTTGGACATTAGCTCTCCTCTTGCGAATCGGTGACATCGTCGATGGCGCGTTCCGGGCATTGCTTGATGGCGTCACGAACCGCGTCCTCGAGGTGCGCCGGCACCTCGTCGACGGTGACCTCGGAATAGCCGTCGTCGTTGATGGCGAAGACCTCGGGGCAGATCGTGGTGCAGATGCCATGGCCGGCACAGCGATCCGGGTCGACCCACGCTTTCATCGCGTTGCCTCCCCGGCCGGGGTGAACTCCAGATTCAGGTCGATCAGACCACGCAGGATGTAAGTCGGAATGTAGCTGAAACGTCGTGCGCCGGGCGGGCCGTGCAGCTCTTCGGAGATGCGGATCTCGGCCGTTCGATCCAGCAGCCGCTCGAGCGCGATGCGGGTCTCGGCCCGGGCCAGCGGCGCCCCGGGGCAGCTGTGGATTCCCCGCCCGAACGTGATGTGCTGGCGCGCATTGGCGCGGGCGGGGTCAAACGTGTCCGGGTCGGTGAAGCGGCGCGGGTCGCGGTTGGCGCCGGCGGCCAGCACCATCAGCGTCGTGCCGGCCGGGACTGCGACCCCGCCGACCTCGGTGTCGACCCGGGAGAGCCGGAAGTCGCCCTTGACCGGGGTCTCGAAGCGCAGCACCTCCTCGATGAAGTTGGGGATCAGTGACCGGTCGTCACGCAGCCGCTGCTGGATCTCGGGGCTCTCCCCGAGGATCTTCAGCGCGGAGCCGAGCAGTCGCACCGTCGTCTCCTGGCCGGCCGAGTAGACGTTGGCGGCCACCCGCGCCACGTCCATCGGGTCCGGGATCGAGCCGTCCGGGAACGTCGCCTCGGCCATCCCGGTGAGCACGTCGCCGCGTGGCCTACGGCGACGGTCGGCGATGTAGTCGGCGAAGGTGGCGTAGAGGAACTCCAGCGGACTGTGCGCCAGCGCCTTGGCATCGGTACTGCCGATCCCGCCGCCGACGTTGCGATACATGTTGTTGACGAACTCGTCGCGGTCTTCATCCGGGACGCCCAGCAGGTCCGCGATGACCAGCAGGGTGAACGGGGCGGCGAAGCCGTTGATGAACTCTCCGGCGCCGGGGACGAGGAATCCGTCGAGCACCTGATCGGCCAGATCCCACATCGCGTCCTCGTTCTCCTTGAGGCGCTTGGGGGTCAGCAGGCGCATCAGCAACGCCCGGTGGTTGGTGTGCGTGGGCGGGTCCAGCGTCGGGAGCTGGTCGCTGAACGGCAGTTCATCGCGGTGCTTGTCGATCAGGCCGGCCACGCTCTCGCCCCCCAGGTCGCCGTCGAGTGGCACCGGGAAGCCGGGGAACGGGCCGGTCACCGCGATGCACGAGGAGAACACGTCGGCGTTGCCGGCCACGGCGCACGCCTCGTCCCACCCGGTCACCATCATCACGCCGTGGTGGGGCTCCCGGGTGACCGGCGAGCGCTCCCGCAGGGCACGCAGATAGGGATAGGGGTCGCCGACAACCGCCTGGTCGGTAAAGAAATCGATGTCATCCGGATTCATCACGAGCCCCGTTCCACTCCCTCGATCTCGTATCCGAGAATGTCATTCTCGGATACGATCGACACACTTTCACACCCGCGGGTGCCCGTCAACGCAGCCCCGCTCAGCTGTTCGACCGCGCGGCGTCCATCAGCGCATTCGCCTGCCGCTCACCGTGTTTGTGCTGGCTGAGCGCGCGAATCGACACGTCATGCCCCTCGGCGGCCTTCCGCAGCCCGCCCACCGTGGCCTGGTCACGCGGAATGTGGGCGAACGGGTCGAACGAGTACCAGCGCATCGCGTTGCGATGGGTCATCTTGTTGATGTCGTCATCGGGGACGTTGTTGGCGCTGAGCACATCCCAGAGTTCTTCGGGCGCCCCGGGCCACATCGAATCGCTGTGCGGGTAGTCGGCTTCCCAGGCGATGTTGTCGATACCGATGTCGTGCCGAAGTTTCACACCGACCGGATCGGAAATGAAGCAGGTCAGGAAGTGCTCGCGGAACACCTCCGACGGCAGCTTGCCGCCGAAGTCCTGCCCGGTCCAGACCGAGTGCATCTCGTAGGTGCGATCCACCCGCTCCAGGAAGTACGGGATCCAGCCGGTGCCGCCCTCCGACAGCGCGATCTTGAGGTCGGGATAGTCCTTCACCGGCTTGGACCACAACAGGTCCGCGGCCGCCTGCACGATGTTCATCGGCTGCAGCGTGATCATCACGTCCATCGGCGCGTCCGGCGCGGTGATCGCCAGCTTGCCCGACGACCCGATGTGAACATTGAGCACTGTGTCGGTGTCGCACAGCGCTTTCCACAGCGGGTCCCAGTAGGGGTCGTGGAAGCTCGGGTAGCCCATGGCCGCCGGGTTCTCACTGAACGTCAGGGCGTGCACGCCCTTCTTGGACACCCGTCGCACCTCGTCGGCGCACTTCTCGGCGTCCCAGATCACCGGTAGCCCCATCGGTATGAAGCGCCCGGGGTACGCCCCGCACCACTCGTCGATGTGCCAGTCGTTGTAGGCCTGCACCAGCGCCACCGAGAAGTCCGGGTCGTCGGTGGCGAACAGCCGACCGGCGAAACCGGGGAAGGACGGGAAGCAGATCGAGCCGAGGATGCCGCCGGCGTTCATGTCCTTGATCCGCTCGTCGACGTTGTAGCAACCGGGCCGGATCTCGTCGAGGCCCTGGGGCTCCAGACCGTATTCCTCCTTGGGCCGTCCCGCGACCGCGTTGAGCGCGACGTTGGGGATCACCACGTCGCGGAACTGCCAGGTATCGGAGCCGTCGGCGTTGTGCACCAGCCGCGGCGCGTCATCGAGGTACTTGCGCGGCAGGTGGTTGGCGAACATGTCCGGCGGCTCAACTGTGTGGTCATCGACGCTGACCAGAATCATGTCGTCCTTGTTCACGGCCCATCCTCCGATCCGGGTCCGACAGCGACGCCGGTCCCCTGACGCTTCTGTCGTCTCCAATGAAAACTAGCTTCCCCTTTTCGGAGAATCAACCTTCTGACCGTTGGGCGGTTCGGGCGCTGCCGGGCGCAGCGGCGCAACCGCGGAACGCGTCCGTCGGCACGGCCCTGCCTGCGTCGATAGCCGAGTGTTGACCAATCGCGGGAAACATGGAAATCTATTGGTCAAATATGAGAATGTGATTCTCGCAAACGAGGAGGAGCAGATGCGCCTGACGCCGCTGTCGGAGTCCCAGTGGGACGATGAGGCGGTCCAGCGCGCGCTCGCCCAGGTGCTGACCGCTGATCGGCGCAACCCGCGCGACGCCGGCTCCGCGATGACCATGCTGGTCCACCACCCGAAACTGGCCCGGGCATTCCTGAAGTTCAATGTCGAGCTGCTCTACCGGTCGTCGCTGCCCGCCAGCCTGCGCGAGCTCGCCATCCTGCGGACCGCCCACCGCCGCGGCTGCGAATACGAGTGGGTTCACCACATCACGATCGGCAAGGAAGCCGGTCTGACCGACACCGACATCGAAGACCTGCAACACGGCGCGGCGCGCGACGAGCTGCATCAGGCGGTGCTCACCGCCGCCGACGAGCTCGACGAGGATTCCCGGCTCTCCCCCGCCACCGAGGCGATCCTCACCCAACACCTCGACGAGCACCAGCTGATGGAACTCGTCTTCACGGTCGGCTGCTACAGCATGTTGGCCATGGCCTTCAACACTTTTGGCGTTGAACTCGATGAAGAACCCGAATCAGGGAGGTAATACCGTGGCCCATTTCCCCAAACCGGCAGCAGGTAGCTGGACACAGAGCTATCCCGAGCTCGGCACCGAACCGGTCGATTACACCGACTCGTTCGATCCGGCGCACTTCGCCGACGAGCAGGAAGCGATCTTCAAGCGCACCTGGCTACACGTCGGGCGAGTCGAGCGGTTGCCCAAGACCGGCAGCTACTTCACCCGGGAACTGCCCTCGGTGTGCAAGGGCACCTCGATCATCATCGTCAAGGGCAAGGACGGCGTGGTCCGGGCGTTCCACAACATCTGCCGCCACCGCGGTAACAAGTTGGTGTGGAACGACTTCCCGAACGAGGAGACCGAGGGCACCTGCCGCCAGTTCACCTGCAAGTACCACGCCTGGCGCTACAGCCTCGACGGCGATCTCACGTTCATCCAGCAGGAGGGCGAGTTCTTCGACGTCGACAAGAGCCAGTACGGGCTGGTGCCGGTGCGCTGCGAGGTCTGGGAAGGTTTCATCTTCGTCAACTTCGACGACAACGCCGGACCGCTCAACGACTACCTCGGATCCCTGGCCAAGGGTCTGGAGGGCTACCCGTTCGGCGAGATGACCGAGGTCTACTCCTACAAGTCCGAGATCGGCAGCAACTGGAAGCTGTTCCTCGACGCGTTCGTGGAGTTCTACCACGCGCCGATCCTGCACCAGGGCCAGTACACCAAGGAAGAAGCCGCCAAGATCCAGAAATTCGGCTACGAAGCGCTGCACTACGAGCTGGCCGGACCGCACAGCCTGCAATCGACGTGGGGTGGTCAGTCGCCGCCGGCCGACCTCAACATGGTCAAGCCGTTGGACCGGGCGCTGCGCAGCGGACTGTTCGGCCCCTGGGACAAGCCGGATCTCATTGCCGACATGAAGGAATTGCCACCGTCGGTGAACATCAAGCGAGTGCCGCAGTGGGGCATCGACTCCTTCGTGTTCTTCCCCAACTTCATGGTTCTGATCTGGGAGCCGGGCTGGTACCTGACCTACCAGTACTGGCCGACTGCTGCCGACAAGCACACCTTCGAAGCCAGCCTGTACTTCGTGCCGCCGCGAAATGCCCGGGAGCGGTTGGCCCAGGAACTGGCCGCGGTGACATTCAAGGAATACGCGCTGCAGGACGCCAACACCCTGGAAGCCACCCAGAGCATGATCGGCACCGAGGTCGTCAACGACTTCCTGCTGTGCGACCAGGAAGTCCTGATTCGACACCTGCACAAGACCGCCCGTGACTACGTATCCGAATACAAGAAGACCAAGGAGAACGCCAATGGCGCTACCGTCTGACTTCGCCGACCTGGAGCCCCACACCGAGTGGGCGCTGGCCACCGAACCGGAGCGCTACGCCAAGCGGCTGGCCTCCACCATGGGCGAGATGCAGGAGTTCTACGACGCCGCGTTCGGACGGCTGGAGGACGCGATCACCTACCTGGACAAGTTCGACCTGAATGATCTGCCCGAGGACGCCCGCTCGCTGATGCACATCATGCAGTCTTTGGTGATGGTGTCCTTCCCGATCGAGGCCTGGAAGCAGCCGCGGGTCCCGGACAGCGGCGCGGCCTGGATCGACTGCATCAAGGAACCGGTCGTCTAACGGTGCTGACGCTCAAGGCAGCCGGGCTGCTCGACGTCGACTCCGGCGAGATCGTCAGGCCCGGGATCATCCGGGTCGAAGGCGATCGGATCGTCGGGGTCGGCAACGCAGCTGACTCGGCAGACGAGGAGGTGCTGGACCTCGGCGACCTGATCCTGCTGCCCGGGCTGATGGACATGGAGGTCAACCTGCTGATGGGAGGCCGGGGCGAGAACCCCGGCCTCTCCCAGGTCCAGGATGACCCGCCGACCCGGGTGCTGCGTGCGGTGGGCAATGCTCGGCGCACCCTGCGGGCCGGCTTCACCACGGTCCGAAACCTCGGACTGTTCGTCAAGACCGGCGGCTACCTGCTCGATGTGGCACTGGGCAAGGCGATCGACGCCGGCTGGATCGAGGGACCGCGGGTGGTGCCCGCCGGCCACGCGATCACCCCGACCGGCGGGCACCTGGATCCGACGATGTTCGCGGCGTTCATGCCGGGCGTGCTGGAGCTGACCGTCGAGGAGGGTATCGCCAACGGCGTCGACGAGATCCGCAAGGCGGTCCGTTACCAGATCAAACACGGCGCACAGCTGATCAAGGTGTGCTGCTCCGGCGGCGTCATGTCGCTGACCGGGGAGGCCGGCGCACAACACTATTCGGACGAAGAACTGCGTGTCATCGTCGACGAGGCACACCGGCGCGGGCTGCGCGTGGCGGCGCACACCCACGGCGCGGAGGCGGTCAAACACGCGGTGGCGTGTGGGATCGACTGCATCGAGCACGGCTTCCTGATGGACGACGAGGCGATCGCGATGCTCGTCGAGCACGACCGTTTCCTGGTCACCACCCGGCGGTTGGCCGAGGCGATGGATGTCTCCAAGGCCCCGCCGGTGTTGCAGGCCAAGGCGGCCGAGATGTTCCCCAAGGCGCGCACTTCCATCAAGGCTGCCTACGAGGCAGGGGTGAAGATCGCCGTCGGCACCGACGCACCCGCGATCCCGCACGGCCGCAACGCCGACGAACTGGTCACCCTGGTGGAGTGGGGCCTGCCGCCGGCCGCCGTGCTCAAGGCGGCGACGGTGACCGCGGCCGAGCTGATCAACGCCACCGACCGGGGCCGGCTGGCCGAAGGCCTACTCGCAGACATCATCGGGGTACCAGGAGATCCGTTGTCCGACATCACCGTTACCCGCAACGTACAGTTCGTCATGAAAGGCGGTCAGGTGTATGTCAACAAGAACTGACGACCTCGTCGAGATCCAGCAGACGCTGGCCCGCTACGCGGTGACCATCACCCAGGGCGACATCGACGGACTGGTGGCGGTGTTCACCCCGGACGGCACCTACAGCGCGTTCGGAGAAACCTACTCGCTGGACCGGTTCCCGGTGCTGGTAGACGCCGCCCCCAAAGGCCTGTTCATGACCGGCACCCCGGCGATCGAACTGGACGGTGACACCGCGACCGGCACGCAGCCGCTGTGCTTCATCGACCACGCCAGCCACGACATGCGCATCGGCTACTACAACGACACCTATGTGCGCACCGCTGACGGCTGGCGGCTGCGAACCCGCAAGATGACCTTCATCCGGCGCAGCGGCGCCCACGATGCCGGACGGCCGCACGCAGTCGGCAGGCCCGAAGCGGGATGAGTGCGCTGCACGATCCCGCCGAGTTCCGCACCCGACTACGCGCCTGGCTCGACGCCAATGATCTGACGCCGCCCGGGGACGAATCGCTGGAATCGCAGATGCGGCAGTTCGCCCGCGTCCAGCGCGCGCTCTACGACGCCGGCTGGGGCCGTTACGGCTGGCCCGAGCGCGCCGGTGGCCTCGGCGGTCCCGACGTGCTGCGGGCCATCGTCGGCGAGGAGATCGTCGGTCGCCGACTGGCGGAGCCGGGACCATATTCCATGCTCGAGGTGCTCACGCCGACGATGATCGACTACGCCGGTCCCGAGCTCGCCGCCGAGATGGTCCCCCGACTGCTGCGCGGCGACGAGCAGTGGTGCCAAGGGTTTTCCGAGCCGGGTTCGGGAAGCGACCTGGCTTCGCTGACCACCCGCGCCAGCCCGCGCGGCGACCAGTGGGTGATCAACGGGCAGAAGGTCTGGACCAGCTTCGCCCAGCACTCGCAACGGTGCATTCTGCTCACCCGTACCGGCGACGCGGATACCCCCAACCACCAGGCGATCACGGCGTTCTTCGTCGACGTCGACAGCCCCGGCATCGAGGTGCGGCCGCTGCGGACCATGCACGGCGTCGACGAGTTCTGCGAGGTCTACTTCGACGATGTGGTCGTCGACGGCTCACGGATGCTGGGCAAACCCGGTGACGGGTGGCAGCTCGCCATGGACCTGTTGCCCTATGAGCGGTCCACCTGTTTCTGGCAGCGCATCGCCTACCTGTACTCACGCTTCGACGCGCTGATCGCCGCGGTGAAGCGCCGGGGCGCCGAGATCGACAACGACCTGGGCGCGGTGTATCTGGCGCTGCACACCTTGCGCTGCCGCTCCCGCGCCACCCAGCACCGGCTGGCCGACGGCCATCGGCTGGGCGCGGAGACCTCGATCGACAAGGTGCTGCTGGCCGCCGCCGAACAGCTGCTCTACGACACCGCGCGCGAATTGCTGCCGGGCACCATCGAGCTGACCGAGGGCGAATGGCGCACCGAGTACCTGTACTCGAGGGCCGCCACCATCTACGGCGGCACCGCCGAGGTGCAACGCAACATCATCGCCCGCCGCCTGCTGGACCTCGGGAAGGAGTGACGATGTCCACCGATATCGACGCGGCATCACTGGCCCTGTTGGAGGGCACCCTCCGCAAGACCATGCTGGGATGCTCCGGCGCCGAGCTGGACCACGCCCTGGCCGAACTCGGTTGGGCGGAAATGCTTTCCGAGAACCCGGATCTGGCGATCCCGCTGGTGTTCCGGCTGCTCGGCGAGACGGGTGCACACGCATCGGTGCTCAACGACGTCATCCTGGAGACCATCGGTGGCCTGCCCGGCGGCACGCCGCCGATGCCCTATGCCGGTGGCCGCTGGGTGATCTGGGAACGCGACCGGCCCGAGGGTGATGGCGCCCTCGGCGGGCTTCCGCTGCGCGAGGTCCCCGACGGCGAACTGATGCGACTCGGCGAGGCGCGTCGCGCGGTGTGCTGGTGGCTGATCGGCTCGGCGCGGGCAATGCTCGCCCTGGCCCGCCAACACGCGCTGGACCGGGTGCAGTTCGGCAAGCCGATCGCGTCCTTCCAGGCCATCCGGCACCGGCTCGCCGAGACCCTGGTGGCCATCGAAGGGGCCGAGGCGACCTTGACGGTGCTGACCGTGGAAAGCCCGGACCTGTCCTCGATGCTGGCCAAGGCCGCCGCCGGGAAGGCCGCGCTGACCGCGGCCAAGCACTGCCAGCAGGTGCTGGGCGGCATCGGGTTCACCGCCGAGCACGACCTGCATCGCCACATCGAGCGGGTGCTGGTGCTCGACGGCCTGCTCGGCGGTTCTCGCGAGCTGACCCGCCGGGTCGGCGGCGGTCTGCGGGCCCGCGGCTCAGCGCCGCGGCTGGCGCAGCTCTAGGCCTGCTCTAGGCCGCCGCCGGGCACTCAGCCCCGCGGCAGGCCCAACACCCGTTGCGCGATGATGTTGCGCTGGATCTCCGACGTGCCACCGGCGATGGTCCCCGAGAAGCTGCGCAGGTAGCGATCGAACCACCCCGCGGTCGCGTAGTCCTCGTTCATCGGCATGTAGGTCCCCGAGCTGCCCGGGTGTACCAGGGCGCTGCTGCCGGCCGCGTCGAGTGTGTGCTCGGCCGCGGTCTGCACCGCCTCGGAGCCCAGCAGCTTCAGCACCGACAGCGCGGGCACGTCCTGCTCGCCGCGGGCCGCCTGAGCCAGAGCCACCGAGCCGAGCAGCTGCAGCGCCTGGTTGTCCATCAGCAACGTCGCGAAGCGGTCGCGGTTCAGCGCTCCGGCCGGCCGGAAGTCGTGGATCAGGTCGCGCAGCCGGTCGGCGAAGCTCATCCACAACAGGGTGCGTTCGTGCCCCAGCGAGCCGTTGGCCACCCCCCAGCCGCCGTTGAGCGGCCCGACCAGGTTCTCGGCGGGGACCACTACGTCGCTGAAGAACACTTCGTTGAAATCGACGTCGTCGTGGTCGCACGCCGAAGCGAACGGCCGCCGCACCACCCCGGGGGCGTCGGTCGGGATCAGCAAGACGCTGATGCCCTTGTGTTTGGGGGCGTCCGGGTCGGTCCGCACGAAGGTCAACAGCACGTCGGCGTCGTGGGCGCCCGAGGTCCACACCTTCTGACCGTTGACCACGAAGTTGTCGCCGTCCAGCACCGCGCGCGTCTGCAATCCGGCCAGGTCCGAGCCGGCACCCGGCTCGCTCATGCCCAGCGACGCGGTGATCTCCGCACGCAGGATCGGGACGGCCCATCGCCGCTTCTGCTCATCGGTGCCGAACGACAGCAGCGATGCCGCGATGATGCCCACTCCCTGCGGGTTGAAGCTGGGGTAGATCCGCCGGCGCGACAACTCCTCGGAGTGCACGTACTGCTGCAGGATCGTGGCATTGCGGCCGCCGTATTCCGGCGGGTTGCCGGGCAGCAGCCAGCCGTTGTCGAACAGCAGCCGCTGCCAGCGCCGCGCCCATTCCGGGACGTGGGAGCACGACCGGGACCGCTCGATCGCCTCGGCGTCGGTGGGCAGATGTTCGTCGAGGAACGCCGAGAACTCCGCCCGGAAATTCTCGACGTCGGAATCAAAGGCCAGTTGCACCGACACTCCTCAGCTCGGGCGTCCCGGGCTCTCCATCCGGACCGGCTCGGATGTTGCGAGTCCGCTTCCCTAGACGCAGCGATGAGAATATCATTCTCGAATGGAGAAGTTGCGATCTCAGAATCGTCAGCGCCAACCCGGTGTGGCGCGGCGCCGGCTGGTTACCGTCCAGTACAGTTGCGCTGTGCCTCGCCTACCGCACACCCGCCCGGAGTGCCGGTGACCAGCCCGAGCGAAGAACCCGCCTGGAAGCAGCGCGCGGTCGAACGCTCCATCAAGACAGCGAAAATCCGCGCGGCACAACGGGTCCAACGGTTCCTGGACGCCGCCCAGTCGATCATCATCGAAAATGGCAGCACCGACTTCACCGTGCAGGAGGTCGTCGACCGCTCGCGGCAGTCACTGCGCAGCTTCTACCTGCAGTTCGACGGCAAGCACGAGCTGCTGCTGGCACTGTTCGAGGACGCCCTGAGTCGCGCGGCCGAACAGATCCGCGCCGCGGCGGCCAATTACACCGATCCGTTGGAACGCCTCAAGGTCGCGGTGGAGTTGCTGTTCGAGTCGTCGCGGCCCGACCCGGCGGCCAAACGGCCGCTGTTCACCGACTTCGCCCCGAGCCTGCTGCTGACCCACCCCGCCGAGGTCAAGGTCGCCCACACCCCGCTGTTGGCGTTGCTCACCGAGCTGACCGAAGACGCGGCCGCCGCCGGACGGTTGCGCGCCGGCTCCAATCCCCGACGGGTGGCGGCGATGATCATGCAGACGGTCATGTTCAATGCCCAATCCAGCCCGGCCTCAACGGATCCGGCGGTCAAACCGCTGACCGCCGACGAGGTGTGGGACTTCTGCGCGAACGGCTTCGCGCGCAGCTGATCGACCGGGCCCGGCCCGGTTCGCCCGCACGCTGATCGTCGGCGGCGGGCCGGACCAGTCCGCACTTCCGAACCCTGGACTTCCCCTCGTGAAGCGCATAACCTCATGCTGCGAACCTAATTTTCAAAAATCGAGAAGAGGATTACCCATGTCGGTGCGCACGGTGCTGGACGACATTCGGAAAGTCCCCGGTACCGGTGACGTGATCCCGATCATCGATCCGGCCACCGAAGAGCAACTCACCGAGTTCACCGACTGCGGACCCGAAGCCGTCAACGACGCCGTCGCTCGCGCCAAGGCCACCGCCGAGTCCGGGGTGTGGTCGCAGATGGCCGACTACGACCGGGCCCGGGTGCTGTGGCGGATCGCCGACCTGATCGACGAGAACGCCGAGATCCTCGCCGAACTCGAGTCCGTCAACGCGGGTATCCCCGCCTCCCAGGCCGCCATCATCACCAAGGTCGGCTCGGAGTGGTTCCGCTACTACGCCGGTTGGTGCACCAAGATCGATGGCATCGCGCGCGACGTGAACACCGGCGGCCTGACCGGCATCGAGTCGCACCAGCACGTCTACACGCTGCGCGAGCCCTATGACGTGGTGGGGCTGATCTTCCCGTGGAACGGCCCGGTCTTCAATTTCTGCGCCAAGCTGGCCCCATCGCTGGCCGCCGGTTGCAGCAGTGTCGTCAAGCCGGCCGAGGAGACCCCGCTGTCGGCGCTGGTGCTGAACCGCATCCTGAGCGAGGCCGGCGTGCCCGACGGCGTGGTCAACATGGTGCTGGGCTACGGCCACACCGCCGGCGCGGCGATCACCGCGCATCCCGACGTGGACAAGGTCGCGTTCACCGGGTCCACCGAGGTCGGCCGGGAGATCGTACGGGCCTCGGCCGGAAGCAATCTCAACAAGGTGACCCTGGAGCTCGGCGGCAAGTCTCCGGTGCTCATCTACGACGACGCCGACCTCGACATGGCCATCACCATGGCCTCGTTCGGCACGTTTGTGCACTCCGGACAGGCGTGCGTGTGCGGCTCGCGCATCTTCGCCCAGCGCGGCGTCTACGAGCGGGTCGTGGAGGGCGTCGCCAACATGGCCAACAGCATGCAGCTCGGCGGGCCCCGCGACGACGGCGTCATGGTCGGCCCGCTGATCAGCCAGAAGCAGCTCACCCGGGTGCTCGGCTACCTGGAGCAGGGCAAGTCCGACGGCAACGAGCTCGTGACCGGCGGGCACCGGCTGGACCGCAAGGGCTACTTCGTGCACCCCACCGTCGTCACAGGCGTCGACCCCGACTCCAGCCGGCTGTTCCAGGAGGAGATCTTCGGGCCGGTGGTCACGATCCTGCCGTTCGACGACGACGACGAGGCGATCGCGCTGGCCAACAACAGCAGCTACGGGCTGGCCGCCACCGCGTGGACGTCCAACCTGGGCCGGGCGCACCGGCTGGCCAAGCGGCTCAAGGCCGGAACGGTGGGGTTGAACTGTCAGATGCAGTTCGACCACTCGATGCCGTTCGGCGGGTACAAGCAATCCGGCTGGGGCTACGAGTCCGGCAAGGCCGGTATCGAGACCTATCTCCAGACGAAGGTCGTCTGGGCGCAGATGTAGGCAAGACAAGGTGATACATATGGCGACCGTCCCCTATCGGATCGTCCAGTGGACGACGGGCAACGTCGGCAAGAGTTCCGTCCGGGCGATCGCCGCCAGTCCCGACTACGAACTCGTCGGAGCGTTCGCATGGTCTGATGACAAGGTCGGCCGCGACGCGGGCGAACTGGTCGGCATCGATCCGCTCGGGATCCCGGCCACCAACGACACCGCGGCGCTGCTGGCACTGAAGCCCGACTGCGTGGTCTACAACCCGATGTGGATCAACGTCGACGAACTGGTGGAGATCCTGTCGGCGGGCGTCAACGTCGTGACGTCGGCGTCGTTCATCACCGGTCACAACCTCGGCGACGACCGGGCCCGCCTCGAGGAGGCGTGCCGCAAGGGCGGCGCCACGCTGTTCGGTTCCGGCGTCAGCCCGGGCTTCGCCGAACTGCTGGCCATCGTGGCGGCGACGGCCTGCGACCGGGTCGACAAGATCACCATCACCGAAACGGCCGACACCACGCTCTACGACTCCCCCGACACCGAGCGTCCGGTGGGCTTCGGCGCCGCCATCGACGACCCGGACCTGGCGCCGATGGCCGGCAAGGGCACCGCGGTGTTCGCCGAGGCGGTGCAGCTGGTCGCGGACGCGATCGGCGTCGAGCTCGACGAGATCACCTGTGTGTCCGAATACGCGCAGACCACCGAAGATCTGGCGATGGCGTCGTGGACCATCCCGGCGGGCCACGTCGCGGGTGTGTTCGCCAGCTGGCGGGGCATCGCGGGCGGCGAGACGGTGATCGACATCAATGTGCGGTGGCGCAAAGGCCAGACGCTGCAACCAGATTGGCAGCTCGACGGGGACGGCTGGAAGATCACCATCGACGGCCGCCCGACGGTCAACATGCAGGTCGGTTTCACACCGCCGCCGGACATGATCGCCTCGGCGACGTCGATCGACGATTTCTTCGAGCTCGGCCACATCATGACCGCGATGCCGCCGATCAATGCCATCCCGGCGGTGGTGGCCGCCGAACCGGGCATCGCCACCTACAACGACCTGCCGCTGCACCTGCCGCGCTGGCCGGCCCGCAACCGGACCTAGAACTCCTCCGGCGACAACAGCCGCTCCGCCGCCGAATACGGGTCGTCGCTGCCGTCGACGACCGACTCGGCGAGTCTGTTGAGCCCCGGGTGGGACCGCAGCCGGGTCTGTGCCAACGACAGGATCTGCGACCGCGCCCGCGCCAGCCGGCGCTCCCGACTGTCGGTGCGGTGGTGGGCCTCGATGGTGTCGACCAGCTCACCGAGCCCCTCGCCCCGCGCGGCGATCAGGGTGAGTATCGGTGCGCCGGTGTGCTTCAGCTCGACCCGGAGGTCACGTACGGTCTGTTGCGCGCCTTCGCGGTCGGCCTTGTTGACCACCACGATGTCGGCCACCTCCAGCAGTCCGGCCTTGGCGGCCTGCACCGCGTCGCCGGCGCCCGGATTGAGCACGACGATGGTGGGGGCGGCAATCGCGGCGATCTCGATCTCGGACTGGCCCACCCCGACCGACTCCAGCAGCAGCACGTCGTAGCCGAGCCCGGCCAGCAACTGGATGGCCGCGGGCACCGCTTCGGCCAGCCCGCCCAGGTGGCCGCGGGAGGCCACCGAGCGGATCAGCACCGCCGGATCGTTGATGTGCGCAGCCATCCGGATGCGATCGCCCAGCAGCGCGCCGCCGCTGAACGGCGAGGACGGGTCGACGGCCAGCACCGCCACCCGCATGTCCCGTTCGCGGTATGCCCCGACCAGGGCCGCGATCGTGGTGGACTTGCCGGCGCCGGGCGGCCCGGTCACCCCGATGACCCGGGTGGTGGCGGGCCCCACGGCGGAGAGCACCTCGGTGCGCCGGCCGCTTTCGACCAGGCTGAGCAGCCGCCCGGTGGCACGCACCGAGCCGTCCCGCGCCGCGGCGAGCAACTCGGCGATCTGCATCAGCGGGGTCAATTCTTCTTCGCGATGAGCCGATCGATGATGGCGTTGAAGTCGTCGGTCATAAACGACTGGTCCTCGGCCATGTTCGCGAAGTCCAGGGTGGCCAGCACCGCCCGCTCCAGGTGGATGTTGAGCAGCCGCTTGGTGCTCTCCACCGCCTGGCGGGGCAGTTCGATGATGCGCTTGGCACACGAGATCGCCTCGGCCACCGGGTCTTCCACCACGTGGTTGGCCAGGCCGAGCTCTACCGCCCGGGCGGCCGGAATACGGGCCCCGGTCAGGGCATACTCCTTGGCCTGCAGCAGGCTCATCTGCAGCGGCCAGGTCAGCGGGCCCCCGTCGGCGGCGACCAGGCCGACCTGCACGTGCGGATCCGCGAGATAGGCGCCTTCGGCCATGTAGACGATGTCGCTGAGCGCCACCAGGCTGCAGCCCAGCCCGACGGCGGGCCCGTTGACCGCGGCAATCACCGGGGTGCGGCAGCGCGCCATACCCAGCACGATCTCCCGGCCGTGCGCAATCGTCCTGGCCCGCAACTTCTCGTCGCGGCGGATCTCGTCGAGGTAGGTGAAATCGCCGCCGGCGGAGAACGCCCGTCCGTTGCCGGTCAGCACCGCGGCCCGGGCATCGTGATCCTCATCGAGCTGGACCCACAGCTTCGCCAGACCGGTGTGCAGCGCGTCGTTGACGGCGTTGAGCGCATCGGGACGGTTGAGCGTGATGATCCGCAACGGACCGTCGGCGCGCACGTCGATTTCAGCAGGCATGTCGTACATGTCTAAACTCCCAATCCCAGGATTCGGCCGGCAACGATGTTCTTCTGAATCTGCGAGGTCCCGCCCATCACACTCTGGGCCCGACTGTAAAGGTAGGCGCTGAGCAGGTCGGGGTCGTCGACGCCGCCGACCGCCAGCGCGGCGTGGCCGACGGACTGTTCCACCCAGGTCATCAGCAACTTGTCCAGCGAACCCTCGGGGCCGTGCGAGAGCCCGTCGAGCTGTTCGGACAGCCGCCGGCGGACGTGCAGCCGCAGCATCTCGGTTTCCACTGCCGCCCAAGCCAATTCCTCGGGCACGTCGGCGCCGTCCTGACCCACGCGAGCCGCCATCTGGCGAACCAGTTTGCCGTAGCGGGCGGAGTACCCCAGCGTCGACGGCTCACGCTCGTGGCCGACCACGGTCATCGCCAGCTTCCACCCCTCGCCCGGTTCTCCCACCATCTGACTGGCCGGGACCGTGGCGCCGTCGAAGAGCACCTGCCCGAATTCGGTGGTCACACCGTTGATCATCTGCAGCGGCCGCTGGGAGATGCCGGGCTGGTGCATGGAGATGATGAACGCCGAGATACCGCGGTGCCGCGGCGCGTCCTTGTCGGTGCGGGCCAGCAGCAGGCACCAATCGGCGACGTCGGAGTAGCTGGTCCAGATCTTGTGGCCGGCAATGACATAGTCGTCACCGTCGCGGGTCGCGGTGGTGGTCAGCGACGCCAGGTCCGAGCCGGCTCCGGGCTCGGAGAACCCCTGGCACCAGCGCTGGGTGCCGTCGATCATCCCAGGCAGGAATCGTTGCTGCAGTTCCTTGCTCGCGTGGCGGCCCAGTCCGACGACCAGGTAGCCCAGGCTCGGCCGCGGCGGGGCGCCGGCGGCGGCCAGTTCCTCGTCGACGATCACGTCGTAGACCGGTGCCAGCTCCTGGCCGCCGTATTCGCGGGGCCAGGACACCCCGAAGAAGCCGGCGCCGTAGAGGGCCTGATGCCATTCCCCCTGGCGCTCCCAGTACTCGTCGTCGCCCGCGGCGGGGAAGGTGTCGGCCCGCTCGGCCAGCCAGGTCCGAAGCCGGTTGCGGAAGTCGGCCTCGGCGGGCGAGTCACGAAAGTCCATCAGCGATCTCCCTTATCGTCACGGGCCACAGGCCGGTCGAGGTCAGCGCGCGCCGAAGGTACACGTGCGCCAGGCATTCCCAGGTGTTGCCGATACCGCCGTGCACCTGGATCGCGGTCTCGCAGACCGTCCGGGCGGTGCGGGCGCAATAGATCTTGGCGATGCGGGCGGCACGCACCGCGTCGGCCGCGTCGGCCTCGTCGACCGCCCAGGCGGCGTGCCGCAACACGCTCACCGAGCCCTCGATCAGCGCCAGGCCCTCGGCGAGCAGATGGGCGATGGCCTGATAACTGCCGATCGGTTTGCCGTACTGTTCCCGGATCTTGGCGTAGTCGCACGCCAGCGCGTGCGCGCCGCGCGCGGTGCCGATCAGATCGGCGCCGGTGGTCACCAGCGCCAGCGCGTGGGCGGCCGCGGCGTCCTCGGCGCTGAGCTCGCCGACCTGGCGCGGCTCACCGGCCAGTTCGGCGCCGGGCCGGGTCAAGTCGGCTCCGCACCGCAGCGCACCGAGCGGGGCGGTCAGCACCGCGTGCTCGCGCACCGTGACGGCCTGCTCGGCCCCGCGGGCGTCGACGGCGCTCTGGTGGTGGGTGACGGTGGCCGGTTCTGCTCCCAGCTTCACGTGCCGGACCAGGTCGTCGGCGAGCACCGGACCGAGGAACGGCACGTCCACCAGGCCGCGACCGAACTCCTCGGCCACGATGGCCACTTCCACGCCGGACGCTCCGTCGGAGCGCAGCTCGCGCCAACCCGTCTGGACGACAGCCTTTTCCAGCCGGGCCACTCGACCGGCATCGTCGAGTTCTGCGACCGAGCCGGGCCCCAGATCGTCGGCGAGCTTCGCCGCGGCCTCCCGCAGTTGTCGCTGCTCGGCGTTCAGCCGGACATCCATAGGCGCTCCTTCAGTAGTCGACGCAACAGCTTTCCGGACGGCAGCCGGGGTATCTCGGGAACGATCACCAGCCGGCGCGGATGCTTGTAGGAGGCGAGCCGACCGGCCACCAGCTCGGTCAGCTCGGCCTCGGGGACCGGGGCGCGCAGTGCGACCGCTGCCACGACGGCCTCCCCGTCGCGCTCGTCGGGCACCCCGAACACTCCGCAGTCGGCGACGGCGGGGTGCTCGTGCAACACCGCCTCGATTTCGGCGGGGGCCACCTGGAAGCCGCGCACCTTGATCATCTCCTTGCAGCGGTCGGTGATCCGCAACCAACCGTCGGCGTCGAGATAGCCGACATCGCCGGTGTGAAACCACCCGTCGCGCACCACTTCCGGCGTGGCCTCGTCCGGGAGATAGCCGGCCATCAAGGACTCCGAACGGGCCAGGATCTCGCCGGGGACGCCCGGCGGCAGCGGTTCGCCGGTGGCCAGGTCCACCACCTGCAGCTGCACCCCGGGGACCGGGCGGCCGACGGTATCCAACACCGCGTCGTTCCCGCCGGCTCCGTCGGTCGGGCTGCAGGCCAGCACCGGCAGTTCGCTGGTGCCGTACGCCGGCACCCAGCCGACCCCGGTGCGCCGGGTGACCTCCTCGGCGACGGCGGCGGTGATGGGGGTGGCGCCCCACATGATGTACCGCAGCGACGACAGGTCGAACGATTCCAGCTCGGGGTGCGCGGCGATGGCCAGCGCGATCGGCGCCACCGCCATCTCCACCGTGATCCGGTCTTCGCCGATCGTTGCCAGCATCACGTCGACGTCGAAGCGGCGGTGCAGCCGCACCTGCGCCCCGACGCTCAGCGCGGTCAGGATGTTGAGCAGGCCGAGGATGTGCGACGGCGGGGTCACCACCTGAATCCGGTCATCGGCGGTCAATCCCAGCGCATCCCGCCAGTGCCGCACCCCCGCGGCCAGCGAGGCGTGGGTGTGGCGGACCGCTTTGGGCAGGCCGGTGGTACCGGAACTGAATACCAGCAGCGCGTCGGCGTCGGGCGGCGGTGGATCACCCTCCCAGGTTCCGGCCGGAATCTCGGCCGTCACGTCATCGAGGTGGCGCATCGGCATCAGCTCGGCCAGCACCGGGTGGTCGCCGAGCGCATAGCGGGGCCGGGTCAGCGCCAGCGCGTTCGCCACCTCGTCGCGCTTCCAGGCGGGACTGATCAGGGCGGCCACCGCCCCGAGACGCCAGATGGCCTGCACGGCGACGACGAACTCCGGCCGGTTCGACGCCATCAGCGCGACCCGATCACCGGCCGTCACGCCGTCGCCGGCCAGCGCGGCCGCCAGTGCGCCGGCCCGCGCGTCGAGCTCCGGCAGGGGTAACTGCCGGTCCTCGAACGTGAGCGTCGCGGTGGCTGCCGCACCCAACCCAGAAGACATTTGAGAAGATCCTATCGGTTTGAGAGAATACTATTCTCTGTAACGAAGAACGCAAACCGGAAGGGGTGGTCATGGCGGTCACTCAAATTTTCCAACGGGCGACCGTGACCCGCATCGTCAAGGAGACCGCTGACGCGTACACGTTCGTGCTGGACCCGCACGAGGGGTCGTTCCCCTACCGGGCCGGTCAGTACTCGACATTCCAGGTACACGTCGACGGCGAGGAGCTCTACCGGTCCTACTCCATGTCGAGCGCCCCGGAGACCGACACCGAGCTGATGACCACGGTCAAGCGGGTGCCCGGCGGGAAGGTGTCGAACTGGTTGCTGGACAACCTCGCCGAAGGCGACGAGTTGACCATGACCCGCGCGGCGGGGACCTTCTGCCTGGACTCCTCGGACTCCCCGCTGCTGGGATTCTCCGGCGGCAGCGGCATCACGCCGATCCTGTCGCTGGCCAAGAGCGCGCTGGCCACCACCGACCGCACGGTGCGGCTGCTCTGCGCCGACCGCGACGCCTCGGCGGCGATCTTCGACGACGCGCTGAGCGAACTCGCCGCCCGCTATCCCGGCCGGCTGTCGGTGCAGCGGCATCGCGACGCCGAGGACGGGCTGCTCGACGCGGCCGGCGTCGCCGCGTTCGTCGGCGCGGACACCGGGGCCGACTGCTATCTGTGCGGCCCGGAGGGATTCATGGCTGTGGTGCGCGAGTCCTGGCCCGGGCCGGGACGGCTGTTCGTCGAGGACTTCGAAGTGGCGACCGCACCGGCGGCACCGCTCGGCGCCGGCACCGCGGCCGAGGTGACCGGGACGGTGACGATTCACCTCGGGCGCAAGAAGGAGTCGGTGCCGCGGGTCGCCGGCGAGACCCTGCTGGAGAGCGCCCGGCGGGCCGGGCTGGCACCGCCGTTCTCCTGCGAGGCCGGCAACTGCGGCACCTGCATCGCCCACATCAGCGAGGGCAGCGCGAAGATGATCGCCAACACCGCACTCGACGACGACGAGGTCGCCGACGGCTACATCCTGACCTGCCAGGGTGTCCCCGAGGGCGGCTCGATCACCGTCCACTACGAGTAGTCATCGAATAGTCGTGCCAGGCCGGGCCCGGCCACCGGTTGTCAGCCGGCGGCGGCCCCGTAGCCCAACGTGCTCTTGATCTCCAGATATTCGTGGAAACCGGCATCGCTCCACTCGCGGCCGTTACCGCTGCGCTTGTAGCCGCCGAACGGTGCGTTCATGTCGAAGGCGTGGTTGATCGCCACCGAGCCGGCCCGGATCCGGCGGGCGATGCCGCGTGCGGCGTCGAGGTCGGCGCCCGATATGTAGCCGGCCAGGCCGTAGTCGGTGTCGTTGGCGATCTCGACGGCCTCGTCCAGGTCGTCATAGCCGAGGATGCACAGCACCGGGCCGAAGATCTCTTCGCGCGCGATCGTCATCTGGTTGTTCACGTGCCCGAATACCGTCGGCCGCACGAAGTAGCCGCTGTCGAGCCCGTCGGGCCGGCCCGCGCCGCCGGCGGCGACGGTCGCGCCCTCGGCGATGCCCTGCTCGATCAGGCCCTGCACCTTGGCGAACTGCGCCGCCGAGGCCACCGGGCCGATCGCCTTGGCGTCGGCGGGGTCGCCCACCTTCACCTGCTCGGCGACCGCCTTGGCGATCGCGATGGCCTCGTCCATCCGGGAGTTGGGCACCAGCATCCGCGACGGCGCATTGCAGCTCTGCCCGGAGTTGACCATCATGACCGACACGCCCGCCGTCACGCTGGCGGCGAACGCATCGTCGTCGAGCACGATGTTGGGGCTCTTGCCGCCGAGTTCCTGGGTCACCCGCTTCACCGTCGGCGCGGCGTTCTCGGCCACTGCGACACCGGCCCGGGTCGAACCGGTGAACGACACCATGTCGACATCGCGATGTTGCGCCAGGGCAACCCCGACGCCGGGCCCGTCGCCGTTGACCATGTTGTAGACGCCGGCCGGGACGCCCGCGGCGGCCATGATCTCGGTGAAGATGTAGGCCGAGAACGGCGCGACCTCCGAGGGTTTGAGCACCATGGTGCAACCGGTCGCCAGCGCCGGATAGACCTTCACCGCGATCTGGTTCAGCGGCCAGTTCCACGGGGTGATGAGACCGCAGACCCCGATCGGCTCCCGCACCACCAGGGTGTCGCCGCGCTGTTCTTCGAACGCGAAGTTCTTCAGCGCCTCGATCGCGGTGAGCATGTGGCCGAGCCCGAGCTGCACCTGGGTTCCTGCAGCCAGCGCCGGCGGCGCCCCGATCTCCTCGTGCACCGCATCGCCGAGATCACCGCTGCGGCGCTGATATTCGGCCAGGATCGACTGCAGCAGATCCAGGCGCTCGGTACGGCTGCTCTGCGACCAGCCGGGAAACGCCCGCCGTGCCGCGGCGACGGCACGGTCGACGTCGGCGGCCGAACCGAGTGCGATCTTGCCGGCGACCTGCTCGGTGGCCGGGTTCTCGACGTCGAGGGTGTTGAGCTCGACCGGGTCCACCCACTGGCCGTCGATGTAGAACTTGAGGTATTCGCGCATCACTACACTCCTTTGAACTACCGGGTTCCCTGGGTCTCATCGGGCGCCTGGCCGGGGTGGGCCAGGCCGAAGCTGTATCGGATGTGGTCGGCGTGGCCGTCCGGCACCACCGGGAAGATCACCGGCGCCGTGACGTCCCGGATCTCCTCGATTCGTTCGGCGACCTCGTCGAGTGTCCACGACGGCTGGTAGACGCCGGGGCTCTCGGCCACCACCGCCCGGGCCACCCGGCCCGCCAGCGCGATCAGCACTTCGCCGGTGACCGAGCAGGATTCGTGTGCGAGCCAACCGACCACCGGCGCGACCAGATCCGGTTCCATCGGCGGGTAGCCGGAGGTGTCGATCCCCTCGGCCATCCGCGTCACCGCCGCCGGCACCACAACGTTGCACCGGACACCGGCGGGCGCCCCCTCCAGCGCCACGACATTGCTCAGCCCGATCACTCCGGCCTTCGCGGCCGCATAGTTGGCCACGCACGAGTTGCCGTAGAGGCCACCGATCGACGAGGTCAACACGATGCGACCGTATCCCGCGTCACACATCACCGGGAAGGCCGGGCGCACCACGTGGAAGGCCCCCCGCAGGTGCACGTCGAGGACGGCGTCGAAATCTTCCGAACTCATCTCCCGCAACGAGCCCCGCCGGACGTTGCCGGCGTTGTGGATCACCGCGTCGAGCCGGCCGTAGTGCTGCAGCGCCGCCGCGATGATGTCCCGGCCGCCCTGCGGTGTCGCGACCGACGCGGTGCAGGCGATCGCGTCGCCGCCGGCGTCGCGGATCTCGGCGGCCACCGCCTCGGCGGGATCCTCGCGCACGCCTTCCCCGCTGAGGTCGGCCCCGGTGTCGTTGACCACGACACGCCCGCCCCGCTCGGCCAGCAGCTGCGCGTAGGCACGACCCAGCCCCCGCCCGGCGCCGGTCACCACGGCGACCCGGCCATGGAAGTTCAGCGGCTGCCCTGTGCTCAAGCGAAGGGTTCCTCACCGGCGAGCTTGGTGCGGCGCAGCATCCGGCCCGAGTCGGGGTCGTACGGCAGCGCCCGGTGCATCGTGCCGGTGTTGTCCCACATGACCAGATCACCGACCGACCATTGGTGGCGGTAGACGAACTGCGGCTGGGTTGCCCAATCCCGGAGCCGCACCAGGGTTTTGACGCCCTCGGAGTACTCCATGCCGACGACGTTGCTCGCGGTGCAGCCCAGGATCAGCGATTTGCGCCCGCTGCGGTGCGTCCAGACCACCGGCAGCTCGGTCTGGCCGATCGCCATCATCTGCCGCAGTGTCGCGAAGTCGGGCTCGGGATCGTGGTAGAGCAGCGAGTTCCAGGCGGAGTGCATCGCACGCAGCGACGCGATCTGGCCCTTGTCGTCTTCGGGCAGCTCCTCGTAGGCGGCATAGGTGTTGCAGAACTCGGTGTCACCGCCGCCGCCGGCGGGCAGCACCTTGCTGGACAGCAGCGAGGCAAGGATCGGCACCTGGTTCATGGTGCCGTCCAGGTGCCAGTAGAAGGAGCCTTTGAGGTAGTCGGCCTGCTTGTTGACCTTGGTGTCCAGGGTGACGTCGTAGACGGCCTCGCCGTCTCGCTCGGGTGCCAGCGTGCCCAGCGTTTCGGTGAAGGCGACCTGTTCGGCGTCGGTGAACCCGATCTGCGGGAACACCAGCACGCCGCGCTGTTCGAGCAGCTCGCGGATCGCCCCGGCATGCTCGCCGCTCAGCAGCGCCTCCTTGCCGGCGCGGACCTCGGTTCCGATGCGCTCGGTGAGGTCGCGTATCGACAACGTGGTCGTCGTCTTCGATGTCACTGCAGCTCCATACCTTTCAGGTCGCCCGCCTCGCGCCACTGCTTCAGCAGATCATCGAAGGCGTAGAAGCCCGGGGAGTACACCTCGCCCAGGAACGAGCGGCCGCCGTCGCCGAACCCCCGGCCTTCGTTGTTGTAATAGCCGGGCGTGCATGACAAGTCGAACGCCGAGTTGTCGAATGCCAACTCCCGGATGGTGTTCACCCAGGCGTCCTGGCCCTCTTGACTGGGCTCGACGACCGTCGCTTTCCGGTTGAGGGCCTCGGCGATGACGTAGGCGATGTGCTCGGCCTGTTGCTCGAACATCGCGGTGGTGTTGGCGGACACGCCGCCCTGGATGAAACCGGTGTGGAACTGGTTGGGGAATCCGCGGCTGGCCATCCCGTGCAGCGTCTGGAACCCGTCGCGCCAGTGGTCGAACAGCGATACCCCGTCGCGGCCCTCGATGACGTCGATCGCGTACCGGCGGCTGATCTCCGTGGAGATCTCGAAACCACTGGCGAAGATGACGCAGTCGACCTCGTACTCGACTCCGCCCGCGACAATACCCTTCTCCGTGAGTTTTTCGATGCCCTTGGACTCGGCCACATCGACCAGCGTGACGTTGGGCCGATTGAACGCCGGCAGGTAGGTGTCGCTGGAGGTCGGGCGCTTACACATGAACCGGTAATACGGCTTGAGCGCCTCGGCGGTCTGCGGATCCTCGACGATGTCGGCGATCCGGCGACGCAGCCGCTCCATGATCTTGTAGTCCTCTTCTTCCCGCATCGCCATGATCTCCTCGACGCCCAGCGCCGTCGGGTCGGGACTGGCGCCGATGCGAGCGGTCAGGTTGCGGCCCAACTCGGTCCAGAAGTCGCACACCATGTCGGGGGCGTCGAACACCACGCCCTCGAACGGCGACCAGCGGTGAAAGTTGCGCTTGCGCTCGGCCTGCCAGCCCGGCTGCAGCGACGCGGCCCACTGCGGGTCGGTGGGCTCGTTGCCGCGGAAGTCGACCGACGACGGTGTGCGCTGGAAAACGTAGAGCTGCTTGGCGTCCCGGCCCAGATGCGGGACGAGTTGCACGCCCGTCGCGCCGGTGCCGACCAGCGCCACACGCTTGTCGGCCAGCTTGTCCAGGCCACCGTTCGCGTCGCCGCCGGTGTAGTCGTAATCCCAGCGGGCCGAGTGGAAGACATGGCCGCCGGCGTTCATGAAGTCCGTGATGCCCGCGATGCCGGGCAACTTGGGCCGGTTGTAGGAGCCCTGCGCCATCACCACGAAACGCGCCCGCAGGTCATCGCCCCGGTTCGTCGTCAGCCGCCAGCGCCTGATCTCCTCGTCCCAGCGGACGGTGCGTACCTGGGTCGAGAAGATCGCCCCGTCATAGAGGCCGAAGTGCTTGCCGATGTTCTGGCAATGCTGGAATATCTCGGCGCCGTCGGCGAACTTCTTGGACGGCATGAAGTCGAGCTCTTCGAGCATCGGGACATAGCAGTAGGCGTCGTTGTCGCACTGGATTCCGGGGAAGCGGTTCCAGTACCAGACGCCGCCGAAGTCGCCGCCCATCTCGATGACCCGCACGTCGCGCACGCCGGCCTTCTTCAGGTAGGCGCCGGCCAGCAGTCCGGCGATGCCACCGCCGAGGACCGCGACTTCGATGTCGGCGTCGATGGGGTCACGCGGAGTCACCGCGGTGTGCGGATCGACCTCGGCGAACTCCACGAAGTCGTCTTTGAGTTCAAGGTACTGACTCGAGCCCTCGGGGCGAATGCGTTTGGCCCGCTCGGCGGCGTACTTCTCCCGGGTCGCCTCGATGTCGAAGTCATCCGGGGTCTGGGTCGGCCGGCAGTCCGTCATCGATCGTTTCCTGTCGGGATCTGCTCGGGCTCGCCGGCGGCCATGTACTTCGCCAGCTGGTGGTGCAGGTTGACGATGGCGCGCTCCCGGTAGGGATTGGGTCTGGCGCCCTGGTAGCCAAGGGATTTCATCCCCTGCTGCACGGCGGCCATGTTGGAGAAGTCCTGCGGCAGCACCGATCGCCACCGCGGGTCGCCCACCGGGGTGTACTCCCAGCGGGTCTGCGGCGCTTCGTCTTTGGGGAAGAGTTCGAACACCGCGACCTCGAAGATGCACTTGTCCGGGTTGTAACTGGGATGCGGCCGGGCGCTGTAACACAGCGCGCTGGTGAGACCCTGGCCGATCTGAAAGTTCGGGAAGATCTGCCACGCGGTGCCGGCCTGCCCGAGCACGTCGGCCGAGATCGTGGGCCAGATGACGCCGCGGGCTTCGTCGTCGCGGCGCGCCGAGGCCAGCCAGTGTTCGAGCACCTTGTCCGCCGGGGTCCCCTCGGGAAGCTCGTCGACCAGTCGCTTGGCGGCATTGACCAGCGTCGTCGTGGTGGTGGCGTTGGTCTCCTCCATGGTGTAGATCTGCATCTCCGCGGTCGACACCCGAGGGTCGGCGCCGGTGCCCAGCCGGATCTTGGACTTGGTGGTCTCCAGATCCGCGGGCGCGTCGTAGCCGATGTTGCTGTGCTTGCCCTGCACCTTGGCCCAGCCCTTGAACTCGCCGAACCTGTTGAACTCCGGGTGGGTCGTATAGACGTGGTAGGTCTCGTTGAAGGCCTCCATCGCGACCTTCCAGTTGCAGTCGAATTCCAGCCACTTGCGCCACTTGTAGCGCATGTTCTCCAGGCCGAACGGTTCGAGGATCTTCGCGGCGGGGAACAGGTAGTCGGCCAGTGATTCGCAGTCCGCGTCCATGTTGATCCAGACCCAGCCACCCCAGGTGTCGACGCGCACCGGGCGCAGGTGGGTGTTCTCCGGGGTCAGCGTGCCCTGCCAGTCGTCTTGCTCGCGGATGTGGGTGCAGGCGCCGTCCAGGCCGTAGCTCCAGCCGTGGAAGCCGCAGACGAACGACTTGCGGGTGCGCGCGCAGGCGTTCTTCTCCCCGGCCGGGGTGTCGACCAACCGGCGGCCGCGGTGCATGCAGACGTTGTGATGCGCTGCAAAGGCGTCCGGTGCGGTGCGCACCACGATGATCGAGTCGTCGAGGATGTCATAGGTGAGGTAGCTGCCCACCTCGGGCAGGTCTTCGACCCGGCCGGCCTGTTGCCACACCTTGCGCCACAGCTTGTCCCGTTCGGCGCGGGCGTAGTCGCCGCAGGTATAGGCCTCGACGCCGATCGTCATCGGTTGCGAGAGTTCTTCGGCCGCTTGCGGATCGGTCATCACATCCTCCTTATCGCCGCACGGAAGGTGTCGTCTTTGAGGAACAGCGAGGTATTGTCGGCGGCCAGGTGACTCCACTTGAGGTCGAGCCCGCCGTCGACCAGCAGGGTTTGGCCGGTGATGTAGCTGGACAGCTCGGACAGCAGGAACAGGATCGGCCCGGCTTGTTCCTCGGGCCGGCCGCGGCGTCCCATCGCGATCGCCTGCCGGTCGCGCTCGGAGTCGTCGTCGACGTAGGTGGCCGATGCCGCGGTCTCGGTGACGCCCGGAGCCACCGCATTGACCCGGATCCGGGTGGCCGCCAACTCGAGGGCCATGGTGCGGGTCATCGCCACGACGCCGGCTTTGGCGGTGCCGTAGGCGATGTGGAACGGCGCGGTGTTCATCCCGCTGATCGAGGAGATCGACACGATCGAGCCCGGCAGCTGCTGCGCCACCAGTTCGGCGGCGACCGCGCGACTCATGAAGAACGTCGTTTCCAGGTTGTGCGCGAAGATCTCCCGCCAATCCGAGCGGGCCACCCGGGTCGAGGGCATCCAGGTCGAGGGCGCCGCCCCGCCGGCGACGTTGACCAGCCCGTAGAGCTGCCCGTCGGCGCTGCGCGCCGCGTCCAGCACCGCGGCGACGCCGTCGTCGGTGCCGGCGTCGGCGGCCACCGGCACCACCGGCAGGCCGGCGGCGGCCAACGGCCCGATGTGCTCGTCGAGGTTGTCCGCCGAGCGGCTCACCGCGATCACCGTGGCGCCGGCCTGCGCGGCCATCGCGGTGACCGTCGTGCCGATGCCGCCGCCACCGGCTCCCGACACGACGACGACACGGCCATCAAGGCTCAGCAGGCTGGTGTGATCCGCCATGACCCGCCTTCTCCTGGCACAAGCAGCAGATCCGCACTCCCGGCTGGCAAGCTGAGGCACCGGGTATGCGGATTTGTCCGGACAACATACGTGATTCTTCGTTCTGAAGAACACTATTCCGCAGCACGATGGGCACAGTCAAGGGCAGAGCCGCGCCGCCTGGCGGTTTTATTGTCTGGACTAACGCGCCGAGCCCGGAGCGCCTGCCGCGGCGCGGCGGGCCCACCCTGCGCACGACGTCGACCTTCGGGCCGGCCCGGTCCGCCTGTCGACCGGCGCCGAACCGGGGTGAATCACCGCCGGACGAAGACGCCCCACCCCCGCCTTGCGTCATGATGGAACTCGGCAAGCGCAGGAACGACCACCATCGTTGCCCGACCCTAGGAGAGCTGAAGTGCCGTCCGGTCACCGCCGGGGCCGCTGGTCCGGGGTCCCACTCGAGGAACGCCCGGCCCTGCGCCGGGACGAATTCATCGAGGCCGGCGTCGGGCTGCTCGGCGGCGAGAGCGGACCCACGCTGACCATCCGGTCGCTCTGCCGCGCCGCCGCGCTGACCGAACGCTACTTCTACGAGAGTTTCACCGACCGCGACGAATTCGTCCGCGCGGTCTACGACGACGTGTGTACCCGCGCGATGACGACACTGCTGTCGGCACAGACGCCGCGAGCGGCCGTGGAAGCCTTCGTCACGTTGATGGTCGACGACCCGGTGCGCGGCCGGGTGCTACTGCTCGCCCCGGCGACCGAGCCGGTGCTGACCCACTCCGGCGCCCAATGGATGCCCAACTTCATCGGGATGCTGCAGCGCAAACTCACCCGGATCGGCGATCCGTCCCTTCAGCACATGGTCGCGACCGGGTTGATCGGCGCGCTGACGGCCCTGTTCAGCGCCTACCTGGACGGGCGGCTCGCAGCCACCCGCAGCGAGTTCATCGACTTCTGCGTCGACATGCTGCTCAATACCGGCCGGCCCGAAGACGGCGGCGACAACACGCCCGCGCGAACTTGATGTCACCGGAAGACACAGATATATTGCCTGCAACTAGCGGACACAGATACCAGGAGCTGTTATGGCGCGTGAGTGGACCGATCTGGAGCTGCTGCACGAACTCGAGCCCGTCGTCGAGAATGCGGTCAACCGGCACTTCTCCATGACCAAGGACTGGAATCCCCACGACTACGTCCCCTGGTCGGAGGGCAAGAACTACTACGCCCTCGGCGGGCAGGACTGGGACATCGAGCAGTCGAAACTGTCCGAAGTCGCCCGGACGGCCATGGTGCAGAACCTGCTGACCGAGGACAACCTGCCCTCCTACCACCGCGAGATCGCGATGAACTTCACCATGGACGCCCCGTGGGGCACCTGGGTGAACCGGTGGACCGCCGAGGAGAACCGGCACGGCATCGCGCTGCGTGACTACCTCGTGGTGACCCGCAACTGCGACCCGATCGAGCTGGAAACCCTGCGGATGGAGACCGTCAACCGCGGCTTCAGCCCAGGCCAGAACCAGCAGGTCTCCGGCGACCTGTTCGCCAAGAGCCTGTTCGACTCGGTCGTCTACGTGACCTTCCAGGAGCTCGCCACGCGCATCTCGCACCGCAACACCGGCCGGGCCTGCAACGACCCCGTGGCCGATCAGCTGCTGGCCCGGATCTCGGCCGACGAGAACCTGCACATGATCTTCTACCGCGACATCAGCGCAGCCGGTTTCGACATCGCGCCGGAGCAGGCGATGTACTCGCTGCACCGGGTGCTGGCCAACTTCCAGATGCCCGGGTACGTGGTCCCGGAGTTCCGCCGCAAGGCGGTGATCATCGCCGTCGGCGGTGTTTACGACCCGCGCATCCACCTGGACGACGTGGTGATGCCGGTGCTGAAGAAGTGGCGCATCCTCGAACGAGACTTCACCGGCGAAGCGGCCCGCTACCAGGACGAGATCGGCAAGATCGTCGCCGAACTGGAACAGACGTGCGAGAAGTTCGAGGTGGCCAAGCAGCGCAGGCTCGAGCGTGAGGCCAAGGTGGCCGAGAAGCGCGCCGCCAAGAAGGAATTCGCCTCATCAGCGCCGTAGTCGGCGGCAGCGGCGGTAACGTGCTGACCGCACAGCGTCGCGGACTGCGGATCGGTTCGCTCACCCTCGCCAGCCCGGTGGTGCTGGCCCCGATGGCCGGCGTGACCAACGTCGCCTTCCGCACACTCTGCCGCGAGCTGGAACAGTCCCGGGCCGGAACGGTCAGCGGGCTCTACGTGTGCGAGATGGTGACCGCTCGCGCGCTCGTCGAGCGCCACCCGGCCACCCTGCACATGACGACGTTCTCCCCCGCGGAGTCACCGCGCTCGCTGCAGCTCTACACCGTGGACCCGGACACCACCTACGCCGCGGCGAAGATGATCGCCGACGAAGGCCTGGCCGACCACATCGACATGAACTTCGGCTGCCCGGTGCCCAAAGTGACCCGGCAGGGCGGCGGATCGGCGCTGCCCTACAAGCGCCGGCTGTTCGGCAACATCGTCGCGGCCGCGGTCAGAGGAGCCGGCAGCGCCAATATCCCGGTGACCGTGAAATTCCGCATCGGGATCGACGAGACCACCCACACCCACCTCGACGCCGGACGTATCGCCGAGGCCGAGGGCGCCGCGGCGGTGGCCCTACACGCCCGGACAGCGGCGCAGCGCTACTCCGGCACGGCCGACTGGGAGCAGATCGCCGCGCTCAAGGCGCAGGTGCGTTCGATTCCGGTGCTCGGCAACGGAGACATCTTCGAGGCGGGCGACGCCCTGGCCATGATGGCAGCGACCGGCTGCGACGGCGTCGTCATCGGCCGCGGCTGTCTCGGGCGCCCGTGGCTGTTCGGCGAACTGTCCGCGGCCTTCGCGGGCCGCCCCACCCCGACCCCGCCCACGCTGGGCGAGGTCGCCGGCATCATCCGCCGCCACGGCGAACTGCTGGCATCGCACTTCGGCGAGAACAAAGGCATGCGGGAGATCCGCAAGCATGTGGCCTGGTACCTGCACGGGTTTCCGGCCGGCTCGGAGTTGCGGCGCGGGCTGGCAATGGTCACGAGGCTGGCCGAACTCGACGCGCTGCTCGAGCAGCTCGACGGATCGATCCCGTTCCCGGCCGCCGCGACCGGACCCCGCGGTCGGCAGGGCTCACCGGCCAAGGTCACCCTTCCCGAGGGTTGGCTCGCCGACCCCGACGACTGCACGGTGCCGAGCGGAGCTGACATTATGCACTCGGGTGGCTGAAATGAGACGTTCTCGACATCGCGTGTCTGGAAACTTCTCAGTAGAATAAGTAGCTTGTTGCCCCAGGGGGTTGTTCCCCCCTGCGGGGGCGGAAACAGGCACGGAGAATCAACGGCGATCACCCGTGCCAGGCTGACGTCGTGATCGACGCCCGTCAGTCCCGAAGACTCGGAGGCCCGTGAGGACATGAGTGACGGCGATAGCGCCACTCCTGGACGCTGGCCCGGAGAGGGCCGGGACGACGGTGACCATCAGCTGATGACGATGACGCCGCCCGGACCCGCGCCGTGGGAGCGCTGGCAGACTCCGGCCGACGACCCCCCGCCGGCCGCGCGCCGGCCGGCCGCCGCAGGCCGCCGCCACCGCGGTGACGGCTCGGTGACCGTGGCCGACCTGATCGCCAAGGTCAACGGCGGTGTTCCGCCGTCCGGCGGCCGCAGCCAGCGCCGTACCGCCACCGTCGCCCCGGGATCCGCCGAACCTGCCGAACCCACGGGGGCCCTGGGAACCGACGAGCCCCTGGAAGCCGCCCCCGACCAGGAACCGGAAGCCCGGGCAGCCCTCGCGCCCACCGACGTGCCGGATTCCACCACCGACATCGCGGCGGTGGCCTTGCCCTCGGAGTTGCCCGACCTCGACCGGATTCACGGCACGCAATACGGCGACCCCGGCGAAACCGGCTGGCCCGACGACTGGGCCGGGTTCGAGCCCACCACCGAACTACCGGGTTCATTCGGCAGTCCCAGCTTCGCCTCTCCTCCGTCGAGCCTCGCTGAACCGCCGGGTTCATTCGGCAGTCCCAGCTTCGCCTCTCCGCCGTCGAGCCTCGCTGAACCGCCGGGTTCATTCGGCAGTCCCAGCTTCGCCTCTCCTCCGTCGAGCCTCGCTGAACCGCCGGACGTGGTCCGCGAGCTGCCGCCGGTGCGGAGCGACCCGCCGGGGCACGACGAGCTTGAATCCGACGAACCGCGGCCGCGCAAGACCGGTCGCGGGGCGCTGCTGGCCGGCCGGGCGATGGCGGCCATGATGGCGGTTCTCGCGCTGGTGCTGACCGGGTCGGCCTGGCAGTGGAGCACCTCGAAGAACCGCAGTCTCAACCACGTCAGCGCGCTGGACCCCAACTCGCACGACATCCTCGACGCCGCCGGACAGTACGGTGACGAGAACTTCCTGATCGTCGGCGCCGACACCCGGGCCGGGGCCAACAGCAATATCGGCGCCGGCAGCACCGAGGACGCCGAGGGCGCCCGGTCCGACACGATCATGCTGGTCAACATCCCGGCGAACCGTAAACGCGTGGTGGTGGTGTCCTTCCCGCGCGACTTGGCGATCACGCCGATCCAGTGTGAGACCTGGAATCCCGCGACCGGCGCCTACGGCGCGATCTACGACGAGGACACCGGCACCTACAGCGACGACACGGTCTACACCGAGACGAAGCTGAACTCGACGTACGCCTTCGGCGGCCCGAAGTGTCTGGTCAAGGAGATCCAGAAGCTCTCCGGGCTGGCGGTCAACCGCTTCATGGCCGTCGACTTCGTCGGTTTCGGCAAGATGGTCGACGCGTTGGGCGGGGTCGAGGTGTGCACCCCCAGCCCGCTCTACGACCTCGAATTGGGCAGCGTGCTGGAGAACAGCGGCCGACAGCGGGTCAACGGCGCGACCGCACTGAGCTACGTGCGGGCCCGCAACGTCACCACCGAGGACAACGGCGACTACGGCCGGATCAAACGCCAGCAGCTGTTCTTGTCGTCGCTGCTGCGCTCGCTGATCTCCACCAACACCTTCTTCTCGCCGACCAAGCTCAACAATGTGGTCAACATGTTCATCGGCGACAGCTACGTGGACAACGTCAAGACCAAAGACCTGGTAAACCTGGGTCAGTCGCTGCAGAAGGTGTCCGCCGGCCACATCACCTTCGTCACCGTGCCGACCAGTGAGACCGACGAGAACGGCGACGAGGTCCCGCGGATGGACGACATGCGGGCGCTGTTCGACGCCATCATCAACGACGACCCGCTGCCCGGCGAGAACGACCACAACGCCACGTCGGCCCCCACCACCGCGACCAGCCCCACCCCGCATTCCACCCTGGCCGCGGCGGCACCGGCCAGCCCGGCCGCCCAGCCGCACAGCGAGCAGGTCCGGGCGGTCACCACCTCCCCCGGCGAGGTCACCGTGCGGGTGTCCAACGCTACCGACCAGTCCGGCCTGGCCGCCGCCACCTCCGAGGGCCTGCAGCACTGGGGCTTCGACGTCGACAGCGCCGACGACTACCCGGCAACGGTCAAGACCACCAAAGTGCTGTACTCCCCGGGCAATGAGCAGGCCGCCGCCACGGTGGCCTCAGCGCTGACGGGCGCGCCGATCGAACGGGTGACCGGGCTGGGCGGCATCGTGCGAGTAGTGCTGGGCGCGGATTTCCGCGCCGTCAGCAGGCCTGCGGTCACCGGCTCGCAGATCAATGTGCAACTCAACCGGGGCGCCAGCGTCGAACCCACCGAGCTGCCCGACGACCTGACGGTCACCAACGCCGCCGACACCACCTGCGAGTAGACGCGGCTGCGGCGCGCACCCGCTGTGCCCGGTCCGGGTTAGTCTTGAGGGCATGCGAACCGCCTACCACGAGCAACTCTCGGACTTGGCCGAACAGCTCGGCCAGATGTGCGGCCTGGCCGGAATCGCCATGGAACGTGCCACCCGGGCCCTGCTGCAGGCCGACCTGGTGGTGGCCGAGCAGGTGATCACCGACCACGAGAAGATCGCCGCGATGAGCGCGCGCGCCGAGGAGAGCGCTTTCGTGCTGCTGGCGTTGCAGGCACCGGTGGCCGGGGACCTGCGGGCCATCGTCAGCTCCATCCAGATGGTCGCCGACATCGACCGGATGGGCGCGCTGGCGCTGCACGTCGCCAAGATCGCCCGCCGCCGGCACCCCCAACACGCCCTGCCCGAAGAGGTGAACGGATACTTCGCCGAAATGGGCAGGGTGGCAGTCGAATTGGGAAATAGTGCACAAGAGGTGCTGCTGTCTCGGGACCCGGAGAAAGCCGCCCGGATCCGCGAAGAAGACGATGCGATGGACGACCTGCACCGGCATCTGTTCTCGGTGATGATGGACAAGGAGTGGCGGCACGGCGTCGCGGCGGCCGTCGACGTGACCTTGCTCGGCCGGTTCTACGAACGGTTTGCCGACCACGCCGTGGAGGTGGCCCGCCGGGTGATCTTCCAGGCGACCGGCAAGTTCCCCGACGAGAACACCCTCCCCCCGCCCGACTAGGACTGCTGCCCGCCAGATCAGGTTTTCGGGGCGATTTTCAAGAGGAATATCATCCTTTTTTTTAACAGCAGGCGTTAGTCTGCTGGCAGCCCGCGTCGTGGTTGCTCCGTGCGGTTTTCGCGGCCGGGCCGATCCGGTGATACAGCGGGTGTATTCCTCAACCCTGATTCGACCCGAAAGGCCCCGAGATGACACGGAACCGTTACGGCGCTGCGCTGGGCATTCTGGCGGCCGGCACGCTGGCACTGTCCGGCTGCGGCAGCGACCCCAACAGCAGCTCCCCCGGCGCCGCTTCCCCCGGAGGTTCGTCTGCCGACAGCGACTGCGGCGGCACCGAGACGCTGAAGGCAAGCGGATCCACAGCCCAGCAGAACGCCATGGCCAGATTCGTCAAGACGTTCATCGCAGAGTGCCCCGACCAGACGGTGAACTACACCGCCAACGGGTCCGGCGCCGGCATCCGGGAATTCGTCGGCGGCCAGACCG
This sequence comes from Mycolicibacter senuensis, assembly GCF_002101885.1. Lineage (GTDB taxonomy): Bacteria > Actinomycetota > Actinomycetes > Mycobacteriales > Mycobacteriaceae > Mycobacterium > Mycobacterium senuense. The sequence continues at coordinate 81,196 of NZ_LQPS01000033.1, forward strand.
ATTTCGCCGGCACCGACGTGCCGCTCAGCGCCGATGAGTACGCCCAGGCCCAACAGCGCTGCGAGTCCCCGGCCTGGAACCTGCCCGCGGTGTTCGGTCCGATCGCCATCACCTACAACATCGCCGGTGTCGACAATCTGATTCTCGACGGCCCGACCGTCGCAAAGATCTTCAACGGCGCCGTCACCAGCTGGGACGACCCCGCGGTGAAAGACCTCAACCCCGGCGCCGCACTACCGGCCGCACCCATCCATGTGGTGTTCCGCAGCGACGAGTCCGGCACCACCGACAACTTCCAGAAGTATCTGGAGGGCGCCTCCGATGGCGCATGGGGCAAGGGCACCGGGAAGTCATTCAACGGCGGCGTCGGCGAGGGCGCCAAGGGCAACGACGGCACCGCGGCCGCGATCAGCACCACCGAAGGCGCCATCACCTACAACGAGTGGTCGTTCGCCCAGGCCAAGAACCTGCCCACCGCGCAGATCATCACGTCGGCCGGTCCGGAACCCGTCGCGATCAGCGCCGAATCGGTCGGCAAGACGATCGCCGGAGCCACCATCAAAGGCGAGGGCAACGATCTGGTGCTCGACACCGCGTCGTTCTACAAGCCCAGTAACGCCGGCTCGTACCCGATAGTGCTCGCCACCTACGAAGTGGTCTGCTCCAAGTACCCCGACGCCGAGGTGGGCACCGCCGTGCGGATGTTCCTGAAATCGACTATCACCTCAGGGCAATTCGGCCTCGACGAGTACGGTTACGTGCCGATCCCGGACGCGTTCAAGCCGCGCCTGACGACCGCAGTCGACGCCATCGAGTGATCCTGCACCACCGATCACCGCGGTCTCGAGGGTGTTGTCGCCATGGCCGATAACACCTCGGAATCGTCGGTGCCCGTACCGCTCCCCCGCAAGAGCGGGTCCGGCGGGGAACGGATCTTCCGCGCGGTCGCACTGTCGGCCGGTTCGACGGTCGTCGTCGCGATCGCGCTGATCGCCATCTTCCTGCTGATCCGCGCCGTACCGTCACTGCAAGCCAACAACGCGAACTTCTTCACCACCGCAACCTTCAGCACCGGCGGCACCGACGGTCTGGCGTTCGGTATCCGGGACCTGCTGGTGGTGACGGTATTGACCTCACTGCTCGCATTGGCGGTGGCGGTGCCGATCTCGATCAGCATCGCGATCTTCCTCACCCGCTATGCACCGCGGCAGCTGTCCCGGCCGTGCGGCATCGTCATCGACCTGTTGGCGGCGGTCCCGTCCATCATCTTCGGGCTGTGGGGGATCTTCGTGCTGGCGCCGATGCTCTATCCGGTGACGAAGTTTCTCAATCAGCACCTGGGCTGGGTGTTCCTGTTCGCCAAGGGCAACGTGTCACTGGCCGGCGGCGGAACCATCTTCACCGCGGGCATCGTGCTGGCGGTGATGATCCTGCCGATCATCACCTCGGTGTCCCGGGAGGTGTTCCGGCAGGCCCCGACCGCGCACATCGAGGCGGCTCAGGCGCTGGGGGCAACCAGGTGGGAGGTGGTGCGGATCGTGGTGCTGCCCTACGGCCGCAGCGGCATCATCGCCGCGTCGATGTTGGGGCTGGGCCGCGCCCTGGGCGAAACGATCGCCATGCTGATCATCTTGCGGGCGGCTCCCCGGCCCGGCAACTGGTCGCTGTTCGACGGCGGGTACACCTTCGCGTCCAAGATCGCTTCCGCCGCATCGGAGTTCAGTGCCCCGCTGCCGACCGGCGCCTACATCGCCGCCGGCTTCGCGCTGTTCGTACTGACCTTCGTCGTCAATGCCGCCGCGCGCGCGGTGGCCGGCGGAAAGGTCAACGGATGAGCGCCACCGCACTGACCGCACCGGTCAAGTCCCGGGTGAGCAGCCACATCAGCATCAGGCGCCGGATCAAAGACCGCTTCGCCGCGCTGATATTCGTGCTCTCGTTCGGCATCGCGACGGTGCCGCTGATCTGGCTGCTGTGGGTGGTGATCGCGCGCGGCTGGCGGGCAGTCGTCCACGCGTCCTGGTGGACCCACTCGCTGCGCGGCATCTTGCCCGACGAACTGGCCGGCGGGGTGTATCACGCGTTGTACGGAACGCTGGTGCAGGCCGGGGTCGCCGCTGCACTGGCGGTCCCGCTCGGCCTGATGACCGCGATATACCTGGTCGAGTACGGGTCGGGCTGGTGGGCCCGGTTGACCACGTTCATGGTCGACGTGCTCGCCGGGGTCCCGTCGATCGTCGCCTCGCTGTTCGTCTTCAGTCTGTGGATCGCCACCCTGGGCTTCGAGCAGAGCGCGCTGGCGGTTTCGCTGGCACTGGTGCTGCTGATGCTGCCCATCGTGGTGCGATCCGCCGAGGAGATGCTTCGCCTGGTCCCCGACGAGCTGCGCGAGGCCAGTTACGCGTTGGGGGTGCCGAAGTGGAAGACGATCATCCGGATCGTGATTCCGACCGCCCTGTCAGGAATCCTGTCCGGAACCTTTCTGGCGCTGGCCAGAATCATCGGTGAGACCGCCCCGGTGCTGGTCCTGGTCGGCTACAGCCGCTCGATCAACTACGACATCCTCCACGACAACATGGCCTCGCTACCGCTGCTGATCTACAGCGAGCTCGCCAACCCGGAGGCCGCCGGCCACACCCGGGTGTGGGGCGCGGCCCTGACCCTGATCATCGTGGTGGCGCTCAGCGCCGCCATGGCCGCGGTGGCGACCCGGCTCACCTCGGTCCGCCAGCGCTGACCGGCCGAACCGCTATGAGCCGGCAGCCAGCTTGACCACCCGGTTGTTGCCGCGGTCAGCCACGTACAACGCGCCCTCGGCGTCGACCACCACCTGCAACGGGGTGTTGAGGCCGACGAACGGCAACTTGGTCTGGTTGTTGGTCACCACGTCCAGCTTCATCACCTTGTGGTTCTCGTGGTTGGTGACGTAGACGTTGTCGGCGCGGTCGACCGAGACGCCCCACGGGGAGGACAGCCCGGTGAACGGAAGGTCCGTCTGGGCGTTCGACCCGGCGCTCAGCCGCACCACCCGGTCGTTGTCGGTGTCGGTGACGTAGACGTTCCCGCTGCTGTCGACGGCCACGTCGTCGGGATGGCGCAGCCCGGTGAAGGGCAGCACGACCTGCGCGTCGGCGCCGGCCGGCAACTTGACCACCCGGTTATTACCCCGGTCGGCGACGTAGACACTGCCCTGAGCGTCCACCGTCACCCCCTCGGGATAGTCGAGCCCGGCGAACGGCAGTTCGCTCTGTTCGCCGGTGTCGGCCGCCAACTTCACCACCCGGTTGTTGAAGTCACTGACATAGATCGAGCCGTCGCTGGCCACGGCCACCCCCTGCGGCTCGTAGAGGCCGGTGAACGGCAGCACTTCCGGGTTGGTCGAGCCCGGCGCCAGCTTCAGCACCCGGCCGTACATGCTCTGGTTGGTGATGTACAAGTTGCCGTCACCGTCGAGCGCCAGGCCACCCGGGGACAACCGGAAGCTCAGCCCGTCCAACGCCACGACGCTCTGCCCATCCACCGAGGCGGCATTCGTCGCACTCGACTCACGGGTGAGCGCATACCCACCTGCCACGCCCACCACGGCGAGCACCAGCGCCGCCACGGCGGCCGGCAGCAGCCACTTGCGCCGGCGCCGGTGCGGTGCCGCCGCGGCGAACGACCGGCTCTCGAATCGTTCCGGCGCCGGCCGCTCCCGCCATGACTCGGCGACCGCGGGGCGGGCCATGGTCGCGTCGGATCCGCCGATCTGCCCGGGACCGGGTCCGCCCCTCTGCCCGGGACCGGGATAGCCGCCGTTGGGACGGTCGGTTCCGCCGCCGACCGCGACTCCGGCAACGCTGACCGCGCGATCGGCTTCCTCACCCCGCCGGACGATCATGGCGGCCCGATGCTGCTCCGCGACCGTCAGCGCGTCGTGCGCGGCGTGGGCCAGATCGCCGGCGCTGCTGTAGCGGTCCCACGGGTTCTTCGCCATGCCCCGGGCGACCACCTGGTCGAGGGCTATCGGCACGACCCCGGGCCGCAATTGACTGGGCCGCGGCGGCGGCTCCATCAGGTGCGCGGTGATCAGCCGCTCGACGCTGTCGACCCGGAACGGCGGCACACCGGTCAGGCACTCGTTGAGCACACAGGCCAGCGAATAGATGTCGGACCGGTAGGTGACCTCGTCGGCGCCGAACCGTTCCGGCGCCATGTAGTTGTAGGTGCCCAGCGCGGTACCGGTCTGGGTCAGTCCCGGATCGGTCGCGGCGCGGGCGATGCCGAAGTCGACCAGGTAGGCGAAATCACGATGGGTGATCAGGATGTTCTCCGGCTTGACATCACGGTGCGTCACGCCGTTGCCGTGGGCGGCGTCGAGGGCGGCGGCCACCTGATCGATGATGGCCACCGCTCGGGCCGGGTTCATCGGACCGGAGCGCCGCAGCACGGCGGCCAGGTCATCGCCGTCGATCAATTGCATCGCGACGAACATCTGACCGTCGATCTCGCCGTAGTCGTGGATGGGCACCACGTGCGGTTCCCTGAGCTGTCCCGCCGCGTCCGCCTCCCGTTGCATTCGGGCCCGAAACCTCGGGTCACCCGACAGCGGCGGCGAGATCAGCTTCAGCGCCACCGACCGATGTTTGCGGACGTCTTCGGCTTCGTAGACCTCGCCCATCCCGCCACGACCCAGCAGTCGCAGCAGCCGGTAGGGCCCGAATTGCGTACCTACCGCCGAACTCGCCTCACGACTGTCCACGACACTCCCTCCGACCCGGCCACGCCACCGGCGTGACCCGTTCTGCGGCATGACCGCAGCGACCTCCCAGATGAAGGGCAGGTTAACCAGAGGTTACAGGTGAACCTTAAGGTAGGGCTACATTCCTGGTCAGAATGAAATTCACAAGAACCACGAATTCGTATCGGCAGCAGCAACTGCGGTGGCCGCCAGTGGGCCGGGGACCGGTCGGCTATTGGATCGCGTCGATCGCTGTCCGCAATTTCGCCCGGAACGTATCCGGCAGCGGTATGTAGCCGTACTGATCCAAATCCTCCTGGCCGGCGCCGATCGCCGCGCTCATGAAGGCCTTCACCGCCTGCCCATTGGCGGCGTTGGGGTACTTCGAGCAGACGATCTCATAGGTCACCAGCACGATCGGGTAGGCCCCGGCCTCGGTCGGCTTGTAGAACGATGACGTGTCGACCACCAAATCGTTGCCCTCACCGATGAACTTCGCACCGGCAATGGTTTTCTCCACCGAGTCGGTCGAGATCGTCACCGGCTCCGGGCCAGCCGAAGTGATGATCCGAGCCATTTTCAACTGCCGTCCCACCGCAAAAGACCATTCGTTATAGGTAATCGATCCCTCGGTGCTGCGCAGTAGCGCCGAAGTGCCGTCGTTACCGCTCGCCCCCACGCCGACACCACCATTGAAAGCCTTACCGGCGCCCCTGCCCCAAGCGCCGTCGGAGGCAGCGTCGAGATACTTCTGGAAGTTGTCGGTGGTCCCGGACGAGTCACCGCGGAACAGCACGTGGATCGGCTCGGCCGGCAGCTGGACCTCCTTGTTGAGCGCCCGCAACGCGGGATCGTCCCAGCTGGTGATGGTGCCGTTGAAGATCTTCGCCAGCGTCGGGCCGTCCACGGTCAGATCACCGACACCGCTGACGTTGTAGGTGACCGCAATCGGGCCGAAGACCGTGGGCAGATGCCATGCCGGCGACCCGCAGCGGGCCGCCACCCGTTGCGGCTCGCCCGTCGACGGGTCCAGCGGGGAGTCCGACCCGGCCAGCTCGGTGTGGCCGCTGGCGAACTGTGCCACCCCCGTGCCCGAACCGTTGGCCCGGTAGTCCAGCGTGTAGTCCGGGCAGGCCCGGATGTAGGCGTAGACGAACTGCTCGATGGCGTGCGCCTGGGCGGTCGAACCGCTGGCGAGCAGTTTCTTCTTTCCGCCGCACTGCACCGGGATGTCCGAGGCCGAGTCCGACGACGTCGAACTGCCACAGCCCGCGACCAGCAGCAGAGTCGTCACCATCAGACTCAACGCGATGCGGAATCGATTGGGCTTCACACATTCCTCCCGCCGACGCTGGTCGTTACACCGTAGTCGATGCCGGTGCCAAAAATACCGGCTACATACCCGGCGGTCCGGGCGCGCTGTCAGCCGAAACGGCCGGAGATGTAGTCCTCGGTCTCCTTGCAGCTGGGGTTGGAGAAGACCTTCTCGGTGCCGTCGATCTCGATCAGCCGGCCCGGCTTGCCGACGGCCTCGAGGTTGAAAAACGCGGTCTGGTCACTGACCCGGGCGGCCTGCTGCATGTTGTGGGTGACGATGACGATGGTGTAGTCCTGCTTGAGTTGAGCGATCAACTCTTCGATGGCCATCGTCGAAATCGGGTCCAGCGCCGAACACGGCTCGTCCATCAACAGCACATCGGGCTGCACCGCGATCGCCCGGGCGATACACAATCGCTGCTGCTGTCCGCCCGACAGCCCGCCGCCGGGCCTGTCCAGCCGGTCCTTCACCTCGTTCCACAGGTTGGCGCCGCGCAGCGAATGCTCCGCGGTCTCGTCGAGTAGCTTGCGGTTGCGAACACCCTGCAACTTCAGCCCGGCGACCACGTTGTCGCGGATCGACATGGTGGGGAACGGGTTCGGACGCTGGAACACCATGCCGATGGCCTTCCGCACCCCGACCGGATCGATCGCCGGGCCGTAGATGTCCTCGCCGTCGAGCAGCACCGACCCGTCGACCCGGGCGCCGGAGATGACCTCATGCATCCGGTTCAGGGTGCGCAACACCGTCGACTTACCGCATCCGGACGGTCCGATGAACGCGGTCACGCTGCGCGGGGCGACCGACAGCGTCACGTCGGCAACGGCATGGAAGGCCCCGTAATAGATGTTGAGATCGGTCAGGTCCAACCTTTTAGCCACCGTGCAGCACTCCTAATCGTTCATCTCCCACCGCTTCGCGCTGGATTGCCGTCAGACTAGAACTTCTTGGGCGCGAACATCCGCGCACCGAACCTGGCCGCGATGTTCAGTATCGCTATCAGGACGATCAGCGTCAGCGCGGCACCCCAGAGACGATCGGTGGGAACCGCGCTGGTGCCCGCGCCCGCCGAAGTCTGGTCGTACATCATGCCCGGCAGCGACCCCATGAAGCCCTGGAACATGTCGAAGTTGATCGCCTGCGAATAACCGACCAGGATCAGCAGCGGCGCCGTCTCGCCCATCACCCGGGCCAGTGCCAGCAGGATCCCGGTGATGATGCCCGACAGCGCGGTCGGGATCACGATGCTGACGATGGTCTTCCACTTCGGCGCGCCCAGCGCGTAACTGGCCTCTCGCAGGTCCATCGGAATGATCCGGAGCATCTCCTCGGTCGCCCGGACGATCACCGGCACCATCAGCAGCACCAACGACAACGACACCGCGAAACCGGAGCGTTGGAAGCCCAGGGTCGCCACCCACAGCGCATAGATGAACAGCGCGGCCACGATCGACGGGACCCCGGTCAAGATGTCCACCATGAACGTCGCGAGCTTGCCGAGCCGGGTGTCCGCACCGTATTCGACGAGATAGATCGCCACGAAGATGCCGAGCGGGATCGACAGCGCCGCGCACACCAGTCCCTGCAACAGGGTTCCCACGATCGCGTGGTAGGCGCCGCCCCCGGCTGCGAACGCGGTCATCCCGGCCTGCGAATTCGTCCACCAGACACTGGAACTGACCGCGCCGAACCCGCGTTCGAACACCGAGTACATCACCCAGATCAGCGGCACCAGCGCGACTCCCATCGCGACGGTGACCAGCACCGTCGCGATGGCGTTGGCCACCCGGCGACGCAGGCTCACCGCCGCGAAGGTGCGCTCCTTGACGGGCCGGTCCAGCAGGGCGGTCATCAGTGCACCTTCTTCGTGATGGCGGCACGCGCCAACGCGTTGACCACCAGGGTCAGCACGAACAGCACGAGTCCTGCCGCGATGTAGGCGCCGGCCTTGTACTGGTCGTTGAACTCCGATGCGGTGGCGGCGATCTTGGTGGCGAAGGTGTAGCCGCCGTCGAACAGCGACCAGTTGAACGCCGTCTGGGTGGCCCGCAGAATGATCAGCAACGCGACCGTCTCACCGAGCGCACGCCCCAGCCCCAGCATGGCGGCGCTGATGTAGCCGGACCGCCCGAAGGGCAGCATCACCACCTTGACCACTTCCCACCGGGTCGCACCCAGCGCCAGCGCGGCCTCGACCTGGCCGCGCGGGGTCTGGGCCAGCACCTCCCGGGTGACCGCGGTGATGATCGGCAGGATCATCACCGCCAGCACGATCCCGCCGGTGAAGACGGTGCCGCCGCCGGCCACGGAGGCGTTGCCGGTGGCGAACAGAAAGAATCCGCTGAGGTTGTCGTTGAGCCACTGCGCCGAGCCCCGCAGCTGCGGCGCCAGCACGTACAGCCCCCAAGCCCCGTAGATGATCGACGGCACGGCCGCCAACAGTTCCACCATGTAGGCGAGCGGTCCGACGAGCCGCCGGGGGGCGTACTCGGTGAGGTAGATCGCGACGCCGAGCGCCACCGGCATGGCCAGCAGCAGGGCGAACACCGAGACGAACACCGTCACCTGCAAGAGCTCCGCGACACCGAAATGCATGGCGGAGGTGTCGGTGGTGACCCAGTTGCCGCCGTAGGTGAAGAAGTTCTCCTTGTTGCGTTGCAGCGCCGGAATGGCACGCAGCAGCAGGAACCCGCCGACGGCCGTGATCAAGACGATGATCAACACGCCGGAGCCTTCGGCCACCCGCCGGAACAATCGGTCGGTCAGCGAACCCGTTGCGGAGCGCCTCGTCGGCGGAGTCAGCGGCGACTTGTTGGCCACCGGTGACTCCGCCACGCTGAAACTCGACGACTCGGCGATACTAGACACCCCTTCGGTTGCGCGGTGCCGCTACTGAATAGCGTCGATAGCGCTGCTCAGTCGCCGCTTGAGCTGGTCGGGCAACCGGACGTAACCCACGTCCGCCAACCCTTCCTGACCGGTGGTCGACGCCGCCCGCAGGAAGGACTTCACGCCCGCCGCCGTGTCCGGGTCGTAGCCCTTGGAGCAGACGATCTCATAGGTCACCAAGACTAGTGGGTAGGCGGCGGCCTGCTTGGTCCCGTAGAGCGAGCGCAGGTCCAGTCGCATGTCATTGCTGTCCTCGGTCACGAACCCGGCGGACTGGATCGCCGCGCCGGCCGCCTCGTCGGTGGCCGCGACCACGCCGGCACCCGAGTCGATCATCGCCGACAGCAGGTTCGCCTGGTCGGCGAAGCCCTTCTCGACGTAACCGATGGCGCCCGGCGTGCTCTGCACGGCCTGCACCACCCCGGCCGACTTCTGTGCACCCTCACCGACGCCGCCCTGGAACTCGCTGCCGTCGCCCCTGGTCCAGGCCTGCGGCGCGGCGGCGCTGAGGTACTTCTGGAAGTTGTCGGTGGTCCCCGAGGAGTCCGACCGATAGATCGGTGTGATGGCGAGCGCCGGAAGTTCGGCGCCCGGGTTCAGGGCGGTCAGGGCGGGGTCGTCCCAGCTGGTGATCGATCCGCTGAAGATCCGGGCCAGCACGTCGGCGTTGAGCACCAGGTGCTCGACCCCGTCGAGGTGGTAGGCCATGCTGATCGGGCCGAAGACCAGCGGCAGATGCCAGGCGGGGTTCCCGTCGCAGCGCTCGGCGGCCTGTGCGACCTGCGCCTCGCTCAGCGGCGAATCGGACCCGGCGAAGTCGACGTGCCCGGCGATGAACTGCTCCCGGCCCGCACCCGACCCGGTCGGGTTGTACGACAGGTTCTTGCCGGCGCACTCCTTGCCCCACACCTGGTTGAACACCGCGATGGCGTTCTGTTGGGCCGTTGAGCCCTCGGCGGTCAGCGTGCTCTTGCCGGCACACTCGGCGGATCCCGACGCGCCGGCGCCGGCCGCACCACCGGAGTTGTCGTCACTGCCGCACCCGCTCAGTGCCAGCCCCAGGGTCGCCGCCAACAGGGCAACACCCGCCGTTGTGGGTTTCATCGCTCCTCGCTTCCTCGCTCAGGTTCAAATCCCCCCGGAACGTATGCGGCACTCATGGATGGGAACCGCATGGCAGGTGAACGCGCGGTGAATAGATCGCCGCCCGGTCAACCTCCCTCCACCCCGGCGTAGGCGGTGTCGACGCTGTGGACGGTGAAACCCAGCTGCCGGTACGTCCGCAGCGCCGCGGTGTTATCCGCCTCGACGTAGAGCAGCACGATCGGCGCGTCGAGATCGGCGAGCTCCCCGGCCAAGTGGGCCAGACCAACCTCGGTGAGAACTCGACCCAGGCCGCGGCCCTGAGCGGCCGGATCGACCCCGACGACGTACACCTCCCCGGCGGGGTCGGCGCCGGCGGCGCCGGGGTGGATCTTGGTCCAGTGGAATCCCAGCAGCGTCCGATCGTCGCCTTCTGGAGACTCCGGGAACGCCTGGAACAGTCCGCGTGGATCGAACCAGTCCTCGGCCCGCCGTTCGGCCAGGTCGGCCGGTGTCCAGCCGCCCTGCTCCGGGTGCCAGGCGAAGGCGGCGTTGTTCACCCGCAGCAATTCGGCGTCGTCCCCGGTGCCCGCATAGCCGCGGATCGTCACCCCGGCCGGAATCGACGGCTCGGGGATCCCGCGCAACGACCGTCGCATCTGCAGCAGCTCGCGCACCGTGACCAGCTGCAGCGCCGCGGCGGCGGCCCGGGCTGCCGGCAGCGTGCCGTGCGCCCAGAACCGGGTGCGCCCATTGCTCTTCGTCAACGCGGCGCGAATCATCGCCGAGCCGATACCGCGCCGCCGGGCGTGCGGTGCGACCACCAGTTCGGCCATCGGAGCGGTGTCGTCCGGCGGCGCACTCAGGTTCAGATAGCCCAGCAATCCGTCCGCGCCGGCCGCGACCAGATGCCCGCTGCGGGTGGCGGACAGCTCGCGCAGCACCTGCTCCCCGACCGGCTCGACGCCGTCGTGGTGGGCTGCGGCGGCGATCAGCTCCCGAACCTGCCGCTGCTCGTCGTCGGTGAGCGCCTCGCGCCACCCCGGGGTGGTCACTGACTGGCCAGCGACTCGGGCGCGCCGCCGCCGGCGGAGTCGGCACCGTCGTCGACCGCGAGATCCTCGCCCGCCCCGCCCTCGTCGTCGGATGCGCCCCCCGGCTTGCCCCGAACCGGCCGGACCGCCTTGTAACCGACGTTGCGCACCGTGCCGATCAGCGACTCGTATTCGGGCCCGAGCTTTGCCCGCAGCCGCCGCACGTGCACGTCGACGGTGCGGGTGCCCCCGAAGAAGTCGTACCCCCACACCTCCTGCAGCAGCTGCGCCCGGGTGAACACCCGGCCGACGTGCTGGGCGAGATATTTGAGCAGCTCGAATTCCTTGTAGGTCAGATCCAGCGGCCGGCCGCGCAGCCGCGCGGTGTAGGTGCCCTCGTCGATCACCAACTCACCCAGCTTGGTCTGACCGGAGGCCTGATCGGCGGCCGGTGCGGCGCGCCGACCGGTCAACAACCGCAGCCGGGCGTCGACCTCGGCGGGCCCGGTGCCCGGCAGCAGGATCTCGTCGATACCCCACTCGGCGTTGACGGCCACCAGCCCGCCCTCGGTCACCACCGCTATCACCGGCACCGAACCGGCAGTGGTGCTCAGCAGCCGGCACAGCCCGCGGGCGCCCGCCAGGTCGGTGCGGGCATCGACGATCACCACCTCCGCCGACCCTGCCTCCAGCAGCGCCGAGACCTCCGGCGGCGCTGTCCGCACGCTATGTGCCAGCAGCGACAGCGACGGCAGCACCACTTCCGGGTGCAGGTCAGCGGTCAACAGCAGTAGCTCCAACGTGGCCCTCCAGCGTCCCAGGTGATCTAACGATAGCGTGCGACCTGCCAGAATGACCGGGTGCGCAGGGTGCTTATCGGGATATCGGCCGTGATCGCGGCGGTGGCGGTCGCAGCTGGCGGGGTCGATTTCGGGACCAGCGTCTACGCCGAATACCAGTTGTCCCGGGCGGTGCGCCGGGCCACCGACCTCGGATCCGATCCCTTCGTCGCGATCCTCGGGTTCCCGTTCATCCCGCAGGCACGGCGGGACCACTACGACGAAGTGGAGATCAAAGCCCCTGCCGTCGAACAGCCGATGGTCGGCAAGGCGATGCTGGAGGCCACCATGCATTCCGTCGACCTGAGCGAGGCGTCGTGGCGATTCCGGCCGGGCGCCAAGATCTCGGTCGCCAAACTGGAGAGCCGGATCATCATCGGCTCGGTGTACCTGGGGCGCTATCTGGGCATCCGCGATCTGATGGTGGAGGCGCCGCCGAACGAGACCAACGACGCCACCGGCGGCACCACCGAGTCGGGGATCTCCAGCAATCACGGCCTGGTGTTCACCGGCACGCCGGCCGGCTACGGCAAGCGGGTGAGCGTGGCGGTGGACCTGTCGGTCGGCGGCGCCGACCACAGCACGCTGGTGATCACCCCGACCGGAGTGCTCACCGGCCCGGACACCGCCGACCAGCACGTGCCGGACGACCAGCGGGCCGCGGTGCTGGCGGCGTTCCACGGCAGCGTGCCGCAGCAGCGACTGCCGTTCGGGCTGGTGCCCACCAGCCAGGGCGCCCGCGGCTCCGATGTGATCATCGAGGGCATCGCCGAGGACATGACCGTCACCCTGCCGGAGTTCCGCCCGCGGTGAGCGTGCTCGCGATACTCACCGGCCTGCTGCTGGCGGGCGTGATCGGGTGGCGGATGTGCCGGCGGGCGGGGCTGCCCGAGGCCGTGGCGGCCACGGCCTGGGGGACCGGCACCGACGACGGCGGCGGGGCTGCGTTTCTCGGGTTGCCGCCCGGCGGCCCGGCGGTGGTGCATTTCTCCGCGCCGTGGTGCGGGCCCTGTGCCGCGGCGCGGCGGGTGGTCGAGGCGGTCTGCGACGATCTCGGCGTCGCACACCGCGAAGTCGACATCGATGCGAACCCCGCTGCGGCGCGACGGTTCTCGGTGCTGTCGTTGCCCACCACGCTGATCTTCGACGCCGAGGGCCGGCAGCGTTACCGGGCCGCAGGTGTGCCGACGACGGCTGTGCTGCGGTCGGCGCTGGAGCAGTTATTGGCTTGAACGCCCCCGCATTGGGTAGGCTGTTCGTCGTGTTCGCCCGCCTTGAGCTTGTGCTCACCAAGCGTCGCGCAGTCGATCTGTGCCGCACCGCGGGCTGCTGCTGTTGTCGCTGTCGCTGAGTCGCCGCGTTCTCGCGTCGCTCTGGGAGCCGCCCGGTGAATCCGTGGCATGTCTCCATCCAGCCATTTGCCACGACAGCCAGGGAGCAACACCATGCCGGACACCGCATCCGACACCGGGCGGGTAGGCGTCCGGGCAATCTCCGGTTTCGCCGCCTCCCGGGTGGTGAGTGCAGTTGCGCGGGCGCCCGCCGGTGGCATGACCGCAGCGGCTGCCCCGACTCACCGAAAGGATGTCCGCCATGGCTCGCTCTGACGTCCTGGTCTCCACCGACTGGGCCGAGAGCAATCTCGACGCGCCGGACACCGTCTTCGCCGAAGTCGACGAGGACACCAGCGTCTACAACACCAACCACATCCCGGGCGCGATCCGACTGGACTGGCGAACGGACCTGCAGGACCCGGTCCGTCGCGATGTGGTCGACGCCGCCGGATTCTCCAAGCTGCTCTCCGAACGCGGTATCGCCAACGACGACACGGTGATCCTCTACGGCGGCAACAACAACTGGTTCGCGGCGTTCGCCTACTGGTACTTCAAGCTCTACGGCCACGAATCGGTCAAACTGCTCGACGGTGGCCGCAAGAAGTGGGAGCTCGAGGGGCGCCCGCTCTCCGGTGAGCAGGTCACCCGGCCGGCCACGTCCTACACCGCCAAGCCGCTGGACGAGTCGTTGCGGGCGCGGCGCGACGAGGTGATCGCCGCGATCAACACCAAGAACCTCATCGACGTGCGCTCCCCGGAGGAGTTCTCCGGCAAGATCCTGGCCCCGGCGCACCTGCCCCAGGAGCAGAGCCAGCAGCGCGGCCACATCCCCAGCGCGATCAACGTGCCGTGGAGCCGCACCGCCAACGAGGACGGCACCTTCCGCTCCGACGAGGAGCTGGCCAAGTTGTACGCCGACGCCGGCCTGGACGGCGAGAAGGAGACCATCGCGTACTGCCGGATCGGTGAGCGCTCCTCGCACACCTGGTTCGTGCTGCACGAACTTCTCGGTCACCGGAATGTCAAGAACTACGACGGCAGTTGGATGGAATACGGCTCCCTGGTGGGCGCCTCGATCGAATTGGGAAGCTGATATGTGCTCTGGACCGAAACAAGGACTGGTCTTGCCGGCCAACGTCGACCTGGCCAAGGAGACGGTGATCACCGGCCGCGTGGTGGACAGCTCCGGTGCGACCGTCGGGGGCGCCTTCGTGCGACTGCTGGACTCCTCCGACGAATTCACCGCCGAGGTGGTCGCATCGGCGACCGGCGACTTCCGGTTCTTCGCCGCACCGGGCCTGTGGACGGTGCGAGCACTGTCCACGGCGGGCAACGGTGACGCCGTGGTGTCACCGTCGGGCGCCGGCCTCCACGAGGTCGACATCAAAGTCGCCTGACGGCTCGCGATAGACTTCCCCTCGTGGTGCTGTTCTTCGAGTTCTTGCTGGTGGCGGCTACGGGCCTGATCACCTGGTTCGCGCTGTACACGCTGTACCGGCTGATCACCGACGAGATGTGAGCGCCTCAGGCGGTGGCGCGCAGGGCGCCGGCGAACGTCCGGTCATCCCCGGTTCCGGTGACCGTGCGATAGCCGCGGCCGCCGAACGGGCCGGCCAGACCGCGTCGCGCAACCTCCCGGTCTTCGACGACCTTCCGGTCAGCGACACGGCCAACCTGCGCGAAGGCGCCGATCTGCACGACGCCCTGCTGGCACTGCTGCCGTTGGTCGGGGTGTGGCGCGGTGAAGGCGTGGGCCACCGTGCGCACGGCGACTACCGGTTCGGCCAGCAGATCGTGGTCTCCCACGACGGGGGCGACTACCTGAACTGGGAGGCGCGGTCGTGGCCGCTCGATGATGCCGGCGAGCCCACCGGGCCGGCCCTGCGCGAAACCGGCTTCTGGCGGTTCAGCGCCGATCCCGACGATCCGGCGGAGTCCCAGGCGGTCGAACTGCTGTTGGCGCACGCGGTCGGCTACGTGGAGCTGTTCTACGGGCGCCCGCACGGCCCGGCGTCCTGGGAGTTGGTCACCGATGCGCTGGCGCGCACCAAGTCGGCGGGACCGGCTGCCGTGATGGGCGCAGCCAAACGGCTTTACGGCATCGTCGAAGACGGCGACCTGGCCTACGTGGAGGAGCGGGTGGACGCCGACGGCGAACTGGTGCCGCACCTTTCGGCGCGGTTGGCCCGCTTCGTCGGCTGATCGGCCGCGGCGTCAATGGCCGATGGCGCGATCCACCAGCCTGCTGAACTCTTCGCCGGGCACTCTCGGGTTGAGCACCCGACCGTCCAGGGTGTTCACCCGGGCAGCCAGCGTGATGCTTGAGACCAGCCAGATGTCTTGTGCGGCAACAAGGTCCGTGGCACGCAGCGGCACGTACTCGCAACGGTAGCCCGCGCCGCGGGCCACCTCGAACAGTGCCTCGGCGGTGGTGCCGCGCAGGATCGGCTGCGATGACGGCGGGGTGATCAGCCGGCCGGGTTCCACCAGGATGACGGTGGAGCGCGGGCCCTCCAGGACGAAACCGTCGGAGCTGACGAAGATCACGTCGTCGGCGCCCTGCTTGGCGGCGTGGCGCAACGCGGCCATGTTGACCGCATAGGACAGGGTCTTGGCGCCGGCCAGCAGCCACGGCATCGGCTCGCCCTGCGCCGGCATGCCGCGGTCCAGGGTCAGCGCCGCCACACCCGCTCGCCGTGCCGCGGTGATGCGAGCCGGCAGCGGGGTGATCATCACGTATGCGGTCGGCTGCGGGTCGTTCTGGGAGTCACTTTCCCGGCCGCGGCTGTAGATCAGCCGCAGCGCCCCCTCGCCGGCCGCCGTCCACTGCCGCACCGCCGTGTCGATGGCACCGCGCCACTCGCCCAGGTCCGGCGCGGGCAGATCCATCAGTTCGGCCGAGCGGGCCAACCGCTGCAGATGGGCGTCGAGCAGACAGACCGAACCGTCGCGCACCAGCAGCGTTTCGAAGACCCCGTCGCCGCGCAATACCGCCAGGTCGTCCGCGTGCAACAACGGGTGGTGTGCGGCCACCGGGCCACCGCCCACGGTGACGATGGTCACGGCAGGATCGGCGGGCATGGACCCTGAGCGTAGCGGCTCCGTAGAGTCGACATGTGTCCGCCGTCCCCGCCCCCGAAGCCGGGCCCGACGCCGGTGCGATCTGGCACTACGGCGATCCGTTCGGCGAACAGCGCAGCGCCCAATCCGAGGCCGTCCTGGTGGACCGGTCCCATCGCGCCGTGCTCACCGTGAGCGGCCCGGAGCGCCGGACGTGGCTGCACACGCTGTGCACCCAGCACGTCGCCGAGCTGCCCGAGGGCGCCACTACCGAGAACCTGACCCTGGACGGCAAGGGCCGCATCACCAATCACTGGGTGCAGACCGAACTGGGCGGGCGCACCTACCTCGACACCGAGCCTTGGCTGGGCGAACCGCTGACCGACCACCTTCGCAAGATGGTGTTCTGGGCCGACGTGACGATCGAGCCGGCCGATCTCGCGGTGCTGTCACTGCTGGGCCCCCGCGTCACCGACCCTGCGGTGCTCGACGCACTGGGTGTGGCCGCACCGCCCGGGGCGGCTGCGGTGGCGTTCGCAGACTCCGCCGGCTTCGTGCGCCGCGGCCCCGGCGAGCACACGCTGGACGTGCTGGTGCCGCGCGCCGAGAAGGGCAACTGGCAGCGTCGGCTGACACGGGCCGGGGTGAAGCCGGCCGGTATCTGGGCCTACGAGGCCCAGCGGGTGGCGGCGCGGCGGCCGCGGCTGGGATTGGACACCGACGAGCGCGGCATCCCGCACGAGCTGAACTGGATCGGCGGCCCCGGCGCCGGCGCGGTGCACCTGGACAAGGGTTGCTACAGCGGACAGGAGACGGTGGCGCGGGTACACAACCTGGGCAAACCGCCCCGGATGCTGGTGCTGCTGCATCTGGACGGATCGGTGGACCGGCCCTCGACCGGCGATCCGATCACCGCCGGCGGACGCCCGGTGGGCCGGCTGGGCACGGTGGTGGACCACTTCGAGCTGGGCCCGATCGCGCTGGCACTGCTCAAGCGCGGGCTGCCGGCCGAGACGCCCCTGTCGACCGGGCCGGACGGGGAAGTCAGCGCGGTGATCGACGCCGAATCGATGCCGCCGCCGGACGCGCCGGGAGCGGGTCGGGTCGCCGTCGACCGACTGCGCGGCCGGGCCTGATCCCGGAGTTGACGGGCGTCACACCTCACAGGCCAGGTCGGCAGTCGCGCGCGCGGCACGGTAAGCTGTCGGCAG
The DNA here is from genome assembly GCF_002101885.1 of Mycolicibacter senuensis. Lineage (GTDB taxonomy): Bacteria > Actinomycetota > Actinomycetes > Mycobacteriales > Mycobacteriaceae > Mycobacterium > Mycobacterium senuense. Next base: position 98,684 of record NZ_LQPS01000033.1, read on the forward strand.
GACAATAAACACACTCAGATCGGAGCCGCCTGCTCGTTGGGGCCGCTCCGTTATTGCGCGAGGGGGTCCCCCCATGGGCCGCGGCCGGGCTAAGGCGAAGCAGACCAAGGTTGCTCGTGAGCTCAAATACAGCTCACCGACGACTGATTTCAGCCAGCTACAACGTGAGCTGGCTGGGTCTGACAAATCCAACCACGACGGCGACGACTCGTGGAGCGACGACGACTGGCGTCGCTGACCACTGCGGCATAGCGCCCGGCGTCAGAACCTCGGGTGCTGGCCGACCAGCTTGACGCCGGCACCGGTCTTGGCGCTCTTACCGGCCTTGGCGACCGTACCGAGCGGCCAGCAGTCGACGTGCCGAGCGGTCAGGATCGCAAGCGCCCGGTCGGTGTCCTCGGGCGCGACGATCGCGACCATGCCGACGCCGAGGTTGAACGTCTTCTCCATCTCGGCCCTGCTCACCCGGCCGCGCTGCGCGATCATGCCGAACACCGGCGCGGGCGTCCAAGTGCCGCGATCCACCTCGGCGATCAATCCGTCCGGGATGACGCGGGCCAGGTTGCCGGCCAGCCCGCCACCGGTGACGTGGCAGAAGGTGCGCACCTGGGTCTCGGCGGCCAGCGCCAGGCAGTCCTTGGCGTAGATGCGGGTCGGTTCCAGCAGTTCCTCGCCCAAGGTGCGGCCGAACTCCTCGACATGGCCGGCCAGGTTCATCCGGTCGATGTCGAGCAGTACCGCACGGGCCAGCGAATAGCCGTTGGAGTGCAGTCCCGACGAGCCCATCGCGATCAGCACGTCGCCGGGGCGAACCCGCTCTGGTCCCAGCACATCGTCGGCCTCCACCACGCCGACACCGGTCGCGGAGATGTCGTAGTGGTCCGGTTCCATCAGGCCCGGGTGCTCGGCGGTCTCGCCGCCCAGCAGCGCGCAACCGGCCTGCACGCAGCCTTCGGCGATACCGGACACGATCGCGCTGACCCGTTCGGGCACGGTGCGGCCGACAGCGATGTAGTCCTGTAGGAACAGCGGCTCGGCGCCGCACACCACCAGGTCGTCGACCACCATCGCGACCAGGTCGATGCCGACGGTGTCATGCTTGTCCATCGCCTGGGCGATCGCCAGCTTGGTCCCCACCCCGTCGGTGGAGGACGCCAGCAGCGGCTCCCGGTAGTCGTTGCGCAGGGCGAACAGCCCGGCGAATCCGCCGAGCCCGCCCCGCACCTCCGGCCGGGTCGCCCGGGCTGCCAGCGGCTTGAACAATTCGACGGCCCGGTCACCGGCCTCGATGTCCACACCGGCCGAAGCGTAGGTGACGCCCTGGGCGCTCGAATGTGCTACGGGATCCGTCATCGCGGTAAGGCTACCGTGCGCGCGCGTGCCGCGGTCACGCCCTGTTGTGTCGGACCTGGTTGAACGGGACGCCACGGTCGGCGGCGTATTCACGGGGTAGTCCGAGGACCCGCTCGGCGATGACGTTGCGGGCCATCTCGTTGCTGCCACCGCCGAGTGCCACCGTCTGGCGGGACAGGTACCGCTTGCCGACCTTGAGCAACTGCGCCTCGTCAGCAGCCGGGCCGACCACGCCGAGCGGGCCTGCGACCTCGGTGGCGGTGTCGACCTCCAGGAAGGTGACATCGGAATGGAACAACCGGATGAGCGAACCCGCGGCCGGCGGCAGCGCCCCGGTGCGCATGGCCCGCCCGACGTGGTCGACCAGACAGTCGCGGACCATCCGGCGGGCCAGCACCCGGCCGATCTTGTCCTGGGTCACCGGGTCGTCTGCGGTCCCGGCGTCGGCGGCGAGGGTGAGGAAGTCACCGGCGGCCATCTCGGTACGTTCGGCGCCCCGGCCGCTGGCGAACTCCGAGCCCTGCCCGACGGCGCGCCGCTCATGGAAGAGCAGTCGGGAGGCGACGTCCCAGCCCTTGTTGACCTCACCGACCACCGCGTCGTCGCCGAGGCGCAGTCCGTCGAAGAACTCCTCGCAGAACTCGTTGGATCCGTCGACCTGTTCGATGCGCCGCAGTGTGACGCCGGGCGCGTCGATCGGCATCAGGAACATGGTCAGGCCGTCGTGCTTGGGCACCGTCACGTCGGTGCGGGCCAGCAGCAGCCCGTAGTCGGCGGCGAACGCGCTGGTACTCCAGGTCTTGGCCCCGCTGATCACCCAGCCGTCGCCGTCGCGGTCGGCGCGGGTGATCAGCCCCGCCAGGTCCGATCCGCCGCTGGGCTCGGAGAGCAGTTGGACGAGCACCTCGTCACCGCGTAGCGCGGCGCTGATGTGCTCGCGCTTCTGCTCTTCGCTACCGGTGTCGAGCAGGGTCGCGCAGCAGATGGTGAAGGTCGGAACGTTGAGGATCAACGGCATCTCGTAGCCGTCGGATTCGATGTCGAAGGCCTTCTGGTAGCCGATGTCCAGTCCGAGGCCGCCGTATTCGCGCGGGAAACAGATCCCGGCGAACCCGCCCTCGAAGAGGCGTCGCTGGAGTTCGCGGGCGCGCTGCCAGGCGCCCTCGTCGTCCCGTCCGTTGCGGGGCGGTTGCTGCGGGTCCAGCCGCGGCATGTTGTCGGCCAGCCAGGCACGCGCTCGGGAGGCGAACTCCGCGACGCTGAGTTCGGTTGCGGCGGTCTGGCTCATGCGGCGGGCTCCGTGGTGTTCGCGGCGGTGAAGATGGCCTGGTGATGCTCGCTCGGGGTGCCGAGCAGGTTGCTGTACAGCGTGATCCTCCGCAGGTAGACGTGCAGGTCGTGCTCCCAGGTCACGCCGATGCCGCCGTGCAGCTGGATGCACTCCTGGACCAGCAGCCCGGCGTGCTCCCCCAGATAGGATTTGGCGGCGCTGGCCCACATCCCGGCGTCCGGGGTGCGCGCCGCGATCTTGTCGACGGCGCCGGCGGTGATGGCGCGTGCGGCGTGCAGCCACATGGTCATGTCGGCGAGCCGGTGTTTGAGCGCCTGATACGACGCCAGAGGCCGGCCGAAACTGTAGCGGTCCCGGCACCACTCGATGGTCAGGGCCAGCACGGCGTCCAGGATTCCCACGGATTCGGCACACGCCAGCGCGATGCCGACCTGGGCCTGCCGGTCGATGAGGGCCGCCGTTTGCCCGGCGGTGCCGACGACTGCCGCCGCCTCGACCTCGACGTCGTCGAACTCGATGCGGGCGTACTGCTTGACCAGGTCGACGCAGGTCTGCGGGCGCACCGTCACCCCCGGGGCGTCGGTGCGGATCAGGAACTGCCGCAGCGCGCCGTCGTCGGTGCGGGCGCCGAGGAGAACCAGGTCCGCCTGCGCGCCGGCCTCGACCCGGTCCTTGACGCCGTTGAGCCGGTAGCCGGTCCCGGTGGCCAGGACCGTGGCCGTCGTGGTGGCGCTCGGCGCGTGCGGCCGGAAGGGCCGGCCCGGTTCGTCCGCGGCCCAGGTGGCCACCTGCTCCCCGGCTACCAGTGCGGCGATGCTCTCGGCGTGGGCATCGGCGTTGTCGGCGTCCGCCAGACCGGCCAGCACGGTGCTGACCGGGTACAGCGGCCCCGGGCCCACCGTGCGACCGATCGCCTGGGCGATCGCCGCCAGGTCGTGCAGACCGCTTCCCGAGACGCTGCCGCCACCGAGCTCCTCGGGAACCAGCAGGCCGGCCCAGCCGAGTTCAGCCGCCCGTTGCCACCATGCCGGCTGATAGGACAGGCCCTGAGCATGCAACTCGCGCTGCCCGCTGATCGCCGCGGTCTTGTCGAGAAACGCCCGCGCGGTCGCGACGAACAGCTCACTCTCGGTGGACAACTCGGTCATGTGGTCTCCTCCTGGACGCTAAAGGCCTTGACCGCCACGACAAGTAGACAACATCCCCGACTGTGCTGATATACCGGCTCCAGGCGGGTCACCGAATGGGCTCGTCGCCGAGCACCGTGGTGCGCAGCATCTCCCGCGGCGAGTCGGGGTCGTACGGGGCGGCGCGGTGCAGTACGCCGCGGTTGTCCCAGATGACGGTGTCGCCGACCGACCAGGTGTGCCGATAGACCTTGTCGGCGACGGTGGCGCGCTCGAGCAGTTCGGTCAGCAGCGCGCGACCCTCGTCCAGATCCATGTCGACGATGTAGTCGGTGGAGGCGCCCAGCACCAATGACTTTCGGCCGGTCCGGTGCGTCCACACCAGCGGATGGGTGTGGGTGGGGCGGGCCCGCCATCTCGCCAGCTCCTCCGGCGTCGGGTCGGGGGTGACCCGGCGCTGGGAGGCTTCCAGCGAGTGCACCACCCGCAGCGAGCCGAAACGCCGCTTCTCGTCGTCGGTGAGCGCGTCGTAGGCGGCGTATGAGCTGGCGAACTCGGTCTCGCCGCCACGCTCGGCCACCTGGACCGCGGAGAGCACGGTGGCCTTCTGCGGACACTCGTCGCCCGTCGGCGTGCAGCCGTCGATATGCCAGTCGAAGGTGGCGCGCAGATAGCTCGCGGCGGAATTCTTCGCACTGTTGAGGGTGACCGGGTAGATGCCGGCGACCTCGTGGTGGCCGTCGGAGGAGAAGTCGACGCTGCCCAGTCGCGCACAGAACGCCACCTGGTCGCGGGGTTCGAGCCGCAGATCGGGGAAGACCAGCACCCCGTTGTCCTCCAGCGCCTCGAGCACCGCCGCACCGAGCTGGTCGTCGTCGACCAGCCGTTCCGGCTGGACACCGACGACCTCGGCGCCCACTGAGGAGGTGAGTTTGTTGATGGTGAGCAGACTCATCGGCTGCGTCCTTTCGGCACGGGGTTTCCGGCGGTCACGGAACGGGCCAGCCGGTGCGGGTCATGACGGCGTCGGCGGCGTCGACGGGGGCGGGCTGGCCCATCACCTCCACCGCCATGGCCACCATGACCAGCGAATAAATCAGGTGTAGCAGGTTGAGCGCGTCCTCGGGCAGCTCGTCGAGGGCGAACTTGTCGCAGTAGTCGATCGCCTCCTCCAGCCGCGGGAAGAATGCGTCGTAGAACATCCGCAGCTCCGGGATGGTGCTGGCCAGCCGCTGGTTGAAACGTTCGGTTTCGGTTGGCAGGCACCATGTTTCGGCGAACTTCTCCAGCTCGGAGAAGGCACTGGGCAGCCGTGCGGCGGTCATCGGAGAGCTCCGGCATCGGCGTGGTCGCTCCGGTAGTCGTCCACCCAGTCGCCGACCACCTTGTGCAGGTGCCGGACCAGGATCTCCTGATCGTTGAGGGGGAAGTCGTCGACGATGCCGTACTCCAGTGCTGCCTGGGTGCCGCCGAGCATCCCGGCGTCCTGCAGCGCGAATTCCTTGAGCACCACCGAGGCCACCTCGTGCTCGATGCGTTCACGCACGGTGCGGGCCGGGTGAAAGTAGGTGTGGGCCTCGAATCGGTGGGTGTTGTAGGAGGTGGGCCAGTATCGGTAGAGCAGGTACCAGCCGCCGTAGATGAGGATCTCGGTGTTGGGGAAGATCTGGAAGTTGCTGATCCCCCACGGTTCGATGCCGCCCGGGTTCACCCCTGCCGGTATGTCGCCGATATCGGGGGTCTCCCAGGGTCCGACAAGTCCGCTGCGGGTGGCCCGTTCGATCGGGTACATGTATTCCGGCGGCAGCAGCCAGCGGCGCCGGCCCGCGGTCGACACCAACCGGTGCGGCCCGTCGAGCTGGAAGTGTCCGCAGGTGAAGCCGGCGTCCGGAACCCGCACCGCGGCCGGCACCTGCTGCGAATGCAGCGCCGGCACGTGGTAGTACTCCTGGAAGGCGTCGGCGAAGATCTTCCAGTTGCTGTTGTTGTGCGCCACCCAGTCGTAGCGTTCGGTCAGTTTCTCGAACGGGTAGTCGTCGAGACCGGTGACCATCGGCCCGAGGAAGTCGCGTAGCCCCTGTCGCGGTTCGGCTGCGAAGTTGATGAAGATGAAGCCGTTCCAGATATCGCAGTGCACGCCGACCAGGTCCGGGTTCGCGCCGTCGAATCCGTGGCTGCGGCGGCAGCGCTTGCAGCGGAACTCCTGGCACTGCCCGGCGGTCTCGCGATCCGGGTAGTCCCGCCAGGCCAGCTTCGTCGCGCACCGGGGACAGATGTTGTGGTAGGCGCGGATCCCCTGGTCCGAGCGGACCACGATGACCGATGCGCCGGCCGCTTCGATCTCCTTGGTGACGTAACTGCCGAGGGCGGGCACTTCATCGACGCGGCCGATGTTGAGCCAGGCGCGTTTGAACACCGCCTCGCGTTCGACCTCGTAGAACTCGCGTGAGGTGGAGTCGGTGAACGACACCGGGCCGGTGCCCAGTTGCGGGTAGTGCTCGGTCCACGAGCCCTCCGCGGGCCTACCGGATCGTTGCATCTGAACCTCCCTGTTTGCCGATGTACGGCGAAATATGCTGTGTCACATCACTGATCCGCCGTTGACGCCCAGCACCTGGCCGGTGATGAAGCCGGCTTCCTCCGAGCACAGGAACCCGACCGCCGCGGCGATGTCGGCGCCGGTGCCCAGCCGGCCCAGCGGGATGTTGGCGGCGATCTGCTCGTTGGGCGGTAGGTGCCCGGCCGCCTGCGACTGGTGTTGCATGGGCGTCTCGATCCCCGAGGGCGGGATGTTGTTGACCGTGATGCCGTGGCCGGCGTACTCGCGGGCCAGCGACTTGGTCAAGGTGATGACCGCACCCTTGGAGGCCGCATAGTGGGCCGCGAACGGCGTACCGCGCTGGGCGCTGGACGACGAGATCATCACGATGCGCCCCCAGCCGGCGTCGACCATGTCCGGCAGCGCGGCCTGGCAGCAGTGGAAGGTGCCGGTGAGGTTGACGTCGATGAGTCGCGCCCAGTCCTGCGGGGTGATGTCGGCGAAGGCGGCGTAGCCGAAGACGCCGGCGCTGGTGACCAGTGCGGCGACCGGACCCAGCTGGCTGCGCACCTTGGCGAGGCCGTCGTCGACGGCGGCCCGATCGGTGACGTCGACCCCGATTCCGAGCGCGGTGACGCCGTCGCCGCGCAGGTCGTCGGTGACCCGCTGCGCGGCTTGGTCATCGACGTCGAGAACGGCGACCCGGTAGCCGCGTCGGCCCAGTTCGTGGCAGGTGGCCTCGCCCATGCCCGAGGCTCCGCCGGTGACCACGGCGACCCGCGGCGACACCTTTGTGGTCATTGCATCCCCTTCAGCGCCGATCGGCGAATCACAACCCCGGACTGCATCGTGGCCGATATTATCAAGTACTTGTCATTAATCTCAAGTGCCGGAGACCGGCGCACAACCGGTCAGGGCAGCTTGATCATCGAGACGTACATCGCAACGACGGGCCGATAGAGGTCGACATCGTCGAGCCGACTGGCCAGCACGGCCGAATCACTGGTGGCGACGAGCACCCGGGCCAGCGTCTGTGCCGGGATCAGCAGCGTCCCGCCGAGCCGTTCGACGCCGGCGACGATGAACTGCGCCAGCTTTTCGACGACCTCGCCCCGCTTGGCGGCGACCCGCTCCCGGGCATCGGGGTTGCGCAGCAGATACAGCGCGAACTCGTGCCCGAGCGCGGCGTGCTCTGCGCCGCGGTCTTGGCTCAGCTGCCGCCACCGCTCGGCGATGTCGTCGAGTTCCCGCGCCCCGACCTGGCTCGCCTCCGCCATCACCTCGGCGAAGTTGTCGAAATAGCGTTGCCAGTACCGGTCGCTGACAGCCAGGAAGAGCTCCTCTTTGGCGCCGAAGTGCTTGTAGATGGCGCCCTTGGTGTAGCCGGCGGTTTGGGCGATGTCATCGAGAGTCGCTGTGGTGAAGCCTTTTTCGGCGAACACTTCTTCGGCGGCGTCTAGCAGCAGCGAACGCGTGTGAGCCAGTCTGCGCTCCCGGGTCCACCGCTCCACCATGCCGGCGATCATCCCACAGAATCTGCGATACCTATTGGCAACTCAGATACTGATGAGTATATTTCGGCACACACTGCGTCATCGGGAAGGGAACCGCAACATGGGTAGCGGCGTGCCAAGCCAACAGAACGTGTCAGTCACTGCGCGACCGGAAGCCGCCGGCAGCCGCAGCGGCGGGGCCATCCGGATCTGGGCGGCCGCCGGCGGGGCACTGCTGGCGCTGCAGCTGTACGTGTGGGCGCGCTGGATCACCGGCCCATATTTCGAACGCGTCCCGGTCGGGCCGAACGATCCGCCGATGTACATGAAGGTGCCACTGATGGCCAACGCCGCCGTGCTGTGGGTCGGCCTGCCGTTCGCCATCTGGTGGTTCTTCATCCGCCCCTGGCGTCGGGAGCGGCGAATCACGCTGGACGGCATGCTTTTTTTGTCGATCGGCCTGATGTTCTTCCAAGACCCGCTGCTCAATTACTTCAACACCTGGTGCACCTACAACACCTGGCTGTTCAACCGGGGTTCCTGGACGTCGCACATTCCGGGGTGGGCGTCACCGGAGGAACCCGGCCGCCAGGTCGCCGAGCCGCTGTTGACGAACCTCCCGGGCTACGCCTACGGGGTGCTGCTGATCACCATCGTCGGATGCGCCGTGATGCGAAAGATCAAGGCACGCTGGCCCGGAATAAGCAACCTGCGGCTGATCGCCGTGACCTACGCGATCTCGTTCGTCTTCGACTTCGTGATGGAGGGCCTGGTCCTGCTGCCGATCGGCCTCTACACCTACCCCGGGGCCATCCGCTCGGTGTCGATCAATGCCGACACCTACTACCAATGGCCCGTCTACGAGGGACTCATGTGGGGAGCCGTACAGGCGGCGCTGTGCTGCCTGCGTTACTTCACCGACGATCGTGGCCGCACCGTCGTCGAGCGCGGACTGGACGGCGTCCGTGGCGGATTCGCGCGGCAGCAGTTCACCCGGTTCCTGGCGATCTTCGCCGGGGTCAGCGCGTGCTTCTTCGCCTTCTACATGGGCCCGGCGCAATGGATCGCCCTGCATGCCGACCCGTGGCCGCAGGACCACCAGAAGCGCTCCTACTTCACCGGTGGCATCTGCGGCGACGGCACCGACAAGCCGTGTCCGCACCCGGCCCTGCCGATGCCGTCCAACCGGTCCGGCTACATCAATGTCGACGGTCAACTGGTGCTGCCCGAAGGCGTTTCGGTGCCCCCGATCGTGCCGTTCGAGCGGGGGAACTGACCAAGGTGCTGCACACCAGCCACGCAGCGGCCGAAAATCGTTCCGGGGCGCCCTTTTACCGGGCGATCGGCGATGAGATCGAGGTCTTCCGGGCGGCGGCGCGCCGCGGGCTGCCGGTGCTGTTGAAGGGCCCCACGGGATGCGGCAAGACGCGGTTCGTGGAGGCCATGGCCGAGCAGTCGGGTCGCGACCTGATCACCGTCGCCGGACACGAGGACATGACGTCGGCAGACCTGGTGGGCCGGTTCCTGCTCAAGGGAGCAGAGACCGTCTGGGTCGACGGGCCGTTGACCCGTGCGGTGCGCGAAGGCGCCATCTTCTACCTGGACGAGGTGGTCGAGGCGCGCCAGGACACCACGGTGGTCATCCATCCCCTCGCTGATCACCGCCGAGCGCTGCCGGTCGACCGACTCGGCACGACGGTGCCGGCGGCACCGGGGTTTCAGCTGGTGATCTCCTACAACCCCGGGTATCAGAGCGTGCTGAAGAACCTCAAGGAGTCGACCCGGCAGCGGTTCGTCGCCATCGAGCTCGGCTTCCCGCCCGCGCAGACCGAGATCGACATCGTCTCGCACGAGACCGGGGTGGATCCGCAGACGGCGCAGGCACTGGTGGCTCTCGGCAACGCGATCCGGAACCTGGACGGCTCACCGCTGCGCGAGGGCGCCTCCACCCGGATGCTGATCCTGGCCGGCGGCCTGGCCGCCGAAGGCCTCGGCCTGCGCAGCGCGGTCCAGGCCGCCATCGTCCAAGTCCTCTCCGACGACGCCGATGTCATCCGCGCACTCGGCGAACTCGCCGACGCCGTTCTTCCCCCGATGTGACCGCGTCGGATCCGGCCACCCCCGACCGGTTCAGGTTCGTCGCCGGCTACCTCGCGGGCCGGTCGGTCGAGGTGTCGCAGGCGTCGGCGGGCGAGGCCGCACACACCAACGGGCAGGCCATCTTCGTGTCGGCCGACGCTTCGACGGCGACGCAGCGCCGCGAGATCCTGGTCCAAGGCGCGCTGCTGGGAGCCGGGAGCCTGGAACCGCGGCTGGTCAAGGCGCTGCGGGCACGCCCGTCGGTGGCCCGGCGCTACCTGGCACTCGAGGGCGACCGGGTGCTGTGCGAGATCGCCACCCGGCTGCCGCTGGCAGCGACACTTCGCCCGGGGTCGCCGCCGCGTACGGCGACGGCCGACGAATCGCTGCAGCTGGCCCGGAGCCGGATGCACATCGCCGACCCACCGAAGTGGTTCGGCGTCATCAAGCCCGCCCGGCTGTTGCGGTCGGCCGGCGCCACCGGTGGCAAGGCCACCGATGCGGACCTGCGTCTCGGACTCAACGTCACCGAAGAACCGGCGGACGGTGACGATGACGAGGCGGACGGCGGCGAGAGCAGAATCCTCAGGCTGTTCGACAACCCGGTCTTCAATTCCCCAGCCCTCTCCGAGTTCCTGCGAAAGCTGCTCGGCGGCTCGCGGTCCGGCGACAGCAACTCCGGCGGTGAGTCGGCGGCCCGCGCGCTGCGCCGGGCGCGCTCGGCGGGGCCGAACGCCCGCCCGCTGCCCAGCCGGATCCGGTTCACCGACGCGAGGCCTGCCGCAACGGCGGGTGTCGGCGGAGCCTGGTATCCCGAGTGGGATGTCTTCAGCAACGCCTACCGGCCCGATTGGTGCCGCGTCGTCGATTTCCCGCTCGCCGCCGCCGCAGCCACCTCCGACTCCGGGGTGATCCACGATGACGTGCTTCGCCGGCGACTGTCACGGGTCGGTCTGGGCCCCAAGGTGTTACGCGGCCGGCCCGACGGGGATGAGCTGGACCTCGAGGCGCTCATCGATGTGTTCGTCGACTTGCGCTCCGGGCATTCGCCCCCGGAACACGTCTACACCGAACGCCGCAAGCTGGCCCGCAATCTCGGTGTGCTGATCTTGCTGGATGCCTCCGGGTCCTCGACCGACACCGATCCGGCCGGCCTCGCGGTGCACGACCATCAGCGACGGGCCGCGGCCACGCTGGCCGTCACGCTCGAGGAACTCGGCGATCGGGTGGCCGTCTACGGGTTCCGGTCACAAGGCCGGCACTGTGTTGAGCTGCCGGCGATCAAGACCTTCGAACAACGTTTCGGCGCCGTCGGCCGGGCCCGGCTCAACCGGCTCCAGCCGTCGGGCTACACCCGGCTCGGCGCCGGAATCCGCGGCGCCGGGCAGATTCTCAAGACGCATGCGGGCACTCCGAATCGGCTGTTGCTCGTCTTGTCGGACGGGTTTCCCTACGACGTCGGCTACGAAGGCCGTTACGCCGAGGCCGACGTCAGCAAGGCCATCGAGGAACTCCGCTCCGATGGTCTGGGCTGCCTGTGTCTGACCATCGGCGCCGCCGGTGAGTCCGACCGGCCGGTCTTCGGCGCCGCAGGCCATGCCGGCGCCATGACGCTGGCCGAGTTGAGCCCGCGGATGGACGAGTTGTTCTCCGCGGCGCTGGCCGAACTCGCCGCGCCGCGGCCCGGGCCCCGACGGTCGCGCTAGTCAGGCTCGACGTGGTCGTCGAACAGCGTGTGCCCGGTGCCCTGCTCGACCACCCGGGTCAGCAGCGCCCGCAGCGTCTCCTGCTCCGGTGCGGTCAGCACGCCGAACACCTTCTCGTGCGCGGCGATCGCGTCGGCGACCACCGCCGACGCCACCGAACGTCCCTCGTCGGTGAGATACGCGCGCAGGATCCGGCCGTGCCGCGGATCCTGCTTGCGCTCCACCAGGCCGCGGCCCTCGAGTGCGCTCAGCGCCAGTTGCACCCCCTGCGGGGTGATGAGTAGCCGGCGGGCCAACTCCGCGCCGGACAGGCCGGGTTCGCCGGCCAGTTGCCGCAGCAGCCCGATCTGCGCGGTGCTCACCCCGTAATCGCTGATCGCCTCGTTCACGGTGGTCAGCGAGTAGTAGAAGGCCTGCTTGAGCAGCCACAGGGTGTTGCGGTTGAGATCCATGTCCCCACTTCCCTCATCAGCTGCGTTTGTAGACTCGGCCGTCCTTCATCACGAACCGCACGTCGCCGGTGGTGGCGATGTCACGGGTCGGGTCGCCCGGCACCGCGATGATATCGGCGCAGTAGCCCGGCGCCAGCCGGCCCAGGTCGTGCTCGGCGTCGATGAGTTCGGCGCTGGTGGTGGTGGCCGCCCGCAGCGCCTGCACCGGCGTCATGCCGCGCTGCACCAGCGCCGCCAGCTCCTTGGCATTCTGGCCGTGCGGGATGGCCGGCGCGTCGGTGCCGCACGCGATCCGCACGCCCGCGGCGATGGCCTTGGGCAACATGGCTTTTGCCCGCGGAAAGACCTCGGCGGCCTTCTTCTTCAGCTCGGGGGCGATACGGTCGACGGCCATCGCGTCGGTGAGATAGGTGGTGGACACCAGGAAGGTGCCGTGATCGACCATCATCGCGATGGTCTCGTCGCTGGCCAGGAAGCCGTGCTCGATGCAGTCGATGCCGGCCCGGATGCAGGCCTGGATGGCGACGTCACCGACGGCGTGGGCGGCCACCTTCACCCCGGCGCGGTGGGCCTCGTCGGCGATCGCGGCGAACTCGGCGTCGGAGTACTGCTGAGCACCCGGCGAGGTACTGTGCGACATCACGCCGCCGGACGCCGAGACCTTGATCAGCTTGGCGCCGTGGCGAATCTGGTAGCGCACGCAGGCGATCACATCCGGTACCCCGTTGGCGATGCCCTCGGCGACCGACAGTGGCATGATCCCGGGCGCCAAGCGCTGAAAGACCGTCGGATCCAGATGCCCGCCGTAGGGCGTGACGGCATGGCCGGCGGGATAGATGCGCGGCCCGACGTGCCAGCCCTGGTCGATGGCGCGCTGCAGCGCGACGTCAAGCAGATAACCACCGGTCTTGACCATCAGCCCGAGGTTGCGCACGGTGGTGAACCCGGCTTCCAGCGTGGTCCGCGCGTTCACCGCCGCCCGCAACGTGCGATAGGCCGGGTCGTCCTGCACCCCGTGCATGGGCGTGGGTAGCCCTTCGGGGCTGCCCGGGCCGCCGATGAGCAGGTTGAGTTCCATGTCCATCAGGCCGGGCAGCAACGTCACGTCGCCGAGGTCGATGTCGTCGGCGGCATCGGCGACCGGCGCTTCGGGATTGATCGCCGTGATACGCCCGTCGTCGATCACGATCACAGCCGGCGACCGCAGCACGCCGGCGTCGATGTCGAGCCACCGGGCGGCCCGCAGCACCGTGGTCCCGGTGCCGCTCACGGGAACGGCTCGACGACGCACTCGATGACGGCGGCCCCGGAGTCGGGAACCCGTGGCTGCTTCCAGGATTCGGCCGGGAACGCCACCGTGATCATCGAATACAGCAGATACATCAGGTTCAGCACGTCCTCGGGCAGATCGTCGAGGCTGAACTTGTCGCAGTAGGCCAGCGCCTCTTCGGCGCGTGCCGTGACGGCGTCGTAGAACGCCTGCATGTCCGCCATCGAACTGGCCATGCGCTTGGCGTAGCGCTCCGGCTCAGAGGCCAGGCACCAGTCGTTGAACGGTTCGAGGTCGGCGAACTCCGCCGGCAGCATCGCGGTCATTCGAACTCACACCTTCGCGTTCGCGCGCTCGTAATCGGCGATCCACGCGGCGGTTTCGGCGTGGAAGTGCCGGATCAGGATCTCCTGGTCGTTGAGCAGGAAATGGTCCACCGCGCCGGTGCCGAGCATCGTGTGGGTGGCCTCCAGGGTGCTGGCGTCCTGCAACCCGTACTCCTTGAACGACACGGCCGCGAGTTCCTGGGCGACCCGCTCGCTGGGCGTGCGCGGCTGCGGAAAGTACAGCGTGCCCTCGAAGATGTGCGAATCGTGCGAGGTCGGCCAGTAGTGGTAGGTCAGATACCAGCCCTGGCCCCAGAACAGAATGGTGAAGTTGGGGAAGATCTGGAACGAATCCAGGCCCCAGGGATCGCATTTCGCCGGGTTGAGCCCGTCGGGTACCGGGCCGATGTCGGGTGGGTCCCACGGGCCGAACAATCCGCTCTGGCAGATCTCCTCGATGGGCTTGCGCATCTCCGCCGACATCTCCCAGGCCCGCACCCCCGAAGTGCTCACCAACCGGTGCGGCCCCTCCAGCCGGTAGTGCGGCGCTTCGAAGCCGGCCTCCTCGGCCGCCACCCGGAAGGCGGCGGGTGTCTGGTTCCCGTGCAGTACCGGGGCGTGGTAGAACTCCTGGAACGCGTCCAGGAACAGCTTCCAGTTCGAGTTGACTTCCGAACGGTACTGCCAGCGCGACGTCATCTTCCCGAACGGGTAACCCTCCAACGCCGTGACCATCGGGCCGAGGAATTCACGCAGCGACTGCTCGGGCGTCACGGCGAAGTTGACGAAGATGAAGCCCTCCCAGACCTCGCAGTGCACGCCGACCAGCCCGTAGCGACTCTTGTCCAGGTCGAAGAATTCCTCTTCCTGCTGCACGTAGGTCAGGTTGCCGTCGAGGTCGTAGCGCCAGCCGTGGTACTTGCAGGTGAACTGGCGGCAGTTCCCGCTGGTGTCCTCCAACGGCATGGTGTCCCACACCAGCTTGTTGCCGCGATGCCGGCAGACGTTGTGGTAGGCCTTGACCTCGTCAGATGTGGTGCGCACCACGATGATCGAGGTGTTGGCGACCTTGAGTTCCTTGGTGTAGTAGCTGCCCTTGCGCGGAAGCTGTTCCACCCGACCGACATTGAGCCAGGCGCGCTTGAAGATCGCCGCCCGCTCCTTCTCATAGACCTCGGGGCTGATGGAATCCCGGTAGGACACCGGTTCGGTACCGAGTTCGGGATAGTGCTGGGTCCAACTGCCCTCGGGCGGCTTGGGGAAACGCGCCACAACCACTCCTGTCCTGGCCGACGATGTCAGGGATGAGCCTCGATGGCGCCGACGCTATCGAAGTGACCGATCCAATGTCAAGTAGTTGATATATATGGCCGGGGTTCGGCCCGAAAGACTGCGGGAGACCGCGTTTGGCTAGGGCTGGCTCAGCGCCGCGTCGCTGCCGCTCTCGGCCTGCAGCGCAGTGTTGGCCAGCATCTGCTCGATGACGTTCTTGCCCAGGGCGCTGTCGCTGGGCAGCTCGATCGGGTAGTTGCCGTCGAAGCAGGCGCTGCACAGCCGCGACTTCGGCTGCTCGGTGGCCGCGATCATGTCCTCCAGACCCACGTAGCCCAGGCTGTCGGCGCCGATGGTGCGCCGTACCGCCTCGAGCATCTGGGTCTCGTCTTCGACGACGTTGGCGATCAGCTCGGCGGGCGAGGCGAAGTCGATGCCGTAGAAACACGGCCACTTCACCGGCGGAGAGGCGATTCGCACGTGCACCTCGACGGCGCCGGCCTCGCGCAGCATCCGCACCAGCGCCCGCTGGGTGTTGCCCCGCACGATCGAGTCGTCGACGACGATCAGCCGCTTGCCGCGGATGATCTCCCGCAGCGGGTTGAGCTTGAGCCGGATGCCGAGCTGGCGGATGGTCTGCGACGGCTGGATGAAGGTCCGACCCACATAGGCGTTCTTGGTCAGCCCCTGGCCGTAGTCGATGCCGGACTCCTGGGCGTAGCCGACCGCGGCCGGGATGCCGGATTCCGGCACGCCGATGACCAGGTCCGCCTCGACGGGATGCTCGCGGGCCAGCCGGCGGCCGATCTCCACCCGGGTGGCGTGCACCGACCGTCCGGCGATGGTGCTGTCGGGCCGGGCCAGGTAGACGTACTCGAACACGCAGCCTTTCGGGGAGGGGTTGGCGAACCGGGTGGAACGCACGCCGTCGGCGTCGATCGCCAGCAGCTCACCGGGTTCGATGTCCCGCACGAACGACGCGCCGACGATGTCCAGCGCGGCGGTCTCGGAGGCCACCACCCAGCCGCGATCCAGCCGCCCCAGCGACAACGGCCGAACCCCCCAGGGGTCGCGGGCCGCGTACAGGGTGTTCTCGTCCATGAAGGTCAGGCAGAAAGCGCCGCGTGCGGTCGCCAGCACCTCCAGCGCCGCCTGCTCCAGGGTGGTGTCGGCGGCACCGTGCGCCAGCAGCGCACCCAGGATGTCGGAGTCGGTGGTCGCGACGCCGGCACCACGGGTGTTGATCAGGCCCAGTTCGCGAGCGCGGCGGGCCAGTTCGGTGGTGTTGACCAGGTTGCCGTTGTGACCCAGCGCCACCCCGGTGCCCGCCGCGGTGTTGCGGAACACCGGCTGCGCGTTCTCCCAGGTGGTGTCGCCGGTGGTGGAGTAGCGGCAGTGGCCGATCGCCACGTGGCCGGGCATCGCGGCCAGAGTCTGCTCCTCGAAGACCTGGCTGACCAGGCCGAGGTCCTTGAACACCAGCACTTGTGATCCGTCGGCGACGGCGATGCCGGCGGCCTCTTGACCGCGGTGTTGCAACGCATACAAGCCGTAATATGTGAGCTTGGCGACTTCTTCGCCGGGAGCCCAAACGCCGAATACGCCGCACTCTTCGCGGGGTGAGTTCTCAAGGTCTACTGGCTGCTGGTCCGGCACGTTTTAGCTGCTCCAGGGGGACGGGCCTCAAGTGACGTTCTTCAGTCTACGGTCAACACGAGTGAAGTTTCACCAACGGCAGCCATCCGGCGATCTCGGCGGCCCGTGAGCCGGACAATCGCAGCTTGCCGGCGGCCGTCGCCTCGGCCGTGCTGAGCAGCCCGGCAGCCAGTAACAGCCAGCTGCGCGGGTCGGTCTCGACGACGTTGGGCGGGGTGCCGCGGGTGTGTCGCGGTCCGGCGATGCACTGCACCGCGACAAAGGGCGGCACCCGCACCTCGACGCTGGCGCCCGGGGCCGCCTCCGCCAGGGTGCGGGCGGTGAGGCGGACCGCGGCGGCCAACTCGTTCCGGTCCGGGGCGGGCCGGGTCTCGTCGCGCAGCCACCCGGCCAGCGCCAGCACGGCGGCGCGGGTCTGCGCCGGATCGGCGGGAGCGGGCATGCGCCTCAGGGTATTCGGGTGCCCGCGCGGCTCGTCGCAGTCCTACGACACCGGGCCGTCGCTGCCCCGGGCCACGCGCAAGGCGGCCCGCACCCGCTCGGTGTCTTCCGGTGCCCAACCCTGTTGGGGCAGCACCGCCATCCAGCCGTCCAGGATGGTGTCGGAGTAGTTGTGGCCGTGCCCGGCCGGCATCGCTGCGCCGTGCGCCAGGTCGGCGCTGACCTGCCAGAACGTCACCACCGGGTACCAGCGCATCGACGCGGTGCGGTCCGGGCCGGGGGCCTCGGTCAGCCAGTCCGGCCGGGCGAACAGCAGATCGGTCGACCACCACACCACCGGGTCGGAGGCGTGCTGCAAGAACAGCACCCGCGGGCCGTCCCACGGCGGCGCGGCGATCGTCGCGATCTCGGACGGATACGTGGCCTGGGAGAACCGCACGGTGCGGCCGTTGTCGTAGCGCGGCAGCGTCGCGGTGCTGCCCGGGTCGCGTCGCACCAGCAGCGCATGCCACAGCGGGCTGGCCTGCGGGGGCCCCACCCACAGCACCGCGTCGAAACCCAGCTCGGCGATGTCGGGCAGCCAGTCGAACGCGGCCTGACCGGCCATCGCTCCCAGGCTTTCGCCGTAGAGCACCAGCTTGGGCCGATGATCGGCGGGCAGCCGTTGCCAGCGCTCGGCGATGGTCTGCACCAGCAACCGGCCGGAGTCCATCGATTTGCGCTGGTCGGCCAGGAAGGAGATCCAGCTCGGCAGGTAGGAGTACTGGACGGCGACGATCGCGGTGTCTCCGTTGTAGAGCAACTCCAGCGAGTCCGCGGCGGCCGGATTGACCCAGCCGGTACCGGTGGTCGGGATCACGACCAGCAACCGGCGGTCGAAGGCGCGGGTGCGTTCCAGTTCGTCGACCAATAGTGCCATCCGGGCTTGGTCGTCGTCGGCGCTGTGCAGACCGGCATAGACCCGGATGGGCTCGCGGGCGGGCCGACCGTTGATCCGGCTCAGCTCCTCCACATGTGCGCCGCCGGAGACGAAGCTGCGGCCCTGGCTGCCCAGGGTCTCCCACGGCGCCAGCGACGCCGGACTGCCGGACCGCTCCGGCTGCTGCGGCTGGACCGCCCAGGGTTTGGTGGCGCTGTTCTCGGGTTGGAACATCGCGCTGGCGCCGGCAAAGAATCCGCGGATGAGCACCCCGTTGATCAAGCTGACCAGCACGACGACCACGATCGCGGTGCCGATGAACAGCGCGACCTCGCTGTGCAGGTGCCACCGCCGGATCAGCGCCCGCGCCAACAGGCGGCTGGCGTCGATCAGCATGCGCACCGTGGCCACCAGGGCGGCGGCGACGCCGCTCGCAACGGCCAGGGTGCGCAGATAGCTCAGCGTGCCCGGGCCTTCGATCCCCAGCAGTTCCGACACCTGCCGCTGCCAGCCGGCGGCCGGGATCAGCATCAGCACGCACGCGGTCGGCGCCGCCACCACGACGGCCGCCTTCAGCGCCAGCAGCACCCGCTTCGGCGGCGGCCACCACCGGGCGCCGCGCAGCACGAACCGGTGCACCGCCGCGCCGATCACCACTCCCAGCCCGTACCCGAAGGCGGCGTTGATGCCACCGATCAGCCCTTGGAACAGCCAATCGCGCGGCAGCAGCGACGGGGTCAGCGACAGGCAGAAGAACAGCGCGCCGAAGGCGACGCCGACGAACTGCAGCCGCAACAGCCCCCACGCCCACCCCAACAGTGGATGTCTGCCCGGGGGTGCGGCCGTGGTCCCCATGCCGGTGCGGCTAGCCGAAGATCCCCGGCAGCACCGCCTCCGATGTGCTGCGCAGTTCGGCCAGCGACACGCTGAACCGGCCTTGGACCTCGACCTCCTGGGAGGCCTGGTCCACCACACCGACGCGGGTCACCGGCAGGCCGCGCGCCTCGCACATCGACCGGAACCGACTCTCCTCGGTGCGCGGCACCGCGACCAGGACCCGCCCTGCCGACTCGGAGAACAAGAAGACGAACGGGTCGACAGCCTCGGGACCCTCGGGAATGAGGATGCGACAACCGGTCTCGCCGGCGATCGCCGATTCGACCACGGCCTGGATCAGCCCGCCTTCACTCAGGTCGTGGGCGGCGGAGACCAGGCCGTCACGCGATGCCGCGCACAGCACGTCGGCGAGCAACTTCTCACGCTGCAAGTCGACCTTCGGCGGTAGCCCACCCAGGTGGTCGCCGGTCACCTGCGCCCAGATGGATCCGTCGAACTCGTCGCGAGTGTCACCGAGCAACATCAACGTCTCGCCCGGTTCGACGCCGAACGCGGTCGGCAGCCGGCGGCTCACATCGTCGATGACACCGAGCACTCCGACCACCGGGGTGGGATGGATCGGTGTCGCGCCGGTCTGGTTGTAGAAACTCACGTTGCCGCCGGTGACCGGAATGCCCAGTGCCGCACAGCCGTCCGCCAGGCCGCGCACCGCCTCGGCGAACTGCCACATCACGCCGGGGTCTTCCGGGGAGCCGAAGTTGAGGCAGTTGGTGACGGCGATCGGCGTGGCGCCGGTGACCGCGACGTTGCGGTACGCCTCCGCCAGCGCCAGCTGGGCCCCGGCGTAGGGGTCCAGCTTGGTGTAACGGCCCGAGGCGTCGGTGGAGATGGTGATTCCGCGTCCGGAGGCCTCGTCGATGCGCAGCATGCCGCCGTCGGCGTGCTCGGCCAGCACGGTGTTGCCGCGCACGTAGCGGTCGTACTGTTCGGTGATGAAGGCGCGACTGCACAGGTGTGGACTGCCCAGCAGCGCAAGCAGAGTCGCGCGCAACTGCTCGCCGGTGGCCGGTCGCGGAAGTTTGTCGGAGCGGTCGGCGTTCAGCGCGTCCTGGGTGTCGGGGCGTTGCACCGGGCGGTGGTAGACCGGCCCCTCGTGGGCCACCGTGCGGGGCGGGACGTCGACGACGGTCTGCCCGTGCCAGCTGATCTGCAGCCGGTCGCCCTCGGTGACCTCACCGATCACCGTGGCCAGCACCTCCCACTTGGCGCAGACCGCCATGAAGGCATCGACGTTCTCCGGGGCCACCACGGCGCACATCCGCTCCTGCGATTCGCTGGAGAGCACCTCGGCGGGAGTCATGTTCGCCGCCCGCAGCGGAACCTTCTCCAGTTCGACCGCCATGCCGCCGTCACCGGCCGATGCCAGCTCGGAAGTGGCGCACGCCAACCCGGCGCCGCCGAGGTCTTGGATACCGACCACCAGGCCGGCGGCGTAGAGCTCCAGGCAGCACTCGATCAGCACCTTCTCGGTGAACGGGTCACCGACCTGAACCGACGGGAGTTTCTTTCTGCCGCTACCGGTTTCGTCGCCACCGAAGGTGTCCGATGCCAGCACCGAAACGCCGCCGATGCCGTCCAGCCCGGTGCGCGCCCCGAACAGGATGATCTTGTTGCCGGTGCCCGACGCGAACGCCAGATGCAGATCCTCTTTTTTGAGCACCCCGACGCAGAGCGCGTTGACCAGCGGGTTGCCGGCGTAGCAGGGATCGAAGACGGTCTCGCCGCCGATGTTGGGCAGGCCCAGCGAATTGCCGTAACCGCCGATGCCGCGCACCACCCCGTCGAGCACCCGGCGGGTGTCGGGTGCGTCGGCGGCCCCGAACCGCAGCTGGTCCATCACCGCGACCGGACGCGCCCCCATCGCCATGATGTCGCGCACGATGCCGCCCACCCCGGTGGCCGCGCCCTGATACGGCTCCACGTAGGACGGGTGGTTGTGCGACTCGACCTTGAACGTGACCGCCCAGCCGTCACCGATGTCGACCACACCGGCGTTCTCGCCGATCCCCGCCAGCATGGCTTTGCGCATCTCATCGGTGGTGGTCTCGCCGAAGTAGCGCAGGTGCACCTTGGAGGACTTGTAGGAGCAGTGCTCGCTCCACATCACCGAGTACATGGCCAGCTCGGCGTCGGTGGGCCGGCGGCCCAGAATGTCGCGGATGCGCTGGTACTCGTCGTCTTTGAGGCCCAGCTCGGCGAACGGTTGCGGATGGTCGGGGGTAGCGGCGGCGTGTTCGACGGTATCTATGGCAGGCCCGGGCGTCACGGCCACAGTGTAGGTCACCGATTTCGCTCAGTCCGGTGCCAGGAACGCCGTCAGCGCTGCCGCGTACGCTGCGACGTCGCGCGCCCCCATCAACTCGCGCGCCGAATGCATGGCCAGCTGCGGCGCGCCCACGTCGACGGTGGGGATACCGGTGCGGGCCGCACTCATCGGGCCGATGGTCGATCCGCACGGCAGGTCGGCGCGATGCTCGTAGCGCTGCAGCGCAACCCCCGCCTGCTCGCAGGCCAGCGCGAACGTCGCTGCGGTGCGGCCGTCGGTGGCGTACCGCAGGTTGGGTTGCACCTTGAGCACCGGTCCGGCGTTGACCGCGATCTGATGGCCCGGCTCATGCCGGTCGGGGTAGTTGGGGTGGGTGGCGTGCGCCATGTCCGCCGACGCCAGCGTCGAGCCGGCCAGCCGGCGCAGCAGGTCCTCCCGGTCGCCGCCGGCAGCCAGGGTGATGCGCTCCAGGGCCGTGAGCAGCAGATCCGACTGGGCGCCGTGATCCGAGGCCGAACCGACCTCCTCATGGTCGAAGAGCACCACCACCGGCAGATAGCGGCTACGCGTGGTGGTGGCCGCGGCGACCAACGCCTCCAGCCCCGCGTAGCAGCTGGCCTGGTTGTCCAGCCGCGGCGCGCTGAGGAACTCCCGGCCCGGCCCGGTCAGTCCCGACGGCGTCAGGTCGTGGGTCATCAGGTCGAAACCCGACACCTCGCGCGGTTGCAGGCCGGCACATTCGGCGACGTAGCCGAGGAAGTCCCGCGAGGTGGCGCCGGCGCCCCAGACCGCGTTGAGGTGGCGCTGGGGGTCCAACGTGACCGACTTGCGGTCGTCCGCCAGATGGATGGCCAGTTGCGGCACCCGCAGGATCGGCTCGTCGATGCGGACCAGGTGGTGGGTTCCGTCTCGCAGCGAGAGCCGCCCGCTGACGCCCAGGTCGCGGTCCAGCCAGGAGTTCAGCCAGGCGCCGCCGTAGGGCGCCAGCGCCACCAGCTGCCAGCCGGCGACCCCGCGGGCGGGATGCTGCTTGACCCGCAGGTTGGGACTGTCGGTGTGGGCGCCGACGATCCGGAATGGGGAGGCCGGGTGGGTGGCGCCCGCGGCGTCCCAGGCCACCAGCGAGCCGGCCCGGACGATGAAGTAGCGCCCGGGCGCCCCGGGCCACCGGTCGGTCTCGGCGAGCTCGGTGTAGCCGGCTGCCCGCAGCCGTTCGGCGACCGTCAGGCAGGTGTGAAACGGCGAGGGTGAGGCGTCGATGAACTCGCATAACCCGGTTGCGGTGGCCGCCATGAGCTCAAGTCTTTCGCATCCGGCCCGGGGCGGGGACGTTAGGGTCGATACCGTGCCGTCCGTTCAGCCCGTCACCACACCGTTGACCTGTGCGGCCATTTTCCTGGTCGCCACCATCGAGGAGGGTGGTGAGGCGTCGGTGCACGAGGCGCTGCCCGAGCTGGCGGGATTCGCGCGGGCGATCGGCTTCCGCGACCCGACCAAGCGGCTGGCACTGGTGACCTCGATCGGCTCGGACGCCTGGGACCGGTTGTTCACCGGGCCCCGCCCGGCCGAGCTGCACCCGTTCGTCGAGTTGACCGGTCCCCGGCACAGCGCGCCGGCCACCCCGGGCGATCTGCTGTTCCACATCAAGGGCGAGACGATGGATGTCTGCTTCGAGCTGGCGGGACGCATCGTCAAGGCGATCGGCGGCGCGATCACGGTGGTCGACGAGGTGCACGGCTTCCGGTTCTTCGACAATCGCGACCTGCTCGGCTTCGTCGACGGCACCGAGAACCCGGTCGGCGACGAGGCGCTCGACGCCACTGCCGTCGGCGACGAGGATCCGGACTTCGCCGGCGGGTCCTATGTGCACATCCAGAAGTACCTGCACGACATGGCCGCCTGGGAGGCGCTGCCGGTCACCGAGCAGGAGCGCGTGATCGGGCGCACCAAGGCCGACGACATCGAGTTCGACGATGCGGTGAAGCCCGCCGACTCCCACATCGCGCTGAACGTGATCACCGACGAGGACGGCAACGAGCTGGACATCGTGCGGCACAACATGCCGTTCGGGACGGTGGGATCCGGCGAGTCCGGTACCTATTACATCGGCTATGCGCGCAGCCCGCAGGTCACCGAGCAGATGCTGCGCAACATGTTTCTGGGCGACCCGCCGGGCAACACCGACCGCATCCTGGATTTCTCCACCGCGATCACCGGCGGACTGTTCTTCACCCCCACCGCCGACTTCCTCGACGATCCGCCGCCGCTCCCGGGCGCGGCGGTCCCGGCCCCCACCGAAGCCGTCGTGCCCGTCGAGACCGCCGGCGCGAGCGGTGCAGGAGAACTGAATATCGGCAGCCTGAAAGGAATCTCGCAATGAACAACCTGTATCGCGATCTGGCCCCGGTCACCGAAGCGGCTTGGGCCGACATCGAGCAGGAGGCGGCCCGGACCTTCAAGCGGCACATCGCCGGACGCCGGGTCGTCGATGTGAGCGAGCCGGCCGGTCCGACGGCCGCCGCGGTAGGCACCGGCCGGATGACCGGTGTCGACGCCCCGGCCGAGGGGGTGGTCGCGCACCTACGCGACAGCAAACCACTGGTGCGGCTGCGGGTTCCGTTCACGCTGTCGCGTGCCGAGATCGACGATGTCGAGCGGGGCTCGCAGGACCCCGACTGGGACCCGGTGAAGGCCGCGGCCAAGAAGCTGGCGTTCGCCGAGGACCGGATCATCTTCGGCGGGTACCCGGCCGCCTCGGTGGAGGGCATCCGCAGCGCCAGCTCGAACCCGGAGCTGACCCTGCCGGAGGACCCGCGCGACATCCCGGACGTGATCACCCAGGCCCTGACGGCGTTGCGGCTGGCCGGAGTGGACGGCCCGTACTCGGTGCTGCTGTCGGCCGACGCCTACACCAAGGTCGCCGAGACCTCCGATCACGGCTACCCGATCCTGGAGCACCTGCGCCGGCTGGTCACCGGCGACATCATCTGGGCGCCGGCGATCGACGGCGCGTTCGTGCTGACGACTCGCGGCGGTGACTTCGACCTGCAGTTGGGCACCGACGTGGCGATCGGCTACCTGTCGCACGACGCCGAGAACGTGCAGCTGTACCTGCAGGAGACATGTACGTTCCTGTGCTACACCTCCGAGGCCGCGGTCGCGCTGACCTGTTAGGCCACCGGCCTGCTCCTGAGTGCGCGGGGAAGTTCGTTGTCATGGACCGAACCCCGCATAAGTGGACCTCATCCTGCGTGAAAAGCAAAGTGGCCCAGGCATTCCTGAGAGTCGCGGCCTTGGGTTGTCGTGCCTTCGCATTCACGTTAGCTTAAGAAAGTCCTTACGGTCGTATGGCATTTGAACAGCACGGATCAGTCCACACCTGGGAGGTAGGTAGATGACTATCAACGAGCGCAGCACAAAGCATCGTCATGCACTCGGCACGAAAGCACGTCGTCGCAGTCGTCTGGTCGGGGCGGGGAGCTCGGCGATCGCGTTCTTGGCGTTCGGAATGGCCCCATTGGCCACCGCGCCCGACGCACACGCCGATGGACTCGACTGGCTGGTGGACCTGTTCGACCCCACCTTGATCGCAGGCTCGGCGATGGACACCACCGGGGCCGACGATGTCTTCGGCGACTCACCGTTCTGGGACCAGTTGCTGCTGGGCAACCCCGATCTGGACCCCGCAAGCGTGGTCGAGTCGTGGATGTACGACCCGTGGCACACCGCCATGGAGGCTTGGATCACCAGTGACCTGGGCCAGCAGATCGACCAGGCCCTCACTGCCTCCTACGTCGCCATGAACGGCGAGGACAGCCTCGACGGCGCCTGCGGCCTGATCTGCAACGGTGTCGACGGCACCCAGACCGATCCCGACGGTGGCGCCGGAGGGTTGTGGTTCGGCGACGGCGGCGACGGCTGGGACTCCACCGTGCAGGGTCTGGACGGCGGCGACGGCGGTGCCGCCGGGTTCTTCGGCAACGGCGGCGACGGCGGCGACGGCTGGGACTCCACCGTGGCCGGGGTGGACGGTGGTGACGGCGGTGCCGGCGGCACCGGCGGCTCGGTGATGGGCAACGGCGGGGTCGGCGGTGCCGGTGGCGACGGATACAACGCCACGGGCAACGGCGCCGGCAGCACCGCGGTGGGCTCCAACGGTGGCACCGGTGGTGCCGGTGGCGACACCAGCGATGCCGGCACCTTGATCTTCGGCAACGGCGGCGCCGGCGGTGCGGGCGGCGCCGGCGGGGACGCCACTGCCAACGGTGCCGGCGGCACCGTCACCGGTGGCAACGGCGGTGCCGGCGGCACCGGCGGTAACTCCGCGGCACCCATCGGTAATGGCGGTGAAGGCGGCGCCGGCGGGGTGGGCGGCGCCGGCGGGGAGGGCACCTCCAACGGCTTCGACGGTGATTCCACCGCCGGTGACGGCGGCATGGGCGGCACCGGTGGCACCGCCGAGAACGGCCACGGCGGCACCGGCGGGACCGGCGGCGCCGGCGGCGATGCCAGGTCGAACGGTGCCAGCGGCGTGGCCGCCGGCGGTGACGGCGGTACCGGCGGCACCGGCGGTCAGGGCCTGATCGCCGGCACCGGCGGTGACGGTGGCGCCGGTGGCGACGCCAGGGCCAACGGCGCCGGTGGCACCGCGATCGCCGGTGTCGGCGGCACCGGGGGCGTCGGCGCCGAGGGTGCGGCCGGCTCGCCCGGTGGCGCCGGCGGCAATGGCGGCGCCGGCGGCGACGCCACCACCCACGGCAGTGGTGGCGCCTCGACGGCCGGTGACGGCGGCGACGGCGGCGCGGGTGGCAACGGCGGCGCGCCCGCCGGCGAGGGCGGTCCGGGCGGTCAGGGCGGTGCCGGGGGCACCGCGACGGCGACCGGCAACGACACCGACGAGACCGACGGTACGGCCGGCGACCCCGGAGCCCAGGGGCAGCCGGGTGCGCCGTCGACCACCACTCCCTGACCCGCACCGGCGCAAAAGTGCCCGCACGCCGTCGGCGTGCGGGCACTTTTATCGCGGCGCCCGTGCGGTGGGCGGACCAGCAGTCCTCAGGCCGCCAGCACCGCGTCCAGCGCGGAGTAGAACAGCCCCAGCCCGTCGTCGCTGGGCCCGGTCAGTGCCTCGATGGCGTGCTCGGGGTGCGGCATCAGACCGACCACCCGGCCGTTGGCCGAGCTCACCCCGGCGATGTCGCGCAGCGAGCCGTTGACGTTGTCCAGGTAGCGGAACACCACCCGGCCTTCGCCCTCCAGTTCGTCGAGCACCTGCGGGGAGGCCACATAGCGACCCTCGCCGGATTTCAGCGGCACCAACAGGTCCGCGTCGGCGTCGAATCGGGAAGTCCAGGCCGTCTGGTTGGATGCCACTCGCAGCCAGACATCCCGGCAGACGAAGTGCAAACCCGCATTGCGGGTCAGCGCGCCGGGCAGCAGCCCGGCCTCGCAGAGCACCTGGAAACCATTGCAGATCCCCAGCACCGGCAGGCCGCGCTTGGCGGCGTCGACGACCTCCCCCATCACCGGGGCGAATCGGGCGATGGCGCCGGCGCGCAGGTAGTCACCGTAGGAGAACCCGCCCGGCACCACCACCGCGTCGACCCCTCTCAGGTCGGCGTCGGCGTGCCACAGGCTGACCGGTTCGGCGCCGACTAACCGGACCGCGCGTTCGGCGTCGACGTCGTCGAGGGTGCCGGGAAAGGTGATGATGCCGACCCGGATGCTCACGGCGTCTCCCGGCTGATGAACCAGTCCTCGATCACCGTGTTGGCCAGCAGTGATTCAGCGATCTCGGCGAGCGCGGCATCGTCGATCGAATCGTCGACCTCGAGTTCGAAGCGCTTGCCCTGCCGTACGTCCGACACGCCGGTGTGTCCGAGCCGGGAAAGCGCTCCGGCGATCGCCTGCCCCTGCGGGTCGAGGATCTCGGCTTTGGGCATCACGTGCACAACCACCCGGGCCACGCGCGCTCCCTACTGTCGATGAGGAATCGGTCGCGTCAACAATACCGATGCCCATCCGCGCCGCCGGAGCGCACAATCGTAGGCATGCGACTGACCCACTTCGGCCATTCCTGTCTGCTCGCCGATTTCGTCGACACCACGGTGCTGTTCGACCCCGGAATCTTCTCCCACGGGTTCGAGGGCATCATCGGTCTGTCCGCCATCCTGGTCACCCATCAGCACCCCGACCACGTCGACACGCAGCGCCTACCGGCGCTGATCGACGCCAATCCGGATGCCGCGCTCTACGCCGACCCGCAGACCGCCGCCCAGCTGGGACCGCCGTGGCGGCCGGTGCACGTCGGGGATTCCTTCGAGCTGGGCTCGCTGCGGGTGCGTGGCGTGGGTGGGCAGCACGCGGTGATCCATCCCGAGCTGCCGATGATCGACAACATCTCCTACCTGCTCGGCGACGCCGGGCACCCGGCCCGGTTGATGCACCCCGGCGACGCGTTGTTCGTGCCCGGCGAGCCGGTGGACGTGCTGGCGACCCCGGCAGCGGCGCCGTGGATGAAGATCGCCGAGGCGGTCGACTACCTGCGCGATGTGGCGCCGCGGGCCGCGGTGCCGATCCATCAGGGCATCATCGCGCCCGACGCCCGCGGCATCTACCACGGCCGGCTCGCCGAGATGGGGCGCACCGACTTTCAGGTATTGCCGCCCGAGAGCGCGGTGGCGTTCTAGGTCTAGGCGATGTCGCCGGCGGCTCCCCGGCCGGCGGCGCGACCGGAGAAGATGCACCCGCCCAGGAAGGTGCCCTCCAGCGCCCGGTAGCCGTGCACACCACCGCCACCGAAGCCGGCCACTTCGCCGGCCGCGTACAGCCCGTCGATCGGCTTGCCGTCGCCGCCGAGCACCCGGGACTCCAGGTCGGTCTCCAGGCCGCCCAACGTCTTGCGGGTCAGGATGTGCAGCTTGACCGCGATCAGCGGGCCGGCAGCCGGATCGGTCAGCCGGTGCGGGGCAACCACGCGGCCCAGCCGGTCGCCCAGGTAGGCCCGCGCCCCGCGGATCGCGGTGATCTGGCCGTCCTTGGAGAACCGGTTGGCCACCTCGCGGTCGCGCGCGGTGACCTCGGCCGCCACCGTCGCGTAGTCCAGCGGCGCCACCTCGGGCAGCTCGTTCATGCGCGCGACCAGATCACGCAGCGAATCAGCGCTGACGAAGTCGATCCCGCGGTCGACGAACGCCTGCACCGGCGGCGGCGGGCCCGACCGCACCCGCGACGTGATCAACTGCCGCAGGCTGCGCCCGGTCAGGTCCGGGTTCTGTTCCTGGCCCGAGAGCGCGAATTCCTTCTCGATGATCTTCGCGTTGAGCACGAACCAGGTGTAATCCTGCCCGGAGCGGGCGATGTGCTCCAAGGTGCCCAGGGTGTCGAAGCCGGGATACAGCGGCCCGGGCAGCCGGGCACCGGCCGCGTCCAGCCACAGCGGCGACGGGCCGGGGATGATCCGGATGCCGTGGCCCGGCCAGATCGGGTCGTAGTTGGTGATGCCCTCGGTGTAGTGCCACATCCGGTCCCGGTTGATCACCCGTCCGCCGGCCGCCTCGGTGATCCCGATCATCCGGCCGTCGACGTGCGCGGGCACCCCGGCCAGCAGTTGGGCGGGGACGCGACCCATCCGCTCCGGCCAGTTCTGGCGTACCAACTCCAGGTTGCCGCCGATACCGCCGCTGGTCACCAGCACCGCGGGCGCACGGAACTCAAACTGCCCCAACGTGTTCCGCGACGAAGCGACACCGCGCGACGCGGTCGACGGTTCCAGCACACTGCCCCGGACCCCGGTCACCCGGCCGCTTTCGACGATCAGTTCGTCGACCTGGTGGCGGTGGGCGAAGCGGACCCTGGAGCGGCCGCGCAGCCGGCTCGCGAAGATCTCGACCAGCGCGGGACCGGTCCCCCAGGTGATGTGGAACCGGGGCACCGAGTTGCCGTGGCCGATCGCGCCGTAACCGCCTCGCTCAGCCCAGCCGACCAGCGGGAAGAGCTTCAGGCCGCGGGCGGTCAGCCAGCTGCGTTTCTCGCCGGCCGCGAAGTCGACGTAGGCGTGCGCCCATTGGCGCGGCCAGTGGTCGCACGCGCGGTCGAAGCTCGCGGTGCCCAGCCAATCCTGCAGTGCCAGTTCGTGGCTGTCGCGCACCCCCAGCCGCCGCTGCTCGGGACTGTCGACGAAGAACAGGCCGCCGAAGGACCAGAACGCCTGCCCGCCCAGATTCGCGCTGTTCTCCTGATCGACGATCAGCACCCGCTGGCCGCGCTCCACCAGTTCGCAGGCCGCCACCAGGCCGGCCAGACCCGCCCCGACGATGATCGCGTCGGCGTCCGCCCTATCGCTCATGGCGTTCCAGGGTAACGACTCAGGCGCTCAGCCCCGAGCCCACGTCGGCCACGTCGGCCGCGACCGGCCACCGGTAGCGTGCCGGTCGGCAGCCATGGCCCAGCGCCGTGTCCACCGCGTCCAGCATGGCCGCCACCGCGCCGGGGTTGCTCAGCTGTCGAGCGCCCACCGACAGCCGCACCATCCCGCCGCGGCGTGCGATGCGTTCACTGGTCGCCACCACCATCCGGCACCACCAGGGTGCCGTGAGAAAACCGGCCCCGATGCCGACCACCCGGGCCCGCACGGTGTGATCGAGCACCAGGTCGGTCACCGTGTGCAGGCCGGCGAGAAGACGGAACCCGTTGCGCGGCAAGGCCAGCACGGTTCCCGGCGATACCGTCCAGCCCGGCGCTGCGAACAGCCGGGTGCGCAACCCGAGGTGCTCCAGTACCCGGTCGGCGCCCAGTAACCGCAGGTTGGCCTCGTGCGCGGGCAGCGTGGCGAACTCGCCGCGGCGCTTCTTGGTGGCCGCCTCATCGAAACCGTGCAGCACGATCGCGGCGCCGTCCGCCCTCCGCTGCGTCAGCCAGTCGACGGTGCGCGGATCACGGTCGAGCCGGTAGTCGGCGCCCAGCCGCGGGGCGACCAGCAGCGACACCGGCACGGCGCGCGAGTCCAGTTGCGCGCAGAACGCCTCGGCGTCGGCGCGGCTGCGGGCACCGATACCCGAAACGGAGACGATCAGCTGGCCGGTCACGCCATCATTGTGACCGGCGCAGATGGCCGGCCGGTGACATCGGAGAAGACGTCAGCTGGCGTTACGGGTGCACCCGGCGGCGGCGGCTGTGGTTGGCCGGATCGGTGCTGTTGGCGGCGATCGCCCGCAGCCGGGCCAGATCGCGGGGATGCAGGTTCGGCATCTTGGCGAGCGAGTCCAGCAGCAGGTCGGCCTGCTCGCGCAGCGCGGGAAGATGCTCCGGACGGCCGGCCTCCTCGACATGACCGGCCAGCATCCGCAACACCCGCAGGATCGCCGCCGCCACCATGGGCTGAGCCGGTGCGACCTGACGGAGCTGATCGAAGCCGTGCGCGATGTACTCGTTGGCGTTGAGGCCCCAGGGCCGCAGCAGTGTCCGGCCTTCCGGGCCGGCCACCGCGACCAGCGGCAACGGCGCGACCAGCAGGCGGCGCAGCAGGCTGCCCACCCGCAGCGTCGCCTCCACCGCGGTGGTGGGGTCGTTGATCGCCGAACTCAGCGCACGCAGACCGATGTCGACGAGTTGGCGGAACGCGAAGTCGATGTCTTCCTGCATGGTGCGGCTGTCGCTGACGGCGATCGCCCTGGTCAGCTTCTGCCGCACCCGGTCGGGGTTGTCCGGCGCCGGCCAGATGGTGACCAGCGGCTGGCCCAGATGGATGTAGGCGCCGACGCGGGTGTCCAACCGGATCTTGGTGTTCGGCGGGATGGCGGCCAACAGCCGCCGGGTGTCGACCCGGCTGATCCAGCCGTTGCCCGGCGAGGTCAGTCGCAGCGCGTCCCGCGGAGCGTCCATGTCCGTTTCCGGGGCGGGTTGCTCGTCGGCTGCGGCGGCCACGACGGCATCGATCACCATCGAGCCCTCCGCCGCGATCTCCCGCACCACCTGTCCGACCTCGAGCCGATGGGCCAGGTGGTCGATGTGGGCGATGATCGTGATCACCGTGACGATCGTCAGTACAACCGCGACCGTCACCGTCACCGGCGGCGCGCGGTGCGGCGAGGATCCGTCCAGATCCGGCAGGCTCAGCACGCAGTACACGAATGTCGCGACCAGCAGGCCGATCACAACCTGGCTGAGCCGATCCCGAATGAACCAGCGCATCACCCGCGGCGACAGCTGCGAACTCGCCAGCTGCAGGCTGACGATGGTCAGCGAGAAGATCACTCCCGCGGTGGTGATCGTCGCGCCGGCGATGGTGGACAGCAGCCAGGTGGCCACACCGCTGTCCATCTTCATCAGGAAGCGGGGCGACGGCCCGACGTGCCGATCGAGCACTCGGCTGCCGACGGCCAACAGCATGCCGCCGAACACGATCAGCAGCGGCAGCAGAAACAGGCTCTCGCGAAACCGGTAAGCCAGCGCCAACGCCCGCACACTCGGGAAGCGCTCCGAGCTGGTACGCATCAGCTTGGCAGGACCGCCTCGATGGCGGCGACCACCTCGGGTGCATCGGGCACCGTGGTGGGCCGGAAGCGATTTGCCACCACCGGTCCCGGGGCGAGCAGAAACTTCTCGAAATTCCATTGCACATCGCCGGCGGCGCCATCGGCGTCGGCGGTCTTGGTCAACTCCGCATACAGCGGGTGACGGTCATCGCCGTTGACGTCGGTCTTGGCCAGCAGCGGGAAAGTCACTCCGTAGGTGGTCGAGCAGAAGGTCTGGATCTCCTCGGCGGTCCCGGGCTCCTGGCCCATGAACTGGTTGCAGGGCACGCCCAGCACCGTCAGGCCGCGGTCGGCGTAGTCCCGGGCGAGTTTCTCCAGGGCGCTGTATTGGGGGGTGAGCCCGCATTTGGAGGCGACGTTGACGACCAGCACCGCTCGATCGGCGTAGTCGGCCAGCGACGTGGACTGGCCGTCGAGGGCGGTCAGCGGGATATCGGCGAGGCTCATGGCCGCGAGGTTACCCGCTGCCGGTGGCGGCTGCGATCAGCTCAGCACGATCGGTGTTCGCGGGGAACATCGCAGCCGGACATCGCCAGCAGCCAGGCGTAGCAGAACGCGGTTTCCTTCCAGCGTTCGTACCGCCCGGAGATGCCGCCGTGGCCGGCGCTCATCTCGGTTTTCAGCAGCACCTGGCCGGCGTCGGTCTTGTTGTGCCGCAGCGCCGCAACCCACTTGGCCGGCTCGACGTAGAACACCCTGGTGTCGTGCAGTGACGTGATCGCCAGAATGGGCGGGTAGTGCCGGGCGGTGACGTTCTCATACGGCGAATAGGACTTCATGTAGAGGTAGACGTCCTTGTCGTCCAACGGATTTCCCCACTCGTCCCACTCGGTGACCGTCAGCGGCAGCGACGGGTCCAAGATGGTGGTCAGCGGGTCGACGAACGGAACCTGGGCCACCACGCCGGCGAAGAGCTCCGGGGCCAGGTTGGTGACCGCGCCCATCAATAATCCGCCCGCACTGCCACCCATCGCCACCAGCCGCCCCGGCTGGCAGACCCCGGCCCCGGCCAGGTGGCGTGCCACGGCGACGAAGTCGGTGAAGCTGTTCTTCTTCTCCAGCAACTTGCCGTGCTCGTACCAGAGCCGGCCCAGCTCGCCGCCACCGCGGACGTGCGCGACGGCGAAGACCATGCCCCGGTCCAACAGCGACAGTCGGGCGATCGAGAACTGCGGATCCTCACACATCTCATACGCGCCGTAGCCGTAGAGCAGGGTCGGCGCCGGTAGTTCGACACCGGCCCGGTGCACCACCGAGACCGGGATGCGGGTGCCGTCCTCGCCGTAGGCCCAGTCGCGGTACTCCACGTAGTCTTCACGGCGGTAGTCGCCGAGCACCGGCTGTTCCCGTAGCAGCGTGTGCGCGCCGGTCGCGAGGTCGATGTCGTAGATGCGAACCGGCGTGATGAACGACGTCGCACCCACCCGGAGTTTGGGGCAGTCCCAGTTCGGGTTGGCCGCCAGGCCCGAGGAGGTCAACTCGGTGTCGAAGGTGATCTCCTGCGGCGGTGCATAATCGCCGTCGCTGCTGATCGGCCACAACTGCAGGCGCGGCAGCCCCTCGGCGCGGTAGCCGACGACGAGGTGGTGCGCGAAGGCGTCCACCCCGTCGAGCCGGACGTCATCAGCTCCGGCGATCAGGGTCTGCTGCGCGGCCGGGTCGCCCGCCTCGGCCACCGCCACCTGCACCAGGGTGAAGTTGACCGCACCGTCGTTGTGCAGGATCAGAAACCGGTCGCGGCCGTCGAGGACGGCGTGCTCCACCGAGTACTCGACGCCCTCGCGGCGGGGCAGCACCACGGTGAATTCCGCACGCGGGTCGGCCGCGTCGGCGTAGCGCACCTCGGAAGTGATCGCCGAACCGGCGGCGATCAGCACGTAGGCGTCGCTGCGAGTGCGGCCCACCGCCAGCCAGAACCGCTCGTCGTCCTCGTGATAGACCTGCTCGGCGGGTTGACCGGAGCCGATACCGTAGCGCCACACCGTGTCCGGACGCCAAGCCGCGTCGACCGTGGTGTAGTAGACGGTGCGACTGTCGGTCGCCCAGGTCACCCCCGCGCCGATACCGGCGATCTCGTCGGGGAACAATTCGCCGGTGCGAAGATCCTTGAACCGCAGCGTGTAACGCTCGTCGCCCACGACGTCGACGGAGTACGCCAGGACGTTGCCATCGGGGCTGACACCGGCTGCGCCCAGCGCGAAGAAATCGTGCCCCTCGGCCTCGGCGTTCTGGTCCAGCATCACCTGCTCACCGGGAATCTCGGTCGCCTCGTCGAGCCGAGGTGGATCCCAGTCGTCCGGCGAGCTGACCGGGCAGCGGCATTGGACGCCGTACTGCTTACCCTCGAAGGTCCGCGCGTAGTACCACCAATCACCGCGCCGGGTGGGCACCGACAGGTCGGTCTCCTTGGTGCGGGCCTTGATCTCGTCGAAGATGCGCTGGCGCAACGGTTCCAGGTGCGCGGTAGCGGCATCGGTGTAGGCGTTCTCGGCGTCCAGATGAGCGATCACCGCAGGATCGGACTTGTCGCGCAACCATTCATAGGGGTCGACGAAGACGTCCCCGTGGTGGGTGCGGGTACTGTCCACCCGCTTGGCCGACGGGGGATCCGGCAGCGCTCGCGAAACCTCGGTCATGCCCCGGGGCCAACCCAGTCATCGAAGGACAGGCCCGAGATCCGTTCGTAGGCCTCGATGTAACGGGCGCGGGTGGCGGCGATGATGTCGTCCGGCAACGCCGGCGGCGCCTGGTCACCGGCCCGGTCCCAGCCGGACTCGGGACTGGTGAGCCAGTTGCGGACGAACTGTTTGTCGAAGCTGTCCTGCACCACCCCGGCCTGGTAATGATCGGCCGGCCAGTACCGCGACGAGTCGGGGGTGAACACCTCGTCGGCCAGCAGCAGATTGCCGTGGTCGTCGGCGCCGAACTCGAACTTGGTGTCGGCGATGATGATGCCCTTCTTCAGCGCGTGGTCGGCCGCCTGCACGTAGGTCGCGACGGTGCGATCACGCAACTGGCTGGCCCGCACCGGCCCCACCACGTCGATGACCTGCGCGAACGAGATGTTCTCGTCGTGTTCGCCGATCTCGGCCTTGGTGGCGGGGGTGAACAGCGGGTTGGCGAACCTGCTCGCCTCCACCAGCCCCGGCGGCAGCGGGATCCCGCAGACCGATCCGCTGCGCTGGTAGTCCAGCAGGCCCGAGCCGGTCAGGTAGCCGCGCGCCACGCACTCGATCGGCATCATCTGCAGTTCACGCACCACCAGCGCCCGGCCCAGCACCTCGTCGGGGACGCGCGGGTCGTCGGGCGGTCCCGCCAGGTGGTTGGGCGCGTCGACGAGGTCGAAGAAGAAGACGCTCATCGCGGTGAGGATGCGCCCCTTGTCGGGGATCTGGCTGTCGAGGATGTAGTCGAACGCCGAGATCCGGTCGGTGGCGACGAACAGTAGGTGGTGATCGTCGATTCGGTAGAGTTCGCGGACTTTGCCGCTGGCCAGGTGCTGGTAGTCGGAGAGCGCGGGACGCGACATTGCGCCAGCCTAATGGGAATCGATCGGCGTGTCCTTGACGGGGATCTTGGTTCTTGAACGGGAACGCTGATCACCGAGGCCCTGGCCGGTCGTCCACAAACCCGGACAGCGGCTCACCCCATCACGTACAGTATTTTGTCAGGTGCCTCACATAAAACGCATACTTGAAATCCGGCCACGAGGGATCGTCCAGCCATGACCCATGCACACACCGTCTCGGAGAATCGCCGGCCGCCTCGGATGAGTGGCCGGACCCGACTGGCCGGCGCAGCCGTGGCGGCCGGGGTGTCGTTCGGGTTCGGGCTGGCCCCGGTGAACGCCCCGACCGCCCACGCCGAGGTCATCGAGGACGTCTTCGATCAGCTGCTGGCCGGGATCGCCGCCGACTGGGGCGACCCGTTTACAGCGTCGGCCACCACCTTCGACGTCACCGACTGGTTCCAGCACTCGATCTACCTCCCGGTGCACGACGGACTTCAGCAGTGGCTGGACAGCACAGCCGGCCAGCAGGTGGCCGAGTTCCTCAACGGGTTCGGCTCCCATGTGATCGGTGACGGGGCCGCCGGCACCGCAGACAACCCGAACGGCGGCGCGGCCGGCTGGTTGTTCGGCGATGGCGGCGCCGGCTGGGCCAGCGACCAGGCCGAGGTCGGCGGCGGCACCGGCGGCGCGGCAGGCCTGTTCGGCAACGGGGGGGCCGGCGGCGCGGGCGGCGCCGGGGCTCACGGCGGCGCGGGCGGCGCCGGCGGCTGGCTGCTGGGCAACGGCGGCGCCGGCGGTGACGGCGGTGTCGGCGGCGACGGCGGCGACGGCGGCAACGGCATCGGGCTGTTCGCCGCCGGCGGGCACGGCGGTGACGCCGGCGACGGCGACAGCATCCGGTCCGTTGCCGGGCACCCGGTGCCGGCCCTGGGCGGGGCCGGCGGCAACCCGGGGTTGGCGGGCACCCACGGCGCGGTCGGCGCCTTCGGTACCGCGGACGGCGGCCCGCCCACCGGCAGCGGTGCCTTCACCACCGTCGGCACCTGGCTCACCGACGCCGACGGCCGGGTGCTGATCCTGCACGGCGTCAACGAGGTCAACAAGGGTGCGCCGTTCACCCCGGAGGCCAATCACTTCGACGAGCAGCACGCGGCGTACCTGGCCGCCAACGGCGTCAACGCGGTGCGGGTCGGCGTCATCTGGGCCGGGGTGGAGCCCAAACCCGGCGTAATCGACTACGACTATCTGGCGTCGATCAAAGCCACCGTGGACATGCTCGCCAAGCACGGCATCGTCAGCATCATCGACATGCACCAGGATCTGTACAGCGACACCATCACCGGCATCGGTGACGGGGCGCCGGAGTGGGCGGTGCAGACCGGCGATGCGCTCAACATCAACTTCGGCTGGCCGTGGAACTATCCGCTCAACTTCGCGGTCAACCATGCGTGGGACGCGTTCTGGACCAACTCCGCGGCACCGGACGGGATCGGCCTGCAGAACCACTACGCCGCGATGTTCCAAGCTGTCGCCGGCTACTTCAACGGCAACCCGAACGTCGCCGGCTACGAGATCATGAACGAACCCTGGCCGGGAGGGTCCTATCTGTCGGCCGCGTTCGGCAACCCGTTCTTCGACACCCAACAGCTGTCGCCGTTCTACGACCAGGTGACGGCGGCGATCCGGTCGGTCGACCCGGCCACCCCGATCCTGTTCGAGCCGAACACGCTGTTCGGGAACCTGCCGGTGCCCACCCACGTGACCCCGCCGGACGACCCCAACGCCATCTTCGCGTTCCACAGCTACTGCCCGTGGTTCGAAGTCCTGGGCACCGACATCGGTTGCGCGACCTACGAGGGCTTCATCGCGGATCAGGCCGCCGCCTACGCCAAGACACACGACCTGCCGGCGATGCTCACCGAGTTCGGCAACACCACCGTTCCCAGCGTCATCGGCGGTGCGACCGGCGCGGCAGATAAGCACGGATTCGGCTGGCTGTTCTGGGATTACAACAACGTGCTGGTCGGTGACATGGCGAAGCCGCCGACCGGGGACAACGTGGCGACCGACGCGATGCTCACCCTGGCCGCGCCATACCCGCAGGCGGTGTCCGGCATCCCGGGCACCTGGTCATTCACCGACGGCACCTTCGCGTTCAGCTACTCCACCGCGATGGCCGACGGCTCGGGCCAGTTCGTCGCCGGCGCGCACACCGACATCTCGGTGCCGACCAGCATCTACCCGGACGGCTACCAGGTGGTGGTCACCGGCGGCGAGGTCGTCTCCGACCCGAACGCCCCGGTGCTGGTGATCGCCTCCGACGCAGGCGCTTCCACCGTCACGGTGACGGTGACGCCCAACAGCTGAGCACCACCACCGCACCGGACGGCGTCAACTGTGCTGGGATCAACGACATGACGTCACGGTTGCTGCCCTACGCCACCTCCCCCGGCCGCCTGCTGGCCCAGCTGTTCAGCGACGCCGTCGTCGCGGTCTGGACCTTCCTGTGGGTGCTGGTGGCGCTGGCCGTGCACGGGGCCGTCGCCACCATCGCCGGGGTTGGACGGCAGTTCGAGCAAGGCGCCAACGGGGTGGCCGAGAGCCTGACCTCGGCCGGGCACAGCGCGGATCGCATTCCGCTGGTGGGCGATGCGGTGAGCAAGCCGCTGACCGCGGCAGGGGAGGCGGCAGTCGACATCGCCGGCGCCGGCCACAACCTGAACACCACCGCCGGCTGGCTGGCCTACCTGCTGGCGATCGCGGTGGCGGCGCCACCGATCCTGGCGGTCGCGATGCCATGGCTGGCGTTGCGGCTGCGGTTCTTCCTGCGCAAACGGGCGGTGCTGGCGCTGGCCGCCACCCCGGCCGGCCTGCAGTTGCTGGCACTGCGCGCACTGGCGACCCGGCCGCACCGCGCGCTGACCGCGGTCAGCCCCGACCCGGTCGGCGCGTGGCGGCACCAAGACCTCGCCGTCATCGCCGGGCTCGCCGCCGTCGAGCTACGGTCTGCCGGCCTGGCGCGACATCCCCGATCGGCGAGCGCGGCGAGTTAGGCTGCGGTCGTGAACCTCGAGAAGGTGGTTTTCGGCTTCTTCGTGTTGCTAGCGGCGACATTGAATTTCGGGTTCTTCGTCGGCGACATCGGCGACCCGGTCATCCACAACCCCTGGGAGCTCTTTCTCGCCCTCATCGTCGCCTTCATCACCTCGATCCTGAAGTTCGGCGACCGCACCCAGCTCGGTGCGGTCCACCTGGCGACCAGCCTGGTCGCGCTACTGCAACTCGCTGCCGCAGCGACGATGTGGGTCTACTACACCCAGGTGTCCAGCTACGGGCTGGACACCCATGCCATCGCCAGCGTGGTGTCGCTGTCCGGCGGTGCGCTGCTGGCCAACATCGTGTCGGTCACGCTGCTGGTGGTCGAAACGGCGTCCTTCAGACGTCGATAGCAGATGCCCAACGCCCTGCACCTCTTGACGTTCTGGACCCGGCGACCGAACAAGCCGCGGCCCAAGCCGATCCGAGTCCCGACGACGGTCGAGACCACCGAGGTCATCTTCTTGTTCATGCGGCGAATGCGGGCACCGTTCATTGTCGTCATCGCCACGTTCAGCGTCTGCACCACCGGTTTGATGCTGATGCCCGGTGTCGATGCGCAGGGCAACCCCTACCGGCTGACCGTCTTCGACGCGTTCTATCAAATGACGATCACGTTGACGACGGTCGGCTACAGCGAGGTTCCGCACGCCTTCAGCTATCCGCAGCGGATGTGGCTGTCGATGTCGATCTACCTGGTCGTGATCAGTTGGGCCTTCGCCATCGGAGTCTTCTTCTCCGTCATCAACGACACCGCCTTTCAGGACGCCATCGCCGCGCAGCGGTTTCGCCGGCAGGTCCGCCGGATGATCGAGCCCTTCGTCATCATCGCCGGCTACGGCCAGGCCGGCCGGGCCGTCGGCGCCGAACTCGACGAACATGGGCGCCGGTTCGTCGTCATCGATAAACAGGAATCCAGAGTCGCATCGGTGATATCGGCGCAACTCAGTTCGGACGTCCCGGCGATCGAGGGAGACTGCGCCAGCCCGCCGGTGCTCGGCGTGGCCGGCCTCGCTCATCGCGACTGCGAGGGTGTCCTGGCGTTGACGAACGATGATGACGCAAACCTCGCGGTGGTGATGACCGTGGCATTGCTGCGGCCAGAAGTGCCCGTGTTCACCCGCTGCAGCGACCCGAAGATCCAGGCCCGTATCGAGCGCTTCTCTCCGGCGGGAATCATCAACCCCGCGGACCGGTTCGGTGACTACCTCGCGCTGTCCATCCACCGTCCGGTCAATCATCAGCTGCTTCGCTGGCTGATGGACAACGAAGAAGACCAGCTGCCGCCGGTGCGGCGGGGACTGACCACCGGCCGCTGGGTGGTCTGCGCCGATCCCGAGTTCGGTGACGAACTGGTGCGTGATCTCACCGCCAGTGGGCTGACCGTTGACCTCGTCGACCCCGCCGACGACGAACTCGACGTCGCCGATGCGATCGGATTCATCGCCGGGACGAGTAGCGATACCACGAACATCGCCGTAGCCGAGCAGGCCAGGCTGGCCAACACCGACGTCTATCTGGTAGTCCGCCAACAGACGAACGCCAAGAAGGCACTGCTCGACGCCTTGCAGATCGACTCGGTTTACATCGCCCCGGAACTCGTTGCCCGCGAGGTTCTGGCCCGAACCCTCACACCGGTGTTCTGGAGCTTCGTTGAACACGTCTTCGGGCGCGATGAAGCGTGGGCCATCGGGGTGCGCGATCACCTGCAGAAGTCCTGCGGGCGGCGCACGCCCAGTCGTGATGTCCTCGTGTTGTCGGCCGAGCAGGCTCCGGCGATCACGGACTGGCTGCGACGGGGAGAAACGCTGACGCTGGGCGATCTGATCCGCCGGCCCGACGACCGGGAGCTACGGTTGCCGCTGGCCGCGTTGGTGCTGATGCGAGACGGTGCGTCGACGTTCATGCCGGACCCGGACACCACACTGGCGCTCGACGACCAGGTGCTGCTCGTCGGCAAGCCCGAGGGACTGTCCCAGGTACGCGAAGTCTGCAACTACCCGGCCACGGTGGAATACCTGGCTACCGGCCGCGACGTGCCCTTGACGTGGGTATGGGCCAGGCTGACCGCGCGGAGGCGCCGCCGCGCCGGCGCAGCGCGGCCGCACTGAGGGCTCGCGCGCGCAGCAATCCGGCGACCGCCACGATCGCCCACGCCGTCAGCGCGTTCCAGAAGAAAATCAACGACACCGTCGCCAGTGCGGGCGCCGTTAGCTCGGCTGCCATCGCAGCGGTGGCCGCCGAATACATCCCCAACGGGAACACCAGCGCCCACCAGGCCCCGGTGACGTGCAGCACCGCCGGGCTGCGGTTGATCCGGTGCAGCACGAAGTAGATCAGCGGCGGGATCCACGCACTGGCCACCACCCAGGTGACGATGGTCACGGCGCGCACCGGCCCGGCCAGCCAGTCCGCCGCCCCGACGTAGATGTCGTGGCCGGCCAACGTGGCGATCGCCAACGCCCCCATCAGGATCCAGTCGTCGGGCGCGAAACCGTCCCGGTCCTTGCGCTCGTGGACGGCGCGCCACAGGATCAACCAGGCCATGCCGGTATAGATCGCGATCGCCAGCAGCCAGAGCGCCGTGGCCGCCGCCGCCCAGCCGCGATCACCGGGGTGGCGGGCGACCTGCGCGGCGAGGATCGCCAGGCCTGACGTCCCGACGCTGGCCAGCTCCCAGGCGCCGTGGGCTCGGCCGCGTAGCGCGGCCAGGCCCCGCGACGCCATGTTGCGGCAGCTCAACACCGTCAGCGCCAGCCATGCCGACAGCGCCACCACCCCCAGCGCGCGCACCAGCACCGGGTGGGCGACCAGCCGCGCATCCAGCACCGCGCACGCGGCGACGAAGGTGAACAACCGCAGCGTGACGTCGGGATCGCGAAGATCCCAGCGGGTGATGGCGCCGGCGGCGATCACCGCCAGCAGCACCATCACCGCGGTGGCCAGGGCACCGAGAAACGCGGAGAGCCAACGGTAGCCGTGGTCGGCGGCGGCGATCGACAGAATGCCGGTCGCCATCACCACCGCGAAGGCGTCCGGCTCCAGCCGCCGTCTCACGGTCGCAGTTCCACGATCAGGTGCCGCATTCCGGTGTGCCGGTTGCTGCGAGTCCATTCCACCGGGGCGGCCACCGTCACTTCACCGAACCGGCCCAGCAGCTCCTCGTAGAGCACCCGCAGTTCCATCCGGGCCAGATGCGCCCCCAGGCAGAAGTGGACACCATGACCGAATCCGATGTGCGGGTTGGGTTTCCGAGTGATGTCGAATTCGTCGGCGCGTTCGAACACGGCGCGATCACGATTGGCCGAACCCTCCCACACCAGCACCTTCTGGCCGGCTTCGACCGTCTGCCCGCCCAGCATCGTGCGCCGGGTGGCGGTGCGCCGCTTCGACGGCGACGGTGAAGTCCAGCGGATGATCTCCTCGATCGCGGAGGGCAGCAGGCCGAAATCACCGCGCAACGCCCGCAATTGGCCCGGGTGCTGCGCCAGCGCCAGCAGCCCGCCGGCGATGGCGTTGCGGGTGGTCTCGGCGCCGGCGCTGAACAACAGCTGGAAGAACAGGTACGCCTCCAGGTCGCTCAGGCCCGGGTCGGCGGAGTTGGCCACCACCGACAGCATGTCGTCGGTGGGGGCGGCCCGCTTGGCGGCAATGAGCTCCCGCCCGTAGGTGTAGACCTCGTTGTCGGCGTCCTGGCTGGACAGCCGCGGCACCACCGCCGCGCGGGAGCCGCGGAAGTCGAAGCTGGGCTCGATGGCCTCGAACAGCCAGTGCCGGTCGGCTTCGGGGACGCCCAGCAGGATGCAGATCATCTGCATCGGCAGCTCGGCGGCCAGGTCGACCAGGAAGTCGAAGGGCACTCCCGGCTCTACGGTGTCCAACAGCATCCGCGCCCGACGCCGCAGGTCCGTTTCGACGCGGCGGATCATCCGCGGTGTCAGCCCGGAACTGACCAACCGCCGGACCTGCGCGTGCCGCGGGTCGTCCATCATGTTCAGCAGCCCGCCGGCGATCGGCAGATCCTGCAGCACGGTGCCGCCGAACGGCCGGGTCCCGCCGGTCACCGAGGAATAGGTCTCCGCGTCGCGCAGTACCTCGAGGGTTTCGGCATGAGTGGCCACTGACCAGAACCCTTGCCCGTCCGGGGTGTGCGCGGTCGGTTCGTGCCAGAACACCGGGGCCAGCCGCCGGTGCAGCGCGAACAACTCGTGCGGGAAGCCGCCCGCGAAGTTGTCCAGATCGGTGAAGTCGATCGTCGCGAGCTGCTGGGCGCTCATGCTGATTAGAGGATCGCGCCCGGGGTGTAGGCGGAGGCCTCCGGGTACCGGTCGGCCAGTTCGGCCACCGCGGCCGCGACCTGGTCGACCTGGTCGGCGGCCGCTCCGGTGAACGCCCGCCGGTCGGCGATGGCGGCTTGAAGCGCGGCACGGTCCAGCGGCAGCCGCTCATCGGCGGCCAGCCGGTCCAGCAGATCCGGTTCGGCGCCGCGTTCCCGCATCGCCAGGGCGACGGCCACCGCGTGTTCCTTGATCACCTCGTGGGCGGTCTCCCGGCCCATCCCGGCGCGCACCGCGGCGATCAGCACCTTGGTGGTGGCCAGGAACGGCAGGTAGCGGTCGAGTTCCCGGGTGATCACCGCCGGGTAGGCGCCGAATTCGTCGAGGACGGTCAGAAACGTCTCGGTCTGTCCGTCGATGGCGAAGAACGCATCCGGCAACGCGACCCGGCGCACCACCGAACAGAACACGTCGCCCTCGTTCCACTGCGCGCCCGCCAGTTCGGCGGCCATCGCCGCGTAGCCGCGCAGCACCACCTGCAGTCCGTTGACCCGCTCGCAGCTTCGGGTGTTCATCTTGTGAGGCATCGCCGATGAGCCCACCTGGCCGGGCGCGAAGCCCTCGGTGACCAGTTCGTGGCCGGCCATCAGCCGGATGGTGTGGGCCAGCGACGACGGGCCGGCGCCCAGTTGCACCAGCGCGGACACCACATCATGGTCCAGCGACCGGGGATAGACCTGGCCGACGCTGGTCAAAACGGCTGAGAAACCCAAGAATTCGGCAACCCGGCGTTCCAGCTCGGCGAGCTTGGCGGTGTCGCCGTCGAACAGGTCGAGCATGTCCTGGGCGGTGCCCATCGGGCCTTTGATACCGCGCAGCGGATAGCGGTCGATGAGCTCTCGCACCCGGGTCAGCGCCATCAGTGTTTCCTCGGCGGCTGAGGCGAACCGCTTGCCCAACGTGGTGGCCTGCGCGGCGACGTTGTGACTGCGGCCGGCCATCACCAGCTCGCGGTAGGCCACCGCGTGGCTGACCAGCCGGGCGACCACCGCCAGGCCGTGGCTGAACACCAGCTCCAGGGATTGGCGGATCTGCAGCTGCTCGACGTTCTCGGTCAGGTCGCGACTGGTCATCCCCTTGTGGACGTGCTCGTGGCCGGCCAGTGCGTTGAATTCCTCGATGCGCGCCTTGACGTCGTGGCGGGTGATTCGCTCGCGGTCGGCGATCGACTCGAGGTCGACGTGGTCGAGCACG
Source organism: Mycolicibacter senuensis (assembly GCF_002101885.1). Classification (GTDB taxonomy): domain Bacteria; phylum Actinomycetota; class Actinomycetes; order Mycobacteriales; family Mycobacteriaceae; genus Mycobacterium; species Mycobacterium senuense. The sequence continues at coordinate 142,444 of NZ_LQPS01000033.1, forward strand.
GCCTCGTAGTCGGCGATCGCCTGCTCGGGTACCTGCACGCCGAGCTCGGCCTGAGCGCGCAGCACCGCCAGCCACAGGCGGCGTTCGGCGACGATCTTGGCCCGCGGCGACCAGATGTCGCTCATCGCGGCGCTGGCGTAGCGGGTGGCCAGCACGTTGGGGATGCTCACGAGCAGCTAGCTTACGGGGCCGGCGGCGGCCCGCCGCGCCTGCCGGTGGGGCCTCACAGCGCGTGCAGGATGTCCTCGACCCGGTCCTTGGCGTCGCCGAAGAGCATGGCGGAGTTCTGCCGGAAGAACAGCGGGTTCTGCACGCCTGCATAGCCCGACGCCATCGAGCGCTTGAAGACGATCACGTTGTCGGCTTCCCACACCGTCAGGACCGGCATGCCGGCGATCGGGCTGCTCGGGTCTTCGGCGGCGGCCGGGTTGACAGTGTCGTTGGCACCGATCACCAGCACCACGGAGGTGTCGTCGAAGTCGTCGTTGATCTCGTCCATCTCCAGGACGATGTCGTAGGGCACCTTGGCCTCGGCCAGCAGCACGTTCATGTGGCCCGGGAGCCGGCCGGCGACGGGGTGGATACCGAAGCGTACGTTGACGCCTCGCTCGCGTAGCTTGCGGGTCAGTTCGGCGACGCCGTACTGGGCCTGCGCGACGGCCATGCCGTAGCCCGGGGTGATGACCACCGAGTCGGCGCCGGTCAGCAGTTCGGCCACCCCTTCGGCGGTGATCTCCCGGTGCTCGCCGTAATCGGTGTCGTCGGAGGGACCGGCCTCGATGCCGAAGCCACCGGCGATCACCGAGATGAACGACCGGTTCATCGCCTTGCACATGATGTAGGACAGGTAGGCACCCGAGGAGCCGACCAGCGCACCGGTGATGATGAGCAGGTCGTTGGAGAGCAGGAAGCCCGATGCCGCGGCCGCCCAGCCGGAGTAGCTGTTGAGCATCGAGACCACCACCGGCATGTCGCCACCGCCGATGGAGGCGACCAGGTGCCAGCCCAGCGCCAGCGCCAGCACGGTGACCACGATCAGCAGCCACAGCTGCGGCTCGTTGACGAACCACACCGTCAGCGCGAAGAACGCCACCAGGGTGCCGACGTTGAGGAAGTTCTTGCCGGGCAGCATCAACGGGTTGGACTTCATCCGGCCCGACAGCTTGAGGTTGGCCACGATGGAGCCGGTGAAGGTGACCGCACCGATGAACACGCCGATGAACACCTCGGCGGAGTGAATGCCCAGCAACCCCGAGGCCGCCAACTCCTGGGCGTCGGCCCCCTGCATGTCGGCTTCGATGTGCAGGTAGCCGTTCCAGCCGACCAGCACGGCGGCCAGACCGACGAACGAGTGCAGCAGCGCGATCAGTTCGGGCATGCCGGTCATCTCGACGACCTTGGCCCGCCACAGCCCGATCGCCGCACCCACCACGGTCGCCCCGATCAGCAACGCGAGACCGAGCGGCTGGATGCAGCGGTTGACGGCCAGGGCGATCGTCGCGGCCAGCGCCACCGTCATGCCGAGGATGCCGAAGCTGTTGCCGACCTTGGACGTTTCATGCTTACTCAGCCCGGCCAGCGCCAGGATGAACAACAGCGCCGCGACGATGTATGCCGCCGAGGCGGCGGTCTCGATCGAGAACATAGAGGTCTACTCCAAATCGGGGGTGCGCAGCGCCTAGCTGCGGGAGAACATGGCCAGCATGCGGCGGGTCACCGCGAAACCACCGAAGACGTTGATACTGGCCAGCAGGATCGCCGCGGTCGCCAGCGCCGTGATGGCCGGATCGCCGTGCCCGATCTGCAGCAGCGCACCGACCACGATGATGCCCGAGATGGCGTTGGTCACCGACATCAGCGGCGTGTGCAGCGCGTGGTGCACATGCCCGATCACGTAGTAACCGATCACGATCGCCAGCGCGAAGACCGTCAGGTGCACCTGCAGTGCCGCCGGCGCCAGCGCCACCAGGACGAACAACACCGCCGCCGCGGACATCACCAGGCCCAGCCGTCGCCCGGCCGTCATCGGCTCCTTCGACGCCGGCGCGGCCACCGGGGCTTCGGCGGCCTTGGCCGGAGCGGCCGAGACCTGCACCGGCGGTGGCGGCCACGTCGATTCGCCGTCGCGCACCACGGTCATCGACCGCTGCACCACGTCGTCGAAGTCCAGCACCAGTTGGCCGTCCTTGCCGGGCGTCATCAACTTCATCAGGTTGACCAGGTTGGTGCCGTAGAGCTGCGAGGCCTGGGCGGGCAACCGCCCGGCCAGATCGGTGTAACCGATGATCGTCACCCCGTTGTCGGTGACGACGGCCTGGTCGGCGACGGTGCCCTCGACGTTGCCGCCGTTGGCCGCGGCCATGTCCACGATCACACTGCCCGGCGTCATCGAGGCGACCATGTCGGCGGTGATGATCCGCGGCGCGGGCTTACCCGGGATGAGCGCGGTGGTGACGACGATGTCGACGTCTTTGCACTGCTCGGAGTAGAGCTCGACCTCGCGGGCCTTGTAGTCGTCGCCCATCTCCTTGGCGTAGCCGGTCGCCGAGACCTCGGCGTCGGGGTCCTCGATCGACAGGTACTCCCCGCCCAGGGATTTCACCTGATCGGCCACCTCGGGCCGCGGGTCGGTGGCCCGCACGATCGCCCCCAGGCTGCCGGCCGCGCCGATCGCGGCCAGGCCGGCCACCCCGGCGCCCACCACCAGCACCTTGGCCGGTGGCACCTTGCCGGCGGCGGTCACCTGGCCGGTGAAGAACCGGCCGAACACATGGGCGGCCTCCACCACGGCGCGGTAGCCGGCGATGTTGGCCATCGAGCTCAGCACGTCCAATGACTGCGCCCGCGAGATCCGGGGGACCGCGTCCATCGACAGTGCCGTGATCGGGCGGCGGGCCAGATCCTCCACCCGATCCGGGTTCAGTGCCGGCGCCAGCAGGCTGACCAGCGTCGCGCCGGGCTTCATGGCGTCGAGCTGCTCGGCCGCGGGGGCGTTGACGCCGAAGACGATGTCAGCGGCGCGTGCGTCGCCGATCGTCGCGCCGGCGTCGACGTACGCGGCATCGGTGAAGGACGACGCCTCTCCCGCACCGGCGTCCACCACCACCTCGTAGCCGAGCTTGATCAGCTGGGCGACGGTGGTTGGCGTCGCCGACACACGCGTCTCACCGGGCTGCGCCTCGGATAGGACACCGATATTCATGACGTAGCTCTCCGCATTCGCTTCTCGTAGGCGTTTCTGGGCGTCTTGGCACCCCCCGGGTTACCCGCCAGTAGCAAAGTAGCGACAAAGGGGTCGAGGCAGCATACCGTGTGAGCTTCTCAGGCTGACACGGCGCGCTGGTCCAGCGGCGCGAGCAGGTCGATGACGTCGATCAGCGCCGCCCGGGCGACGGTCCGCGGCCCCTGGCGATCGTCGACCAGGGCCGCCATCACCGCCCCATCGACCATGCAGACCAGCGCATGCGCCATCTCGACCCGGGCGATCCGCCCGGAACGCTCGACGGCTTCGGCGACGGCATCGGACCGTTGGTGCAGGATGCGGCGCTGGATCTCGCGGAGCGCTGGCTGCCGGGCGCAGACGATGGACCGCTCATAGCGCGATATGAGCTGCTCGGTGACCTGTGGGCCGTTCGCAGCGTCCTCTGGTGACCCCACCAGCAGCTCCACCAGCATGTCGGCCGTCGTCTCGGCACTGCGTCGGCGCCGGGACAGGCCTGCGATCCGGGCCCGCAGCTGCGCGACCTCCAACATTCCGATGTGTTCCACCGCGCTGGCGATCAGGTCGTCCAGCGACGAGAAGTAATAGGTGGTCGACGCCAACGGCAGGCCGGCCCGCTGCGCCACCGCGCGGTGTCGCACCGCTTCGAACCCGCCCTCGCGCAGCAGCTCGGCGGCAGCACTGATCAGCGCATACCGTCGGCGTTCCCCCTTGGGCGTGACCGCTGTCATCACGCCTAGAGATGCTGCCAGCACAGCTATCGCCGCATCATGGGTTTGCGTCTTTTCGGACAAACCACCCCCCGCTGGCATGATGGCCGCCATGCCGGAGTTGAGCCGACGGGCGGTGCTGCGCCTCGGAACGGCCGCCGGCGCACTGGGCGTGGGTTCGTTGCTCGGCGCCCGGCCGGCCCGGGCCACCCCGGCGCTGGCCACCATGACGACCGGCTCGTTCGCCTCGGCGGCGCGTGGCGGGATCGCCACCAACTGGGCGATCGCCCGGCCGCCGGGCCAGACCGAGGCACTGCGCCCGCTGATCGCATTGCACGGCAAGGGCAGCGATGCCGCGACGGTGATGGCCGGCGGGGTGGAACAGGGCCTGGCCGAGGCGGTCGCCGCGGGACTGCCCCCGTTCGCGGTGGTGGCCGTCGACGGCGGCGGCAGTTACTGGCACCGGCGTGCCTCCGGGGAGGACTCCGGTGCGATGGTGACCGACGAGCTGCTGCCGCTGCTGGCCGGCCAGGGTTTGGACACCACCCGGGTGGCGTTCATCGGCTGGTCGATGGGCGGCTACGGCGCGCTGCTGCTCGGGGGCCGGCTCGGTCCAGACCGGACCGCGGCGATCTGCGCGGTGAGCCCCGCACTGTGGCTCTCGCCCGGTGCCGCGGCGCCGGGTGCGTTCGACGGCGCGGCGGATTTCGCCGCCAACTCGGTCTTCGGAATGCCGGGTCTGGAATCGATTCCGATCCGGGTGGATTGCGGAAACTCCGATCCGTTCTACTCGGCGACCCGGGCTTTCATCGACCAGCTGCCCAATCCGCCCGCGGGCGGCTTCTCGCCCGGCGGGCACGACGGGTCCTACTGGAGCTCCCAGCTCCCGGCCGAGTTGACCTGGATCGCCCCGCTCTTGACTGCTTAGTCAATTCTTCAGCCGCAACCTGGATAGCGAGATCGACGTATGCTCGCAGCCCGCCGCACCCATTACCGCCGAACCTTCCTGCCCACTCAGGACGACGCCGAGATCTATGACAACAGCGGCAACCGTGCTGAGCACGGCCTACAGCGTGACCGACCTCGGATTGTTCACCAACGTCTTGAGATCCCCTGGCGCTCTTGGGGTTCTGAGCCTGGGCCGACTACTGGCAGAGCTTGCCCAATGCGGCGATGCGCGCATCAAGATCGCGCCCCAGCTGCTCCCGTTCGGAATTCGGTTGCCCGACAAGGTAACTGAGGTTCAGATGCTCGAGCTCGCCGGCCATCGCACGCGCCGCGTCCGCGATATCCTGCGACACAGCGGCTTTCTCTTCCACGCGACCCCGCAGGTAGGCGGCGCCTGCAGTCAGGGACAGCCTCGCGTTCGCGGCCACCGCGAGCTGAGCAACCGGGTTCTCGGGATCCGGGTTTTTCAGGTGCATGTTGTTGGCCACCGCCTGACGCGCGAGCACCGCCGCGGCACATACATCCTTCTTCGCGTCGGCAACCTGCTGATCGGAGAAATCGGCCGACGTCCCGGACACCGGGAGCCACCAGGCAACCGCCGCGCCGGCCAAGGCTCCGGCGACGAGCGCAATCCCCGCCGCGAGGAGCAGGGGCCCCTGAGCTGATTTCACCGGCGCTGCGGCCGCCGATCGTTTCACAGCCGCAGGCTGCTCCGATGAGTGATCCTCGTCGGCCGACTCAGCAGAGTCCAGCTCAGTTTCGTCAGACATACTGGGTAACTGTACCGGCGCCCTCACCGAGCCGACCGAGGATGTTGGGCTCGGCTAGATCCGAATCTTGTCCTCGGCGGCCGCCAGTCCGATATCGGTGCGGAAGTGGCTCCCGGGCAAGCGGATCGAGCCGAGGGTCCGGTAGGCCGCCGCGCGGGCCGCGGCCAAGTCCTCGCCGACACCCACCACCGACAGCACCCGGCCACCGGACGACACCACCGCCCCGTCCTCGCGGAGCACGGTGCCGGCGTGCAGCACGGCCTCACCCTCGGCGCCCACGATCACGTCCCCGACGCGGGGCCGGCCGGGATAGTTCTCCGCGGCCAACACCACCGTCACCGCCGAGCTGTCCCGCCAGCGCAGCGCACCGAACTCGTTGAGCCCGCCGGTGGCGGCGGCGTGCAGTAGCTGCCCGAGCGGCGACTCCAGCAGCGCCAGTACCGCTTGGGTCTCCGGATCCCCGAAGCGGCAGTTGAATTCGATGACGGCCGGCCCGGTCGAAGTCATCGCCACTCCGGCGTAGAGCAGCCCGGCGAACCGGCTGCCGCGTCGGACCAGTTCGGCGGCGACCGGCTTGACGATGTCGGCGACGATCCCCGCCGCAGCCTCTCGGGACAGCCAGGGCAGCGGAGCATAGGCGCCCATGCCGCCGGTGTTGGGGCCGGCATCGCCGTCACCGACCCGTTTGAAGTCCTGCGCCGGCAGTAACGGCACCACCGTGTCGCCGTCGACGACGCAGAACAACGACAGCTCGGGGCCATCCAAAAACGATTCCAACAGCACCGGATGTCCGGCGTCGAGCAGGCCGGCGGCATGTGCCCGGGCCACTGCGCGGTCCTGCGTCACCACCACTCCCTTGCCGGCGGCCAGCCCGTCGTCTTTGACCACCCAGGCCGCCTCGCCGGCATCCGGGCCGAATCGACTCAGGGCGGCGTCCAGGTCGGCCGGGCTGTCGACGATCTCCGAGCGGGCGGTGCGCACTCCGGCCGCGGCCATCACGTCCTTGGCGAACGCCTTGGAGCCTTCGATGCGCGCGGCGCCCCGGGACGGCCCGAAGCAGGCGATGCCGGCGGCTCGTACTGCGTCGGCGACGCCCAATACCAGGGGCACCTCGGGCCCGATCACCACCAGGTCCGCAGCGACGTCACGGGCCAGGGCAGCGACCGCCGGACCGGAGGTGATGTCGACATCGCGTTGTTCGGCGACCGCTGCGGTGCCGGCGTTGCCCGGCGCGATCACCAGGTGATCGACTTTCGGGTCGTTGCGAAGGGCCATGAGGAGCGCATGTTCCCGGGCGCCGGAACCGATCACCAGGACGCGCATCGGCGCCACTCCTCTCTCATTCCCCTCGCATCGTCGTCGGCGGGGGCGCGAGACAAAGGATATATAGCAAGACCGCTCGGCAGGCGGCGACGGGTCTACGTCGCAGCCGACGTGCGCCGTTCGACCTGTGGCCGCTGACTGCTGGGCGCGTGCCGGATTAGCCGGTACACCGGTTACGCCGGAATCCCCGGTGTGCCGGACTCACCGCTCGCACCGGGCCGGCCGCCGGTCCCGCCGTCCCCGGCAGGGCCGAACGACCCCCCGGCGCCGCCTTGCCCGGGATTGCCGTTGTTGACCCCGGGGACACCGCCTGCGCCATCGCCACCGTCGCCGCCGTTACCGCCGTCGCCATTCAGGCCGCCTGGCTCGACGCTGCTGGTGCCGCCATTTCCGCCGGCACCGCCGTTTCCGCCGTGACCACCGGTGCCGTTGTTGATGTGGATGTCGCCGAGAGCGCCGACACCGCCGTCGCCGCCGTCGCCACCGTCTCCGCCCGTGGCGCCGGTCCCGATGGTCCCGGCGGCTCCACCGTCGCCACCCTTACCGCCGTTACCGCCGGCGCCGTTGTTCATGCCGAGTCGGCCGTCGCCGCCGTCGCCGGCGGCGCCGCCATTCCCACCGGAACCAGCTTGTCCGGCGGCACCCCCGGCGTTTCCGCCGTTGCCACCGTTGCCGCCGTTGCCGCCGTAGTCGTTGTTGGCCGTCATCCCACCGTCCGCACCGATACCGCCGTCCCCGGCATCGCCGCCGCTACTGACGACCGGGCCCGCCTGGCCGACCTGTCCGGATTGCCCACCGTTTCCGCCATGCCCGCCGTTCCCGCCGTAGCCGTTGTTGTGCCCGATCTGGCCGTCGTCACCATGACCACCGGCGCCACCGTTCCCACCGGCCCCGGCCTGGCCGGTGGCATCCCCGGCGTTCCCGCCGATGCCGCCATGACCGCCATTGCCGCCGTAGCCGTTGTTGTAGCCGACCTGGCCGTCGTCACCATGACCACCGGCACCGCCGTCGCCACCGGCGCCGGCCTGCCCGGCGCTGCCGATCGTTCCGCCCAGCCCGCCGGTGCCGCCGTTACCGCCGTGGCCGCCGTGGCCGTTGTTGTAACCGACCTGGCCGTTGGCGCCGGCTCCGCCGTCGCCGCCGGTACCGCCGTTACCCGCCTGACCGGTGACGTCACCGGCGTTCCCACCGGTGCCGCCACGACCGCCGTGACCGCCGTAGCCGTTGTTGGACGTGATCTCGCCAGCCGCACCGGCACCACCGGCGCCACCGGTACCGCCGTTACCCGCCTGCCCGGCGATACCCACCGACCCGGCCAACCCGCCGGTACCACCGGTACCCCCGGTGCCGCCGTAACCGTTGTTGAATCCGACCTGGCCGTCGGCGCCGGTTCCGCCGGTCCCGCCCGCACCGCCGTCACCAGCCCGGCCGGTGACATCCCCAGCGTGTCCGCCGATGCCACCACGACCGCCGTGACCGCCGTAGCCATTGTTGAACCCGACCTGACCGTCGGCCCCGGCACCGCCGTTACCGCCATTACCGCCGCTACCACCGACACCCTCATCGCCGATGATCGAGCCGCCCAGGCCGCCCTTGCCACCGGAACCGCCGTTGCCGCCGGTTCCGCCTTGGCCACCGGTGTGGAAGTCGGTGGCATCGGCGCCGTCCGCGCCATGGCCGCCGTTGCCGCCGGCGCCGCCGTTGCCGTGGTCGCCCCCGTTGCCGCCGTTGCCCCCGGCTCCGCCGTTCGCACCGGCCCGACCGCTATCGCTGGCCTGGGCGAGCGGGCTGTACCCGGCCCCGCCGTCGCCACCGTTGCCGACCACTCCGGTCACGCCGTTGCCGGCAGTGCCGTCGTGGCCGGTGCCACCGGTACCGGCCGCACCGCCGGTGCCGGCCTGGCCGCCACTCCCAGCGGATCCGGCAACACCGACGTTGCCACCGTTGCCGCCGTTACCGCCGGCGATATGGGTGACGTCGCCGTTCTTGCCGTCGCCACCGTCTCCGGGGGTACCTGCGTTGCCGCCATTGCCGCCGTCACCGCCGCTGCCGTTGGCGCCCGCAGTGACTCCGGGTGCTGTGGATGCGCCGCCGTTGCCCCCGGCACCGCCGGCGCCACCCTTGCCGCCGTGACCGCCGTCGCCTGCGTTGCCGCCGCTGGTGCCTGCCGCGGCGTTGGTGTCGGTGGCCGCGTCGTGGCCGTCGTGGCCATCGCCGCCGTCTGCGCCCTGGCCGCCGCTCCCGCCGTTGCCACCGGCGCCGCCGACGAAACCGATGCCGCCGTTACCACCGGCGCCGGCCGCGCCGCCGTCGCCACCACTCTGGCCGTTGTCGCCGGAGTTGAGGCCGTTGTCGCCTTGGTAACCGGCGCCGCCGTGGCCACCATTGCCGCCGTTGCCGCCGTTGCCCTGGATTCCGTCGAGCCCGCTCTCACTGCCATCGGCATTGCGGCCGCCGATACCTGCCAGCCCGCCGTCACCGCCATGGCCGCCCCGGGTGCCATCACCGCCGTTGACGCCCGGAGCGCTGCCCTGACTGCCATCGACACCGTTGGCGCCGCTGCCCCCATCACCACCATCACCACCAGCACCCGCACTGCCGTGCGTCCCGGTGGCGGCCTGGCCATCACGCCCAGAGCCCCCGGCACCACCAGCCCCGGCGTTGCCACCGTTACCGCCGGCCTGACCGGCCTGCCCATCCATGGAGGGATTGCCCTCGGCCAGCCCGTCACGCCCAAAGTCACCATCGCTGCCGCGGGCACCGTCACCACCAGCACCGCCGGCACCACCACGGCCCTGCACACCCTGCACACCGGCAGCACCCTCAGCAGCCCGCACGCCATCACCAGAAAGACCACCGGCACCCTGGGTTCCGGCTAGACCACCAGCACCACCATCACCGCCGAGACCACCCACACCGCCATGACCACCATCGAGGCCCGCACCGGACTGCTCAAACCCGTCACCGCCGACACCACCGGCACCCCCATCGCCACCATGACCGCCATCACCAGCAGCGCCACCCACACCACCCACACCAGCCACCCCAGCGAGGGCACCACTGCCCGCAACACCCCCATTGCCGCCGGCACCACCATGGCCACCACGCTCCCCGGCCCCGCCATGACCACCCGCACCACCAGCAACCCCATCAACGGACTCCGCCGTCCCGGCGCCACCGTCAACACCGGCACCACCAGCACTGCCGGCCGCACCGCTTAAGCCATCACCACCGGCACCACCAGCGCCACCATTGCCCCCGACACCATCCACAGCCCGACCGACACCATCGGCCTGCACCCCACCGAGACCACCATTGCCACCAGCACCACCATGACCACCCGCAGCACCATCAACAGCACCGGCCACACCATCGACACCGTTGGCGCCGCTGCCACCATCACCACCATCACCACCAGCACCCGCACTGCCGTGCGTCCCGGTGGCGCCGGTGGCGCCACCGGCTGCACCGCCGGCACCCGCGGCCCCGCCGTTGCCGCCCGCGCCACCATTGCCGGCATCGTCGCCGGCGGCCAAGCCGTTGGTGCCGGCACCGCCGTCACCGCCGAGCCCACCGCTACCACCGCGGCCCCCGTCACCGTCACGACCCACCACGCCATCACCCGAGCCACCGATCCCGGCCGCGCCACCGGCACCGCCCCGACCACCGGCAGCACCGTTACCACCATTGCCACCGGCAGCCCCGTGACCCCAACCATTGTCAGCGAAGGTGCCCGCCTCACCAGCGGCGCCGTTGCCACCGTTGCCGCCGTTGCCACCGACACCACCGGCCCCACCATTGCCGCCGATCCCGACGAACGACGAACCATCACCGCCTAGCCCACCGTTGCCGCCCGCGCCACCGTTACCGGCGTTACCGCCGGGCACCCCATGGCCGCCGTGGCCGCCCGAGCCGGTGCCGGCCGCACCATCGGTACCCGTCCAACCGGCACCACCGGCCC
>NZ_LQPS01000034.1 GCF_002101885.1 Mycolicibacter senuensis
CTCAACGTCGGGCTACAGCTCCGGCGTCGTCAACCCCTGTACCCACCGCCAGTTGACAAGACCTACAGCCAGTTAGCGGGCCTCGACGGAGGAGAGGCGAAGCTGGACCGCCGATTTAGCCCGGCGGATTGGTGAACCAGAGATTCTCCTCGCGCAGGTTCCGGCTGCGCCAGCCGTCGGCCGTGCGCACCAGCTCGTGGTGGTAGTAACCGCCGCAGTAGCTGAGCTCGGACATTCCCGGTAGCTGCATCGGGTTGTAGAACATCGCCCGCACCTGCGCGGAATCCGGTGTGTGGTCCAAGATCTCGATGTTGGTGATGTAGTGCATCGACATCGGTATCGCGGTGAAGCCGGCGGCCAACCAGTCGGCCACCTCGTCGCGGGTGCCGCAGACGGCCCCGGCCGACGAGTAATCGATGACAGCGTCATCGGTGAACACCGACCGGTACAGCGCCCAGTCCCTGGTATCGACCGCGCGGGCGTAGCGGTACAGCAGCGCGGAGATCTCCAAGCGGTCGTCCGCCGGGACGGCCGGCGTCATTCCGGCATGCCGATGGTCTTGATGTGCAGGTACTCGGTGAATCCCTGCGCGCCGTTGCGATATCCCAGCCCGCTTTGGCGGGTGCCGCCGAACGGGCTGTCGATGCCGAAGTGGCTCTTGCCGTTGATGCTGACGTTGCCGGTGCGCATCCGGGTCGCCACCGCCATCGCCCGGTCCACATCGGCGCTGCTGACCTCGCCGGACAGACCGTAGATCGAGTTGTTGGCGATCGCGACCGCCTCGTCGTCGGTGTCGTAGGGCGTGACGGTCAGTACCGGGCCGAAGATCTCCTCCTGTGCGACCTGGCTGTCCGGGTCGACGTCGGCCAGCAGGGTCGGCTGCACGTAGTAGCCGGTGGGCAGGTTCTCCGGGACACCGCCGCCGGTGATCAGCCGGGCGCCCGAGTCCAGACCGGAAGCGATCAACCCCAGCACCTTGCGCCGCTGGGTCTCGCTGATCTGCGGCCCCTGCATGTTGCCCGGGGTCCACGGATCACCCATCGGGAAGTTCTCCATCGACGCCTTGAGTACCGCCAAGCCTTCGTCGTAGCGGTTGCGGGGCAACAGGATCCGCGACGGAAGCACACAGCTCTGACCTGACATCACGCAGGCCATCATCGCCGCCAACGGCAGCGCGGAGTTGAAGTCCGCGTCATCGAGCACGATGTGGGCCGACTTGCCGCCGAGTTCGAGCAGGGTCTTCTTCACCGTTGGTGCCGCGGCGGCCAGGATGGCCCGGCCGGTGGCCGTGGAACCGGTGAAGGTGATCATGTCGACCCGCGGGTCGGCCGACAACGCCGCACCGACCTCGTTGGCGTTCGAGGTGACGACGTTGAAGACCCCGGCTGGGATGTCGGTCTTTTCGGCGACGATCCGGCCCAGCTCGCTACCGGACCACGGCGTGAGCTGCGCCGGCTTGAGCACCACGGTGTTGCCGGCCATCAACGCGGGCACGGTCTCGGCGATGTTGAGGTACAGCGGCACATTCCACGGCGTGATCGCACCGACCACGCCCTGCGGTTCGTAGTGCAGCTTGCGCCGCGCCGGGCCCAGCGGTGTGTCGTGCAGTCCGGTGTCCACCAGGTATTCGAAACCGCGGGCGTGATCGGCCCAGTGCTTCACTTCGGCGATGGGGGACTCGATCTGACTGCCGGTGACCGTGACCGGGCATCCCACCTCGGTGATCAGGATGCGGCGCAGCCGTTCCTTGTCGGCCTCCAGCGCGGCGTGCAACTGCATCAGGCAGTGGTGCCGGAACTCCAGATCGCGGGACCAGTCACTGGCGTCGAACGCGCGCCGGGCCGCGCCGACCGCGCGCGCCATGTCGTCGACGGTGCCGTCGGCGGCCGTCCCGGCTACCTGTTCACTGGCGGGGTGCACGACGTCGAACGTCGCCCCGCTGCCGGTCCCCACCAACTCGCCGTCGACGAGCATCCGGGTCTCGCCGGCCAACACGCCCGAATCATCTTGTACCGCAGTCATCACAGATCCTTCCGTCTGCGCGGTAACGCTACTCTATTAACGTAGAGCGAAGGAAGAGCCGACCCCGGCGACGATGCCAGAGATGAGCGCGTCCAGTTCCGCGGCGCTGCGGATGCTGCGGTCACCGCTGGCGAACGCCTGCATCACGCCGCTGATGAACATCATCACCACGTAGGCCTGCCGGTCGGCCAGTGCCCGGTCCGGCTTGTCCTGTAGCCGCAGCACCACGTCGACGATCAGGGCGCGGAACCGGTCACCGTAGCTGCGTAACGCCTCGTCGAGCAGTGGGTCCCGGCCGGCCTGCAGCGCGAGTTCGTAGCGGGCCTTGGTGCGGATCAGCCGCGCGCCGGTCGCCGTGCGCATCACCAGGGTCGCCAACCCGGACGGTTCGTCCGCGGTGAGTCCGGCCGGCGTTTGCGCCCTAGTCGCCGCGATCAGGTCCTTGAGATCCAGCTCGGAGACCCGGACCGCCACCGCTTGCAGCAGCGCCGACCGGGTGCGGAAGTAGAACGATGTGGTTCCATCGGGGACACCGGCTTTGCGGTCCACCTTGAGATGGCTGACCCCTTTGACGCCGTCATCGGCCAGCAGCCGGATCGCGGTATCGCACAGTTCGCGCCGGCGCTGATCCGGATTGGGCTTGCGTCGCATGGTTCCGCCGAGTCTAGCCCGTCATCTCTCTACTGTTGTAGAGTCGCGCGAATGAAGCTGGTATTCAACCTGCCCCACATGCTGCGACTGAAGGCGATGATGCAGCCGTGGGAGGCGGCTGTCACCGGCGCCGACCAGACCCGGATGGCCAAGTGCGCCGACGCGTGGGGCTACGACATGATCGCCGTCCCCGAGCACTTCGTGATTCCCACCGAGCACGTCGAGCTCTCCGGCCCGCACTATTTCCAGTCGACGGCCGCCCAGGCCTACCTCGCCGGCGCGACCGAGCGGATCCTGCTCAATTCGTGCGTCACCGTGCTGCCGCTGCACCAGCCCATCGTGCTCGCCAAGGCGCTCGCCACCGCCGACTGGCTCAGCGGCGGCCGGATGATGGTCACCTTCGGAGTGGGGTGGCTGCAGCGGGAATTCGAGCTGCTCGGCGTGCCGTTCGGTGAACGCGGACGGATCGCCGATGAGTACCTGGCGGCGATCATCGAGCTGTGGACCAGCGAGTCGCCCCGGTTCGACGGCCGCTACGTCTCCTTCGACGAGGTGGCGTTCGAGCCGAAACCGGTGCGCAAACCCCACCTGCCGATCTGGATCGGTGGTGACGCGGACGCCGTGTTGCGCCGGGCTGCGAAGTTCGCCTCGGGGTGGTGGAGTTTCCTGACGCCGCCGGAGCAGATCGCGCAACGGGTGGACTTCATCAAATCCCAGCCGGAATACGACGGGCGGCCCTTCGACGTGGTGCACGGGATGGCGACCACGCGGGTCGGGGAGGGCCACGTTGCCCGCGACGACCCGAACGCAGAAGCGGGAATGAGCGGCCAGGAGATCATCGATCGGCTGAACTGGCTCGCCGAGCAGGGTGTGACGGTCAGCGCCGTGCCGCTGCCCGCGGTGCGCGGCGTCGACGAGTACCTCGACTATGCGCAATGGGTGATCGAGGAGATCAAACCGAATATCGCGTGATTACCCCTGCGGCGCCACGATATTGGCGACCACCATGCGCAGGAACGGGCGGAACACGGCCTGGTCGTCGAGCAGGCTGTTCAGCGTGATGCCGTCATTGGCTGCCAGTACGACGCGGGCCAGTTCCAGTGCGGGCATGGCCAGCTCGCCGCCGAGTCGCGCGGCCCCCTTGCTGATGTAGTCGGCCAGGGCGTGTGCGGTCTCCTCGCGCTGGGCTGCGACGCGCTCGCGGGCCTCGGGATTGCGCAGTAGGAACAGCGTGAACTCGTAGCCGAGCACGGCGCGATCGGGGCCCTCGTGGGTGATCAGTTTGCGCCACCGGTCGGCGAGTTCATCGGTGTCGAGGTCGTCGAGCCGGTGGAAGGTGGCGATGACGTCGGCGAACCCGTCCAGAAACTGCTGGCGCTGACGTTCCACCACCGCGAGGAAAAGCTCTGCCTTGCTGCCGAAATGGGAGTAGATGGCGCCCCGGGTGTAGCCGGCCACGTCCGCGATATCCTCCAGTGCGGCACCGTCGAATCCTCGACGGGCGAACACTTGCTCGGCGGCGTCTAGCAGCAGGCCCCGGGTGTGCTCGAGGCGTCGTTGCTTTGTCCAACGTTCGGCCATCGGCCAATCCTTCCATGGTGACGGTGAGCGGTCGGGGCTTCGGCTGTGTGAGCCGGCCGGAACATTTCGGCGGTAGCCACCTCTGCCTCCAGGCCGGCGGCCCGCAGGGCGTGGGCCTTGAATGCGCGGGCTCCCGCGCTGAGCCGATGCCGAAACCCATACCCGTCCAGCTCGAGAGGCCCGCAGACGTAGTACTCGACCTGCGGTGTCTCGTCGAGGTCATCGGAGCCCACTCTGATTGTCACCACCGGGTTTGCCAAATCAGGCAGCGTGGAATGACTCTCACGTCCACGGATCTCGGCCCCGAGAATGTCCAGCGCACGATCGTCTGACGGATTCGGTACCAGCACCACGACGTCCCAGCCACCGAGGGCGCGGTCGCAGATCAGACCGCCGGCCCAGAGCACCGCGTCTGCCGGCTCGGCTGCCCAGACCTCCAGTTTTGACCGCACTACGTGCAACCTCCTGCGATTCTGGCCTGTGAGGCAGGCCACTAATCATCGTCCTTGTATCAAATATACAACGATGTATAGTCGTGATGCCAGTCACAAGCAAGGAGGCTCTCTCATGCAGACAACGCTCCCGGGGAATTGGGTCGACAACGCCACGACCCTCGACGACATCGGCCCCGATCGGTACCGGATGCAGATTCCGACCGAGCGCTACACCACGGCGGAATTCGCTGCAGTGGAACGCGATTCGATCTGGATGAAGACCTGGCAGGTTGCCGGGCGCGTCGATGAACTCGCCAAGGCCGGGGACTGGAAGCAGTACAAGATCCTGGACCAGTCGTTCATCGTGGTGCGCGGCAAGGACGACAAGATCCGCGGTTTTGTCAATGCCTGTCGGCACCGCGGCAACCTGCTCTGCCCGGAGGCGCGTGGCAACACCAAGCGCAACTTCTTGTGCAACTACCACCTGTGGTCCTATGACCTGCAGGGCAAGCTCACCGGCATGCTGCGGGAGGACCTGGCCGGCCCGATCGACAAAGACACCCACGGACTGATCGAAGTCCCAGTGGACACCTTTGCCGGATTCATCTTCCTCAACCCGGACCCGCATGCCGCCCCGCTGACCGAGTTCATCGGCGACGAGATCACCGCGATGCTGGCGCCGTATCACCTCGACGAGATGGTGACCGTGATGGACGTGACCGAGCGCATCGACTGCAACTGGAAGGTCGTCATGGACGCCTTCCAGGAGGGCTACCACATCAACGGCATCCACCCGCAGCTGCTGCGCGTCATCAACATCGACCCGGCAACAACCCGGTACCGGTTCTTCGATCAGCACTCCGTTGCCGTCGCACCGTTCGACGTCGTCGGTGCTACGCCGGCAGACCAAGTCGAGGGGACCATGGCACTGCCCGATACCTTCCCGTCGACAGCCGCCGTGTTGCCCCGATTCAAAGAGCTTGTGGCAGAGTGCGAGTCGGATGGTGAGCTGCGCTTCCCCGAGGGAGTCAGCGCGCGCACCCTGCTGCAGCGGGCGACCCGGGACACGTTGACCGGCATGGGACTTGACGTCGGCGGCCTGACCGACGCGCAGATGAGCGACAGCCATGGGTGGGTGCTGTTCCCCAACTTCTTCATGACCATCCGCGCCGGGGAGTGTCACGTCATCATGGCGCTGCCGGACCCGGACGGAGACCCACACCGGTGCGTCTGGCATGTGGCCAGCTACATGTATCTTCCCGAAGAGATGAAGGCGGCCTTCACCGTTGAACCGGTGGTTGTCGATGAGCCGGGCAGCTATCAGTATTTCGAGGCGCTGCAGCAGGACTACGACCAGATGCCGCGCCAGCAGGTCGGGCTGCGCAACAACATGCTCACCTACATGGCCCTGGTCAAGGAGGAAGTCGTGATCGCGCACTTCCACTCGGCCGTCGACAAGTGCCTCGCGGCCATCTCCAAATCCTGAAGACGTCCAAATCCTGAACAGTTAAGGAGCAGCATGAACACCCAAGAACGCATCGAACACCACCGCCGCATGGCGGAGGCATACCGCAACGCCTATCTGCGCCAAGGGGTCCAGGATGGCGAGACTTACGAGGCATGGGCCTTCGCCGACGACGGCGTCTACGTATCACCGTACTTCACCGGCGATCAGGTCTTCCTGCTCAAGGACTTTCCCGCCGACACCGCACAGGCCGCGACGATGGAGGCCAAGGCCTACTCGCTGACATTCCCCGATTGGAAGCCGGCCAGCTTCAACTACTGGCCGGCTGACAACGGGTTCGTGATGAAGACCCGTTGGCAGGGCACCACCAAAGATGGAAAGACCATGGGCTTCTACTCCTACAGCTTCGTCGAGACCAACGACAAGGGCGAGGTGGCGCGGTGGGAGACGCACGTCAACGACGAGTACAGCCCGTTTTTGGAGATTGCGATCGGAGTCAGCGGCCCGTTCCAGGGAACGACCGAGTACGTCGACGCACTACACCGCTGCCTGGACAAGGCTGGGATCTCCAGCTGAGGCTCGTTACCTGAGAAGGATTGTGATGAAAGACATCAATGCGGTCATCGATGACTACACCGGCCGCGCGCACACCGTCCTGCGCTACAGCCAGACGGTCAAACAGTTGGTCGATGCCGCCAAGCAGCCCGACTTCACCGCCGATTCCTGGGCCCCATTGGGAGAGCTTGTCGACACGGAAGAATTCGAGCGTGTCGGCAACTTCAAAGAGGTGATGAACTGGACTGAATACATCGAATTCATGACCAACTGGGCCGCCTCCTCGGAATGGGAGGGGTCGTTCAAACGGATCAGCGAGATCGACGGCGTGGTCTTCCTGGAACTCGAGGAGCGCAGCCAGGTCGGGGACTTCTCCTCGGTGGTGAATTCGCTGTCGGTGTACGAGTTCACCGAGGACGGAAAGATCCGGCATATTGACCTGTATCTGCAGATGGCACTGCCGAACATGGACATGCTGGAGAGCTATGACGGAGTGGAGATCTCCGGATGACCATCGATACCAACCCGGTCGACGTCGACAGGGTGGACTTCTTCACCGATAAGGCGTTGCTGCACGACCCGTACGCGTACCTCGCGCAGCTGCGCGGCGAATGTCCGTTGCGCCGGGAGTCGCACCACGGTGTGGTGATGGTGACCGGGTACGACGAGGGCATCGCTATCTACAACGACCATGAGCGGTTCTCGGCCTGCGTCTCGGTGACCGGGCCGTTCCCCGGCTTTCCGGTTCCGCTGGACGGCGACTTGGAAAGGGGAGACGTCTCGGAGCTGATCGAAGAGCACCGGGACGAACTGCCGTTCAGTGATCAGCTGCCCACGTTCGATCCCCCCAAGCACACTGCCCACCGGGAACTGCTCGCCCGGATGATCACGCCCAAGCGGCTCAAGGAGAACCAAGAATTCATCTGGCGGCTGGCCGATGAGCGGTACGACGAGGTGCTGATCGACGGGTCGTGCGAGTTCATCAACGATTTCGCCAATCCGTTCGCGATGCTGGTGATCGCCGATCTGCTCGGTGTCCCGGATTCTGACCATG
Source organism: Mycolicibacter senuensis (assembly GCF_002101885.1). Taxonomy (GTDB): domain Bacteria; phylum Actinomycetota; class Actinomycetes; order Mycobacteriales; family Mycobacteriaceae; genus Mycobacterium; species Mycobacterium senuense. The sequence goes on from NZ_LQPS01000034.1 coordinate 7,763, forward strand.
ACGAGTTCCGCGCGGAGCTGTTGAAGGGCAGTACCGGGACCATCGGCAGCAGCTCCGGTGATGCGATGGCACATACGCCGCTGGAGTATCTGTACGGCAAATTCAGCACCTACATCTCCGAGCGCCGTGCCGAGCCGCGGGATGACGTGCTGACCGGCGTGGCCTCGGCGACGTTCCCGGACGGCAGCACGCCCGAGGTGATCGACGCGGTGCGGGTGGCGTCCAACCTGTTTGCCGCCGGACAGGAGACCACCGTGCGTCTGCTGTCGACGGCGGTCATGATCTTCGCCGAAGACCAAGCGCTGCAACGCAAGTTGCGGGACAACCGTGATCTGCTGCCGCGGTTCATCGAGGAATGCCTGCGCTATGAAAGTCCGGTGCGCGGCGACTTCCGGATGGCCAGGGTGCCGGTCACCGTCGGCGGGGTCGATATCCCGGCCGGCACCATCGTCATGCTGGTCAACGCGGCGATGAATCGGGATCCACGCAAGTTCGACGCCCCCGACGTCTTCGACCCCGAGCGTGCCAACGCCCGCAACCATGTGGCCTTCGGCCGGGGTGTGCACAGCTGCCCGGGGGCCCCACTGGCCCGCACCGAGGCGGTCGTCTGCCTTGAGCGACTCTTCGACCGCACCTCCGAAATCTGGATCGATGAGGAGATGCACGGCCCGCCGGGGGAGCGCAGGTATCGGTACCTGCCGACGTTTATCTTGCGTGGCCTGACCAGGCTGCACATCCGATTCACGCCATAGCGTGCCCCCTGGATTAATTCAGTCGCTTGACTGATCCGGCCGAAGCGGGTTGAGTCGAACCGCTGCGGTGTTCCGGTTCTGCGAAGGGTGGTCGATGGTCAACGAGCTGGCGGGCAAGACGGCGATCGTCACCGGGGGCGCATCGGGTCTCGGCCGTGGCATCGCCGAACGGTTCCTCGCCGAAGGCGCCAGGGTGGTCCTCGCCGATCTGGAGCCCGAGCGCGGTGCGGCGCTCGCCGGTGAACTCGGTGCCGACACCGTCTTCCGGGTCGCCGACGTCGCCGACCCGCAACAGGTCAGCGACCTGGTTGACGCCGCCGTCGAGACGTTCGGCGGACTCGACATCATGGTCAACAACGCCGGTGTCTCGGGCACGATGCACGACCGATTCCTCGACGACGACCTGGCTGACTTCCACCGGATCATGGCGATCAATGTGCTCGGCGTGATGGCCGGAACCCGCGATGCCGCGCGGCGGATGTCCAAGGCCGGCGGGGGTTCGATCATCAATCTGACCTCGATCGGCGGCATCCAGGCGGGCGGCGGGGTGATGACCTACCGCGCGTCGAAGGCCGCCGTCATCCAGTTCACCAAGTCCGCCGCGATCGAATTGGCCTACTACGACATCCGGGTCAATGCCATCGCACCCGGCAACATTCCGACGCCGTTCGTGGCGTCGTCGGCCGCAGCGGGCCTGGATCCGGAGGCGGTGACGCGCTACGAAGCGGCGATTCGCGAGACGATGCGGGCCGACCGGCCCCTCAAGCGGGAGGGCACCGCTGCCGACGTCGCCGAGGCCGCGCTGTACCTCGCCGGTGAACGATCCCGCTACGTGACGGGCATCGTGCTGCCGGTCGACGGCGGCACGGTGGCCGGAAAGGCCATCCGGCGGCGCAGCGATCAGAAACATTAAATCAATCACTTGACTTAATTATCGGGACGGGGTTGACTGGCGCCGTGACCACCGCTGATCGGGCCGTGCGGGCTGAGCGGGCCAACAGCACGCGGGAGGCGATCCTGACCGCCGCGGAACGGCTGTTCGCCGACCACGGGGTGTTCGCCGTCTCCAACCGCCAGGTCAGCGAGGCCGCCGGCCAGGGCAACAACGCCGCCGTCGGCTACCACTTCGGCACCAAGGTCGACCTGGTGCGCGAGATCGAACGCCGGCACCGGGCGCCCGTCGAGCGGTTGCGCGAACAGCTGGTCGCCGCAGCCGCCGATTCCACCGAACTGCGCGACTGGGTGTCCTGCCTGGTCCGGCCACTGACCGACCACCTTGCCGCACTGGGAAACCCGACCTGGTACGCGCGGTTCGCCGCACAAGTTATGGCAGATCCGGCCTACCACGACATCGTCGTGAAGGACGCGCTCAGTTCACCGTCGCTGGTGCAGGTCATCGACGGCATCAACCGTTGCCTGCCAGACCTTCCGGTGCCGGTTCGCCAGGGCCGCAACGTGATGGCCCGAAACCTGTTGATGCACACCTGCGCCGACCACGAACGTGCACTGGCGTCGGGCGGGTCGGCGTCCATCAGCTGGGCCGAGGCCGGGTCCGGCCTCATCGACGCGATCGTGGGATTGTGGCTGGCGCCGGTCACCGGAGTGCAGGGAGGTTCACCATGAAAGTGACCGCCGACCAGGACATCTGCGCATCATCGGGGCAGTGCGTCGGGTTCGCCCCCCGGGTATTCGACCAACGTGACGAGGACGGCGTCGTCGTCGTGCTCGACGAGAACCCGCCCGAAGAACTGGCCGAGGCCGTTCGGCAAGCAGCCCGAGTCTGTCCATCCGGAGCCATCAAGATCGTCGAGGAGTAGAGCGTGACCGACGCAACCACCATTGCGGCCACCGCAACACCGGAGTACCCGATGAGCCGGGACGGCCGGTGTCCGTTCGCGCCGCCGCCGGAGACCATGGCGCTGGCCGCGGAGCGGCCGCTGAGCCGGGTGCGGATCTGGGACGGCAGCACGCCGTGGCTGATCACCGGCTACGAGGCGGTGCGCGCGCTGTTCTCCGATCCCCGGGTCAGCGTCGACGACCACCAGCCCGGTTTCCCGCACTGGAACGAGATGATGCGCGCCAGCGTCGACCACCGGCCCAAGTCGGTGTTCACCACCGATGGCGCCGAACACATCCGCTACCGGCGGATCCTGTCCCCGGCCCTGACCATGAAACGGGTCGACGCGCTGACCCCGGTGGCGCAACGGATCACCGATGAGCACCTCGACGCGATCCTGGCCGGCCCGCAACCGGCCGACCTGATCGAGGGATTCGCGTTGCCGATTCCCTCCCTGGTGATCAGCGAACTGCTCGGCGTGCCCTACGAGGACCACGAGTTCTTCCAGCAGCACGCCACCATGGGCGTGGACCGCAACGCCACCTCCGACGACCTCGCCGAGGGCGCCACCGGACTGTCGAAGTACCTGGTCCGGCTGCTGGAGACCAGGATGGCCGAGCCGGCCGACGACATGGTCTCCGCCCTGGGCAAGCGAGTGAAAGACGGGGAGCTGTCCATACGCGAGGCCACCCAACTCGGCACCGGGATGCTCATCGCCGGCCATGAGACCACCGCCAACATGATCGGCCTGGGCATCGTGGCGTTGCTGGGAGAGCCCGACAAGATCGACGAACGCACCGCGGTGTTCCGCGGCGACGACGACGCCGCGATCGCCAACGCGGTCGAGGAACTGCTGCGCTACCTGTCGATCATCCACACCGGCCAGCGCCGGGTCGCTCTCGAGGACATCGAGATCGGCGGTGAGACCATCCGCGCCGGCGAGGGCATCATCATCGACCTGGCCCCGGCCAACTGGGACCCCGCCGTCTTCCCCGAGCCCGAGCTGCTCGACCTGGCCCGGCCGGCCCGCCAGCACATGGCCTTCGGCTTCGGCCCGCACCAGTGCGTGGGCCAGCAGCTGGCGCGCGCCGAGATGGTGATCGCCTTCCGAACCCTGTTCCGCCGCATCCCGACGCTGCAGCTCGCGGTGGGCGTCGATGAGATCCCGTTCAAGAACGACCGGCTCGCCTACGGCGTCTACGAACTCCCCGTCACCTGGTAACCGCCCGATTGGAGTGGATTGACATGTCCAGCACAATAACTCGAGACGCCACGTTCTATCCCCCCGGTGGGTACGGGGCACCCAAGGACCGTCGCGGGCAGGCCGGACGGGATGTCGGCCTGCCGGCCGGGACCGAGGTGTTCTCCGCCGACAACCACATCTCGATAGCCGACGACATCTTCTATCAGCGCTTCCCCGAGGACCTGCGCGACAAGGCGCCCCGGATCTGGTACGAGGACGGCGCCTACATGGTCGGGCGCAAGGGCCAGACCTTCCTGCCGGGCGACTTCTCGGCGGTGCTGATGCAGTACGACGACCTGGCCGGCGCCGCCAGCAGCAACATCGAGGCCCGGATCCAGGAGCTGGCCAGCGACGGTGTCGACAAGGAGCTGGCGTTCCCCAATGCGGTGCTGGCGCTGTTCCACTTCCCCGACAAGGGGCTGCGGGAGCGGGTTTTCCGCATCTACAACGAGCACATGGCGGAGCTGCAGGAGCGCTCCGGCGGCCGCTTCTACGGGGTCGGACTGATCAACTGGTGGGATCCGGTCGGCACCCGGCGCAACCTGGAAGAGCTGAAATCCCTGGGCCTCAAGACCTTCCTGTTGCCGCTGAATCCGGGCAAGGACGACGACGGCAACGTCATCGACTACTCCGGCGCGACGATGCGCCCGGTGTGGGATGAGATCGAGGCGGCCGGGTTGCCGGCGACCCACCACATCGGCGAGACCCCGCCGAAAACCCCGTGCGAGATCAACAGTGTCGTGGTCGGCATGATGATCAACGTCGACTCGTTCCGGGAGATGTTCTCCAAGTACATCTTCGGCGGGATCCTTGACCGCAATCCCGGGCTGCGGGTCGGCTGGTTCGAAGGGGGAATCGCCTGGGTGCCCTCGGCGCTGCAGGACGCCGAACATCTGCTCGCCTCCTATCAGCACATGTTCAACCACCAGTTGGAGCATCCGATTCGGCATTACTGGGACACCAACATGAGCGCGTCGTTCATGGTCGATCCGCTGGGCCTGCGGCTCATCGACGAGATCGGGGTGGACAAGGTGATGTGGTCGTCGGACTACCCGCACAACGAGAGCACCTTCGGCTACTCGGAGAAGTCGCTGACCAGTGTGGTCAACGCGTTGGGACCCGAGGACGCCGCAAAAGTGGTGAGCACCAACATCAAGAAGTTCCTGGGGGTCTGATGGCGCCGGCTGCGGCAACGCTGCCGGCCGCGGCCGGCAGCGTTGAGATCGCAGATGTCCCGGACCGGTCCCGGTTGCGCCGGGAGACCGGGGCCCGGTTGCGTGCGGCGATGGCCGAACGGGGAATCGATGCCCTGGTGCTACTGGGCAACGACGCCGTCACCTATGCAACCGGAACCAGCCGGCGGCTCGGCGATGCCGGACTATCCCACGTGGACCGACCGGTGGCGGTGGTCCTCGTCGATGACCCGGACCCGCACCTGTTCCTACCGTTCCATCGAGGCGGCTCGGAGAACCCGGAGTTGCCGGCCGATCACTTACACGGGCCGGTGTACCTCGAATTCGACGAAGGCGTGGCGCAGTTCGCCAAGGAGATCGCCGAACTCATCCCGGCCGGGGCCGCGGTCGGGGTAGACGAGTGCACCGGTGCCATGCGCCGCGCTCAACAGCAGCTGTTCGGCGGCCGGCGGCCGATCGATGCGATACAGGTGGTCGCCGACGCCACGTTGATCAAGACCGCCGATGAGCTGTCCTACATCCGTGCGGCCTGCCGGATCACCGAGCAGTCGATGGCCGCCGCGCAGGCGATGCTGGCGCCCGGCGTCCGCCAACTCGACCTGTCGGCCCACTTTTTGCGGCGGGCGTTCGAATTGGGCGCGGACGCCAGCATGTTCGAACCGATCTGGCAGGTGATGCCGGCCAGCAGGGCGGCCGGGGTGTGGACCACCCACGGTGAGTTGGCGCTGCCGCTGCTGGCCACCGGACGCGAGCTGACCGCCGGCGACGTGCTGTGGAGCCAGGTCTCGATCAGCAGCGGTGGGTACTGCGCAGCGCTCGGGCGAACCTGGGTCGTCGGAGCCGAACCGACGCCACGCCAGCGCGCCCAGTTCCGCAGGTGGCGGGAGATCATCTCGGCCATGCAGGAAGTGATCCGCGCGGGCTGCAATGCCGCCGACGTCGCTCGCGCGGCCACTGCCGCCAACGCCGGCGTGCGGCCGTGGCTGCCGCACGGTTGCCTCGGCCACGGTATCGGTGTGACCGATACCGAGATGCCCAAGATCGGCACCGACCTGGGCGCGGAGTTCGACCGGAACTTCGTCTTCGAGCCGGGCATGGTGCTGGTGCTGGAGCCGATGGTGTGGGAGGACGGCACCGGTGGTTACCGCGGTGAAGAAGTCATGGTGATCACCGAGGAAGGCTTCATCTCGCTGACCGACTACCCGTTCGCACCCTATGAGCACTGACGTTCTGCCCGATGTCACCGGGCTGCGTTGCGGGCGGCGTGAGCGTGCCCTGGCGCAGATGGCGGCCCACGACCTCGATGTGCTGGTACTGGGGCGGCAGGCCAACGTCCGCTATGTCACCGGTGCGCCGCAGCGCTGGATGGCGGGCACCCGGCCGTTCTCGCCCAACTGCGTGCTGGTGCGCGCAACCGGCGCCATCCACCTGCTGAGCAGCTGGGACGACGGTGTCCCCGACGACATCCCGCACCACAATCTCTACGAGATATCGTGCAATCCGACGAACATCGTTGCCGCGGTGGCACATATCGAGGGCGCCCTCACCGCGCGCCGGGTCGGAACCGACGCGATCTCACCGCTGTTCGCCCAGCTGCTGCCGCTGGCTTTCCCCAAAGCCGAACTCGTCGACGGTGAACCGGCCATGCGGGCGGCCCGCGCTATCAAGACGCCCGATGAGCTCACCGCACTGCGCAGCGCCATCGCCGTCGCGGAATCGGCGCTGGCCGCCACGGTGAACGCACTGGAACCCGGCGTCGATGAGGCGGCCCTGGCCGGGGCGATGATGCAGGCGACGGCGGCCCGCGGGGGCACTCCGGCGAACCAGGACGTCGCCTGGGTGACCTCCCGCGACCACCCGTGGCGACGGGCGGGCGGCGACGGGC
>NZ_LQPS01000035.1 GCF_002101885.1 Mycolicibacter senuensis
AGCCGGCGTTGGTCAGTCAGGCCATCACCGCCGCGGCACGCGATCACGGCACGTTCATCGAGATCAGCCCCCACCCGTTGTTGACGCACTCGATCATCGAGACGGTCGAGGCCGCAGCAGCCGAACCGGCGACCGTGACGTCGACACTGCGCCGCGGCGACGACGAAACGCTCAGCTTCCACCTGCACCTCGCCGAACTCGGCTTCGGCGGCGCCGGCAGCAAGACCGGTGGCTTCGCCGAACTGCCCCCCGCCCCGTGGCAGCACACCCACCACTGGATCTACGGGCCGGTCGGCGGCGGCCAGCCGACCGACATCCACCCATTGCTCGGCGCGCACGTCGAGATGCTCACCGGCCGCGACCACATCTGGCAGACCGAACTGCGGCCCGAACTGCTGCCGTGGCCGGTCGAGCAGATCCAGGGACAAACCGTATTGCCGGCAGCGGCCCTGATCGAAATGGCGTTGGCAGCGGGCAGCCAAGCACTCGGCAGGCCCGTCGAGTCGATCGCGGTGACCGGCCTGGAGATCGAGCAGCCGCTGGTGCTCGATGGCGGGGTGCAGGTCACCACCCAGCTCAGCGGTGTGGACGCGCAGCCCCGCCTCGAGATCCACGCCCGGGCCGCCGGCGAAGCGTGGTCGCGCTATGCCGTCGCCGACATCACACCGGCACCGGCGGAGCCGGTGGCGGATGCGCCGTCGGGCCAGGGCGTGCTCACGGTGCCCGAGGGCGCCACCACCCATCCCGCCTACCAGCTGCACCCGGCGCTGCTCGATGCCGCGTTGCATGAGCTGGCCGCCTCGATCCCGGCGCCGGAGTCCGACGCGGGTTACGCGCCGACGGCGGTGGCCGCGGTGCGGGTGCTCGGCCGGATGGGCCGTCAACTGCGTTGCCACACCGAGCTGACCAGCCGCGACGACACCGCGGCAGTGTGCCGGATCGTCCTGACCGATGATTCGGGGGCCGTGCTGGCCGAGCTCGCCGGCGTCGAACTGCGTCCGGTCGACCCGCGCTCACTGCGGGTGCCGCTGGAGCAGAAACTGTTCGTCACCGAATGGATCGAAGCCGCGGCGCCGGAGCCCACCGGCGCGCCGGCCGGCAGCTGGCTGCTGCTGACCGAGCCCGACGCCGCCGGCGACGGCGACGGCGGAACGAAGCGCCTGGCGTCGGCATTCGCGGCACGGCTGGCCGGCCCGGACCGCAAGGTCATCACCGCACCGTTCGCCGACCAACCGGCACTGACCGAGGCGGTCGCGCAAGCCGGCGCCGATCCCGCGCACCCGCCGGCCGGCATCGTGGTGGTCCTCGCGCAGCACGGCGCAGACATCGCCGACCCGCAAGCGCTGGCCCGTGCCCGCGACCTCATCTGGACCGCGTCCACCGCGGCCCGGGCGGCAGTGCAGGGCTGGTCGGGGGCCAACGGTGCCCGGCTGTGGCTGGTCAGCCGGGGCGGGCTGGCGGTCGGCGCCGGCGAGCCGGGCGACCCCGCCGTCGGCGCACTCAAGGGCGTGGTCCGCACCTGGCGGTTCCCCGGCGAACTGGCCCGGGTGCTCGCCGATGAACCGGACCTGGCCGCCACCCTGGTCGACCTGGACGCAGCCGACGACGTCGACGCGGTGGCGGGCATGCTGCTGGCCGAACTGCAGGCCCCGCTCCGCGACGACATCATCGGCTGGCGCGCCGGCCAGCGCTACACCGAACGCCTCACCCGGGCCTCGCTCGGCGAGGCCGCGCAGGCCTCCGACGCCGGCCACGCCAAGGTCCGCGCCGACGGCTCCTACCTGCTCACCGGTGGTCTCGGTGGGCTGGGGACGGTCGTCGCGCGCTGGCTGGTGTCGCGCGGCGCCGGGCGGATCGTCCTCAACGGCCGCAGCGAGCCCTCCGAGCAGCAGCGGGCCGTGCTCGACGAACTGGCCGCCGGCGCCGAGGTCGCCTACGTCGCCGGCGACATCAGTTCACCGGGGGTGGCGCAACGCCTGGTCGCCGCCGCCGAGGAGACCGGCCGGCCGCTGCGCGGCGTCGTACACGCCGCCGGTGTGCTCGGCGATGGGCTCGTGACGGCGGTGACCCCCGAGAGCCTGGAGGGCACCTGGTCGGCCAAGGCGCTCGGCGGCGCGCTGCTGCATGCCGCCACCGCGGATCGTCCGCTCGACTGGTGGGTGGGTTTCTCCTCGATGGCCGCCCTGCTGGGGCTACCCGGTCAGCTCGGCTATGCCACCTCCAACGCGTGGCTGGACGCCCTGATGACCTGGCGGCGCGCGTCCGGGCTGGCGGCGACCGCCGTCAACTGGGGCCAGTGGTCCGACGTGGGTATCGGACGCTCGATGAGCCTGAGCGTGCTCGATCCGATCAGCCCCGCCGAAGGCGTCGAGGCACTGGACGCGGTGCTCGACGCCGAGTCCCTCGGGCCCCGGGTCGGGGTGGGCCGATTGCGCATCGACCGGGCCGTTGCCACCTCGCCGGAGTTCCGGGACCTGACCTTCTTCGAAGACCTGGTCGGCGATGCTTCGACGGTGGGTGCCGGGGAGGGCAGCGGCAGCGCCGCGGACCGGGGTGACGCTGGGGCGCCGGACTGGGCGCAGATCCCCGCCGACAAGCGACACGACGAACTGGTGGTCCGGCTGCGGGCTATCCTGGCCCGCGAGCTTCGGACCTCGGCGGCAGCGGTCGACGTGGACCAGCCGTTCCCGGAGATGGGTCTCGACTCGATGATCGCGATGACGGTTCTGAAAGAGACGCAGCAACTGGTAGGGGTGGATTTGTCGGCGTCGATGCTATGGAATCACCCCAGCATTTCAGCTTTGGCGACGCATCTGGTGGGATTGTTGGCATCTCGGTACGCCCCGCAGGACGAAGCAGCACAAGATGACGGTCATCTGACGTTCGACTCCTCCGGCGGTGTGCTGGACGAGTTGTTCGATCAGGTCGAGTCGGCATCGACCGGGAGCGAGAGCGGTAGTTTTTGATGACGGGACCTTCCAAGACGTCGATCTTCAACAGGATGTCGGCCATGGGCGCCGACAAGCGGGGGGCGCTGACCGAGCAGTTCGAGAAGGCGTCCCGGATCGCTGCCGCCGAGCCGATCGCGGTCGTCGGGATCGGCTGCCGGTTCCCCGGTGAGGCCTCCGGCCCGGACGCCTACTGGGACCTGCTGGCAGGCGGCCGCGACGCCATCACCGAGATCCCGCCGGACCGTTGGGATGCCGACGAGTACTACGACCCGGACCCACTGGTCCCGGGGCGCATGTCGTCGAAGTGGGGCGGCTTCATCTCCGATGTCGCCGGTTTCGACGCCGACTTCTTCGGCATCTCCCCGCGCGAAGCCGAGGCGATGGATCCGCAGCAACGGCTGATGCTCGAGGTCGCCTGGGAGGCGCTCGAGCACGCCGGCGTGTCGCCCGAACAATTGGCGGGCATCCGCTCCGCGGTGATGATGGGTGTGTATTACACCGAATACCAAGGGATTTCAGCGTCCAACCCGAATGCGATCGACGGTTACTCGGCTACCGGCAACGCGCACGCCGTCGCGGTCGGCCGGATCGCCTACCTGTTGGGTCTGCGCGGACCGGCGGTGGCGATGGACTCGGCGTGCTCGTCCTCGCTGGTCACCATCCATATGGCCTGCCAGAGCCTGCGAATGCGCGAAAGCGACCTGGCCCTGGCCGGCGGGGTCAGCCTCATCCTGCGGCCCGAAACCCAGATCGCCATGGCGAAGTGGGGAATGCTGTCGCCGCGCGGGAGGTGCCACACCTTCGACGCCGGGGCCGACGGTTTCGTTCGCGGCGAGGGCGCCGGGATCGTGGTGCTCAAGCGCCTGGCCGACGCGATCCGCGACGGCGACCGGGTGGTGGCCGTGGTGCGGGGCTCGGCGATCAACCAAGACGGTAGGTCCAACGGGCTGACCGCACCGAACACCATCGCCCAGAGCGACGCGATCACCCGCGCGCTGCGCAGCGCCGACGTCGCGGCGAATTCGGTGAACCTCATCGAAACCCACGGCACCGGAACCGGCTTGGGCGACCCGATCGAATTCGAGGCGCTCGCCGAGGTCTACGGACGCGGTGCCGACAAGTGCGCGCTGGGCGCGGTGAAGACCAACATCGGCCACCTGGAGGCCGCGGCCGGGATCGCCGGCTTCATCAAGGCCGCGCTGTCGGTGCAACGCGGGCAGATCCCGCCGAACCTGCACTTCTCCAAGTGGAACCCGGCGATCGACCCGTCCCCGACGCGGCTGTTCGTCCCCACCGAGATGACACCCTGGCCGGCGGCCGAGGGCCCGCGACGTGCCGCGGTGTCGTCGTTCGGGCTGGGCGGGACGAACGCGCACGTCGTACTCGAGCAGGGCCCGGACCCGGCACCCGCGCCGGCGCCGGCCGACCCGGTGGCCACCCTGGTGGTCTCGGGCAAGACCGATCAGCGGGTGGCGGCCTGGGCTGCGACGCTGGCCGACTGGCTGGCCGGCCCCGGCGCCGCGGTGCCACTGGCCGACGTCGCCAACACCCTCAACCACCACCGCAGTCGGTACGCCCGGTTCGCCACGGTCTGCGCCCGCGACACCGAGCAGGCGGTGGCCGGGCTCCGCGCGGTCGCCGGCGGCTACCCGGCGCCCGGCGTGGTCGGCGCCCGCGGCGCCCGGGCCGGCAAGGGCACCGTGTTCCTGTACTCCGGTCAGGGATCGCAGTGGGCCGGCATGGGCCGTCAGCTGCTGACCGAGGAGCCGGCGTTCGCCGCCGCCGTGGACGAGCTGGAACCGGACTTCGTCGCGCAGGTCGGGTTCTCGCTGCGCGGCGTGCTGGAATCCGGTGAGCCGGTGGTCGGCATCGACCGCATCCAGCCGGTCCTGGTGGGCATGCAGCTGGCGTTGACGGCGCTGTGGCGCTCCCACGGGGTCGAGCCGGACGCGGTGATCGGGCATTCGATGGGGGAGGTGGCCGCCGCCGTGGTGGCCGGTGCGCTGACCCCGGCCGACGGCCTGAAGGTGATCGCCACCCGTTCGACGCTGATGGCCCGGCTGAGCGGCCAGGGCGCGATGGCGCTGCTGGAGCTCGATGCCGATTCAGCCGAGAAGCTCGTCGCCGAGCACTCCGACATCACCGTGGCGGTGTATGCGGCCCCGCAGCAGACGGTCATCGCCGGCCCGCCCGACCAGGTCGACGCGGTCATCGCGGTGGTCGACGCCCAGGGCAAACTGGCCCGCCGCGTCGAGGTGGACGTGGCATCGCATCACCCCACCGTGGACCCGATCCTGGGCGAGCTGGCCACCGCGCTGGCCGACGTGAAGCCGTCGGCCCCGCAGCTTCCGCTGATCAGCACTGTCGGCCAAACCGGAAGTGACACACCGGGATCATTCGATGCCGACTACTGGGTGCAGAACCTGCGCAACCCGGTGCGGTTCAGCCAGGCCGTCACGGCGGCCGCGGCCGGTCACGGCACCTTCATCGAAGTCAGCCCGCACCCGCTGCTGTCGCATGCCATCAACGGAAACCTGGAGTCGGCGCGGCCCGCTGGCGACGGCATCGTGACCGGCACCCTGTTGCGCGACCAGCCCGAAGCGCTGAGCTTTCACACCAACCTGGCGACCGTCGCGCCGCCGGCGGCCGCGGCGCCGCAACCCGATGGTGGGGTCGGGCGCGCCGAGCTGCCGCCGCGCCCCTGGCAGCACGTGCGGTACTGGGCCGGCGTGACCGCGGCGAACCGGCACTCGGCCGACGCGCATCCGCTGCTGGGCGTACACGTCGAGCTGCCGTCGGGCCACGGCCACGTCTGGCAGGCCGACGTGGGCACCGACGTCGTGGCATGGATGGCCCACCACAAGGTCCATGGCCAGGTCGTCATGCCGGCCACCGGCTTCGCCGAGATGGCGCTTGCCGCGGCCGGTGAGGCGCTGGGCCTGCCCGCGTCCGCGGTCGCCGTGGACCGGGTCGAGGTCGAGCAGATGCTGCGGGTCGACACCCGGACCGAGGTGACCACCCGACTGCTGCCCGACGGTGAGGGCTCCGACGAACTGCGGATCGAGATCCACTCGCGCGCGCCCGGCGGCGCCTGGTCGCGCCACGCTGTCGCCCGGGTCGCGGCAGCCGCCCCGGAGTCGGCCGCCGCGCAGCGCCCGGCATCCGGCGGGGGCGGAACCGCGTTGTCACCGGCGGACCTCTACACCGCGTTGCGCCGCACCGGTCTGCAGCATGGACCGGCGTTCGCCGCGCTGACCCGCATCGTCCGCAAGCCGGGCGGCGGCTCGGAGGCCGAGATCGTGTTGCCCGACGAGGCGACCGCGCACCGGGGCTATCGGATCCACCCGGTGATGCTCGACGCGGCGCTGCAGTGCCTGGCCGCGGCGCTGCCCGACGAGTCGCTGAGCGGATCGGGCCCGGCGGCCGAGGAAGCCACCTACCTTCCGGTCGCGGTGGAGAGCATCCGGGTCTTCGGCGAGGTGGGCCGGCGGGCCCGCGGCTACGCCGAACTGGTGAGCCACGACGACGGCGGCATCCTGGGCCGGGTCACCTTGACCGACGACACCAGGACGATCACCGCCGAGCTGTCCGGCATCTACCTGCAGCGCGTGCAGCGTCGCACGGTGCCGTTGCCCCTGAGCCAGAAGATCTTCGACACCGAGTGGATCGACGCCGACGTGCCAGGGGCACCCCCGGCGGCCGCCGACGGCAGCTGGCTGGTGCTGACCGAGGGCGACGAAAGTCGGGCGTTCGCAACCGAATTCGCCGACCGATTCGCCTCGGACAATCGCCGGGTGATCACCGCGGACCTGACCAGCGAGCCGGCCGTGCGGGAGGCCTTCGCCCAGACCGCCGGCGACCCGGACCGGCCGCCGGTCGGGGTGCTGGTCTTCGCCGACAACGGTTCCTTCGACGCGGCCGCTGCGGCCGAGCGCGGCCGCGAGCTGGCCTGGTCGGTTGCCGCCACGGTGCGCACCGTCGTCTCCGGCTGGCACGGCACCGCACCCAGGTTGTGGCTGGTCGGCCGCAACGGCCTGACCGTAGGTGCGGAAGAGTCGAACGAGCAGGGCGACCCGTCCATCTGTGCGCTCAAGGGGCTGGTGCGGGTGCTGGCCTACGAGCACCCGGACCTGCGGACCGGTGTCGTCGACCTGGACGCGGCCGCGGATCCGGCGGCGGCGCTGATCACCGAACTGGGTCTGGCGGGCACCGACGACGTGGTGGCCTGGCGCGGGGAGCGGCGCTACGCAGAACGCCTCAAGCGGGCCACCCTGGAGGCGACCGGCGCCCCGGCCGTGCGCTCCGATGGCGCCTACGTCCTGACCGGTGGCCTGGGCGGCATCGGCCTGGTCGTGGCGCGGTGGCTGATCGACCACGGCGCCGCGCGCATCGTGCTCAACAGCCGCTCGCAGCCCTCCGACGAGCAGCGCGGGGTGCTCGACGAGCTCGCCGAACGGGCCCAGATCGCGGTGGTCTCCGGTGATCTCGCCGCCCCGGGTGTCGCCGAGAGCCTGGTGGCCGCCGCGACGGAGACCGGGTATGCGCTGCGCGGTGTCGTCCACGGCGCCGCCGTCATCGACGACCAGATCGTGGTCGGTATCGATCACGACACCCTCGAGCGGGTCTGGACGCCGAAGGCGACCGGAGCGCTGCGCCTGCACGAGGCGACGGTGGGAGAGCCCGGCCAGGACCTGGACTGGTGGGTCGGGTTCTCCTCGACGTCGTCGCTGCTCGGGGCACCCGGACAGGCCTCCTATGCCGCGGCCAGCGCCTGGCTCGACGGCCTGGTGGCGTGGCGGCGGGCCGCCGGACTGCCGGCGATCACGATCAACTGGGGCCAGTGGTCCGGCGTCGGAGTCGCCCAGGAGCTCAAGTTCAGTGCGCTGGACCCGATCGACCCGGCCGAGGGCATGGAGGCGCTGGAGGCGATTCTGGGCGGCGACCTGGCCCGGGTCGGGGTGGCGCGGTTGCGCCTGGACCGGGTCGCCGCGGCGTTCCCGGAACTGCAGCAACTCGGCTACTTCGCGACGCTGGCCGCCGAGCTCGACCTCGACAGCGAGGACGACGACTGGCCCGGCCCGGAGGGCCTGAAGCAACTCGACGCCGCCGAGGCCGCCAAGGCGGTCGTGGGCCGGCTGGGTTCGCGGATCATGGCCATCATGGGTTATCCCAAAGGCAGTGCGATCGACCCCGCCCGGCCGCTGACCGAGCTCGGCATGGATTCGCTGATGGCGGTGCGCATCCGCAACACCGTCCGCGGCGACTTCGGGGCGGAGCCGCCGGTTGCGCTGCTGCTGCAGGGCGCCTCACTGACCGACCTGGCCGCCGACCTGATCCGCCAACTGGGCCTGGCCGCGCAGGAGAATGCCGACGGCGCCGGCGATGTCGGCGGTGTCCGGAGCCGCGCCCAGCAGCGTGCCGCGGCACGGCAACGGGCGGCGTCGCGGCGAAAAGTAGGAGACCGAACGTGAGCACCCACAACGAACTGCCCCCCAACGCGATCGCGGTCGTCGGGATGGCCGGGCGGTTTCCCGGCGCCCGCAGCCTGACCGGGTTCTGGAACAACCTGCGCAACGGTACCGAATCCATCGTCACGCTGTCCGAGGACGAGCTGCGCACCAACGGCGTGAGCGACAAGGCGCTGGCGAACCACAACTATGTGCGGCGGGCGGCGTTGCTGGAGGGTATCGAGGAGTTCGACGCCGGCTTCTTCGGTTTCACACCGCTGGCCGCACGCACTATGGACCCGCAGCACCGGCTCTTCCTGCAGACCGCCTGGCACGCCCTGGAAGACGCCGGCTACCGGCCGGGGGAACTCGAGGGGTCGGTCGGGGTCTACGGGACCAGCACCACCAGCGGCTACCTGCTGCACAACCTGATGTCGCACTACGACCCGAACCTCATCATCGGTCAAGGTGTCAGCTTCGAGATGGTCAACCTGTCGTTGCAGAACGACAAGGACTATCTGGCCACCCGGGTGGCCCACCAGCTCAACCTGCGGGGCCCGGCGCTGTCGGTGCAGACGGCGTGCTCCTCGGCGCTGGTCGCGGTGCACCTGGCCTGCCAGAGCATCCTGGGCGGCGAATGCGACATGGCGCTGGCCGGCGGTTCGTCGCTGCGGATTCCGCACCACGTCGGCTACTGGCACGAACCCGGCTCGATGGTCTCGGCGACCGGGCACTGCCGGCCGTTCGACGTGCGCGCCGACGGCACCATCTTCGCCAGCGGTGTCGGCGTGGTGGTGCTGAAGTCCCTGGAGGCGGCCGTGGCGGACGGTGACCGCATCCACGCGGTGATCCGCGGTTCGGCGCTCAACAACGACGGCGCCACCAAGATGACCTACGCGGCACCCACCGCCGCCGGGCAGGCCGACGTGATCGCCGAAGCGCACGCGGTCGCCGAGGTCGACGCGTCCACCATCAGCTACGTCGAATCGCACGGGACCGGCACCCCGCTGGGCGACCCGATCGAAATCGAAGGCCTGCGACAGGCTTTCGCCGTCTCCGACGAGCAGCGCTCGGGCCCCTGCTATGTCGGATCGGTCAAATCCAACATCGGGCACCTGGAATCGGCGGCCGGCATCGCCAGCCTGATCAAGACCATCCTGTGCCTCAAGCACCGAGCGATACCCGGCACGCTGCACTACACCAGCCCCAACCCCGAACTGCACTTGGACTCCGGGCCGTTCCGGATCCGCAGCGAGTACGGGCCCTGGGAAACCGAGCAGTCCGTCCGCCGAGCCGGGGTCAGTTCCTTCGGGGTCGGCGGCACCAACGCGCACGTCATCGTCGAAGAATGGCCGGAAGAGTCGCCGGTGGGCGCGGCACCCCAGCCCGGCCCTCAGGTGCTGCTGCTGTCGGCGCGCACCGCCGAGGCACTGCAGCAGGGGCGCTCGGAGCTGGCGGCCGAACTGGCCGGTGCCGACGCCGAGGCGCCCAGCCTGCCCGACGTCGCCTACACATTGGCCCGCCGGCACCCGGAGAACCTCCGGTTGGCCGCCGTGGTCGCCGACCGGGCCGACGCGGCCACCGTGCTCGGCGCCGAGGAGAGCGAGAACGTCTTCGTCGGCGAGGGCTTGGACCGCCCAGCCGATGCGCCCGACACCGACCGGGTGGTGTTCTTGTTCCCGGGCCAGGGCGCACAGCACATCGGGATGGCCCGCGGGCTCTACGACACCGAACCGGTGTTCGCCGAGCACTTCGACCGCTGCATCGCCGGCTTCGACGCAGAGTTCGGCTTCGACCTGCGCGCGGTGATCTTCGAGGGCACCTCCCGTGACCTCGAACGCACCGATCGCACCCAACCGGCGCTGTTCACGGTCGAATACGCGCTGGCGAAGCTGGTCGAAAGCTACGGGGTGCGCCCGGCGGCGCTGGTGGGCCACAGCATCGGCGAATACGCCGCGGCCACCATCGCCGGTGTCTTCGACCTCGACACCGCGATCAAAGTGGTCGCCATGCGGGCCCGGCTCATGCATGCCGCGCCGCGCGGTGTGATGGTGGCGGTGCCACTGAGCCCCGACGCGGTCGGCGCCTACCTGACCGCCGACGTCGACCTCGCCGCGGTCAACGACCCGGACGGTTGCGTGGTGGCCGGCGCCGAAGACGCCATCCGCGCGTTCACCGAGGCGCTCAAGCAGGCCGGGATCAACGCGCGCCGGGTGCGCACCTCGCACGCGTTCCACTCCCGGCTGATGGAGTCGATGATCCCGGAGTTCACCGGTTTCCTGTCCCGGCAGACGTTGCGCGAACCGCAGATCCCGCTGCTGTCGAACCTGACCGGCACTCAGATGGCGGCCAGCGAGGCCACCAATCCGGCGACCTGGGCACGCAGCGTGCGGGCGACCGTGCGCTTCGCCGACGAGATCGACACCCTGCTGGGCGACCCGCACCGCGTCCTGGTGGAGGTGGGCCCCGGGGCCACGCTGACCGCTTCGGCGGCCCGCCATCCGAAGTTCGCCGGCGGGCACCGAACCGTCCGGCTGATGCGCCACCACGCTCAGAACCGCGACGACCGGGACACCTTCCTGCTGGCGCTCGGCCAGTTGTGGGCTGCCGGCGTCGAGGTGGACTGGTCTGGCCTGCGCGGCGACTACCAGCCCAAACGTGTCACGGTTCCGGGTTATCCGTTTGAGCGCCAACGGCATTGGCTGGAGCACAACGCCGGCGCCACCTGGGTGTCCGGGGCCGCCTCGAACAACGGTGCCGCGGCGACCGGCTCGTCCGGAGCCGACGGCGCCGGCGGCTCGGCCGGGGCGTCCATGGACGCGACGCTGCAACGCATCTGGGCGGTCTGCCTCGGTGTCAGCTCGGTGGACCGCAACGCCAATTTCTTCGACATCGGCGGCGACTCGCTGGTGGCGATCAGCGTCGCGATGGCCGCCTCCCACGAGGGACTGGACCTGACCCCGCAGGACCTCTACGACAACCCGACGGTGTCGGCGCTGGCCAAGGCACTGACTGCCCGCTACGCCGCGGGCGGGTTGGCCCGCCAGTCACCCGGCGAGGTCGAGCACCCGCCCGTTCCGCCGAACATCACGTACTTTTTGGAGCACGGTGTTCGCGAGCACGGCCACTGGCGCATCCCGCTGATTCTTCGGCTGCGCCCCGATGTCTCCGTCGACGACGTCCGCGCGGTGCTCACCGCGGTGGTCAATCACCACGACGCCCTGCGGTTGCGCATCACCGAGCGGGCCGGAACCTGGGAACAGCAGGTAGCCGAACCCGGCGAGTTCGGCGAGATCAGCACGCATTCGCTGCCGGAGGGTCTCACCGCCGAGCACGATGCGGTGCGCACCATGCTGGCCGAGCACATCGGCGAACAGGATCTGTCCTGCCCGCCACTGACCGCCCTCTACATCCGGGGTGCCGCAGGCGACGTGTGCTATCTGGCGCTGAGCCTGCACGCGATCGTCGGCGACGAGGCATCCCGCGACATCCTGCTGACCGACATCTTCACCGCGTTCGGTCAGCAGCTGGCGGGCAACGACATCGAACTGCAGCCGGTCGGCGTCGGATGGGCCGAATGGTCGCAACGCTGCGCGGGGCTGGCCACCCACCCGGCGGTACTGGAGAGCCGCGAATTCTGGTTGCGGACAACACAAGCCGCAACCCTGCGGCTGGGCGCCGACGTCGCCGAGCCGCCGGGGACAGCCGATCTGGCCAAGCTCACCTCGGCGCTGGCGGCGGCCGACGTCAGCGAGATCGACGACGCCCGGCGCCGGCTGCGGCTGCCGATCGACGAGATCCTGCTGGCCGGGCTGAGCCGCGCGGTGGCAGCGGCCGTCGGCGAGGGCACCGTCGCCGTCGACATGGCGGGAACGGGCCGTTCGGTGCTCAAACCCGATGTCGACCTGCGGCGCACCGTCGGATCGTTCACCACGATCTACCCGGTCACGCTGAACTGCTCGATCGCCGGAGGGTCGGGCGCGCGCGGGCTGCTCGACGAGATCCACCAGACCCTGGGGGCGGTACCGCACTACGGGATCGGCTACGGGCTGCTGCGCTACCTGTATGCGCCGACCGCGCGGTTGTTCGGCTCGGCGGCTCCGGCCCAGATCCACTTCGCCTACGTCGGGGCGATCCCCGAGCTGCCGGCCGCGCAGGACGCGCCCGTGCAGTTCGACCCCGACACCGCGATGCCGGTGCGCGAGGCGCTTGCGGGCCTGGGACATGCGCTGGAGCTGCGGGCCTACCGCTCCGCTGGGGTGCTGCACCTGGACTGGTGGTATGACAGCCGCCGCATCGAGGAGACCACGGTGCGCGCTATCGCCGACGCGTTCTCGACGGCGGTGATGGATCTGGTCGCCGAAGCCATCGCCGAAGACGAGATGGCCTCGGCCGACGCCGAAGACGGGGAAATGACCCTGGTCGAGCTGTCTTAGCCGTTCAGGATTAGGAGAGAACCGGAAAGTGTTTGCCACGTCGGTCATTCGGAAGCTCGCGACCAGTGAGGAGATGCTCGCCGAGACCCACAACTTCGTGGGCCTAGCCGCGCACGTCACCGGTCCGGTCGACATCGACCTGCTCTCGGAGGCCTACGAGGCGCTGCTGGAGGCCCATCCGATCCTCACCGGGCGGCTGGAGCGACTGCCCGACGGCCGGCATCAGTTCGTCACCGACGACCTGATGCCCGACGGCATCGAGGTGATCGAACTCGCTCGCCCCGACGCCCAACCGCCGGCCCCGCATTTCGATCAGACGGAGTCGCTGGTTGCGCTGCGGGTGATCATCGCCGACGGACAGGCGCAGCCGACCCTGTATGTGCATCACGCGGTCGCCGACGGTCACCACATGTACGCGCTGATCGAAGAGATGCTCTCCTACTACACCGACCTGGTCACCACCGGAAGGGTCGGCGCGATCAACGTCGAACCGGCGCCGCAGTCGATCGAGGCGGTGCTGGCCGACCGCGGGATCGAGAAGCAGCAGCGCTCCGGCATCGAGCGGTTCATGCCGGCGCTGTTCGGCTACGACCTCCCGCCGACCCGCCGGGCCGTAGCGACTGAGACGCCGTCGTCGCCGGTGCGGGTTCCGATGGCGTCGTGCCGGCTCTCGGAGAGCCAGACCAACGACGTGGTCGCCTTCGGCCGCGCCCACGACCTGAGCCTGCACGCGGTGCTGTCGGCGGCGGTGCTGATGGCCGAATGGCAGTTGCGGGGCAAACTGAGCATCCCGGTGCCCTACGTCTACACCGTCGACCTCAGATACTTTCTCTCACCGCCGGTTTCGGCCACCGGATGCACCAACCCGATCGGTCTGGCCACCTATCTCGCCGAGATCGACGCCAAGACGGACTTGGTCGCGATCGCCCGGGACATCGCCGAGAACTTCCAGAACGACCTGGACGAGGGCGTCGTCCAGCAGTCCCGGCTGCACTTCAGCCCGCAGTACGTCGGAAATCCGCCCGGCCTGCCCGATGTCGTGGTGCTGAGTAACAACGGCTTGGTTCCACCGGTGCGGACACCACCGGGTGTGGAGGTGACCAGCACCCACGGCGAACTGTATTTCGCGGTGAGCGCCGGGATCGACATCTATTTCACCCAGATCTTCGCCGGCCAACTCAACATCGAATACCACTCGCACGGGCCCGAGCCGGAACGCTCGGTGGAGGCGATCCGCTCGCTGCTGTGCGAGATCGCCGAGCGGCATGCGAGTGTCAGCTGAGGCGGCCGAAAGCGTAGCGGTGATACTGCAGCATCTTCCGCAGCGGCGGCACCGCGCGAGCCACCCGGCTGGGGCGCCGGAAACCGGCCGGCACCCGGTTGAAGGTCTCGGCGTCGAAGAGGTTGGCGGCGGCCAGCAACCGGAGCCCGCTCACCGACTCCAGAATGTCGTTGGGGCTGTTGACGGCCCAGTGCAGCGTGGCACCGGACTGACGCTGCAGCCGGTGGCTCTTCTGCGACTTGATCCCGAACCAGTTGTAGAAGTCGATCTGCAGTTCGCCGGCGGGGAACCTCTCGACGACGCTCTGCAGCAGCGCCACCCCGTCGGATTCGGTCAGATACATGCTGATGCCCTCGGCCAGCAACAGCACCGGGCGATCAGCGGGAATCTCCTCCAGCCAGGACGGGTCGGTCGCCGAGGTCGCCATCAGGTGATAGCCGGGGCGGTCGGGGTAGATCTGCTCGCGCAACGCGATCACCGGCGGCTGGTCGACGTCGTACCAGGCCACCTCCGGGCCCGGATCGATCCGGAAGACCCGGGCATCCAGGCCGCAACCCAGGTGAATGACGGTGGACCGCGGGTGAGCCGCCAGGAACTGGCGCGCCCAGATGTCGTACTGGGCGGTGCGCACCGTCACCAGGGGCGCCCACCGGCCGGGAGCTTTGAGCGCCTCCCAGTCGAAATCGATGCGCTCGACCGCCTCCTTGGCGTATTGGTCGCCCAACACCGGGGAGTCGAAATCGGCGTCGAGGGCCTTGAGGTACAGCGTCGTCAACATGGTCTGTGCGGCGCCGTGCAGGTCGACGGGGATCTTGTCTGCCACGTCGGCGAGCCTAATACCCTGGACGGGAACCGGATGCATCGCACGGTCGAAGGAGGAGGCGGATATGGCGGGTGAGGCCAACGGCCGTGGGCAGGCGCCGCGGGTGCTGCTGCTGTACTACAGCTACACCGGACAGGCGCTCAAGGTGCTCGAGGCCGCCGGTGAGGTGTTCGCCGAGCGGGGCTGCGAGGTGACCAAGGCCGCTATCGAGTTCACCGATCCGCGCTACGCGCAGCGATTCTCGCGGTTCCCGATGCGCCGGGTGTGGCCGGACATGCTCAGCGTGCTGAAAGCCCAGCAGCAGGGCGAGACGGGCCAGATCCGCACACCCGACGCGGTGCGCGACGGCGACTACGACCTGATCTGCATCGGCTCACCGACCTGGTGGAAGGCGCCCGCCATGCCGATCCGGTCGTTCCTGCAAACCGACGAGGCGCGAAAGCTACTGGACGGCAAGCCGTTCGCGGTGTTCACCGTGTGCCGGGAGTACTGGCAGGAGAACTACGCCGAGGTCTGCCGGCTCGGTGAGGAGTGCGGTGGCCGTTACACCGACGAGATCCACTTCACCTATCCCGGCGACCCGCTGCGCTCGATGCTGTCGCTGACCAGTTACCTGGGCAGCGGGCGTTACCGCAACCGCTACCTGGGGCTGCGCCTCCCGCCCACCAACGTCCAGCCCGAGCAACTCGACCGGGTGCGCACGTTCGCGGCGGGCCTGGCGAGCCGGCTGTTCGGCAAGTAGAGGAAAGGTAGGCATGCCCCGTTCCTTCGACATCGTGTTCGAGTCGCCGGCGACCGTCGAACAGGTGCAGTCCGCATTCGGCTCGCGCGACTACTGGCTGGCGCGAATCGACGCCTTCGAGGGCGAGAAGACCCTGGACTCGCTGACCGTCGACACCACCGGCACGGTCCGGGTCGTGGTCACCGAAGACCTGCGTCACGGTGCGTTGCCGGGCATGCTCACCAAGATCTACCGCGGCGACCTCAACATCGTGACCACCGAGGTCTGGACGCCCACCGGCGACGGCCGGGTGAGCGGCGACATCGACGTGGCGGTGGTCGGGGCGCCGGGCCGCGGCGGGGGAACCGCATTGCTGCAGCCGGCCGGCAGTGGTTCGCGGATGGACCTCACCGGGACCATCGAGTTCAAGATGCCGCTGGTGGGCGGCCCTATCGAGAGCTTTTTGGCGAAAGAGTTCGCCCAGGGGATCCCCGAGATCCAGCGATTCACCGCCCGGTGGCTGACCGAAGGGGCCGGACGATGACGGCGCCGGACGCCCCGCGTTTCACCCCGGCCAACGTACCCGCTGCGGCCGAGGCGCTGGCCCGGCTCGACATGCCGCTGGGCGAGGCGATGATGACCCAGCGTGCGGTGCGCCGGGTCTACTCCGAACCGGTCGACGACGCGGTGGTGCTCAAATGCATCGAGCTGGCGCTGCGGGCCCCCACCGGCAATGACGGGCAGAACTGGGAGTTCATCGTCGTCCGCGACCGCCGCGTCAAGGAGGAACTGGCCAAGCGCTATCGGCAGGCGTGGAAGATCCAGCGTGACGTGGTGTTGCGGCGCCGGCTCAAGACCGACGAATCGATCGCCGGCATCGCACGGGCGATGGAGTGGCAGATCGACCACTTCGCCGAGATCCCGGTGCTGGTGGTGGCCTGTCTGCGGTTGGGGGCCCGCGAAGGGCGACTGCCGGTGGTGCGGATGCCGCACATCGCCGAGTCGGCCTACTGGGGGTCGATCTATCCCAGCGTCCAGAACCTGCTGCTGGCGGCCCGGGCGATGGGACTGGGCGCCTCACTGATCACGCTGCCGTTGTGGAGTCAACGGGCGGCGCGGCGCATCCTGGGCCTGCCGCGCGAGATCACGCCGTGCTGCATCGTGCCGCTGGGCTGGCCCCGCGGGCGTTACGGTCCGACCACCCGCCGGCCGGTCGGGGAGGTCGCCCATCTCGACGGCTACGGTAACCGGGCTTGGCTGGAAGAATGATCCGTTTTCGGATGCAATGGTCCGCGTTCGGAGCCGAAAAGGCATCCTATCCGTCGGTGACGATTACAAAGTTCTGTTTTAATTGTGTAGCGCAAACCGAGTGATGTAGATTCACCCGATCCTGTGTAACACATTGGGCGGGGGGCTCATGGACGCGGCGAAATACACATCTGATCCGAAGGCTGTGCTCGCAGCGGGAGCGCTCGCCGCCGCGCTGGTCACACCGGTGGCGGCCACGCCGGCGGGCTCGGTCACCGCGGCGCGGGACCTGGCACTGGTCAGCGCCGGAGATTCGCTGCTCAACATTCCGCTGAACCTGTTCCAGGTCATTGCCAACATTCCCAGCACCGAACTCGGCGCGATGACCGTTCTGGGCAACTCGCTGATCTACAGCGGCAACTGGTGGTCGCCGAGCGCCACCAACATCTGGGGGGAGGATCCGGGTGATCCGGGCCATTTCATGGCCTCGATCGACATGGCATTCCCGTTCACCCAGATCTCCGGGCAAGGCAGCCCCGCCCCGGGCGCTCCCGGCTTCGACTGGGATGAGGCGGCCGCCGGCCACCTGGGGCTGGGCCAGCAGTTCACCCTGCTCGCCGATGCCGAGATCCCGACGAGCGCCTCCAGCGATGCCGACTACAGCGCACCGCTGCTGCCGTCGAGCGAGATCACCGGCTCGTCGTTCCTCGACCACAACGCCTGGTTCTTCGCCGCGCTGTCCGGTATGCAGCCATTCCCGCTGTTCGATAACTGGTTCGGTGTGCCGCTGTCGGATCTGATGGCCGGCTATACCTTTCCCACGGTCATCAACCCCTCGATGGGCATCGGTGTCGATAGCGAGGGAAACCCTGACGGCTCGGTACCCGGTGATCCGCTGCTGGGTTTCCCGGGCACCCACCCGGCCACGCCGGACGACCTCGCGAACCTGCCGCAGGACGCCGCGACACAGTCGCAGGGGATCCATGTGGTGCCCGGCACCGATGAGGTCGTCAACGGCAACGGCAACCCGGTGCACCTGATGCCGTGGTCCAACGAAACGTTCAAGCTGGACCTGCTGTATCCATTCCAGAACTTCTACGACAGCCTGCAGGCCCCGGTGGACCCGGAGAGCTATCTGAGCGGATTCCATATCCCCACGTTCGATGAGGCCGGCCGGGCACTGCAGACCCTTGCCGCGGGCATGATCATCGCCTTCGACCCGTCGTCGCCCGGCGACCCCTTCTGCGGGGCCACCTGCCTGGCGTACCCGTCGACCACCCCGCTGGCGCTGGTGACCGGCCTCGACAAGATGTGGCCGGGAAACCCCTACCTGCAGAATTGGCTCGCGCTGGCCAACGCCGACAATCCGCTGAATGCGTACTACGGAATGGCCAACGGGCCCACACCACACCAGGTCGACGTCAACGACGCGGTGTCGCAGTCGCTGCAGCAGTGGTTCGATGTCGGCAACGCGTCGCCGGATGACCCGCCGGCCAACGTCGACACCCCGATCGCGTTCGCGCCCTCGCCGATGATGCAGCAGCTCATCGACTTCATGGAACAGTCGGGTGTCCAGCAGCTTTTCGCCGACTGGGCGCAGGTGGCCGGCTACCAGCCGGTGGACTTCGACAGCCTCACCCCGGTGCTGGGAGCCGGCCCCGACGACCTCGGTGGCGCCGCGGTGGGCGGTGCGGACGGATTCGCCGGCTTGCTCGACGCCGTCGGGCTGGGGGACCTGGCAGCGCTGCTCTGAATCGGCCCGGGCAGGGGCGCCACCGGGTGCAGGCGGTCACCCCGTGCGGTATGGTCCGGCAGGATTCGATTGGTGCGAAACTTCGCGGCGGCAACGCCGGGAGTTGCTCGTCGGGGTCAGAGACGGCGACCGAAGCTGGTCGAGCGCTCTCCTCGAGTAGAAGATGCGCCGAAGACCATCATGATGTATCACTTAGCGGACGATGTTCCACAGCCCATGTAAATTTACCGGTACTCGCTTAGACACCGGGCCGCGCCGCCGCTATGCTGGCACGGTTCGGTGGGGACTCAAGGGGGACATGTGAAGAATGGTGTGACGCGGAAGCGTCGTTATACGAACGCGGGTAGACACCGAGCGGTGCCCGAGCGTCGCCACCCGATCACCGGTGCCCACCGCGCGGTCCTGCAGCGCCGTCACATGACAGCGGGTGCCGCCGTCGCCGCAGCGAGCGCCGTTGCCATGGCCCCCGTCGCGCCGGTTGCGCCCTGGGATGCCGGCCTGACCGCCGCCGAGCGGGCGGTGCAGCTGGCCGCCGAGGCCTCGTTCCTGAACATCCCGTTCAACCTGTTCCAAGACATCGTCAACATCCCGTTCAACAACGTGCAGGCCACCAACGTCCTGAACAACTCGTTCTTCTTCACCGGCAACTGGTTCACGCCGAGCGCCACCAACATCTGGGGTGAGGATCCGGGCGACCCGGGTCACTTCATGGCGGTCGTGGACTACATGTTCCCGTTCGCCCCGCAGATCTCCGGTGCCTTCGACCCGGCGATCGACCCGGAGGCGCTGGAGAACGGCACGGCGGGCATCGGTCAGCAGTTCGCGATGTTCGCCGCGGCGCTGCTGCCGGTCAGCGCATCGTGTGACTCGATCCAGTGTTTTCCGATGTCCCCGGTGGAGCCGATCACCGGGGTGACCGCCATAGACGCCATGCTGAACTTCTTCATCAAGTTCAGTAACTTCCCCAACGACGACAACCAGCTGGATCTGTTCAAGTACTGGCTGAAGGTGCCGATCCAGGACATGCTCGACGGCTACAAGTTCCCCGACAGCCCGTTCAGCGACCCCGACAACCCGACCTCCGCCGGCATCGCCAACCCGGACGCCGGCGTGGGTGAGGGTGGGGCAGTGCCGGGTTCACCGTTCGACGCGGTCCCGGGAGCCGACGCCCAGCCCGGCTTCGGGTACCCGGGCACCGTCGATGGCGGTCTCGATGAGTACGGCAACCAGATCAACCTGATGCCGTGGGCCGGCCTGACCTTCAAGCTGGACCCGTTCGCGCCGTTCCAGCGCTGGTTCGACAGCCTGATGGCGCCGGTCGACTGGAGCGTCAACGGCGACGACCCGCTCACCGGCTTCCACTTCTCCAGCCCGGAGGAGATCTTCCAGGCGATGAAGGCACTGATCGCCGGGATGGTCGTCGACTTCAACCCGTACGTCCCCGGTAGCCCGATGTGCCCGGGGCTGTGCAATATGGCGCCGGTCTCCCCGCCGTGGGGAGTGACGAGCCTGGACCTGGTCAAGTCGATCCAGAGCATCGGCGCCCCCAACCCACTGATCCAGCAGTGGATCGACCTGACCGAGCAGGAAGCCGCCAACGCCGTCGGCAACGCCAACGGATCGACCGACGAGCAGGTGATGGCCGGTATCTCGGCGCTGCAGACCGGGATCTTCACCTTCGACGCGGACACTCATAACGAGATCATCGATTGGCTCGGCGAGATCAACCCCTGGTTGCCCAACCTGGTCGTCAACGGCGGGCTGATGACCGACCCCGGCCTGCTGGGGCCGTGGCCGATCAACCCCGAGACCGGCTACTACACGCCGCCGACCTACAACCCGGACCTGGCGCTGGACATGCAGGAGATCGGCGAATACGGCGGCAAGAACTCACTGCTGCTGTGGAACGACTTCATCATGTTCCTCGACCCGAGCGGCGGGCTCAACACCACGCTCGAAGACCTGTGGGCCGAGATCGCGAGCTGGTTCACCTTCTAGACCGGCACGTGAAGTAGACCGGCCGTTGCCCTTCCCGGGCGGGGGAGCGCTATCGGTTGCACTTATGTAATTCTTTGGTAGATTGCATAAACCTACTTAGGTCATGCCCGCGTCTGGCATGGCATTTCCCCTCGTCATCGGAGGTCCGCCCGGATGGTTGCTGCCCTGCGCTCATACTTCAGTGCTGGGCTGGCGATCACCACGGCGGGCCTGGTGGCCATCGCCCCGGTGCCGCCTCGCGTGCCGGCTCCCGACACCGCCGTTACTCATCCGGCGCCACACCTGACCGCCGGCGAATCGTTGCTGAACGTTCCGCTGAACCTTTTCCAGGACCTGGTCAACGTTCCGGCGAACTACATCCATGCGCTGGACACGACGGCGAAGTCGCTGTTCTACAGCGGCCCGTGGTTCGTCGGCAGTCCGACCAACGCCTGGGGTGAGGACCCCGGCGACCTGGGGCACTTCGAGTTCGTCGCTCAACTGCTGGTCCCGTTCCCGGAGCTGTCCGGAGCCGGCCACGAAGGGGACTTCTTCCATCCGGGTCTCGGTCAGCAGTTGTCCATGCTGGCCAACGTGCAGATCCCGGTAGATCTGAGCTGCGCGGGCATGGACTGTCTGCCGGTGATGCCGACCAGTCCGATCACCGGCTTCACCTGGATCGACCAGACCGTCTGGAGCCTGCTGATCGCCACCGGCCTACAGAAGTTCCCGTTGATTCAGAACTGGTTCCAGGTTCCGTTCGCCGACATGATGAACGGCAATTCCTATTACTTCGACCCCAACGGCCCGGGCATGGAGAACATCGGGTTCGCTCATGACGGGTTCTACTGGGAGGGCACCCGCACCCTGGAGGAGCTGGGGCTGAACCCGGAGGACTACCCCGACATCGACCCGGACGCCCCGCTGCAGCCGTGGACGGGCAGCTACTACGAGATGGACTTCGACCAGCCGTTCATCAACTTCTTCGACAGCCTGATGCAGCCCTTCGACTTCGACAAGTTCCAGCTTCCCGACTTGGTGGAGTTCGGCAGGGCGCTGCAGGCCGTCTTCGCCTCATTCCTGGTCGCGTTCAACCCCTTCATCCCGGGCAGCCCGTTCTGCCCCGGGCCGTGCCTGCTGCCCGAGCCGGGCGGTGACCTCTTCAACCCGGAGGACTGGAACACGCCCAGTTACTACCTGCTGGCCAAACTGGTCGGGGACCTGTGGCCGGGCAACCCGGTGATCGACGAATGGCTGGCCGCCTATGACGGCGGCACCGCCAATGTCTCGACGCCGGAGATCATCGAGTACGAGGCCTGGCTGTGGCGGCTGGGCACGGTGCTGCTCGACCTCAAGAACCCGCTGCCCGACGACCCGGTGATCGACACCACCGGATTCCTGCCGACCGTCGATCAGGTCCAGGACTTCCTCGGCGACTATCTGTTCAACATCGCCGACAACATCGGGATCATCGGGCCCTTCGACATCCAGGGCCTCTGGGACGCCGTCTTCGACGTCACCGCGGCGTGATCGCCGGCACCGGCCGGGGACGACCCGGCCGGTCCGGCGCACGGCCGGGCGTGCTAGTCCCCGATCAGGCCTGACAGGTCGGGCAGGTAGGGGTACAGGTCGGGCAGCTCGGTCTCGGGAAGCATTCCCAGCTGGACCTGGGCGGCCGTCC
The DNA here is from genome assembly GCF_002101885.1 of Mycolicibacter senuensis. Lineage (GTDB taxonomy): Bacteria > Actinomycetota > Actinomycetes > Mycobacteriales > Mycobacteriaceae > Mycobacterium > Mycobacterium senuense. Next base: position 22,320 of record NZ_LQPS01000035.1, read on the forward strand.
ACCCCTGCTCGAAGCCCAGCTCGAGGTTTTGCGACACGACGTCCCAGTCGATCGTGGGCATGCTCCACGACACCGGCGTCAGGACGTCGGCGGGATCGCTGCGGTCATAGCCCAGGTCGACCAGCACCCGCAGGGCCGGCTGCACCAGGTCGGCCATCGCCGGCCCGAAGAAAGGCACCCAACGGATCCCGTCGAGCAGCGGCAGGTTCTGCGTCGGGATCAAGAAGTAGTCGGTGTTGACGTCCTCGGAAGTCGGAAGCTGCACCGCGTCTTGAACCGAGTCCGGGTTGAACGTCGTCGGCCACCCGGGCAGCAGTGCCGGGTGCAGGCTGACGTAACCGGCCATCGCGTTCGCCAGGGCGAGGAAGTTCAGCGGGTACTTCGGGAAGTCGGTCGCTCCGCTGTACTCGATGGTGTAGATGTCGGTGTGGTAGATCCCGTCGGCAGGCGTCATCGGCATACCCGAGTCGAAGCGGGTGAAGAAGCCGCCGTTGGGGTTGCCGAGATTCTCCAGCAACACGAAGCTCAAGTAGTCCGGATCCGGCTGCTGATCGGCGGGCAACCCGAGCAGGTTCACCAATTCCTGAGTGGCCACCGCGGCGCTCATCGAGTAGCCGAACACCGTCACGTTGTCGCCCTCGGCCAGGTGCGCCCTGATCGCCTCGTCGATGTCGGCGGCACCCTGAATGATTCCGGGTCCGTAATCGGTCTGCGGTGTGGTCACCCCGATGGGGGTATAGCCCGGAAACGTCGGCTGTCCCGGAAACGGGTTCTGCGGGTTGAGGAAATCGGCCATGACCTGGTCGATATAGGAATCCTTCGGCGTCGGCTGAAACGCCGAGCCCATGATCAGTGCGGTGTCCTCGCCGAGGGCCACCCCGGCACCGAGCGCCGACGTCATTCCCAGTAGCCCGGCGCAGCCCCCCGCCACCAGGCCGACCGTCATCCACCGATTTCTAGAGCGTGTCATCAACGTCCCCCATTTACATCACACACATGTCCGCGTCAGCGTACACAGGAAGTCGTCCCAGTGCCCGCCGAGGTAGAGAAAAGTTTCGCGGACGTCAAATAGTTTGCCGGAGGAGGCCGCCGGCGTGCCGGGCGATAGGGTGGCCGGGTGGCTCTACCAGCACCGGGTCCCGACCGCGCGGCCATCGTCACCGGCGCCTCGTCGGGGATCGGTGCTGCGGTGGCGCGGGAACTGGCCCGCCGCGGCCACCAGCTGATCGTGGTGGCGCGTGGCGCCGACCGGCTGCACGCGCTCGCCGCCGAACTGAACCCACATCCCGTGCACGTGCTGCCGGCGGATCTGTCCTGCCGCGCCGAACGCGCAGCGTTGGCGGACCGGATCGCCGACCTGGAACTGGTCCCCGACATCCTGGTCAACAACGCCGGCCTGTCGTTGGTGGCACTGGCCGCCAACACCGACCCGGCAAGCCAACTGAATCTGGTCGAGGTCGACGTGGCCGCCGTCGTCGATCTGTGCAGCCGATTTCTGCCGGGCATGGTGGCACGAGGACGAGGTGCCGTGCTGAACGTGTCGTCGGTGGCCGGCTTCGGTCCGCTGCCCGGCCAGGCGAGCTACGGCGCGGCCAAAGCGTTCGTCGCCTCCTACACCGAGAGTCTGCGCAGCGAGCTGCTCGGTACCGGTGTCAGCGCCACCGCGCTGTGCCCGGGACCGGTCGACACCCGATTGGACGTCGCTGCGGGGTTCCGCGAGGGCGAACGCAAGCAGGTCTTGCCCGCGGTGATGTGGAAGTCGGTGGACAAGGTTGCTCGCGCAGCGGTCGACGGCATGGCCGCGGGCAAGGGCCGGGTGACACCCGGTTGGGCGAACCGGTTGCTGGTGACCGCCTACCGGATCGTGCCGCACGGCCCGCTGCTACCGTTGCTGGCGCGGCGCACTCCGCTGTCGACTCGCAGCGCGGGTGAGGGGAACACCGGGATTCCGTCGACGTCACGGAGCGGTCGATCGCCGGACAGGGGGAGCAGTGTCATGCTTGAGGTCATCGACAAGGGCTGCGTGAGCGAAGATCATCCGGCGCCGCTGCTGTTCGTCCACGGCGCTTGGCACGCCGCCTGGTGCTGGGACGAGAATTTCCTCGGATACTTCGCCGACCTGGGTTACCGCGCGGTCGCGGTCAGTTTTCGCGGCCACGGCGGCAGTGCGATCGACAAGCCGCTGCGAAGCTGCAGCGTCGAGGACTACGTCGAAGACGTCAGGTCGGTGGCCGACGGTCTGCCCGAGGCACCCGTGGTGATCGGCCACTCGATGGGCGGGCTGATCGTCCAGAAGTACCTCGAGGACCGTCCCGCGCCGGCCGGGGTACTGATGGCGTCGATTCCCCCGCAGGGCAATTACGGATCCAGTCTGCGCTGGCTGCGCAACCACCCCTGGCAGGCCGTCAAGATGGTCGTCACCGGCAAGTCACTGCGCTACATCAATACGCCGGAACTGGCCCGGGAGAAGTTCTTCTCCGATCAGACCCCCGAAGACCGGGTGCTCGAGTGTGCGGCGCGGCTACAGGAGGACAGCGCCCGCGTGAGCATCGACTGCCTGATGCTCAATCTGCCGCGCCCGGCGCGCATCACCGCGCCGCTGTTGGTGCTGGGAGCCGAACAAGACGGTGCGCACACCCGCAAAGAAGTGCAGGCGACGGCGCGCGCCTATGGCACCGAGGCGGAGTTCTTCCCCGGCATGGGCCACAACATGATGCTCGAGCCGGGCTGGGAATCGGTGGCCGAACGAATTCACAACTGGCTCGTCAGTCGCGGACTGTAGCCGCCGTCCGGGTCGGTCAGTCCTTGGCGAAGCAGTACAGCCGGTAGACGAACTCGCCGTTGCGCAGCGCGCCGTTGAAGGTCCAGTCCGTCGCGGCGCTGGCGAAGCGGGCCATGCTGCCGTGGTGAGCGATCATGTCCTGCTTGCGGGCCAGGTTCTGCTCGTTGCCACGCAGTACCGCCATGCTGATGTCCTCCTGGGTCACCAGTCGCAGGCTGGTGTTGGCCAGCTCGGCGTCCCACCGGGCCAGCTCGCTGCGGCGGCGGAAGTCGGTGTAGAGGAAATGCCCGCCCGGCGCCAGCACCCGCGCCGCGTCGTCGAAGAACCGGGCCGGATGCGGGTACAGGTGTGATGCCTCGACCTGGAACACCACGTCGAACGACCCGTCGTCGAAGGGCAGGTTCTGGGCGTCGCCCTGCACGAAGTCCATCCCGGGCAGCTGGTGGCGCTGGCGGCAGAATTCGATGGCGGTCTCGTTGAGGTCCAAGCCGGTGTAGGACGCCGGCTTGAAGGTGCGCGCCACATATGACGCGCCGCCGCCGTGGCCGCAACTGACCTCGAGCACCTTCTTGCCGGCCAGGTCCACCTGTGCGGCGGTGCGGTGGTACTGCTGGATGAAGAACCGGTTGGGTTCGTCGGAAGCCTCCAGCGGCACCGCCATCGGCGGGTCTTCCTCGTAGCCGTAGTTCAGGAACAGCCAGTCGTCACCGCTGAGCAGCTTGGTCTGGGTGGCGAACCGCTTGGTCACGAACGACGTGAACAGCAGGTGGTAGACGAACGGGTTCGTCATTACGCGGTGGGTAACCGGGTTGAATATCAGACGGTTCATCGTGGCCACCGAGGGAGTATGTCACGGAAGAGGTTTGCGGCCGGTGATGGGGTCAGCGGCCCCCGACAGCTCACTCCCGCAACCCGCGCATCAGGATTCGATCCCACATCCGGTCGCTCAGCAGCGCCCGGGCGAGCACGGTGACTTTGCCGGAGAGCCCGACGATATAGCGGGGCCGCGGGTTCTTCGCCCGGACCACCCGCTCCACGGCTCGGGCGACGGCCTCGGGTCCGATCATCACCCCGCGCTTCGCCGACAGCTGACGGGTGTTCTCGGCGTAGCGACGTTTGAAGTCGCCGTAGGGATCGTCGGCGGCGTAGGAATGCTGCGCCTCCTGCTGTGCGGTGACGAACGGAGTGTGCACCACCGTCGGGTCGAGCAGGACCACCCGCACGCCGAACGGCGCCACTTCGGCTCGCAGCGACAACGACAACGCCTCCATGGCGTACTTGACCACGTGATAGCCGCCGGCACCCGGGCTGGCGAAACGCCCGCCAATGCTGCCGATGTTGACGATGACGCCGGTCCCACGCTCACGCATGCCCGGCAGTACGCATTGGGACAAGTTCAGTGCGGCAATGACATTGGTCTCAAACAGCTTGCGCAGGTCCGGCAGCGCCAGCTGCTCGAGGGGACTGGTCAACGGGAATCCCGCGCAGTTGACCAAGACGCTCACCGCGCCGTGGTCGGCGCTGATCTCCGCGACGAGCCGCTGCGCCGCGGCCTCGTCGGTGACATCGAGGGCGCGGGCGTCCAGTCCTCGTGCCGCAAGACGTTGCAGCGCTTCGGGATTGCGGCCGACGGCGAAGACGCGGTAGCCGGCGGCCCGCAGCCGGTCGGCGGTCGCCTCCCCGATCCCGCTCGTCGCCCCGGTGACCAGCGCAACCGGCTGGGCCGTCATCGGCTGCCGGTGGACCGCAGGTCGGTCGCGGTCCCGGCGGCGCCGGCCTCGGCGGCCACCAGCTCGACGGGAAGGTGCTCGAGGCCGCGCATCGTCGCGTTCACCAGGTAGCGGTACTCGCCGGCCAGCCGGATCTCCTTGACGTGCGGGATCAGCTGCGTCAGCACCCGGCTCACCTCGATGCGGGTCAGGTGGGTGCCCAGGCAGTAGTGCGCCCCGCCGCCGAAGGCGAGGTGGTCGGTCGGATTGCGGTCCAGGTCGAAGGTGTCGGGGTCGGGGTAGTGGCGTGGATCGCGGTTGCCGGCCGCGTACAGCACCAGCACCCGGGCGCCCGCCGGAATGGTGTGGTCGCCGACCCGGTAGTCGCGGGTCGCGGTCCGGTAGAACCCTTGCACCGGGGAGACCAACCGCAGCTGCTCCTCGATCGCGGCGGGGATCAATTCCGGGTGTTCGCGCAGCCGGGTGTAGACGTCCGGGCGCTGCGCCAGTGTCAAAAACAGGCCCGAGATCAGGTTCGTGGTGGTCTCACTGCCGGCGCCGACGAGCATCGAGGCGCTCCAGAACACCTCGTCATCGGAGAGGGTGTCCTCGCCGCTGGGCGCGGCCAGCATCGAGATCAGGTCGTCGCCGGGTGCGGCGCGGCGCGCTTTGATCATCGGGTCGAGGCTGCGGTGCATCGCGATGACGGCCTGGCTCGAGCGCATGTTCAGCGCCATCCCGCGCGGGGTCAGCGGTGCGAACGCCGCCTCGTTGATGATGTCGGCCCACTCCAGGAATTGGTGGCGGTCCTCCTGGGGAATCGCCAGCATCATCGTGATCAGCCGGTTCGGCAGCGGTTTGGCCAGGTCGTCGACGATCTCGACGCGGCCGCGTTCGATCATCGCGGCGACGAGTTCGTCGGCGACGCGATTGATGTTGATCTCCCACGCCTTCATCGCACGCGGGGTGAACGCCCGCGAGACCGACCGGCGCAGCCGGGTGTGCACCGGCGGATCGGTGGCGTTCATCGTCTGCAGGCGAACCCGGAAGCGGGCCTGGCTCTGCGCCGACGACAACGCCTCGTCGTCGCGCAATGCCTGCCGCACCGCGTCGTAACCCGGGATGATCCAGATGCCGCGTTTGCGGCTGTACCAGACCTGCGGCCCGCTGAGCAGCGTGCGGTATCCCGGGTAGGGGTCGCGCATCGTTTCGCGCGCGAACGGGTCGAAGTCGGTCAGCGGGGCGGTCGGGCGGCCGGTCAGCGCGTACCGGTAGGCGGTCGCCCGGTCCCGGGCCACCCCGACCAGTCCGTCGATGCCGATCCTGAGCAGGCTGGCGCGAAAGCGAAGGCGACGCGTCAGTTCCTTCTGGTCCATCTGGCTAGCCCCTCGTCAGGATCGTCGGGTTGGGAGCGCGAGTGCCGCCACCCTAACCCGCTTTCGTCCGACGCCTAAGGGACGTCGGTCACCAAAGAAGCGCCGGAGCCCAAGACCTCGGTCCCGGTTTGCTCCGGCGCTTCGACGGGTGTCCTCAGTCCTTGACGAGGTCGAAGATGCGGTAGGTGATCTCGCCGCGGTCCAGGTCGCGGTAGAACAGCGAACCCTCGACGACGGCGAATTCCCGGGCGAAGCGGCGCAGGAAGAACGGCATCCGCTCGTTGATCAGGTCGTTGGAGCGCGGCGAGTTGGCCGCCAGGCCGCGTACGACCTCGCGGCTGATGTCACGCTCGTTGACCAGCCGCAGCGGCGGTGTGGCCAGCGTCCGCTGCCAGGACTCGATGTCCTCCTTGGCGCGGAAGTCGGTGTGCAGGAAGTGCCCACCGGGACGCAGCACCCGGCCCACCTCGCGAACGAACTGGGCGAAGTCCGGGTAGATGTGGGAGGCCTCGACGTTGACCACCGCGTCGAACGAATTGTCCGGGAACGGCAGGTTCAGCGCGTCGCCCTGTACGAACTCCAGACCCGGCACCTGGTGGCGCTTCTGGCAGAAGGCGACGCCGTCGGGGTTGAAGTCCAAACCGGTGTAGGAGGCCGGTTTGAGGGTGCGAGCCAGGAAGGATGCACCGCCGCCGTGGCCGGAGCTGACCTCCAGGACCTTTTTGCCGGCCAGGTCGATCTGGGTGGCGGTCTGGTGGTAGAGCTGGATCGAATACCGGTTCTCTTCGTCGGCCGCATCGAGTTCCAGGCCCAGCGGCGGGTCCTGTTCGTAGCCCCAGTTGAGGAAGACGACGTCGTCGTGTCCCATCCGCTTGGTCATGAACGGGTACCAGTATTTGAAGGCCTTCTTGTAAATCGGCATCGCCGAGATCCGGTAGACCAGATCGGCGCCGACTTTTTCCAGAGTCTCAGACGGAGAACGAACCATACCGGAAGTATGTCACAGCTCAGCGGGTGCTTTGGACCGCGGTGACTTGCGCAGCCGGCTGTGCGCGCTGCGGTTCGCCGCGGTAACGCGACGGGGCCCCGTCGATCTTGCACAGCCGCCACATCAGCCGTCCGGCGGGCGTCATCAACCCGATGTCGCCGCAGAGCATCCGGATGTCGGCGAAGGTGTCCCGCAGGGCCTGCTGGGACTCGGGGGAACCGGTCAGCAGCTGTTTGCGCACCGAACGCGGCACGTCGAACTGCCGGAAGAAGCGGCGCGGCGGCTCCACCATGGGCTTGGCCAGCAATCGCATCACGAAGGGCACGTACACCGACATCCACAGCCGATTGATCCGCCACACGTGCGGGACGCGCTTGCGTAGATACGCGTCGGCGAACGAGATGTGCCGGGCCTCCTCGGCGACGTGGATGGCCATCACCTTCTCCACGACCGGATGCCCGGAGCCGGCCTCGCGCAACGCGTTGGTCTGCAGCACGTCGACCGGCACCTCGCCGGCGAGCACACCGAAGAAGAACACATTGGGGAACGGTCCGGCGTACAACGGCATCAGCGGCGAGAGCCAGCGCATCCACCACTGCATCCCGGGCACGTCGAAGCCGATGCGGTTCACCAACTCCTGGAACATCAGCACGTGGTTGCACTCTTCAACCGACTCATGCAGGCAGTAGCGGTGCTCGGGAGAGCCGTTGGGCACCCGCGAGCTGTACTGGACCAGACCGCGAATCAGCATGCTCTCGAACTGCAGGGTGACCTTGGCGATGTTGGCCTGCCGCCACATGCCGATCTCGATCTGCTTGCTCAGCGGCTGGCTGCGGTACCAGGTGGTGCGTCCCAGCGGGTCGTCTTCGAGCACCCAGCGCGGGTCATCGGGCGTGATCGCATACTCGGGCGCGTCCCACTGGATGTCGGTGAACGGATCGAAGCGGCGGCGTACCGAACTTTCGGACAGGCTCGTCAGCGTCGCCATGTACTGGGCGTCGTCGGTGACATCCATGTTGCGGCGGTATCGGGCCAGGGCGCGCACGACGAGGACGAATGCCGAACCAGCGATCAGCAGACCGGCAAGCGGTCCGACGATGTCGATCCAGATCGGCACGAGCGACCTCTCCCATCGTTGGCGTCATGCGCTCGAAAACTGCGCGACTGGGCCGAAGCTTACCGCCGAGTCTGGCAAATCACTAAGACAAGTCACGGTGTTGTGGTGTGATTGCCGCCATCTCGCGACCACGCAGCGGCCATTACTTTACCTTCCACCGGCATTGCCCGCAGGCCGGGACGACCTGCGCGCACAGCGGCGAGTCGCAGCGTTGCGGTAGCGTGTCCTCCTTATGGGGACCCAGCAATACCAGCACTACCAGGCCGTCATCGTGGGTGCGGGCTTCGGTGGAATCGGCGCGGCGATCCAACTCAACCGGCTGGGCTACGACAACATTCTGATCCTCGACCGCGAGGACGGCCTGGGCGGTACCTGGCGGGTCAACCACTATCCGGGCCTGTCCGTCGACCAGCCCTCGACCACTTATTCCTACTGGTTCGAACCGAACCCGTACTGGTCACGCCTTTTCGCGCCGGGCAACGAGGTGCGGGCCTACGCCGAGCATGTCGCGGACAAATACGACGTCCGCCGCTACATGCGCTTCAACGCATGCGTCGACGGCGCCCAGTGGGACGAGGAGACCCAGGTGTGGCGGGTGGCGCTGGCCGGTGGCGAGACCCTGACGGCACAGTTCCTCATCGTCGCCACCGGTTTTCTGTGCCAGCCGAAGATCCCCGAGATCCCCGGCATCGACACGTTCGCCGGCAAGATCATCCACACCGCCGCCTGGGATCACGACTACCCGATGGCCGGCCGGCGCGCTGCGGTCATCGGCACCGGATCCACCGGGATCCAGGTCATCCCCGAGCTGGCCAAAGAGGTCGCCGAGCTGACGGTGTACCAACGCACCCCGATTCTGGTGACACCCAAGTCCGACGTGGTGTTCCCCCCGGTCGTCCAGCGGATGTTCGCCCGGGTGCCCTTCACCCAGCGAATCGTGCGGTGGATCACCGATAACGTCACGGACTTCATGATGGTCTTGACGATGTGGCGCTACCGGCGTTTCAGGTTTCTCAACAAGGCGATGGCCGCCCAGTCCGCCCTGCATCGGCTGATGTCGGTGCGCGACCGCGAACTGGCCCGCAAGATGAGCCCCGACTTCGACTTCGGCTGCAAGCGTCCGTCGATCTCCAACGACTACTACCCGACGTTCACCAAGCCCAACGTGCATCTGGAGACGGCCGGTATCGAGCGGATCGAGCCGGACGGCATCGTTTCAGCCGACGGCGCCAAGCGTGATGTCGACACCTTGGTGCTGGCGACCGGTTACGACGTGTGGGAAGGCAACCTGCCCGCGATCGAGGTGGTCGGCCGCGGTGGGCGCAACCTGGGCAAGTGGTGGCGCGAGACGCGCTTCCAGGCCTACCAGGGCATGACGGCGCCGCAGTTCCCGAATTTCATCCACATGGCCAGCCCGTTCGCCTGGGTGGGGTTGTCCTGGTTCAACACCGTCGAGTACCAGATGCGGCACATGAACCGGTTGTTCGGTGAGTTGCAGCGGCTCGAGGCGCGTACCTTCGAGGTCACCGAAGAGGCCAACACCCGGTTCTATGAGCGGATGATGGACCTGCTCGACAGTTCGGTGTTCCATCGCGGCAACTGCGCGACGTCGAACTCCTATTGGTTCAACCACAACACCGGCGAGGCCCCGCTGTTCCGGCCGACCTCGGTGCGCAGCGCGGTGAAGGAGCAGGACCACTTCCCGCTGTCGGACTACCTGATCGGGTAGCTTCTGCTGCTGCGGTCGGTGAACTGGGGCTACAGTGATCGCTTGGGGGAGATCGTCTGGTGAGGGGCCTGGGATAAGTGACGAATACGCACTTGAGCCATAGCCGGCCGGCCGCGGCAGGGTTCGTCCGCAGGTTCGCGTGGCCGATCATCCTGGGCTGGGTGGCACTCACGGCGCTGGTGAGCCTCGCGGTCCCGCAGCTGGAGCAGGTCGCCAAGGACCATCCGGTGTCGTTGAGCGCCAAGGACGCGCCGTCTATCCAGGCGATGGCGCGGCTGGGGCACGTGTTCCAAGAGTCGGACACCGACAGTGCGGCGATGATTGTCCTGGAAGGTGAGGAACCGCTCGGCGACGCCGCCCACCGCTACTACAACGAGCTGATCGCCCAGCTCAACGCGGACACGAAGCATGTCCAGCACATCCAGGACTTCTGGGGCGACCCGCTCACCGCGGGCGGCGCCCAGAGCGCCGACGGTAAGGCCGCACTGGTACAGCTGAACCTCGCCGGCAACCAGGGCGAGGCGCTGGCGAACGACTCCGTCGAAGCGGTCCGCGACATCGTGAACCGCACGCCCGCCCCGCCGGGGGTGCGCGCCTACGTCACCGGCCCGGCTCCGATGGTCACCGACATGAACACCAGCGGCGACCGTGCGGTGCTGAAGATCCTGGTGGCCACGGTGTCGGTGATCTCACTGATGCTGTTGTTGCTGTATCGCTCATTCAGCACCGTCGCGCTGCTGTTGGCCGTGGTAGGGATCGAACTGGCGGCCGCCCGCGGGATCGTCGCGTTCCTGGGCCATGTCGGGCTCATCGGGCTGTCCACCTTCGCGATCAACATCCTGGTGACGCTGGCGATCGCCGCCGGCACCGACTACGGCATCTTCTTCATCGGCCGCTACCACGAGGCCCGGCATGCCGGCGAGGATCCGGAGACCGCGTATTTCACCACCTACCGCGGGGTCGCCCATGTGGTGCTGGCATCGGGCTTGACGATCGCGGGCGCCACGTTCTGCCTGAGCTTCACCCGGCTGCCGGTCTTTCAGACGATGGGCGTCCCGTGCGCGGTCGGCATGCTGGTCGCGGTGGCGATCGCGCTGACCCTGGTCCCCGCGGTGCTCACGGTCGCCAGTCGCTACGGCCTGCTGGAACCCCGGCGCAAGATGTCGGAACGCGGCTGGCGCAAGGTGGGCACGGCGATCGTGCGCTGGCCCGGACCGATCTTCGTGGCCGCCGGTGCGGTCGCACTCATCGGTCTGCTGGCGCTGCCCGGTTACCAGGTGAGCTACAAGGACCCCTCGTTCATCCCCAAGGACACCCCGGCCAACCTCGGCTGGGCCGCAGCGTCGCGGCACTTCCCGGAGTCTCGCCTGCTGCCGGAGGTGCTGCTGGTCGAATCCGATCACGACATGCGCAACTCGGCGGACTTCCTGGTGCTCAACAAGGTGGCCAAGAGCGTCTTCGCGGTCGAGGGTGTCGCGCTGGTGCAGGGGGTGACCCGGCCGGAGGGGACCCCGCTGGGGCATACCTCGATCCCGTTCCTGCTCAGCATGCAAAGCGCCGGCCAGATGCAGAACCTGGACTTCATGAAGAACCGGGTGGCCGACATGCGCAAGCAGGCCGACGATCTGGAGGGCACCATCGCCTCGCTGCAGCGGATGTACGGGCTGATGCAGCAGCTGGGCACCAATACCCATGAAGCGACCGGTGTCTCATACGAGGCGATGGATCTGGCCCAGCAGATGCGCGCCCACATGGCCGATTTCAACGCCAATTCCAAGCTGTTGCGGGAATCCGTCGACACCAACGACTGCCGCGGGGACCCGACCTGCCTGTCGCTGCGGTCGGCTTACGCGTCGATGGACGGCGCGACCCAGCTCACCGACAAACTCAATGAGCTGGCGCCGGTGATGAGCAACGTCGACGTGGTGACGCCGCAGCTACTGGAGATGATGCCGGCGCAGATCGCTGCGTTGCGCAGCCTGCAGACCATGATGCTGACCCTGCACAGCACCATGTCCGGGATGATGGCGCAGGTCGAGGAGGTCGGCGGTGACTCGGCCGCGATGGGCCAGGACTTCGACGCGGCCAAGAGCGATGACTCCTTTTATCTGCCCCGGGAGGCGTTCGACAACCCGGATTTCAAACGGGTGATCCAGCTCTTCCTGTCGCCGGACGGTCACGCCGCGCGGTTCTTCGTCACCCACGACGGCTATCCGGCGACCCCGGAAGGCATGGCGCGGGTGAACCTGATCAAGAAGGCTGCCACCGAGTCCCTCAAGGGGACGCCGTTGTCGACCGCCCAGGTCTACGTCGCCGGTACCGCAGCGCTCTTCAACGACTTGCAGGGAATCGCCGACTACGACCTGTTGATAGCCGGGATCACTGCGCTGGCAATCATTTTCATCATCATGTTGTTGATCACGCGTAGCTTCATCGCCTCGCTGGTGATCGTCGGGACGGTGCTGGCCTCGCTAGGGGCATCGGTCGGGCTGTCGGTGTTGGTCTGGCAGTACATCTTCGGCATCCACCTGCACTGGCTGGTGATGGTGATGTCGGTGATCGTCCTGCTGGCGGTGGGTTGTGACTACAACCTGCTGCTGGTCGCCCGATTCAAAGAGGAGCTCGGTGCCGGAATCAAGACCGGCATCATCCGGGCGATGGGGGGTACCGGGAAGGTGGTCACGGCCGCCGGACTGGTGTTCGCGTTCACCATGGCCTCCATGCTGGTCAGTGATCTGCGGGTGGTGGGCCAGGTCGGTACCACGATCGGGCTCGGCCTGCTGTTCGACACCCTGATCGTCCGCTCGTTCATGATGCCGTCGATGGCGGCGCTGCTGGGCCGGTGGTTCTGGTGGCCGTTGAACGTGCGGGAGCATCCGGCGCGGGCGCCACGCGCGGTGGCGCCGGTCATGGCGGGGGCTGCTGCGCCGGCGGCCGGCGATTCCGGCTCGGCCGCCGCGCATGTCGCACCGGCCGCGGACGGCACCGCGGCGACGGCCGAACCAGTCGACGCGCACGAGTGGACGTTCGAGGACATGGTGGCCACCGCGTTCCCGGAACTGTCCGCGCAACCGGCCGAGCCGGCTGAGGACCGGCACACCGAGGTGCTGGCCTCCACCCCACCGCCGGAGGACGAAAACGAGCACTGAGCTGTCGGTGATCCGACGCTAGCCAGCACCCCGCCCGATGGGCTAGATTTAAACAAGTCTGACTTGTAAAAAACATAGGGCGGGTTGCGGCTTCGGTTCGGGCGGCGTCCGCACCGGCAGAGGAGGCTGCGGATGGGCATCGCGGATCGGACGGTGCAGTCCAGCCGGCAAGGGCCGCTGCCGACTTCGCCCACAGCGTCGAGGCCGAGCTGGCCTGAGGGGAGTGCCGAAATCATGTCCACCGCAACGCTTTCGGTCGCACTCGAACGCGAGCATCAGGAAGTCGATGCCGGGCTCGAGGCTTTCCTGGCGAAGCTGGCTGCCGGCAGCGTCGACACCGACGCCCTGCACGGCACACTGGCCGCGCTGCGACGCCACATCTACCTGGAGGAACAGCTGCTGTTCCCGCCGATCAGCAAGGGCGCGCAGATGATGTCGGTGTTCGGGATGATCCGCGGCCACGGCGAGATCTGGCGCACCATGGACGCCCTCGACGATCTGGCGACCGGCCCGGGCGATGCTGCCGACCGCGATGAGTTGCGGGAAGCCTGCCGACGGCTGTTGACTCTACTGGCCGACCACAACAAGGTGGAGGAACCGGTGATCTACCCGGCCGCCGACACAGCCTTGGCGCCGGAACAGGCCGCCGAGGTCGCCGACTTCCTCGCATCCGGCCGGATGCCCGACGGCTGGGTTTGTGCGAAGGCCGCTATGTGAGGTGGTAAGGAGACCGCAATGCCCCCAGAGGAATCCCGAGTGGCCGTATCGGCTGCCCTGGAGCGCGAGCATCAGCAGATCGACGCCGGTCTGGAAGCCTTCCTGATCGACCTTCGCGGCGGCCGGGTGGACGCCGCCGGCCTGAGCACGGCTCTGGAAGGGCTGCGCAAGCACATCTACCTCGAGGAGCGGATCCTGTTCCCGCCGATCCGGCAGGCCGGCATGGCGATGCCGGTTGCGGTCATGATGACCGAGCACGCCGAGATCTGGCGCACGATGGACGCGCTGGTCGGACTGCTGCCCGACGGCGACACCGCGGCGCTGACAGCGGTCTCCCGGCTGCTGCTCGATCAGCTTGCGGTGCACAACTCCAAAGAGGAGCAGGTCATCTACCGTGCCGCCGACACCGGGCTGGAACCCGAACAGGCCGCGGCGGTGACCGAGTTCATCGAGACCGGCCTGCTCCCCGACAGCTGGGAGTGCCTGGAGGCGGGCTAGCGTCCGGTGGCGGAGTCGGGGGCCGGGCCGCGTCCGGCGAAGCGGCGGCGCTCCGTACAATCGGCTCAGCGGCAATGATCCGGCCATCACCGGGGAGCCTTCGGAGGAACGGGCCCGGCGCTGCACCGCCGGGCCTCATTAGAACCGAACGGGTCGGCCCGTCACAGCCTGGTTGAGCGGTCGCGCCGGCAGCGCGGCAAGCGGGGTGGTACCGCGGTGCTCGCGCAACCCGCGCGGCGTCGTCCCCGGGCCGGGCGCTTGGGAGACGACACAGCATGAGCGAACGCAGCTATCCGAAACCGGCCGCCGGTGCCCCCGACTTCCCGGCGGCCGAGCTCGAGGTCCTCGACTACTGGGCGGCCGACGACACCTTCCGGGCCAGCATCGCCCGCCGTGACGGCGCGCCGGAATACGTGTTCTACGACGGGCCGCCGTTCGCCAACGGGCTGCCGCATTACGGGCACCTGCTCACCGGCTACGTCAAGGACATCGTGCCGCGCTACCGCACCATGCGCGGCTACAGGGTGGAACGCCGGTTCGGCTGGGACACCCACGGGCTGCCCGCCGAACTCGAGGTGGAGCGCCAGCTCGGCATCACCGACAAGTCGCAGATCGATGCCATGGGCATCGCCGCGTTCAACGAGGCCTGCCGGGAATCGGTGCTGCGCTACACCGCCGAATGGCAGGACTACGTCACCCGGCAGGCCCGCTGGGTCGACTTCGACAACGACTACAAGACCCTCGATCTGCCGTTCATGGAATCGGTGCTGTGGGCGTTCAAACAGCTGTGGGACTCCGGCCTGGCCTACGAGGGCTATCGCGTGCTGCCGTACTGCTGGCGCGACGAGACGCCGCTGTCCAACCACGAACTGCGGATGGACGACGACGTCTACCAGAGTCGACAGGACCCGGCGCTGACCGTCGGGTTCCGGGTCGCGGGCGGGGCGGCGGGAGAGGGGGCGGCAGAGGGGCTGGCCGGGGCGGCAGAGGAGCTGGCCGGTGCGCACCTGCTGGTGTGGACCACCACGCCCTGGACACTGCCGGCCAACCTGGCGGTGGCCGTCAACCCGGAGGTGACCTATGTGCAGGTAGCGGTCGGGGAGCGCCGGTACCTGCTCGCCGAGGCCCGGCTGGGCGGCTACGCGCGCGAATTCGGGGAAGAGCCACAGCTGTTGGGCAGCTACCGCGGTTCGGAGTTGATCGGGCTGCGGTACCTGCCGCCGTTCCCGTACTTCATGGCGGAGGCAGATGCATTTCGGGTGCTGGCCGCCGACTTCGTGTCGACCGACGACGGCACCGGCATCGTGCACCTCGCGCCGGCCTACGGCGAGGATGACAAGAACATCACCGACGCGGCCGGCATCACCCCGGTCACCCCGGTCGACGCCGGGGGCCGCTTCGACTCCAGCGTCGCCGACTACGCCGGCCAGCACGTCTTCGACGCGAACAAGGCGATCATCGCCGATCTCAAGGCGGGCGCGGGCCCTGCTGCCCCCAATGGCGCGGTGCTGCTCCGTCACGAAACCTACGAACACTCCTACCCGCACTGCTGGCGATGCCGCAATCCGCTGATCTACAAGGCGGTGTCGTCGTGGTTCGTGCGGGTCACGGAGTTCCGCGACCGCATGGTCGAACTCAACGAGCAGATCACCTGGTATCCCGAGCACGTCAAGGACGGGATCTTCGGCAACTGGCTGCGCGGCGCACGCGACTGGTCGATCTCCCGAAACCGCTACTGGGGCACGCCGATCCCGGTCTGGCGCTCCGACGACCCGGCTTACCCCCGGATCGACGTCTACGGCAGCCTCGAGGAGTTGGAACGCGATTTCGGGGTGCGCCCCGACAACCTGCACCGGCCCTACATCGACGAGCTGACCCGGCCCAACCCCGACGACCCGACCGGCCGTTCGACGATGCGACGCATCCCCGACGTGCTCGACGTGTGGTTCGACTCCGGGTCGATGCCGTACGCCCAGGTGCACTACCCGTTCGAGAACCGCGACTGGTTCGACGGTTCGGCGGCCGAATCCGCGCACTACCCGGGCGACTTCATCGTCGAGTACATCGGCCAGACCCGCGGCTGGTTCTACATGATGCACGTGCTGGCCACCGCGCTGTTCGACCGGCCGGCATTCAAAACCTGTGTGGCACACGGCATCGTCTTGGGCTCCGACGGGCAGAAGATGAGCAAGTCGCTGCGAAACTATCCCGACGTCAACGAGGTGTTCGACCGCGACGGTTCCGACGCCATGCGGTGGTTCTTGATGGCGTCGCCGATCCTGCGGGGCGGCAACCTGATCGTCACCGAGCCGGGCATCCGCGAGGGCGTCCGCCAGGTGATGCTGCCGCTGTCCAACGCCTACAGTTTCCTGGCCCTCTACGCGCCCGAAACCGGTGTGTGGCGCACCGATTCACCGCACGTACTCGACCGCTACATCCTGGCGAAGCTGGCCACGCTGCGCGACGACCTGACCGCCGCGCTGGACGGCTGCGACATCTCCGGGGCGTGCGAGGAACTGCGCCAGTTCACCGAAGCGTTGACCAACTGGTATGTGCGGCGCTCCCGGCAACGGTTCTGGGACGAGGATCCGGGCGCCATCGACACCCTGCACACCGTGCTGGAGGTGACCTGCCGGCTGGCCGCACCGCTGCTGCCGCTGACCACCGAGAAGATCTGGCGCTCGCTGACCGGGCAACGGTCGGTGCACCTGACCGACTGGCCCGAGGCCGGCAGTCTGCCCGTCGACACCGAACTGGTCGCCGCGATGGACCAGGTGCGCGACGTGTGTTCAGCCGCATCCTCGCTGCGTAAGTCGCACCAACTGCGGGTCCGGTTGCCGCTGCCCAAACTCACAGTCGCCGTCGACGACCCGCAGCGACTGGCGCCGTTCTCCGGGCTGATCGCCGACGAGCTCAACGTCAAGGCCGTCGAGTTGACCGAGGACATCGACCGTTACGGCCGCTTCGACCTGGCGGTCAACGCCAAGGTGGCCGGTCCGCGGCTGGGCAAGGACGTGCAGGCCGCGATCAAAGCCGTCAAGGCGGGGGAGGGCGTGGTCAACCCGGACGGCACCCTGAGCGCCGGACCGGTGGTGCTGCTCGACGGCGAGTACACCTCGAAACTGGTTGCCGCCGATCCCGAGTTCACCGTGGCGCTGCCCGACGGCGCCGGGCTGGTGGTGCTCGACGGCACGGTGACCGAGGAACTCGAAGCCGAGGGCTGGGCCAAGGACCGCATCCGCGAACTGCAGGAACTACGCAAGAACACCGGCCTGCAGGTCTCCGACCGGATCAGCGTGGTGATGTCGGTTCCCGGCCCGCGGCTGGGGTGGGCACAGGCCCATGCTGAACTCATCGCCGGCGAGATCCTGGCCACCGGCTTCGAATTCGGCGAGCCGGGCGCCGATGCCGCCGAGATCGGCGACGGGGTGCGGGTGACGATCACCAAGGCCTGAGCAACGCCGCCGGGGTGCTCGCCGGTCAACGGCCGGCAGGGTCAGGGCTTGACGGCGCGCCAGCGTTGGCGTCCGGCTGCGGTCACCACGTCGACGTCGGTGAATCCGCTGCGCCGCAACCGGTCCGGCAGCGACTCCGGCGGCACCGGGTTGTAGGTGTCCCGGATGTGCAGCAACCGGAAGTGCCAGGACGGCACGCCGTCGCTGCCGGCGAACACCCCGCCGGGCCGCAGCACCCGGAACGCCTCGGCGAACAGCCGGTCCTGCAGTTCCGGCGTCGGCACGTGGTGCAGCATCGTGAAGCACACCACCGCGCTGAACGCGGCCGCGGGCAGACCGGTGGCGGTGCCGTCGCCGTTGATGATGCGTGCGCGCGAGCCGTATTCGCCCTGCAATCGCTCGGCGAGTACCGGATCGATCTCCACAGCGGTGTAACGCGGGGCCCGATCGATCAGCACCTTGATATTGGCGCCGTAGCCCGGGCCGATCTCGAGGACGTCATCGCCCAGGTCGACCTCGGCCAGCGCCCAGGGGACCATCTGCTCTTCGACTTGCCGGGCCCACCGCCGCGAGCTGCAGCAGCGGCGGTGCAACAGGTTCATCGCCATGTGGACCACCCTAAGCCGCGGCGCAATACCATTCATCGGTGTGGACGCCCGGTGGGTCCTGCACCTGGACATGGACGCATTCTTCGCCTCCGTCGAGCAACTGACCCGCCCGACGCTGCGCGGCCGCCCGGTGCTGGTCGGCGGGCTGGGGGGCCGCGGTGTGGTGGCCGGCGCCAGTTACGAGGCGCGGGTCTTCGGGGCGCGCTCGGCGATGCCGATGCACCAGGCGCGCCGGCTGGTGGGCGCCCCGGCGGTGGTGCTGCCGCCGCGTGGGTCGGTGTACGGGGTGGCCAGCCGCCGGGTGTTCGAGACGGTGCGCGCGGTGATCCCGGTCGTCGAGCAGTTGTCCTTCGATGAGGCGTTCGGCGAACCCGCCGAGTTGGCCGGCGCCGACAGCCAGGACGTGCACCGGTTCTGTCAGCGGTTGCGCCGCCGGGTGCGCGAGGAAACCGGCCTGGTGGCGTCGGTGGGGGCGGGCTCGGGCAAACAGATCGCCAAGATCGCCTCCGACCTGGCCAAACCCGACGGAGTGCGGGTGGTGGGCCGCGCCGAGGAACGCCTGCTGCTGGACGGGCTGCCGGTGCGCCGGCTGTGGGGTATCGGCCCGGTGGCCGAGGAGAAGCTGCACCGGCTCGGGATCTCCACCATCGGCGAGCTCGCCGCGCTGACCGACAGCGAGGTCGCCGACATCCTCGGCGCCACCATCGGGCCCGCCCTGCACCGGCTGGCCCGCGGGATCGACGACCGCCCGGTCGCCGAACGTGCCGAGGCCAAACAGATCAGCGCCGAATCCACCTTCGCCACCGACCTGACCACGCTGGAGCAGCTGCGAGCCGAGGTCGGCCCGATCGGCGAACACGCCTACCGCAGGCTGCTGCGCGACGGGCGGGGCGCCCGCACGGTGACGGTGAAACTCAAGAAGGCCGACATGAGCGTGCTGACCCGCTCGGCGACGCTGCCCTATGCGACCACCGACGCCGCCGTGCTGACCTCGGCGGCCGGCCGGCTGCTGCTCGACCCCGCGCAGATCGGCCCGATCCGGCTGCTCGGGGTGGGATTCTCCGGGCTGACCGATGTCCGTCAGGAGTCGCTGTTCCCGGAGCTGGCGTTCCCGGAGGCCACCGCCGTGGGTTCACCGGAACCGGCGCCGGAACCGGTTGCACCGCCGACCGCGGCGTCGTGGCGGGTCGGCGATGACGTGACCCACGTCGAGCTGGGGCACGGCTGGGTGCAGGGGTCCGGCCACGGGGTGGTGACGGTGCGATTCGAGACCCGCAGCTCCGGCCCGGGCCCGGTGCGGACCTTTGCCGTCGACGAGCCCGGGATCGCCGGCGCCGATCCGGTCGCCAGCCTGGACTGGCCCGACTATCCCGTCGTCCCCGACGAGCCCGGCTGAGTCCCCGAAACCGGGCATGCCCGGCACCGACAGCCGGGCCGCCCGGCCGGGCTCAGCCCCACCGCTGGATGGCCGCACCGGCCGGCAGGCCCGCGGACAGCGCCGCCATCAGCAGCACCCGCGCCTGCGGCGGGCGAAGCCGGGGCACCATGACCGCACCGGCGTCGACCAGTGCCCGGCCCGGTCCGTAGGCCGCCCCGACCCGCGCGCCGGGCACCCGGCTGGACACCGCGACGGCCACCCCGTCGCGGCAGTGCCGGCGCACCCCGTCGATCACCGCTGTTCCGGCGTTGCCCGACCCCAGCGCCTCCAGGACAATTCCGCGCGCGCCCGCGGCCACGCAGGCGTCCAGCGCTGCCGCGTCCGCGCCGGCGTAGAGCGCGACGATGTCGACTCGGGGCGGGGCGGTCACCGGCAGTTGCGGCCGCACCTTTTCGCCGTCCAGGGACACCCGATCGCCGGCCACCGTGCCCACCCGTGCGCCACTGAAGCCGGTCAGGTCGGAGGTGGTGGTCTTGTGCAGCCCGAGCGGGGCCAGCACCTGCCCGGCGAAGCACACCAGCACACCCAGACCGCGGGCCGCGGGGTCGGCGGCCAGCCGCAGCGCGTCACGCAGGTTGCCCGGCCCGTCGGCGTCGAGGGCATCGGCGCTGCGTTGCGCCCCGGTCAGTACGACCGGGGCGTCGCCGGTGTAGCCCAGCTCCAACCACAGCGCGGTCTCCTCGCAGGTGTCGGTGCCGTGCGTGACGACCACCCCGTCGGCACCACCGTCGACGCCGGCCCGCACCGCGGCGAGCATCCGGCCCCAGTCGGCCGGGGTCAGCTCCGAGCTGTCGCGCGACATCAGGTCGACCACCGTGACCTCGGCGGAGCCGGCGCCGATCCCGGCGACCAGCTCCGCGCCGTGGACGGTGGGCCGGCGCACCCCGCCGTGGTCGGTGCTGGCGGCGATGGTTCCGCCGGTGGTGATGACCGTGAGGCGCTTGGACACCATGCCGCGATCATGCCGTACCCGCGTTAAGGAATGATGGGGGCGTGACTGAGGAGACAACCGACTCGACCGGGCCGGCCACCGACGCGGCGCCGGCGCCGGCCGCGCCCCGCCGACGGCTGGGCCTGCTGCTGTCGGTGGCCGCGGTCGTGCTGATGGTCGACGTCGTCACCAAGGTGCTCGCGGTGCGGCTGCTGACCCCCGGCCAGCCGGTGTCGATCATCGGCGACACCGTCACCTGGACTCTGGTGCGCAACTCTGGTGCCGCATTCTCGATGGCCACCAGCTACACCTGGGTGCTGACGCTGATCGCCAGTTCGGTGGTGCTCGGCATCATCTGGATGTCGCGCCGGCTGGTGTCGCCGTGGTGGGCGGTCGGGCTGGGAATGATCCTGGGCGGCGCGCTGGGCAACCTGGTGGACCGGTTCTTCCGGGCGCCCGGCCACCTGCAGGGCCACGTCGTCGATTTCCTGTCGATCGGTTGGTGGCCGGTGTTCAACGTCGCCGATCCCGCGGTGGTCGGCGGTGCGATCCTGCTGGTCACGCTCTCGGTGTTCGGTTTCGATTTCGACGTGGTGGGCCGCCGTCGCGCCGGCGATGATGCCGGTAGTGACGATGCCGGTCGTGACGATGCGGGCCGTGACGACGCCGAGGAGCAGCGCGCGTGAGCACCACCGGCAGCGACCGGGTTCGATGCGGTCGTGACTGAACGCTCCATGCCCGTGCCCGAGGGGTTGGCCGGCATGCGCGTCGACGCCGGGCTGGCCCGCCTGCTGGGGCTGTCCCGGACCGTTGCCGCGACGCTGGCCGAGAACGGCGACGTCGAACTGGACGGGACGCCTGCCGGAAAGTCCGACCGGCTGGCCGCCGGCGCGTGGTTACAGGTGCGGCTACCCGAGGCGCCGGCCCCGCTGGAGAACACCCCGGCCGAGGTCGAGGGCATGGCGATCCTGTACTCCGACGCCGACATCGTCGCGGTCGACAAGCCCGCCGGGGTGGCCGCCCACGCATCCGTGGGCTGGACCGGACCCACCGTGCTGGGCGGGCTGGCCGCGGCGGGCTACCGGATCACCACCTCCGGAGTGCCCGAACGCCAGGGCATCGTGCACCGGCTGGACGTCGGCACCTCCGGGGTGATGGTGGTGGCGATCTCCGAGCGGGCCTACACCGCGCTGAAACGCGCATTCAAGGCGCGCACCGTCGAGAAGCGCTATCACGCACTGGTGCAGGGCCATCCGGATCCGTCCAGCGGCACCATCGACGCACCGATCGGCCGGCACCACGGCCGCGACTGGAAGTTCACCGTCACTGCCGACGGTCGGCACAGCATCACCCACTACGACACGCTGGAGGCGTTCGTCGCCGCCAGTCTGCTCGACGTGCATCTGGAGACCGGCCGCACGCACCAGATCCGGGTGCATTTCGCCGCGCTGCGGCATCCCTGCTGCGGCGACCTCACCTACGGCGCTGATCCCACGCTGGCGAAGAAACTCGATCTGGAACGCCAGTGGCTGCATGCCCACTCGCTGGCCTTCGCCCACCCCGGTGACGGCCGCCGCATCGAGATCACCAGCGAGTACCCGGCCGATCTGCGACACGCCCTGGACGTGCTGCGGCGCTGAGTCAGTTCTTCCTGGCCTCCACCAGCACCCGGGTGGCGTGCGCGACGAACGGGCCCTGGGTCTCGATGATGTCGTGCATCTCGCGCAGCCGGTCGCGGTGGTCGTCGACCGCGAAGTCGGGCACCGTCCAGATCACCTTGCGCAGAAAGTAGATCACCGCGCCGACGTCGAAGAACTCGGCCCGGAGTCGCTCGAGGCGCAGGTCGAGAATCTCCATGCCGGCGGCTGTCGCGCCCGCGCGCACCGCCTCCGGCTCGTATTGGGCGCCCTTGCCGGGCATCGGCCCGAGAAAGAACTCGCTCAACTCCAGCATCGTCGCCGGGCCGATCTGCTGGGCGAAGTAATGACCGCCGGGCCGCAGCACCCGGGCGATCTCGGACCACCACGTCTCCAACGAGTGCCGGCTGCTGACCAGGTCGAAGGCTTCGTCGCCGAACGGCAGCGGCGGCCGGTCCGGCACGGTCACCACCACCACGCCGCGCGGATGCAGCAGCCCGGTGGCGCGTGCGGCGTTCGGCGGCCACGACTCGGTGGCGGCCATGGTGGGGGGGAACGTCCCGAACCGCTCGATGCCGGCCAGCACCTCGCCGCCGCCGGTGTGCAGGTCGACGGCAGCCGAGACGCCCGACAGTCGCCGTGCCAGCTGACGCTGGTAGCCCCAGGACGGCCGCTGTTCGGTGGCGCGGCCGTCGAGCCAGGAGAACTCCCAGCCGTCGACCGGTGCGGCGGCGGCCTCGGTCACGAGGTCGTCGAAGCTTCGCATCGGCGCGGTCAGTCCGGGTCGCGCGACGATTTCGGCGGCCGGATCTTGAAGGAGATCCGCAGCTTGGTGCGGTAGATGATCCCGCCCTTGTCATCGAGGGTGAGATCCTGCTCGACGACCTGGGCGACGCGGATGTCGTCGATGGTCTGCTTGGCCCGGTGCACCGCTTCGGCCGCGGCGTTCTCCCAAGACGACGGGCTGGTCCCGATGATGTCGATCACCCGGTACACGCTCATGTGTGTGTCTCCTCCGCTTCGAACGAACCTCAACGTAGTGCACACCGGCGGCCGCTGTCGCGCGAAACGCCCGCCGGGAAGACACACCCGGCGACACGCCCGACTCGGTCGGTGGCCGGCCATAGACTGGCGGACCTATGGGATCTTCGTTTGTACACCTACATAACCACACCGAGTACTCGATGCTCGATGGCGCGGCGAAGATCGCCCCGATGCTGGCCGAGGCGCAGCGTCTGGAGATGCCGGCGATCGGGATGACCGACCACGGAAACATGTTCGGCGCCAGCGAGTTCTACAACGGCGCCACCAAAGCCGGTATCAAACCGATCATCGGGGTGGAGGCGTACATCGCGCCCGGTTCCCGCTTTGACACCCGCCGGGTCCACTGGGGGGACCCCGGCCAGAAAAGCGATGACGTCTCCGGCAGTGGCTCCTACACCCACCTGACGATGGTGGCCGAGAACGCCACCGGGTTGCGCAACCTGTTCAAGCTGTCCTCGCTGGCCTCGTTCGAGGGCCAGCTCGGCAAATGGTCGCGGATGGACGCCGAGATCATCGCCGAGCACGCGGAGGGGATCATCGCCACCACCGGCTGCCCGTCCGGGGAGGTGCAGACCCGGTTGCGGCTGGGCCAGGACCGTGAAGCGCTGGAGTCGGCCGCCAAATGGCGGGAGATCTTCGGGCCGCAGAACTATTTCCTGGAGGTGATGGACCACGGGCTGGCCATCGAACGCCGGGTTCGCGACGGGCTGCTGGATGTCGGACGCAAGCTCGGCATCCCGGCGCTGGCCACCAACGACTGCCACTACGTCACCCGCGACGCATCCCAGAACCACGAGGCGCTGCTGTGCATTCAGACCGGCAAGACGCTGTCGGATCCCACCCGGTTCAAGTTCGACGGGGACGGCTACTACCTGAAGTCGGCCGCCGAGATGCGTGCGCTCTGGGACGACCAGCTGCCGCAGGCGTGTGACTCCACCCTGCTGATCGCCGAGCGGGTTCAGTCCTACGCCGATGTCTGGGCGCCGTCCGACCGGATGCCGGTGTTCCCGGTTCCCGACGGCCACGATCAGGGGTCATGGCTTCGCCACGAGGTGGCGGCCGGGCTGCAAAGGCGCTTTCCGGCCGGGGTGCCGGCCGAATACACCGATCGGGCCGCCTATGAGATCGATGTCATCTGCGGCAAGGGATTCCCGTCCTACTTCCTGATCGTCGCGGACCTGATCGACTACGCGCGTTCGATCAACATCCGGGTGGGCCCGGGCCGCGGCTCGGCCGCCGGATCGCTGGTGGCCTACGCGCTGGGCATCACCAACATCGACCCGATCCCGCACGGGTTGCTGTTCGAACGCTTCCTCAACCCGGAACGGCCGTCGGCTCCCGACATCGACATCGACTTCGACGACCGCCGGCGCGGCGAGATGGTGCGTTATGCCGCCGAGCGGTGGGGCAGCGACCGGGTCGCCCAGGTGATCACCTTCGGCACCATTAAAACCAAAGCGGCGCTGAAGGACTCGGCCCGCGTCCATTACGGACAGCCGGGTTATGCGATCGCCGACCGGATCACCAAGGCGCTGCCGCCGCCGATCATGGCCAAGGACATCCCGCTGTCGGGTATCACCGATCCCAACCACGAGCGGTACAAAGAGGCCGCCGAGGTTCGCACGCTGATCGACACCGATCCCGACGTGCGCACCATCTACGAGACCGCCCGCGGCCTCGAGGGCCTGGTCCGCAACGCCGGGGTGCACGCCTGCGCGGTGATCATGAGCTCCGAGCCGCTCATCGACGTGATCCCGCTGTGGAAACGGCCGCAGGACGGCGCCATCATCACCGGTTGGGACTATCCGTCGTGCGAAGAAATCGGCCTGCTGAAGATGGACTTCCTGGGCCTGCGCAACCTGACGATCATCGGGGACTGCCTGGAGAACATCAAGGCCAACCGGGGCATCGATCTGGATCTCGACTCGGTGCCGATGGACGACCCGGCCACCTACGAGCTACTGGGCCGCGGCGACACCCTGGGGGTGTTCCAGCTCGACGGCGGTCCGATGCGTGACCTGCTGCGCCGCATGCAGCCCACCGAGTTCAACGACATCGTCGCGGTGCTGGCGCTGTACCGGCCCGGCCCGATGGGCATGAACGCCCACAACGACTACGCCGACCGCAAGAACAACCGCCAGGCGATCAAGCCCATCCATCCCGAACTCGAAGAGCCGCTGCGTGAGATCCTCGCCGAGACCTACGGTCTGATCGTCTACCAAGAGCAGATCATGTTCATCGCGCAGAAGGTGGCCTCCTACACGATGGGCAAGGCCGATGCGCTGCGCAAGGCCATGGGCAAGAAGAAGCTGGAGGTACTGGAAGCCGAATACAAGGGCTTCTACGACGGGATGACGGTCAACGGGTTCTCCGAGAAGGCCGTGAAAGCGTTGTGGGACACCATTCTTCCCTTCGCCGGCTACGCGTTCAACAAGTCGCACGCGGCCGGCTACGGTCTGGTGTCCTACTGGACGGCTTATCTGAAGGCCAACTACCCGGCCGAATACATGGCCGGACTGTTGACGTCGGTCGGTGACGACAAGGACAAGGCCGCGATCTACCTGGCCGACTGCCGCCGACTGGGCATCACCGTATTGCCGCCGGACGTCAACGAATCCGAGTTGAACTTCGCCTCGGTGGGTTCTGACATCCGCTATGGCCTGGGCGCGGTGCGAAACGTCGGCGCCAACGTGGTCGGGTCGTTGATCGCCACCCGAACACACAAGGGCCGCTTCACCGATTTCTCCGACTACCTCAACAAGATCGATATCGCAGTCTGCAACAAGAAGGTCACCGAATCGTTGATCAAGGCCGGTGCCTTCGACTCGCTGGGGCATCCGCGCAAGGGTCTGTTCCTGGTGCACACCGACGCGGTCGACTCGGTGCTGGGCACCAAGAAGGCCCAGGCTATGGGACAGTTCGACCTGTTCGGCGGCGGTGATGGCGAAAGCTCCGGCGCGGACGCGGTTTTCGGGATCCGGGTGCCCGATGAAGAATGGGCCGACAAGCACAAACTGGCCCTGGAGCGGGAGATGCTCGGGCTCTACGTCTCGGGGCACCCGCTCAACGGCATCGCCCATCTGCTGGCCGCGCAGGTCGACACCGCGATCCCGGCGATCCTGGAGGGCGACATCGCCTCCGACACCCAGGTGCGGGTGGGCGGGATCCTGGCATCGGTGAACCGCCGGGTGAACAAGAACGGTCTGCCCTGGGCGTCAGCGCAATTGGAGGATCTCACCGGCGGCATCGAGGTGATGTTCTTCCCGCAGACCTACTCCGCCTATGGAGCCGAGGTCGTCGACGACGCCGTGGTGCTGGTCAGCGCCAAGGTGAACATCCGCGACGACCGGATCTCACTGATCGCCAACGAGCTGGTGGTGCCGGACTTCTCCGCCAACGCCGCGGATCGCCCGCTGGCGGTCAGTCTGCCGACCCGGCAATGCACGATGGACAAGGTCAGCGCACTCAAACAGGTGCTGACCCGCCACCCCGGCACGGCCCAGGTGCAGCTGCGGCTGATCAGCGGGGAGCGGATCACCGTGCTGGAACTGGACCCGTCGCTGCGGGTGACGCCGTCGTCGGCGCTGATGGGTGACCTCAAGGCGCTACTAGGGCCGGGCTGCCTCGGCGGCTGATACATCTGACTACAATGTAGTCATGGCTGCTCCGACCTCCGTCCGGTTCGACGCCGACGTCGCCGCCCGGCTGGCCCGGTTCGTTGCCGCCCGTCCCGGCTTGAGTGCCTCCGCGGCGACGAATCAGCTGGTCGACGAGGCGCTTCGGTGCCAAGAGCACCCCTTGGTGGTGTTCCGGGACGGCCCGGCCGGCCGCCGGGCTCGACTGATCGGCGGGCCGGATGTCTGGGAGGTGGCCCGCGCGCTGCGTAGCGCGCGCCTCAGCGAGCCCGACCTGGGCCCGGCGGCGTTGGTGGAGTTGGTCAGTGACACCAGCGGGGTCGACCCGATGCTGATCCGCGCCGCGATCGCCTACCAGGCGGCATTCCCGGCTGAGGTCGACGGCTGGATTGGCCGCGCCGAGGCCGAAGCAGCCGAAGCCCACGACCGCTGGGTACGTGAGCAGGAACTGCTCGGCCAGTGACGCCGAGGCTGCTTCTCGACGAGATGTTCCACCACCGCATTGCCACCGACTTGATCGCGCGCGGCCACGACTGCCTGGCGGTTGCCGGACACCCGGATCTCCGGGAAGCCTCGGATGCTGACCTGCTGCAACAAGCCGTCGACGAGGATCGAACCTTGGTCACCAACAATGTGGTCGATTTCGAACGGCTCCGGCGCCAACGCAGCGCCGGCGACGAGCCCGTTCCGCCGCTGATCTATACCTCCGACACGGCTTTTCCCCGCAACCGCCGGTTTATCGGTCGCCTGGTCGCGGCCCTGGATCAGGCGTGCGCCGGCGATGCGGTCGCCGCGGCCGGTGGTGTCTTGTGGTTACGCGGCGTCGAGGAGTAGCGGCGCTCAGAGGGCATTCAGTGTCACCGCCACGATGGCACTGTCGGGCCAGAGGGCGCGGCTGCGCGCCCGACGCAGTTTTTGGCGCAGCGGCAACTCCCGATGCACATTGGTCACGCCCGGGACCTGGATCATCGGAATCACGTTCCACTGCCAGCCGTAGCGCCGGTGCAACCTGCGATTGGCGGCCTCGGCCTCGTTGCCGGAGAGAATCGTGGCCCGGCCGGCAACCGTGATGGCGCCGGGGCGGCACCGGCCGCGGTAGTCGCAGGGGACCACCTCGACATCGGGGTGTAGCGCCAGTCGCCGGGTCTTCGGGCCGATCTTGGTCCGGAACACCACGGTGTCGCCGTCCAGCGCGAACCACACTGGGGTGGCCACGGGCGAGCCGTCGCGGCGGAAGGAGCGCAGCAGGGCGTAACGGGCGCGGTGCAGTGCGTCGAGTCGTTGGTCGGGCATGACGCCAGTGAACAACCTAGAGTTGACTTTAAGTCAAGGCGTCGAGGAGGTCGCATGTCCGGCTCGCTGACCATCGGCGAGGTCGCCAGCCGCAGCGGTGTTGCCGCCACCACGCTGCGCTACTACGAGCAGGTTGGCCTGTTGGCACCGCCGCGGCGGGTGGGCGGCCAACGTCGCTACGACCCCGCCGTGCTGGCGCGACTCGAGATCCTCGGACTGTGCAAGTCGGCGGGTTTCGCTTTGGCCGAGATCCGGCTGTTGTTCGGCGACGACGCCCCCGGGCGCCCGGTGACCCGCGCGCTGGCGCGGGCCAAGCTCGCTGAGATCGACGCCCAACTGGAGGCGTTGGAGCGTGCCCGCGGGGTTATCGAGTGGGGCATGCGGTGCACCTGCCCGTCCATCGACGCCTGTAGCTGCGGTGTTCACCCACCGCCCAGCCTCGGCGTGCGCTGAGCGGCTGCCGGCCCCTGCACGCAGCTGAACCTTAACGTAACGTTCAGGTCTGTTTCCGATAACAACACCGCATCACCGGTGTAACGTCTGAAACTTCACGCACAACTGTGTGACCCGGGGGGAGGGGCCATTCGTGATGCCTGGAGACGTCGGCCGAGCTGGGTTCTGCATCCAGTACGCCGGCGATGCGGTCTCGGCCTACTTGTGGAATAGTCTCGATAACTTGAGTTATGTCGCGGCGCCCGACCACCAGGCCCCGGCGATTCCGTGGGCCGGTCCGGACGCCCGCCCCGGCGGGTACGTAGCGGTGGCGTAACCGTGGAGCAGCACATAAGGTGTCGAAGTTGAGCAAACCGGACGCTCAGCGTGAACAAAAAAATACGTCAGATTCGGATGTGAGTCGGGTAACGCGAGTGTAACGTTCGTCACCTGAGCTTCACAGGTACACATTTGCAACAAGCTTAACGGAGGCAGTCATGTGGAAATCGCGTCGTCTTCTTACCCTGCTCGGGGTAGGCGCCGCTGCTGGGTTCGCCGCACTGGTGCTGCCTATGTCCACCGCTCACGCGGACCCCTTCACGGACAACGACGGCAACATCTACGAGACGTGTGACGGAGTGGTCTGCCTGGTGATGGACGACATCCGGGCGGGCAATTGGACGTACGAAGGTATCCGCCCGTTCATCACCGACTGGAAGGCCGACCAGCCCTACCTGGTGCAGTACAACGGTGAGGACGTCGGCAGCTACACCGTCAAGATCGAGGACTACTGGAACTCGTTCTACTCCAGCTCCGCGTACCAGTTCGGAAACTTCGTCGCCAACCCCGCCCTGGCCGACGATTTCGACCTGAAGAGCCTGGGCAATTTCGGGTATCTGGACGGCGCTTCGATGTACCAGGTCACCATCGGCGACTTCACCAACCTGACGATCAACGACGTGGGCCCGCATGACATGAACTACTGGGTCATGTCCTTCGGCGACATCAACTACAGCGTGGTGACCGACCCGATCAACGGCGTATCGGCGGGCCTGATCCAGATCGCCGAGGCAGCCCCGGCATTCCTCTGGAACAGCCTGTTCCACTCCGACATCGAGCTGGCCGCCGTGCCGGACTACCTGCTCCCGGCGGACCCGTTCGCCAGCCTCGACTTCAACCCGTCCGACTACCTCGACCTGGGCTCGTTGCTGGGCATGTAGCCCGGCGGCTTCAGAACTTGTAACGCAGCACCCGGGCCTTGCCGGCCACCGACTTGAACCGGCCGGCAACCTGGGTGAGCGTGCGGGCCGCACCGGGGAACGAGTCGACCTCGGCGGCATGTGCCAGGCAGGCCTGCTCGACCAGGCGCAGCCTCGGCTCCCACCGCTCGGGGGTGTGCGGGTCGCGGAAGCCGGGGTTGGCCCACACGTGGCGCAGCAGGCTGAACATGCCTCGCGGCGCGAGCTTCATCGACAGTGAGCTGAGCGGCCCCACCCGGCCGTAGTCGTTGAACGCCAGCTCACCGCTGGCGAAATGGTCGATGAGCTGGCCGAACACCGCGGTGACCTGCGCTTCGGTGAGAAACGCGAACAGGCCGTCGGCGATCACCATGGTGGGCCGACCGACCGGGATGCCGGACGTCCAATCGGCAGCGGTCAGATCGGCGGCGATGACGTGCTCTGCGGGCTGGGCCGGCAGCAGTTTGTCGCGCAATGCGACCACCCGCGGGAGGTCGATGCTGTACCAATCGACGCCCGACGGCGGCTGTACCCGGGCCAGCGGTTCGTTGAGACCGGCCCCCAGATCCACCACGACGGCCT
This sequence comes from Mycolicibacter senuensis, assembly GCF_002101885.1. Taxonomy (GTDB): domain Bacteria; phylum Actinomycetota; class Actinomycetes; order Mycobacteriales; family Mycobacteriaceae; genus Mycobacterium; species Mycobacterium senuense. Next base: position 52,678 of record NZ_LQPS01000035.1, read on the forward strand.
GCGGGTTGGCGGTGGTGTACCGGCGGACCCGATCGTCGAGCATCTTGGCGCGCAGTGCGGTTTGGCGCACCACACCGGCCGGGATCCGCAACCCGGCGAAGTCGTAGTCGATCAGGCCGACGACCCGGTCGGAGAACGCGTCGCCGAGGATCGGCGTCTCGGCACGGTAGTCGAGGGCGCGCGCATACGCGGTGAGAAACGCGGTCTGCTCGACCTGGCTGAATTCGGTGACGGCAATCGGCATGGGGCCACCGTAAGCGATCAAGCGGCCGCCCGGCCGTGCCCGGGCAAAGCCGGGTCGCCGCGGTGGCGGCGCCGCTAACGTCGACACCATGGAATCGCAGCAGGCCGCCACCGTCGCGGCGACGGCGGACGGTGCGCTCGGCTCGATCACCTTGAATCGCCCGGACAAGCTCAATCCGCTGAGCACCGTCACCCTGGAGGAGTTGGTGGCCGCGGCCCGCTGGTTCGACGCCCGGCCCGCGGTGAAGGTCGTGGTCATCTCCGGCAGCGGCCGGGCGTTCTCCGCCGGGGCGGACCTGGCCGCGTTTGCCGCCGCCGCCGACGGCGCCGCAGCCCTGCGGGAGGCCGCCGACGCCGGACGGCGGATGGCCGAGGCGATCGAGGCGATGCGGGCGGTGACGGTGGCACGGCTGCACGGTCACTGCATCGGTGGTGGCGTCGTGCTGGCCGCGGCCTGTGATCTGCGGGTGGCCGCTGCCGATACCCGGTTCTCGATACCGGAGGTCGATCTGGGTATCCCCCTGGCATGGGGCGGTATCCCGCGATTGGTCCGCGAGATCGGGCCGGCGTTGACCAAAGAACTGGTGATGACCTGTCGGCCGTTCGGCGCCGACGAGGCGAAGGCGGCCGGCTTCGTCAACCGGGTGGTCGCCGAGGCGGACCTGGACGACGAGGTCGAGGCGTTGGTAGGCCAGTTGGCCGGCAAGTCCGCGCTCACCCTGGGCGGCACCAAGCGCCAGGTGAACGCGGTCACCGAGGGCATGGTGGGGACCGCACGCAGCTGGAACGACGCCGACGCGCTGGTCACCGCGGTGCACGACACCGAATCGCAGGCCTCGGCGATGGCGTATCTGGAACGGGTCCAGCGCCGCTGAGCACGCCCGGCGCGGCCGTCTGAAAGGGGAGTACCACGGCGATCTTCACCTTCGGGCACGGCACCGCGGACGCAGCGGAGATCACCACGCTGTTGACCGGCGCCGGGGTGCGCCGGCTGGTCGACGTGCGCACCGCACCGGGCAGCCGACGCAATCCCGACAGCGCACGCGAGGCGATGCAGCAGTGGCTGCCCGAAGCCGGCGTCGGCTACCGGTGGGAGCCGCGGTTGGGCGGTTGGCGCCGGGGCAGCGGCGACAGCCCGGATGTCGGACTGCGCAATGCATCATTCCGCTCGTACGCGGGCTATATGCGCTCGGATGACTTTCGGGACGGCATCGCCGACCTGCTGGCCGAAGCGGCCGGCGAACAGGTCGCGGTGATGTGCGCCGAGACCGTGTGGTGGCGCTGCCACCGAAAACTGATCGCGGACTACCTCACGTTGATCCACGGCGTAGAGGTGTGTCATCTGATGCACGACGGAAGGTTGCGGGAGCACCGGCCCATGGCGGAGGCGCGGATCGACGGTGATGTGCTGGTGTACGACGGCCCGCCGCCGGACTGAAACACGCTCCCGGGCGATGCGGTGGGATCAGCCCTGCGTCAGGCCCAGCACCAGCCATACCGCGGTGCAGACGCCGGCCGCGCTCAGCACTGCGGCCGCGGCACTGGTCGTGGCCGCGCCGACGACCAGCAGGGTGACCAGGCCGACCGCCAACGCGATCAGTTTGTAGGCCGGCCACGGCACACCGGCGATCGGCACCTGGTGCCGTGGGCGCTCGGCGGTCGTCATAGCGTTAACGGTACGCGATAACCAATTGTTAGACCACCCGAAACTTCATGGACGGCTGGCCGTGTCGCGACGGTGACCTGGGCTGATGGCGATGGCCCGCGTCGCCCGGCTCCGCCGCGCTTGCGACCGGCGTTAGGCTGCACCCATGGCTCTGAGCGGAGAATACGCACCCAGCACGTCGGATTGGGCCCGGCAGAACGCCGAGCAGTACATGGCTTCCGGTGGCACCGAGGGCACCGAGATGAAGGGCAAGCCGGTGGTGCTGCTGACCACCGTGGGCGCCAAGACCGGCAAGCTGCGCAAGACCCCGCTGATGCGGGTGGAGCATGACGGTCACTACGCGATCGTGGCGTCGCTGGGCGGCGCCCCGCAGAACCCGGTCTGGTACCACAACGTGGTCAAGAATCCGCGGGTCGAACTGCAGGACGGCACCGTCACCGGCGACTACGACGCCCGCGAGGTGTTCGGCGACGAGAAGGCGCAGTGGTGGGAGCGCGCGGTGGCCGCCTGGCCCGACTACGCCGACTACCAGAAGAAGACCGACCGCGAAATCCCGGTGTTCGTGCTGACCCCGGTGGGGTGAACCCGCTGCTGGGTGGCACCATATTGCGGTGTCCGCCGAACTGCACCAGAACCGACGTGGCTCCAACGCCTGCCCGCTGAAAGCGGCCGATATCGACGCGGCCGCCCAGCGGATCGCCGACGTGGTGGCGCCCACTCCGCTGCAGCTCAGCGACCGGCTCTCGGAGATCACCGGTGCCACGGTGTACCTCAAGCGCGAAGACCTGCAGTCGGTGCGGTCCTACAAGTTGCGCGGCGCCTACAACCTGCTGGTGCAGTTGACCGCCGATGAGATCGCCGCCGGCGTGGTCTGTTCCTCGGCCGGCAACCACGCCCAGGGCTTCGCCTACGCCTGCCGGTCACTGGGCATTCGCGGACGGGTGTACGTGCCGGCCAAGACGCCCAAGCAGAAGCGTGACCGGATCCGCTACCACGGCGGGGAATTCATCGAGCTGATCGTCGGCGGGGCGACCTATGACATGGCCGCGGAGGCGGCGCTGGACGACGTGGCCCGCACCGGGGCCACGCTGGTGCCGCCCTACGACGACCTGCGAACGATGGCGGGTCAGGGCACCATCGCCGTGGAGCTCCTCGACCAGCTCGACACCGCACCGGATCTGGTCGTGGTTCCGGTCGGCGGCGGCGGCTGTATCGCCGGGATCACCAGTTACCTCGCCGAGCGGACCGCCGAAAGTGCGGTACTGGGGATCGAGCCGGCGGGGGCGGCCTCGATGATGGCCGCGCTGGCCGCCGGCGAATTGGTGACCCTGGATACCGTCGACCAGTTCGTCGACGGCGCCGCCGTCAAGCGCGCCGGCGCCCTGCCCTACGCCGCGCTGGCCGCCGCCGGCGACATGGTGTCGGTCACCACCGTCGACGAGGGCGCGGTGTGCACCGCGATGCTCGACCTCTACCAGAACGAGGGGATCATCGCCGAGCCGGCGGGGGCGCTGTCGGTGGCCGGGCTGCTCGAAGCCGACATCACCCCCGGTTCCACCGTGGTCTGCCTGATCTCCGGCGGAAACAACGACGTGTCGCGCTACGGCGAGATCCTGGAGCGTTCGCTGGTCCACCTCGGCCTCAAGCACTACTTCCTGGTCGATTTTCCCCAGGAGCCGGGCGCGTTGCGGCGGTTCCTCGACGAGGTCCTCGGACCCGGGGACGACGTCACGCTGTTCGAATACGTCAAGCGCAACAACCGCGAGACCGGCGAGGCCCTGGTCGGCATTCAATTGGGCTCGGCGGCGGATCTGGGTGGGCTGCTGGGCCGGATGCGCTCCTCGCAGATTCACGTCGAGCCGCTGGAGCCCGGCTCGCCGGCGTATCGCTATCTGCTCTGAGGGGCGGATCCGGCAGCACGGCGTGACCCGGGGTCCCCGAGCGGGTAGCCGGCGGGCATGGTGTCATCGGAGACGATGCGTATGGATGAGACCGATGTTCGCCGGGTGCTCGACATCGCCCTGCGGTTCGGACAGCTGCTGTTGGGATCGCAGGCCGGCACCGCCGATGTGGCCTCGAGCATGCTCGCGATCGCGACCGCCTACGGGCTGCCACAGACCCAGGTGGACATCATGGCGAACTCGATCCGGGTGTCGGTGCCGCGCGGGGTGCCGGGCGCCCCGGTCACCGCGATGTATCTGGTGCAGTCGCGCTCCCTGGACTACACCCGGCTGCAGCTGGCCACCGACCTCGCCGAGCATGTCGTCACGAGCACGCCCGATCCGGAATGGGTGCAGCAGCAGCTGGACATCGTGAGCCGTGCCGACCATCCCTATCCGCGCTGGGTGGCCACCGCCGGCTGGGCGGTCATGGCCGGCTGCTTCTCGGTGCTGATCGGCGCCGGGCCGGTGATCGCGGTGATCTCGGCGGCCACCACCGCACTGATCGACCGGGTCGGCCGGGTGCTCAACGGCTGGCGGCTGCCACTGCTGTTCCAGCAGGTGGTCGCCGCAGCGGTGGCCACCGGCGTGGCCATCTGCCTGCACGCCGTCGGCTGGCTGCCCGCCGGCGCGTCGGTGTCACCGGTGGTGGCGGCCAACATCGTGGTGTTGTTGTCGGGGCTGGCCACCGTCGGTTCCGTGCAGGACGCCATCACCGGCTACCAGCTCACGGCCGTCTCGCGCGGGATGGACATCCTGCTCTCGTCGGCGGGCATCCTGGTCGGCGTGTCCATCGCGGTGCGGATCGGGGACTGGTTCGGCGCCCAAGTCCGGGTCAGCGCCGAGATACCGGTCGCGGTGCTGAGCATGCCGGTGTATGTGCTGGCGGGCGCCATGGGCGCGGGGGCCGCCGCGATCGCCGGTTACGCACAGCTCAAGGCGGCGCTGGCGGCAGGCCTTGCGGGGGCGACCGCCACGCTGCTGGTCTTCGGACTGCGGCTGGTGGACGCCGACCCGATCGCCGGCTCCTTCATAGCGGCCGCGGCGACCGGTCTGGTCGGCACCCTGCTCGCGCCCCGGCTGCGGGTGACGCCGCTGGTGATCATCATGGCGGGCATCATCCCGCTGGTTCCCGGACTGACCGTGTTCCGCGGCTTCGTGCAGTTCGTCAACGGGCACCCCAATGCCGGCGGCACGGTGGGCCTGGCGATCGGGCTGGCGTTGGCGCTCGGTGCCGGCGCGGTATTGGGTCCGCTGCTGGCGCCTTCGGTGCGCCGGGAAATCGGCCGCTATCAGTTGCGCGGCCGTGGGCCCCGCGCGCGTCGGCTACGCAGCCCCTACCGGGTCCCGCAGCTGGCCGGTATCCGTTACCGCGGGCGGCGGCCCGGTGGCCCCGGGGGCGTAGCAGGCTGAGCCGGGGAGTCGTCGCGGCCCGATCGCGGCGCGGCCGGTCTCACCGGCTCTTGCACAGGATGGTCAGCGAGCGGGCCGTCACCGGCACCGCGTCACCGGCAAAGACCTCGAGGTCGCTGCGGCCGGCGGGGTCGGCGGTGTCGATCACCGCACGCCAGCCCTGCGCGTAGTCGCTGGCGGGGGTGATGAAGTCCACCGGTGTCTCGCCGGCGTTGAAGCACAGCAGAAACGAGTCGTCGACGATGCGCCGGCCGCGGGCATCGGGTTCGGGCAGTGCCTCGCCGTTGAGGAAAACCATGACGCACCTGCCGAATTCGCTGTCCCAGTCCTGCCGGGTCATCTCGTGCCCGGCCGGTGTCAGCCAGGCGATGTCGCGCACCTCGTCACCGCCGCGGATCGGTCGGCCCTCGAAGAACCGCCGCCGGCGGAACACCGGATGCCCGGCGCGCAGCGCGGTCAGCGCCCGGGTGAACGCCAGCAGATCGGCGTTCTTGTCGACCAGCGACCAGTCCATCCACGACAGCTCGGAGTCCTGACAATAGACATTGTTGTTGCCGTGCTGGGTGCGGCCCAACTCGTCGCCGTGGGCGATCATCGGAGTGCCCTGGCTGATCAGCAGGGTGGCCATGATGTTGCGGACCTGGTGTGCGCGCAACGCCAGGACGGCGGCGTCGTCGGTGGGCCCCTCGACACCGCAGTTCCACGAGCGGTTGTAGCTCTCCCCGTCCCGGTTGTCCTCGCCGTTGGCCTCGTTGTGTTTCTCGTTGTAGGACACCAGATCCGCCAGTGTGAAACCGTCATGGCAGGTGACGAAGTTGATGCTGGCGCCGGGACGCCGGCCGGTCGCCTCGTACAGATCCGACGAGCCGGTCAGCCGGGAGGCGAACTCCCCGAGGGTTTCGGGCACACCGCGCCAGTAGTCGCGCACGGTGTCGCGGTACTTGCCGTTCCACTCCGTCCACAGCCCCGGGAAGTTACCCACCTGATAGCCGCCTTCGCCGACATCCCACGGCTCAGCGATCAGCTTGACCTGGCTGACCACCGGATCCTGTTGCACCAGATCGAAGAAGGCCGAAAGCCGGTCGACGTCGTGCAGCTCGCGGGCCAGCGTCGAGGCGAGGTCGAAGCGGAACCCGTCGACGTGCATCTCGGTCACCCAGTAGCGCAGCGAGTCCATGATCAGCTGCAGGGTGTGCGGGTGGCGGGCGTTGAGGCTGTTGCCGGTGCCGGTGTAGTCGGTGTAGCAGCGCGGATCGTCGTCGGACAGCCGGTAATAGGCGGCGTTGTCGATGCCGCGGAAGTTGATCGTCGGCCCCAGCTGGTTGCCTTCGGCGGTGTGGTTGTAGACCACGTCGAGGATCACCTCGATGCCGGCCTGGTGGAAGGTGCGCACCATCGCCTTGAACTCCGCCACCGCGCCGCCGGCCTGGCGGCTGGCCGCATACGAGTTGTGCGGTGCGAAGAATCCGACGGTGTTGTAGCCCCAGTAGTTTCGCAGCCCCAGCTGCCGCAGCCGGTGGTCGTGCAGGAACTGGTGCACCGGCATCAGTTCGATGGCGGTCACGTTCAGCGACTTGAGGTGATCGATGATCGCCGGGTGTGCCAGGCCGGCGTAGGTGCCGCGCAACTCCTCCGGGACACCCGGATGAGTCTGGGTCATGCCCTTGACGTGCGCTTCGTAGATGATCGTCTCGTGGTAGGGCGTGCGCGGCGCGCGGTCGGCCGCCCAGTCGAAGAACGGGTTGATCACCACGCTGGTCATGGTGTGCCCCAACGAGTCCAGCGCCGGGGGAGGGCCACCAGCGGCTGGGCCGTCCGGGTCGTTCAGGTCGTAGGAGAACAGCGCCGGGCCGAAGTCGAAGTCGCCGTGGAAGGCCTTCCCGTAGGGATCCAACAGCAGCTTGCTCGCGTCGCAGCGTTGTCCCGCGGACGGGTCGAACGGCCCGTGCACCCGGAATCCGTAGTGCTGGCCGGGTTCGACACCGGGCAGATAGGCGTGCCAGACATACCCGTCGACCTCTTCGAGGGCGATCCGGGTTTCGGTGGTGTCGCGGCCGTCGATCAGGCACAGTTCGACACGCTCGGCGACTTCGGAGAACACCGCGAAATTGGTTCCGGCCCCGTCGTAGACGGCGCCGAGCGGGTAACTGTGGCCTGGCCAGACCGTGGCGACCGGGCTCACCACCATCCGGTGGCCGCACCCATCTGCCGGCCGAGTTCACCGGTCATGGTGCGCATATAGGTCGCCGAGAGGTGATGGGAGTCGTGATAGATCAGCACATTGCCCTCCACCGCGCGGCAGATGTCGGTGTCGCACACCGCGTCGGACAGATCCAGCGGCTTGAGCAGCGGGAAGCGTTCGACGAAGTCCAGGGTGGGGTTGCGGTCGACGAGAACTTCGGAGCGTTTGATGCCGCACGACACCGCGTCGCCCCCCGATGCCAGGCAGTCCGCCGGCTGGAACGGTTGGCCGTCGCGTACCAGCCAGGGCGTGTCACGAATTCCGAGGATGGGGATTTTGTTGTCGGACAACTGTTTCCAGATCCCGATGTAGGTCCCCGGCATCACGTCGCCGGGTTTGATGTTCCACGGCCGGGTGGCGGTGGTGAACACGTAGTCGGGGTGATCGGCGATCAGCTTGTTCATCGTCTTGCCCACCCATTCGTAGCACTGCGGGTAGGGCGCGTTGTTGCCCATGATCAGCGGCACCTTCTCGGTGGACAGCGGGCAGCCCATCTTGAGGTAGGTCACCACTTTGAAGTGGTGCCGCTGGCCGAGGATGTCCAGTGCGGGCAACCAGTGTTCGGCATGTGATCCGCCGGCCAGCGCGACGGTGCGGCTGGCTTCCGGGTCGCCGTAGGTGCAGTTGATCAGGGCCGGATTGCTGAAGGTGCTGATGCACCCGTCCCGGGTGGAGCGGGGCAGGTCCTTCTTGGCCTCCAGGATGGTGGGCCGCATCCGCAGCTTGGGGACGCGCTGATGTTTGAGCAGTGCTCGGGCGCCCGGGTAGTCGTCCTTGCTGAGTTTGGCCAGTTCCTTACCGCTGGCGCGCTGGTCGGTGACGTGCTCGCGCCAGGTGAACGACGTCGCGGTCAGCGCCACACCCAGCAGCACCACCGTGGAGCCCAGCGCCAGCGTCGGCCGCTTCCACCAGCCGGGTGACGGCTTGCGCCAGGGTTTGCGCCGCGCCGGAGGGGCCCCGGCGCCGGACGGTGCGCGGTAGCGCAGCGGGTCCTCCACGAGCCGGGTGGTCAGGTAGGCCAGCACGCCGGACAGCAGCAGGATCGCCGCCCCCTCGAGCGCCGAGGCGTGCCGGTTGCCGGTGTAGGACAACCAGAAGATCAGCAGCGGCCAGTGCCACAGGTACAGCGAGTAGGCAATCGCCCCCAGGGTCACCAGCGGCCCGCTCGCCAGCCACCGGTTGGGCCAGGGCAGTTTGCCGCTGGTGCTCGGGTGCGCGTGGCGGTTGGCCCCGGCCAGGATGAACGCCACCGTGGCGCCGACCGGCACCAGCGCCCAGGGGCCGGGGAATTCTTGCACGCCTTCGATCAGGGCGCCGCAGCTCAGGATCGCCGCCAGTGCCACGGTGGCGACGGTGGTCCGCAGCCACATCGGCCAGCGGATATAGGGGATGAGCGCCCCGGCCAGTGCGCCGAGCAGCAGTTCCCAGGCGCGGGCGAAGCTGTTGTAGTAGGCCAGCGACTGGTTGGCCTGGTGGGCGACGATCGCGTACCAGAACGACGCCACGGTCAGTGCGGTGAGCAGCACCACGAACGCCGAGCGCAGGTGGGTGCGCAGCAGGCGCCGGAAGGCGAACGCGAAACCGAAGATCAGCAGCAGGAAACTGAGATAGAACTGGCCCTGCACCGACATCGACCAGATGTGCTGCAGCGGGCTGACGGCCTCACCGGCACGCAGGTAGTCCGAGGCGGTACGCGCCAACTCCCAGTTCTGGTAGTAGCCCAGGCTGGCCAGGCTCTGGTCGGCGAAGGTCTCCCAGCGGGTCTGCGGCTGGATCCATATCGTCAGCACCGCGCACGCTGCCAGCACCACCACCAGGGCCGGCAGTAGTCGGCGGACCAGCCGGATCAGGTCGGGCACCGGTGACAGCGACGAGGACGGGTTCAGCGCCACCCGCAGCAGCTTGCCGCCGAAGAAGAAGCCGGACAGCGCCAGGAAGACGTCGACCCCGCCGGAGACCCGCCCGAACCAGACGTGGAACACCGCCACCAATGCGATCGCGACACCGCGCAGCCCGTCGAGGTCGTGACGGTAGAAACCCTCCTTGCGGGTGCCCATCGCGGCGGCCGGCCCGGCGGCCGGAACGGCTCCGGCGACGGGCCCCCCAGCGGGGGGTGCCGCAACAGGTGTTGCCGCCGGTCGCGGCGGGGAGAGGGCAATCATGATCGCCCGATAATCTACCTAACCGGACGGTGGAAACCGCATTCCAACCGCTGTGACGTCCACCGGGTGTGTCAGGGGATGACCCGGGTCAGGTACGGGACCATGTTGGAGGTACGCGCCGGCGACACCGTGACCGCGGGGCTGGTGCCCTCGATCATCTGGTTGTTGCCGAGGTACAGCGCGACGCTTTGCGTGCCGCCCGGCCCGTAGCAGAGCAGATCGCCGGCCCGGGCCTGCGCGGGCGGGACCTTCTGGCCGACACTGCACTGTTCGCCGGAGGTGCGCGGCATCTTGATTCCGGCGCCGGCGAACGCGTACTGGATCAACCCGGAGGCGTCGAACCCGACGGTGGTGGTGTCGGGGATGTCCTCGGTGGGCGCCGGCGTCGTTCCGGGCAGACCCGGGGTGGTTCCCGGCAGGCCCGGCGTCGTCCCCGGCAGACCCGGGGTGCTGCTGCCGGCCGCGACGGGACCACCGGGCCGGCTGGTGCGGCCGGTGAGATCGGTCAGCGCGCCGCGGGTGGTGGCCGCCCTGGCCCGAGCGTTGTTGGTCGGGCCGTTGATGTCGCCGCCGCCGTAGACGAACGGCACCCCGCGCTGCGACAGCGCACGCTGGACCACGCGGTCCACCAGCTGGCTCTGGCCGGTCTGGGAGAGCGGGTCGGCCCCGGCCGGGCCGGCGGCGCTCAGTGTCGGGGCCATTGCCGCTGCCAGTGCGATAACGGTGGCGCAGATGCGTTTCATCGGACATCTCCTTTCGCGCCGGTAATCACGGCAGCATCATTGGTCACTTCTGTCACAAAGCGTACCGGCGGTTACGCGTGATTCCCCGCCGCCGTGGAGAAATTCGGCAACCTGTGACCGAACGGTTACGCCGGTGGCCGTCCGCACCACTGGTCCGCACTACTGTCGTCAGTCATGTCCGCGTTGAGTCCCGACCAGATCAGCGCGATCGACGCCGCACATCTGTGGCACCCCTACAGCACGATCGGCGCCGGAACACCGGCCCCGACGGTGGCGGTGGCGGCCCGGGGCGCCTACCTGACGCTGATCGTCGACGACGCCCCGGTCGACGTGCTCGACGCGATGAGCTCCTGGTGGACCGCTATCCACGGTCACGGCCACCCGACGCTGGACGCCGCGCTGACCGCGCAGCTGGGCACCATGAACCACGTCATGTTCGGCGGGCTCACCCACGAGCCGGCCGCCCGGCTGGCCCAGCTGCTGGTGGACATCACCCCGGCCGGGTTGGACACGGTGTTCTTCTCCGACTCGGGTTCGGTGTCGGTGGAGGTGGCGGTGAAGATGGCGCTGCAGTATTGGCGCGCGCGCGGACGCCCCGGCAAGCACCGGTTGATGACCTGGCGCGGCGGTTACCACGGCGACACGTTCGCCCCGATGAGCATCTGCGATCCCGACGGCGGCATGCATTCGCTGTGGCGGGACGTCTTGGCCACGCAGCTGTTCGCCCCCCTGGTGCCCCGCGACTACGACCCGGCCTACACCGCCGCGTTCGAGGCGCAACTGGAGCGTCACCGCGATGAACTGGCGGCGGTAGTCGTCGAGCCGGTGGTCCAGGGCGCCGGTGGGATGCGCTTCCACGACCCGCGCTACCTGTCGGATCTGCGCGAGGCCTGCAACCGCCACGGTGTGCTGCTGGTCTTCGATGAGATCGCCACCGGTTTCGGGCGCACCGGTGAGCTGTTCGCCGCCGACCACGCCGGCGTCAGCCCCGACATCATGTGCGTCGGCAAGGCGTTGACCGGCGGTTATCTCAGCCTGGCCGCCACGCTGTGCAGCACCGAGATCGCCCACGCCATCAGCGGTGGCGAGGCCGGCGCGCTGATGCACGGCCCGACCTTCATGGCCAACCCGCTGGCCTGCGCGGTGTCGGTGGCCAGCACCGAGCTACTGCTGGGCCAGGACTGGCGCTCCCGCGTCGGCGAGATCGGTTCCGGACTGGCCGCAGCGCTGCAGCCGGCCCGTGCCCAGCCGGGGGTCGCCGACGTGCGGGTCTGCGGCGCCATCGGGGTCATCGAATGCGAACAGCCGGTGGACCTGGCGCTGGCCACCCCGGCCGCCCTGGCCGCGGGGGTGTGGCTGCGCCCGTTCCGCAACCTGGTGTATGCGATGCCGCCGTATGTCTGCACACCCGAGGAGATCGCCCGGATCGGTGCCGCGATGCTCGGCGTGGTCCGTGCCTTAACCTGAACGGTGTTCAACGACGAGGGAGCGCACGGTGACCCGCACGGATCTGTCGCCACTGGCCTGGCTGGCCGAGGTGGAACAGCGGCGTCGGCAGGCCGGGCTGCGGCGCTCGCTGCGGGTGCGGCCCGCGGTCGCCACCGAGTTGGACCTGGCGTCCAACGACTACCTCGGGCTCTCGACGCACCCTGATGTCATCGCGGGTGGCGTCGAGGCGCTGCGCACCTGGGGTGCCGGTGCCGGAGGCTCCCGGCTGGTCACCGGCAACACCGAACTCCACGCCCGGTTCGAACAGGACTTGGCCGACTTCGTCGGCGCGCCGGCCGGCCTGGTGTTCTCCTCGGGCTACACCGCCAATCTCGGCGCCGTGGTGAGCCTGTCGGGACCGGGTTCGCTGCTGGTCTCCGACACCTACTGCCACGCGTCGCTGGTGGACGCCTGCCGGTTGTCGAAAGCTCGGGTGGTCATCACCGGTCATCGTGACGTCGAGGCGGTGGCCGCAGCCTTGGCCGAGCGCAGCGAGGAGCGCGCCGTGGTCATCACGGAGTCGGTGTTCAGCGCCGACGGTGCGCTGGCCCCGCTGCGCGAGTTGCACGAGGTGTGCCGCCGGCACGGCGCCCTGTTGATCGTCGACGAGGCGCACGCGGTGGGGGTGCGCGGCGACGGCGGCCGCGGACTGGTGCACGAGGTCGGGCTGGCCGGAGCGCCCGACGTGGTCATGACGACGACGCTGTCCAAGGCGCTGGGCAGCCAGGGCGGCGCGGTGCTGGGGCCGGTCGCGGTGCGCGACCACCTCATCGACGCCGCCCGGACCTTCATCTTCGACACCGGCCTGGCCCCGGCAGCCCTCGGCGCCGCGTCGGCCGCCCTGGGCGTGCTGACCGCGGAGCCGTCGCGGGCCACCGACGTACTGCGCCACGCCGGTGCGCTGGCCGAGATCTGCGGGGTGTCCGAACGGCCGGAGTCCGCGGTGGTCTCGGTGATCCTCGGCGACGCCGAGACCGCGGTATCGGCCGCGACCGCCTGCCTGGATGCCGGGGTGCGGGTGGGCTGCTTCCGGCCGCCGACGGTGCCGGCGGGAACGTCGCGGCTGCGGCTGACCGCGCGGGCGTCACTGTCCGACGAGGACCTCGAGCTGGCCGGCCGGGTGCTGACCACGGTGTTGCGCGATCATCCCGCCGTGACCCGATGACGATCCTGGTGATCACCGGCACCGGCACCGGTGTCGGCAAGACGATCACCACCGCGGCGCTGGCCGGTTGCGCACGGCAGGCCGGCCTGGACGTGGCGGTGGGCAAGCCGGTACAGACCGGCACCGCCGACGGCGACGACGACCTGGCCGACGTCGGCCGGCTGTCAGGGGTCACCGAGCTGTTCGGAACCGCCCGGTACCCGGCCCCGCTGGCCCCGCTGGCAGCCGCCGAACTCGCCGGGAGGGCCTTGCCGACCCGTGCCGACCTGCTGGAACTGATCCGTGCCGCCGACCGGCCCGGCCGGTTGACCCTGGTCGAAGGCGCCGGGGGACTACTGGTCGAACTGGCCGCCGGCGGCGTCACGCTGCGCGATCTGGCGGTCGATCTCGGCGCCGCCGTACTGGTGGTGGCGAACGCCGAACTGGGCACCCTCAACCACACCGCGCTTACCTTGGAATCCCTTGCCGGACAGGGGTTGTCGTGCGCCGGTCTGGTCATCGGCAGCTGGTCGGGTCAGCCGGGGCCGGCCGCCGCCGGCAACCGCACCGCGCTGGGCCGGCTGGCGCCGGTGCGCGCGGTGCTGCCGGAGGGCTCGGGCCGGCTCGACGCGTCGCAGTTCTCGGACCTGAGCCGCGCCGCGTTCGACACCGACTGGGTGCGCTCCTTGGTGGGCTGAGCGATGGTGCACTCGATCGAGTTGGTCTTCGACACCGACACCGAGACGGCCATTCGGCGGATCTGGGCGGAGCTGGCCGCTGCCGGAGTGCCCAGCCAGGCGCCGGCCGCCCGCCCACACGTCACCCTGGCGGTCACCCAGCGCATCGATCCGCAGGTCGACGCCGTGCTGGCCACCGTTGCCGACCGACTGCCGATGATCTGCACGCTTGGCGCGACGCTGATCTTCGGCCGCTCCCACGGTGTGCTGGCCCGGCTGGTGGTGCCGACGGTGGCACTGCTGGAGCTGCACGAGCAGGTGTACCGGTTATGCGTGCCCCACCTGATACCCGGGCCGATGCCCAACGTCGCGCCCGGCCAGTGGACGGCGCACACCACGCTGGCACGGCGGGTCGGCCCGGCGCAGTTGGGCCGCGCCCAGCGCATCGCCGGAGGCGCCGATATCACCGGCCGATTCGTCGGGCTGCGACGCTGGGACGGCAACGCCCGCACCGAATATCTCCTGTAGGGGGTGCGTCGGCTAGCCGATCGCGAGTCCGGCCCGTACCGCGAGACCGTCGATCAGCAACCCGAGCCCGAACTCGAACGCGCTGCCCGGGTCGGCGTCTGGCTCGATGTCGGCGGCTCCGGCGGCATCCCACTGCATCCGGGACTGCTCGTCGGCGGTGAACCCGAGCACGTAGTAGACGACGGTGCGCGCCACCTGCCCGGCTTGCTCGGGGTGCACACCCGCCGCCGTCGCCGCCTCGGCCAGCAGTGCCATGACGGCGGTAGCGGCCCGCGACTGGCCGGCGGCCAGGCTCGCCGACACCAGCTCGGCGCCGTCGGTGTGCGACAACAGCGCGTCGCGCAGTCGTTCGCACACCGTCCGGATCCGCCACTGCCAGGCGCCCGGCCCCGGGTCCGCGCACGCCGGGGTCAGCACCCGGTCGGCAACGGCCCCGAGCAATTGCTGTTTGTTGGCGAAATGCCAGTACAGTGCGCCGGGGCTGACATTGAGCTCGCGCGCCAACCGGCGCATCGACAGATCGGCGATGCCGTAGTCGTCCAGGAGGGTGGCCGCCGCGGCGACTATCCGGTCTTTGGAGTCAGGTTTGTGCAGCTGCACCCCGCTACCTTAACCTGAACACCGTTCAAGTCTTGAGGGATCAGCGGGGACCCGCGTCGACGGCGATGCAGGGCGCCCGGCGAGGGGGCCGAAGCGATGAGAAGGAGCTACCGGGCATGACAGACGACATCCTGGCGCTGGCGCGTGAACAGGTACTGGAGCGCGGCGAGGCGTTGGGGGCCGATCAGGTTCTCGAGGTGCTGCGGCTGCCCGACGATCGGCTCGAGGAGTTGCTGGCGCTGGCCCACGATGTGCGGATGCGCTGGTGCGGCCCCGAGATCGAGGTCGAGGGCATCATCAGCCTGAAAACCGGTGGCTGCCCGGAGGATTGCCACTTCTGCTCGCAGTCGGGGCTGTTCTCCTCGCCGGTGCGTAGCGCGTGGCTGGACATCCCCAGCCTGGTCGAGGCGGCCAAGCAGACCGCCAAGACCGGCGCCACCGAATTCTGCATCGTGGCCGCGGTGCGCGGGCCCGACGAGCGGCTGCTGGCCCAGGTCTCGGCGGGTATCGAGGCGATCCGCAACGAGGTCGACATCCAGATCGCGTGCTCGCTGGGCATGCTGACCCAGGAGCAGGTGGACCAGCTCGCCGCGATGGGCGTGCACCGCTACAACCACAACCTGGAGACCGCCCGCTCGCACTTCCCCAACGTGGTCACCACCCACACCTGGGAGGAGCGGTGGGAGACCCTGCGGATGATCGGTAAGGCCGGCATGGAGGTCTGCTGCGGCGGCATCCTGGGTATGGGGGAGACCCTGGAGCAGCGCGCGGAGTTCGCCGCCGAACTGGCCGAGCTGGACCCCGACGAGGTGCCGCTGAACTTCCTCAACCCGCGCCCGGGCACTCCGTTCGGCGACCTGGAGGTGCTGCCGGCGGCCGACGCGCTGCGCGCCGTGGCCGCCTTCCGGCTGGCGTTGCCGCGCACCATGCTGCGGTTCGCCGGCGGCCGCGAGATCACCCTGGGCGACCTGGGCGCCAAGCAGGGCATCCTGGGCGGGATCAACGCCATCATCGTCGGCAACTATCTGACCACGCTGGGCCGTCCGGCCGAGACGGACTTGGAGTTGCTCGACGATCTCCAGATGCCGATCAAGGCGCTCAACGCCACCCTCTGATGGTTCGCGACCTGCCCGCTCCGGTGGGAGCCGGCGACTACAACGTCTACACGGGCGTGCAGCGCGACGACCCCGCCGGTGGATCGCTGCCCACGGCCGCCCAATTGGGCCTGGAGCCGCCGCGGTTCTGTGGCGCCTGCGGACGCCGGATGATGGTGCAGGTTCGGCCGGATGGCTGGTGGGCCAAGTGTTCGCGGCACGGGCTGGTGGATTCTGCCGACCTGGACACTCGGCGATGAGGGCCCCCGGCGCACCGTCGGACCGCGCCGCGCCGCGGCTGAGCCGCCGGCGGGCGTGCCTGATCCTCGCCGGCGGGCTGGGCATCGCCGGGCTCCCGGTCGGGGCGCTGTGGGGGTGGATCGCCCCACCGGTGCACGGCGTGGTGGCACTCACCCGCGGTGGTGAGCGGGTGCAGGCCTACCTGGGCAACGAAGCCGATCACTTCTTCGTCGCCCCGTTTCTGCTACTGGGCATGTTGGGCGTGCTGGCGGTGGTGGCGGCCACGCTCGCCTGGCAGTGGCGAGCCCATCGGGGACCCGGCATGGTGGCCGGGCTGTCGGTGGGCCTGACCGCGGGCGCGGCGCTGGCGATGCTGGTCGGCGGCGCGGTGGTGCGTCACCGTTACGGCGTGATCGACGTGGACGGTGCGCCGGTGTCACCGGAGAATCGGGTGCACTACGTCGTGGAAGCCCCGCCGGTGTTCTTCGGACACACGCCGTTGCAGATCGCGGCCACGCTGCTGTTGCCGGCGGCGACGGCGGCGCTGGTCTACGGCCTCTGCGCCACCTGGAGCACCTACGATGACCTGGGCGGTTATCCGCCCGAGCCGGAGCAGCGCCTGCCGCCGTTGCCGGCCGTCACAGCGGAAGGCGGCGCAGCGCCCCACCGGTGACCACCCGCGCCGCCACCAGGCCCAGCCGCGCCAGGCCGAGGTAGGTCTTGGGGTTCAGCAACGTGGGCCATTGGCTCTGCACCGCGCCTGCGGGCAGCGGCCGGCCCGCGAACCGGTCCCGCAACCAGTCCAGCACCATCGGCGCCGACAGCGGGTGCAGCGAGATGTGCTCACTGAACGGGTCGCGGTGGTAGGTCAGCCGGGCGCCGGCGGCGATATAGGCCTCCGCCAAGTGGTCGATGTGCACGACGGAAATCACCTGGTCGTGAACTGCCTGCAGCATCAACACCGGTGGTTTCGGAGCATGGTTACCGAGCTTGGTGTCCTCGAAGACGTGTTGTACCGCGGGGAGTTCCACCAGGTCCTGGAGCGGCTGATCGATGAACTCCCCGAGTGACTTGTGGTGCATCCGCATGATGGCGCCGACCGTGGTCATGGACTCCAGCGAACGCATCAATGCCTTGCCCTCGGCGGTGGCGTGGTCGTCGATCACCTTCTGCAAGTCGGGGTAGACCTTCGCCAAGGTGGCGATCATCACCGCGGGCAATCCGGAGAAGAACGTCCCGTCCAACCCGAGGAAGGTGTGCCCGAGATCACCCACCGGCGACCCGAGCACCGCACCGACGATGTTGAGTTCGGGGGCGTAATCGCCGCCGACTTCCGCCGCCCAGCCGGTGGCCAAACCGCCGCCGGAATAGCCCCACAACCCCACCGGGGCGTCGCGGGACAGCCCCAGTTGCTCGGCGCCCAGGGCGGCACGCACCCCGTCGAGCACGCAGTAGCCCGGTTCGTACGGTGCTCCCCAGTGCCCGTCGCGGCCCTCGTGGTCGGGGATCGACACCGCCCAGCCTTGCTCGAGGGCCGCGACGATGAGCACGAACTCGAGCTGGGTGAACGAGCCGTAACCCCTGGCCCGCCGGCGCAGCGCATAGGAGGGAAAGCAGCGGCTGTCCACCGCGTCGATCGCGCACTGGTACGACACGATCGGACAGGGGCGGTTGCGATCGCGGTCCGCGGGGACCAGCACCGTCGTCACCGCCGCCTGCGGCACGTTGTTGCGATCGACGGTGCGGTAGAGCAGCTGGGTGGCCACCAGTTGCTGCGGGATCAGACCGAGAAATGCCAGGTCGACCTCGCGGGAGCGCAGCACGGTGCCGGCCACCGCGTGCTGGAAGCCGGCCGGCGGTTCGTAGAACGGGTCCTCGGCCGGCCGCAGCGGGCGGTCGCCGGCCGACAGTGGCTGGTGGGGGGCCTGCCCGATCCACTCGACAGATGTTTCGCGGGCCAGGTTGTCCAAGTCCATCCCGCCATTGTCGCTTAAGAAGGTATTAAGAATCCAGTCCGACATACCCTGGCGGCCGCAATGCCGCGAATTCGTCGGTGACGCGCAGCTCGGAGTCGGTGAATCGGTAGCGCGCGGCCGGCCGGCCCCCGCTGCGGCCGGAGCGGGCGGTGGTGCCGGTGCGCGTAATCACCCCCCGGCGGACCAGCACCCGCTGAAGATTGGTGGCGTCCACCTGGTATCCGAGCACGACGCTGTAGATGTCGCGCAGCGTTGAGATGATGAATTCGGTTGGCGCCAAGCCGAATCCGATATTCGTGTAGGACATCTTGGCCACCAGCCGGCTGTGGGCGTGCGCCACCATCGGGGCGTGGTCGAACGCCATCGGCGGGAGGTCGTCGACCGGATGCCAGTGGGTGTCGCCGGGCAGCTCGGGGTCGGCGGGGGAGGGCACCAGGCCCAGAAACGTCGAAGCGATGGTGCGGGCGCCCGGCACCCGGCCCGGGTCGGAGAACACAGCCAGCTGCTCAAGGTGGGCGATCTCACGTAGGTCCACCTTCTCGGCCAGCTGACGGCGCGCCGACGTGGTCACGTCCTCGTCGTCGCGCAACAGTCCACCCGGCAGCGACCACCGTCCGAGCTGGGGTTCTCGCGCCCGTTGCCACAGCAGAACGTTGAGCCGGGGGTGGCGGCTGTCGACGTCGCCAACCTGGAAGACCGCGGTGAGGACTTCATGCGCGGTGCTAGTATGAACCATGTTTTCGATTGTAAGTCGAAAACCTAATTCGCGAGAGGAGTCACCATGACCACCCTCACCGACAGCGGTGTGCAGGCGGGCCGCCTGGCCGACCGCATCATCAACTCGCCGGCCGGCTACAGCGGTATCGAGCCCGACCAAGAGTGGGTGGCCGAGATCCTCCGGCTCAAGAAACAGCGCAACGCCACGATCCTGGCGCACAACTACCAGCTGCCGCCGATCCAGGACATCGCCGACCACGTCGGGGATTCGCTGGGGCTGGCCCGCATCGCTGCCGAGACCGACGCCGACACCATCGTGTTCTGCGGCGTGCACTTCATGGCCGAGACCGCCAAGATCCTGTCTCCGGACAAGACGGTGCTGATCCCCGACGCCCGGGCGGGCTGCTCGCTGGCCGACTCGATCACCGCCGAGGACCTGCAGGCCTGGCGGGACGACCACCCCGGCGCGGTGGTGGTGTCATATGTGAACACCACCGCGGCGGTCAAGGCGCTCACCGACTACTGCTGCACGTCGTCGAACGCCGTCGACGTGGTCAATGCCATCGACCCGGACCGTGACGTGCTGTTCCTGCCCGATCAGTTCCTGGGCCAACACGTAGCGCGGGTCACCGGGCGCAAGAACATGCACATCTGGGCGGGCGAATGCCACGTGCACGCGGCGATCAACGGCGACGATCTCGAGGAGAAGGCCCGGGCCAACCCGAATGCCGAATTGTTCGTGCACCCCGAATGCGGGTGCGCGACGTCGGCGCTATACCTGGTCGGCGAGGGCCACTTCCCCGAAGAGCGGGTCAAGATCCTGTCCACCGGCGGGATGCTCGAGGAGGCCCGGCGCACCCAGGCCGAAAAGGTGCTGGTGGCCACCGAGGTCGGCATGATCTACCAGCTGCAGAAGGCGGCGCCGCAGGTCGACTTCGAGGCGGTCAACTCCAAGGCGGCCTGCAAGTACATGAAGATGATCACCCCGGCGGCCCTACTGCGCAGCTTGACCGAAGGCGCCGACGAGGTCCACGTCGACCCCGAGACGGCGCGGCTGGCGGCACGCAGCGTGCAGCGCATGGTCTCGATCGGGCACTCCGCCCCGGTCAGCAAGTGACCGGTGGCCCCAGCTGGCAGCAGCGCGCCGACGTCGTCGTCATCGGCACCGGGGTCGGCGGGCTGGCCGCCGCCCGCGCGGCACGCCGGGCCGGCCGGGACGTGGTGGTGCTCAGTAAGGCAGACACCGGATACGCGGTGACCGCGACGCACTACGCCCAGGGCGGGATCGCGGTGGTGCTGCCGGGTACCGACGACTCGGTGCAGGCCCACGTCGCCGACACGCTGGCCGCCGGGGCCGGACTGTGCGACCGCGACGCGGTGACCTCGATCGTCGCCGACGGCTATCGTGCGGTCTCCGAATTGGCCGGTGCCGGTGCGCAATTCGACCGGGTAGGCGATGGCAACTGGGCGCTCACCCGCGAGGGCGGGCACTCACGGCGGCGCATCATCCATGCCGGCGGCGACGCCACCGGAGCCGAGGTGCAGCGGGCACTGGATCACGCCGCGGCCGGTCTGGACATCCGGCACGGCCAGCTGGTGCTGCAGATCCTGCGTGACGCCGACACCGTCACCGGCGTGCTGGTGGCCAACGCCGACGGCATCGGGGTGATCCAGGCCCCGTCGGTGGTGCTGGCCACCGGTGGTCTGGGCCAGCTGTACCGGGCGACCACCAATCCCGGCGGCGCCACCGGGGACGGCGTGGCCCTGGCGTTGCGGGCCGGGGCCACGGTGAGCGATCTGGAATTCATCCAGTTTCACCCGACCATGCTCTACAGCAACGCCGCCGGCGACAGGCGACCGCTGGTCACCGAGGCGGTGCGCGGGGAGGGCGCGAAGCTGATCGACTCCCGGGGTGACTCGGTCACCGCCGGGGTGCACCCGATGGGCGATCTGGCGCCGCGCGACGTGGTGGCGGGTGCCATCGACACCCGGCTGCGGGAGACCGGTGACGCCTGCGTCTACCTGGATGCCCGCGGGATCTCCGGCTTCGAGAACCGGTTTCCGACCGTCACCGCGGCCTGCCGCGACGCCGGTGTCGACCCGGTCAGCCAACCGATCCCGGTGGTGCCCGGCGCCCACTACAGCTGCGGCGGCGTCGTCACCGACGTCGCCGGCCGCACCGAGCTGGCCGGGCTGTTCGCCGCCGGCGAGGTGGCCCGCACCGGTATGCACGGCGCGAATCGCTTGGCCTCCAACAGCCTGCTGGAAGGCTTGGTGGTGGGAGAGCGCGCCGGGTCGGCGGCGGCGGCGCACGCGGTGGCGGCCGGACACGTGCGGGCCGTCGCGGCCGAACCGGGCCGGCAGGCCGTAGTCGAGCGACAAACCGTGCAGCAGGCGATGTCGCGTGATGCGTCGGTGGTCCGCGACGCCGAGGGACTGCGGCGTCTCGACGAGCTGTTGTCAGTTGCCGAGGAGCGGACGGTCGCGGACCGCAAGGGTTGCGAGGACGCCGCGCTGACGCTGGCGGCCCGGGTGGTCGCCGAAGCCGCGTTGGCGCGCACCGAGAGTCGCGGCTGCCACCACCGGGCCGAATACGCCGGCGCCGACGGCGGGCAGGCCCGCAGCACCACGGTCCGGTTGCGCGACGGCGCGGTGACGCTCGAGGCGCCGACAGCGGTGGCATTGTGACACCGCCACAGCCGTTGTCGCCGAACGATCTCGACGAAGTTCGCCGCATCATCGCCCGGGCGCTGGACGAGGACCTGCGATACGGATCCGACGTCACCACCACCGCGACGGTGCCGGCCGACGCGGTGACCGAGGCGGCGCTGGTGACCCGGGCGGCCGGTGTGATCGCCGGGGTCGACGTCGCCCTGCTGGTGCTGGACGAAGTGCTCGGGCGCGAGGCCTACCGGGTGCGCGACCGGGTGGCCGACGGCGCCCGGCTGGATCCCGGCGCGACGGTGCTGAGTCTGCAGGCCGACACCCGCGGGCTGCTGACCGCCGAACGCACCATGCTCAACCTGATCTGTCACCTGTCCGGGATCGCCACGGCCACCGCGTCCTGGGTGGATGCCGTGGACGGCACGTCGGCACAGATCCGCGACACCCGCAAGACGCTGCCTGGCCTGCGGGTGCTGCAGAAGTACGCGGTGCGCGTCGGTGGCGGCGTGAATCATCGGATGGGGCTGGGAGACGCGGCGCTGATCAAGGACAACCATGTCGCCGCGGCGGGATCGGTGGCCGAAGCGCTGCGCGCGGTGCGCGCCGCCGCCCCCGACGTGGCCTGCGAGGTCGAGGTCGATTCACTGGAACAGTTTGACGAAGTGCTCGCCGAGGGGCCCGAACTGGTGCTGTTGGACAACTTCCCGGTGTGGCAGACCCAGACCGCGGTGCAGCGCCGCGACTCCCGGGCGCCCGGGGTGCTCCTGGAATCGTCCGGCGGGCTGACCCTGGACAGTGCGGCCGCCTACGCCGCCACCGGCGTCGACTATCTGGCCGTGGGTGCGCTCACCCACTCGGTCCAGGTGCTCGACATCGGCCTGGACATGTAGGCGGCGTCAGCTGACGTCGGCGATGAGCACCGCCACCTTGTTGTTCTGCAGGCGCACCGCGAACGGCAACGACTTGTCCGCCGAGCCCGCCGGCAGGATCCGCGGGTTGGTCAGGTGCAACTCCCGGCGGAACAGGCGCACGTCGGCCTCCCCGGCGGCCAGCACGTTCTTGACCCAGTCGGCCTTGCCGTGGCCCAACGCGATCGCCAGCACGCCGCCTTTGCGGTAGGTGGTCACCACCGTCTCGTAGGGCTTACCGGATCTGCGGCCCCGATGCTTGATCACCGACATGCCCGGCAGGAACTTGGACAGCGGTTTGACCACCGGGTTCATGTACTTGATCTGTAGCCGGTCCAGCCACGGCGGGAACACCACCGGCAGCTTGGACGTGCCATCGGCACTCTTGTCGGCAGCCATACGGACTCCGTTCGTCGTGGGTGATCAGGTGATGTCTGCGACCAGTATCCCGACCCATCGGGCGCCCACCCGGGTGATCCACGGCAGGCCATCGGTGTTGCCGCCGACCGGCACGATCCGCGGGTTGGTGACATGGACCTCGCGCCGGAACAGGCGCACGTCGGCTTCGCCGGCGGCCAGCACGTTCTTGACCCAGTCGGCTTTGCCGTGACCGAGCATCACCGCCAGTCGTGGGCCCTTGCAGAATGCGCGCACCACGGTCCGGTAGGGGTTGCCGGACTTGCGGCCCCGATGCGCGATGACCGCGAAGGTGGGGAGGTGGAATCGTTTGACGACGGGGCTTTGGATCTTGCGCTGCAGGTAGTCCAGCCAGTCCGGGAAGACATACGGCACCCCGGGAATGCTCTTGGGGTGATCATTGGTCGACAACCGGCAACTCCGCTCTTGAGCTCACATCTGCTGACCACCCTAGTCGGGCTGTCGACCGCACCGGAGCGGCTTGGACCGCCGACGTTCAGGGCGACTCCCAGGGCGCAGACCGACGTGACGAAATCCACTTGAGCCGTTCTGGGACAATGGTCGGCGTGACCACACCGCTGATGTCGCGCATCGATTTGCGTGGCGCGAACCTGTCGGCAGCGTCGCTGCGGGCCGCCCTGCCACGCGGCGGTGTCGACATCGAGGCGGTGTTGCCGCAGGTGCGCCCGATCGTCGAGGCGGTCGCCGAGCGGGGGGCCGTTGCGGCACTGGAGTTCGGCGAGTCCTTCGACGGGGTACGCCCTACCGCGGTCCGGGTGCCCGCTCCGGCGCTGCAGGACGCACTGACCGGGTTGGATCCCGCCGTGCGGGCCGCCCTGGAGGTGGCGATCAGCCGCGCCCGTGCGGTGCATGCCGACCAGCGGCGCACCGACACCACCACCACGCTGGCGCCGGGGGCGACCGTCACCGAACGCTGGGTTCCGGTCGAGCGGGTCGGGTTGTACGTGCCGGGCGGCAACGCGGTCTACCCGTCCAGTGTGGTGATGAACGTCGTCCCGGCCCAGACCGCGGGGGTGGACTCGCTGGTGATCGCCAGCCCGCCGCAGAGCGGCCTGCAGGGCCAGTTCAACGGCCTGCCGCACCCGACCATCCTGGCCGCGGCCCGCCTGCTCGGCGTGGACGAGGTCTGGGCGGTCGGTGGTGCGCAGGCGGTGGCGCTGCTGGCTTATGGCGGTGTGGACTTGGGGGACGCGGCTCAGGCCGAACTGGCCCCCGTCGACATGATCACCGGGCCCGGCAACATCTACGTGACCGCCGCCAAACGACTGTGCCGTTCGCAGGTCGGCATCGACGCCGAAGCCGGACCCACCGAGATCGCGATCCTCGCCGACCACACCGCCAACCCGGCTCATCTGGCCGCCGACCTGATCAGCCAGGCCGAGCACGACGAGCTGGCCGCCAGCGTGCTGGTCACCACCGACCCCGAGGTGGCCGATGCCACCGACCGCGAGGTCGCCGCGCAACTCGAGACCACCGTGCACCGCCAGCGGGTGACCACGGCACTGTCCGGACCGCAGTCAGCGATCGTTCTGGTCGACGACCTGAACGCCGGCGTCGCCGTCGTCAACGCCTACGCCGCCGAGCACCTGGAGATCCAGACCGCCGATGCCGCCGCGGTGGCCTCGCGAATCCGTTCGGCGGGAGCGATTTTCGTCGGCCCGTACACACCGGTGAGCCTCGGCGACTACTGCGCGGGCTCCAATCACGTGTTGCCGACCGCCGGCAGCGCGCGGCACTCCAGCGGGCTGTCGGTGCAGACCTTCCTGCGCGGTATCCACGTGGTGGACTACACCGAGGCCGCGCTCAAGGACGTCAGCGGACACGTGATCGCGCTGGCGAACGCCGAGGATCTGCCGTCGCACGGCGAAGCGGTCCGGCGGAGGTTCGAGCGGTGACCGGCGGTGACCGGCGGCCGGGTTCCGACATCACGCTGACCGACCTGCCGCTGCGCGAGGATCTACGCGGCAAGTCGCCCTACGGTGCACCGCAACTCGAGGTGCCGGTGCGGCTGAACACCAACGAGAATCCGCACCCGCCCAGTGCGGCGCTGGTCGACGACGTCGCGGCCTCGGTGCGCGAGGCCGCCGCCGAGTTGCACCGCTATCCCGACCGTGACGCGGTGGCGCTGCGCACCGATCTGGCCGGATATCTGAGCACCCAGACCGGCGTCGAAGTCGGGCCGGAGAACGTCTGGGCGGCCAATGGCTCCAACGAGATCCTGCAGCAACTGCTGCAGGCCTTCGGCGGCCCCGGCCGCAGCGCGATCGGATTCGTCCCGTCGTATTCGATGCACCCGATCATCTCCGACGGCACCCAGACCCGGTGGCTGGCCGCGAACCGGGCCGAGGACTTCGGCTTGGACGTCGCGGTCGCGGTCAGCGCGATCACCGACCGCAGCCCCGATGTGGTGTTCGTCGCGAGCCCGAACAACCCGTCGGGGCAGAGTGTTTCGTTCGATGACCTGCGCAGGCTGCTCGACGTGGCGCCGGGAATCGTGATCGTCGATGAGGCCTACGGGGAGTTCTCGTCGCAGCCCAGCGCGATCGGGCTGATCGCCGACTATCCGGCGAAGCTGATCGTCACCCGCACCATGAGCAAAGCCTTCGCGTTCGCCGGCGGCCGGCTCGGCTATCTCATCGCCGCCCCCGCGGTGATCGAGGCGATGCTGCTGGTGCGGTTGCCCTATCACCTGTCGGTGGTCACCCAGGCCGCCGCCCGCGCCGCGCTACGGCACGCCGATGACACCCTCGGCAGTGTCGCGCAGCTCGTCGCCGAACGGGAACGTGTCTCGGCGGCATTGGCGAACATGGGATTTCGGGTCATCCCCAGCGACGCCAACTTCGTGCTGTTCGGCCGCTTCGCCGATGCGCCCGCAACCTGGCAGCGCTATCTGGACGCCGGCATCCTCATCCGCGACGTCGGCATCCCGGGATATCTGCGCGCCACCACCGGTTTGCCGGAGGAGAACGACGCGCTGCTGGCCGCCAGCGAACGACTCGCGGCCACCGAACTGGCTCGCCACCAACAGCTAGGAGCATCATGACCCGCCGTGCCCGGGTGGAACGCACCACCCGTGAATCCGAGATCACCGTCGAACTCGACCTGGACGGCACCGGAATCGTCGACATCGACACCGGGGTGCCGTTCTACGACCACATGCTGACGGCGCTGGGCAGCCACGCCAGCTTCGACCTGACGGTGCGCGCCAAGGGCGACATCGAGATCGAAGCGCACCACACCGTGGAGGACACCGCGATCGTGCTCGGACAGGCGTTGGGCGAGGCGCTCGGTGACAAGAAGGGCATCCGCCGGTTCGGCGACGCCTTCATCCCGATGGACGAGACCCTGGTGCACGCCGCCGTCGACGTGTCCGGGCGGCCCTACTGCGTGCACACCGGCGAGCCGGATCACCTGGTGCACACCACGATCGCCGGAACGCAGGCGCCGTACCACACCGTGATCAACCGGCACGTGTTCGAGACGCTGGCCTCCAACGCCCGCATCGCTTTGCACGTGCGGGTGCTCTACGGGCGCGATCCGCACCACATCACCGAGGCCCAGTACAAGGCGGTCGCCCGTGCGCTGCGCCAGGCGGTCGAGTCCGACCCGCGGGTGACCGGTGTGCCGTCGACCAAGGGTGCGCTGTGACCGCCGGACCCGCGGTGGTGATCCTGGACTACGGCTCCGGCAACCTGCGCTCGGCCCAGCGCGCCCTGCAGCGCGCCGGCGCGGTCGTCGAGGTGACCGCGGACCCCGACGCGGCGGCCGCCGCGGACGGTCTGGTGGTCCCGGGCGTCGGGGCGTTCGCGGCCTGCATGGCCGGGCTGCGCCGGGTGCACGGCGAGAAGATCATCGCCGAACGGGTGGCTGCCGGGCGTTCGGTGCTGGGGGTCTGCGTCGGCATGCAGATCCTGTTCGCCCGCGGCGTGGAGTTCGGCGTCGAGACGGCCGGCTGCGGCCAGTGGCAGGGCGTGGTCAGCAGGCTGGACGCCCCGGTGATCCCGCACATGGGCTGGAACGTCGTGGACGCCGCCCCCGGCAGCACGCTGTTCGCCGGGATGGCTGCCGACACCCGGTTCTACTTCGTGCACTCCTATGCCGCGCAGCACTGGGAGGGCCGTCCGGAGGCTTTGGTGACCCGGGCGACCCATCGGGTACCGTTCCTGGCGGCTGTCGAGGACGGGCCGTTGGCCGCCACCCAGTTTCACCCCGAGAAGAGCGGGGATGCCGGGGCGAGACTGCTGAGCAACTGGGTGGAGGCATTGTGAGTACGTCTGTGAACGAGACATTGGTTCTGCTGCCGGCCGTCGACGTGGTCGACGGGCGTGCGGTGCGACTGGTGCAGGGCAAAGCCGGCAGCGAGACCGAGTACGGCTCGGCGCTGGACGCCGCATTGGGCTGGCAGCGGGACGGCGCGGAGTGGATTCACCTGGTCGACCTGGACGCCGCCTTCGGACGGGGTTCGAATCGGGAACTGCTCGCCGATGTGGTTGGGCGCCTTGACGTGAAGGTCGAACTGTCCGGCGGCATCCGTGACGACGATTCGCTGACGGCGGCGCTGGCCACCGGTTGCGCGCGGGTGAATCTGGGCACGGCCGCCCTGGAGAACCCGCAGTGGTGCGCTCGTGCCATCGCCGAACACGGCGAGAAGGTCGCGGTCGGGCTGGACGTTCAGATCGAGCCCGGGCACCCCGGCGGCGCACACCGGCTGCGGGGCCGCGGTTGGGAGACCGACGGCGGTGATCTCTGGCCGGTTCTGGAACGCCTTGACCGGGAAGGCTGTTCGCGCTATGTCGTCACCGATGTGACCAAGGACGGCACGTTGGGCGGCCCCAACCTGGAACTGCTCGGCGAGGTCGCCGCCCGCACCGACGCACCGGTGATCGCATCCGGGGGAGTGTCCAGTGTCGATGACCTTCGCGCCATCGCGACGTTGGTGGACCGCGGCGTCGAGGGCGCGATCGTCGGCAAAGCGCTCTACGCCGGGCGGTTCACCCTGCCCGAGGCGCTCGCCGCGGTGCGGGGCTAGGACCGCGCGTGGCGCTGGACACCGCGGAACTGGACGCCCTGGTCGCCGAGGCGTCGAGAATCCTGGATGTCGCGGCGCGACCCTTCCTCGACGGCCATCGGGCGGGATCTGCAGTCCGCAAGGGAGGCAACGACTTCGCCACCGAGGTCGATCTGGCCCTGGAGCGCCAGATCACCGACGGGCTGGTGTCGGCGACCGGCATCGGTGTGCACGGCGAAGAGTTCGGCGGTCCACCGATCGACTCGCCGCTGGTGTGGGTGCTGGACCCGATCGACGGCACGTTCAACTACGCCGCCGGATCACCGATGGCCGCAATCCTGCTGGGTCTGCTGCGCGACGGTGAACCCGTCGCCGGGCTGACCTGGCTGCCGTTCACCGGCCAGCGCTACACCGCGGTGGCCGGTGGCCCGCTGCTGCGCAACGGGGCGGTGCAGCCGACGCTGGGTCCGGCGGCGCTGTCGGACTCCTTGGTCGGCGTGGGCACGTTCAACGTCGACTGGCGTGGGCGCTTCCCGGGCCGCTACCGGCTCGAGGTGTTGACCGGCCTGAGCCGGGTGACGTCGCGGCCGCGGATGCACGGCGCGACCGGGATCGACCTGGCTTATGTCGCCGACGGCATCCTCGGCGGCGCGATCAGCTTCGGCGACCACATCTGGGATCACGCCGCCGGCGTCGCCCTGGTGCGCGCCGCCGGCGGGATCGTCACCGACCTCAACGGCGCGCCCTGGACGGCGCAGTCACGCTCGGCGCTGGCCGCCGCACCGGGGGTGCACACCGAGATGCTCGACATCCTTTCCGCGGTCGGCGCACCGGAGGACTACTGACATGCAGCAGCACAGCGATGTGGCGGTGCGGGTCATCCCGTGCCTGGATGTCGACGGCGGCAGGGTCGTCAAGGGCGTCAATTTCGCCAACCTGCGCGATGCCGGTGACCCGGTCGAGCTGGCTGCGGCCTATGACGCCGAGGGCGCCGACGAACTGACCTTCCTCGACGTCACGGCGTCGTCGTCCGGTCGGGCCACCATGCTCGAGGTGGTCGCCCGCACCGCCGACCAGGTGTTCATCCCGCTCACCGTCGGCGGCGGTGTCCGCACCGTGGCCGATGTCGACGTGTTGCTGCGGGCCGGTGCGGACAAGGTGTCGGTGAACACCGCCGCCATCGCCCGCCCGGAGCTGCTGGCCGAGCTGGCCCGCCAATTCGGCTCCCAGTGCATCGTGCTGTCGGTCGACGCGCGCACCGTTCCGGCCGGATCGGCGCCCACCCCGTCCGGGTGGGAGGTCACCACCCACGGTGGACGACGCGGCACCGGTATCGACGCGGTCGAATGGGCGGTGCGCGGTGTGGAACTCGGGGTGGGCGAGATCCTGCTGAACTCGATGGACGCCGACGGCACCAAGGCGGGATTCGATCTGCCGATGCTGCGCGCGGTGCGTGCGGCGGTGCGGGTGCCGGTGATCGCCAGCGGGGGCGCCGGCGCGGCCGAGCATTTCGCCCCTGCGGTCGACGCGGGCGCCGATGCGGTGCTGGCGGCCAGCGTGTTTCACTTCCGGGAGCTGACCATCGGACAGGTCAAGGCGGCGATGGCGGCCGCCGGGATTGTGGTCCGATGACGGTCCCCGGGCTGGACCGGGCGATCGCGGCCCGGCTCAAACGCAACGCCGAGGGCTTGATCGCCGCGGTGGCACAGCAGCGCGGCAGCGGCGAGGTGCTGATGGTCGCCTGGATGGACGACGCCGCGCTGGCCCGCACCCTGGCTACCCGTGAGGCGACGTATTTTTCGCGGTCCCGGAACGAGCAGTGGGTCAAGGGCGCGACGTCCGGCCACACCCAGTACGTGCATGCGGTGCGGTTGGACTGCGACGGCGACACGGTGCTGTTGGAGGTCAATCAGACCGGCGGAGCCTGCCACACCGGAGACCGCAGTTGCTTCGACGCCGACGTGTTGCTCGGTCCCGCAGATTGATTCACCCGCGGCGGCCGGGCGGTATGCTGGCCGACTGTGAACTCCGACGAGTCTGACGACTGGTACCTGTTGGAACACAAGCAGCGACCCAGAGGCTTGGAGCTCGAGCGACTGTCGCTGCAGATCGACACCCACTACGCCAAGGGCACGGTCAGCGACATCGAGGCGCACATGCCGCGCGATGGGTCGCGGATCGTCGCGCTGACGAATCAGTTGAGTGAATCGCAGGCGAACCTGGAGTCGACCTCGGCGCGTTTCAACGAGGTGGCATCGGAAATCCCGGGGGATATCGTCGGGTTAAGCGAACGACTGTCCGGAATTCTCAACGGTGCGGTCGCTGAGGCGGACGATATTCGCGCTGAGGCGCAGCGCTTCGCCGATGAGGTGCGCGGCGCCGCCCAGGACGAGGCGGCCGCGATTCTCGAAGACGCCGAGGCGCAACGCCGAGAGGCGGCCGAGTTGCGGGCCGAACTGGAGACACAGCACAAGCAATTGCGCACCCAGGCCGCCCACCTGCGCCGACAGGCCGTGATGAGCGCCGCCGAGATCATGCGGGAAGCCGAGAACCACGCCTCGGTGATCTTGACCGAGATGAATCAGGCGATCAACAGCCACGTGGCCGACGCCCAGCAGCGCCTGGCCGAACTCATCGATGCGCGGGCGAAAATCGTCAACCAGATCGAGCGCACGACGTTTCAAGTTAATCGCAAATCCGAAGTTAACGATAATAACCAGAGTGCCGGTGCCGTTCAGGTCAGCCGTGAATCGACGCCGCCGCCCAGGGAATCGTGGTTCCGCGAGAACCGCCCGCACTGACGCCATTTTTTGCTGTAGCAATTTCGGCAACACCTCCGCGACGGTCTGCTACGCTTCCTCGCACGGCAGCCGAATCATGCCTACTGAGCTGCCGTTATTCGGAGAAAATCGCTGGATGCGCAGTGCTGTCCAGCCGAAGGGCAAATCCTGTCGGGAGGAGTTGAATCGGTGGTGTCAGCAATTCCGGAATTCGAAACGCAGCTGCGCGGCTTCGATCGCAATGAGGTCTCCAATTACATTGCGCGTCTCCATCACAAAATCGAAATTCTGCAGCAGAACGCCAAATCACTCGACGCCGTCAAAGCGCAGGGTCGATTTGACCGGGAACAGCTCGCCGCCGAGGTGAAACGGCTGCAGAACGACATTGTCCGGATGACCGCCGACGCCGAGGCGCAACGGCAGGAACTCACCGCGGAACTGGCACAACTGCAAAGCCAGTTCGAGCAGGTCAGCGGTCCGGTCGACTCGGTGGAAGGCATGTCGGATCGCATCTCGCGGATGATGCGGATCGCCTCCGAGGAAGCCCGTCGCACCAAGGAACTGGCCCAACAGGACGCCGAGTCGCTGACCGAGGAACTTCGCGAGCAACTGGAGGCCGCCCGGTACGACCGCGCCGCCGCCGGCGAGGCGTTGGCTGAACTGCAGGCCTCCGCCAACTCGCGGCGGGCGAAGATCCTCGACGTCGCGACCGCCGAGGCCGAGGAGATCCTTCGGCTCGCGCACCGGGAACGCGACCAGATCACCCGGGAGATCGAAGACGCCGAGCGCAGCCGCCGCGAGGTCTACCAGCGGCTGGCCGAAGAGGACGAGCGCAACCGCCGCGCGGCGCAGGAGGCCCTCGACGAGCAGGTCAAGCTGGCCTGGGAGGAAGACGAGAACAACCGCCGGGAGGCGCGGCGGCGACTGGACCAGAAGATGCAGGCCGCGTGGGAGCAGACCGAGGCCAGCATCGCCAAGCTCGACGCGGAAGCCCGGCTGGAAGCCTCGACGCTGATCGCCACTGCCCAGCGGGAGGCCAACGCGCTCGGCGAGCGGACTCGGACGGCGGTGGAGCTGCTGGGACGGGAGCGGGCCGGAATCCTGACGCATCTCAACGCGATCAGGAGCTGGATCGACACCGCCGTCGGCGACGACGGCGAGCGGCATTCCTCGGCTTGAAGCAAACGGCGGATCCTCCGGACGGGCAAAAGAGTCCTCATTTCGCGGAAGCCGTCCGCACCTAAGCGGACGTTTGCCCACCGTGAGACCGGTGACACGCATTGCCGGGTCTGATACGCTCCGTCGCACGGTGAGTTGGATGAGCATGCCCATTTAGGCTCGCGCACAAGCTAACTCAGTGGAACGCTGCTTGGCTGCGGAACCGAGAACCGAACCCGACAGGTACCTAGGAGTAACGCCGGTGGCGCTGGAGATTCCGGAATTCGAAACGCAGATGCGCGGTTTCGATCGCAATGAGGTTGCCGACTACATCGCTCGTCTGCACCACGAGATCGATATCCTGCAGGACCGCAACAAGTCCCTCGAGGCCGCCAAGTCGCAAACTCGATTCGACCGGGAGCAACTCGGCGCGGAGGTCACCCGGCTGCAGAACGACATCGTGCGGTTGACCGCTGAAGCGGACTCCGAACGGCAACGCCTCACCGGCGAACTGGCGCAACTGCAAAGCCAGTTCGAGCAGGTCACCGGCCCGGTCAACTCGGTGGAGGGAATGTCGGACCGGATCGCGCGGATGATGCGCATCGCCTCCGAGGAAGCGCGGCGCACCAAGGAACTGGCCCAACAGGACGCCGAGTCGCTGACCGGACAACTGCGCGAGCAGTTGGAGGCGGCCAGCCACGACCGTGCCGCCGCCAGCGAGGCGCTGGCCGAATTTCAGGCTTCCACCAACGCGCGCCGGGCGAAGATCCTCGATGCCGCGACCGCCGAGGCCGATGAGATCCTGCGGATCGCGCACGAGGAGCGCAGCCGCATCGCCCAGGAGATCGAAGAGGCCGAGCGCAGCCGCCGCGAGGTCTACCAGCGTCTCGCCGAGGAGGACGAGCGCAACCGCCGTGCGGCGCAGGAGTCCCTGGACCAGCAGATCAAGCTGGCCTGGGAGGAAGACGAACGCAACCGCCGGGAAGCCCAGCACCGGCTGGACCAGAAGATGCAGGCGGCCTGGGAGCAGGCCGAGGCGAACATCGCCAAGCTCGACAAGGAAGCCCGGCTGGAGGCGTCCTCGTTGATCGCCACCACCAAACGCGAGGCCAAACAGCTCACCGAGCGCACCCAGTCCGAAGTGGCTCTGCTGGTACGGGAGCGATCCGGCATCGTCACCCACCTCAACGAGATCCGCAACTGGATCGACACCGCCGTGGGCGAGAACCTGCGGGCCGCCGACGACGTCGCGTCCGACGACGAACTCGAGGCCGAACCGGCCGAGACCGACGACAGCGACACCGACGCAGCCGACAGCGACACCGCCGCCGACGAGTAGACGTCCCGGACCGCCGGCTAGGCCGAGGAACGCGCCCGCAGCAGCTCCAGCGCCGTATCGGCGTGGGTGGCCATGGAGAACTCGCTGGCGATCACGCCCAGCACGGTGCGGTCGGTGTCGATGACGAACGTGGTCCGCTTCACCGGCAGCAGCTTGCCCAGCAGCCCGCGCTTGACGCCGAACTGGCCGGCCACCGTGCCCGCGGTGTCGGACAGCAGCGGGTAGTCGAAGCCCTGCTGGTCGGCGAATTCGGCCTGCTTGGCCACCGCGTCGGCGCTGATGCCGACCCGTTGCGCCCCGACCGCGGCGAACTCGCCGGCCAGATCGCGGAAGTGGCACGCCTCCTTGGTGCAGCCGGGCGTCATTGCCGCCGGGTAGAAGAACAGTACGACCGGCCCGTCGGCCAGCAGCGCACTGAGTCGCCGCGGTGTGCCGGTCTGGTCGGGGAGTCCGAAGTCGGCCACGGTGTCGCCAGTTTTCATGGCCGCCAGGCTACTCCCGGCCGCACGGGTGGGGTCTGGGAAGATGGGCCCGTGCAAACCCCCAGCAACGCCGGCGTCACGTCCAGGGCGGACTTTCGGGCGCTGGCCGCCGAGCACCGCGTGGTCCCGGTGATCCGCAAGGTGCTGGCCGATGCCGAGACCCCGCTGTCGGCCTACCGCAAGCTGGCCGCGAACCGGCCCGGCACCTTCCTGCTGGAATCGGCCGAGAACGGTCGGTCCTGGTCGCGGTGGTCGTTCATCGGTGCCGGGACGTCGTCGGCGCTGACGGTTCGGGACGGCCAAGCGGTGTGGCTGGGTCAGGTGCCCCAGGACGCTCCCACCGGCGGCGACCCGCTGCAGGCGCTGCGCGAGACGCTGGAACTGCTGGAAACGGCCGCCATTCCCGGGCTGCCGCCGCTGTCGAGTGGTCTGGTGGGCTTTTTCGCCTACGACATGGTGCGCCGGCTGGAACGCCTTCCGGAGCTGGCCGTCGACGACCTGCAGCTGCCCGACATGCTGTTGCTGCTGGCCACCGACATGGCCGCGGTCGACCACCACGAGGGCACCATCACGCTGATCGCCAATGCGGTCAACTGGAACGGCACCGACGAGCGGGTCGACGAAGCCTACGACGACGCGATCGCCCGGCTCGACGTGATGACCGCGGCGCTGAGTCAGCCGCTGGAGTCCAGCGTCGCCACCTTCGACCGGCCCGATCCGGTCTACCGGCGGCAGCGCACCCCCGAGGACTACGGCGCCATCGTCGACCGGCTGGTCGGTGAGATCGAGGCCGGCGAGGCGTTTCAGGTGGTGCCGTCGCAGCGTTTCGAGATGGACACCGACGTGGATCCCATCGATGTCTACCGGATGCTGCGGGTGTCCAATCCGAGCCCGTACATGTATCTGCTGCAAGTGCCCGATGACGTGGGGGGAGTGGCCTTTTCGATCGTGGGTTCCAGCCCCGAGGCATTGGTGACGGTCCAGGACGGCCGGGCGACCACCCACCCGATCGCCGGAACCCGCTGGCGCGGCGCGACCGAGGAGGAAGACCAGCTCCTGGGCAAGGATCTGCTCAACGACGAGAAGGAGCGCGCCGAGCACCTGATGCTGGTCGACCTCGGGCGCAACGATCTGGGCCGGGTATGCGTACCGGGCACGGTGCGGGTCTCCGATTACAGCCACATCGAGCGCTACAGCCACGTCATGCACCTGGTCTCGACGGTCAGCGGGCTGCTCGCCGAGGACCGCACCGCGCTGGACGCGGTGACCGCCTGCTTCCCGGCCGGCACGCTGTCCGGGGCGCCCAAGGTGCGCGCCATGGAGTTGATCGAAGAGGTCGAGAAGACCCGCCGCGGGCTCTACGGCGGTGTGGTCGGCTATCTCGACTTCGCCGGCAACGCCGACTTCGCGATCGCGATCCGCACCGCGTTGCTGGCCGGAGGTACCGCTTACGTGCAGGCCGGCGGCGGCGTGGTGGCCGACTCCAACGGCCCGTATGAGTACACCGAAGCCTCCAACAAGGCCCGCGCGGTGCTGGCGGCGATCGCGGCCGCCGAAACGCTGACTGCCCCCGGCAGCGATGACTGAGGATCGGGCCCGGGGCGGCAAGCGGGTACTGCGTGTGGCGCAACTGCTGCTGGTGCTGGCCGCCGGCGGGTTGTGGGGCGCCTCGCGGCTGCCGTGG
The DNA here is from genome assembly GCF_002101885.1 of Mycolicibacter senuensis. GTDB lineage: Bacteria > Actinomycetota > Actinomycetes > Mycobacteriales > Mycobacteriaceae > Mycobacterium > Mycobacterium senuense. Next base: position 88,012 of record NZ_LQPS01000035.1, read on the forward strand.
GTGCTGATCCACTCGTCCGACGGGCTGGGGCAGCCCAAGGACGTCACGGTCACCGGCGCGTCGTGGTCGACGGCGCTGGTGCCCCTGGCGCTGCTGTGCCTGGCCGCCGCGGTCGCCACGGTGGCGGTGCGGGGCTGGAAATTACGGGTGCTGGCCGTGTTGATGGCCGCAGTGAGCCTGGCAGCCGGATATCTGGCCGTCAGCATGTGGGTGGTTCGCGACATCACGCTGCGGGCCCTCGACATCGCCGAGATCCCGCTGACATCGCTGCTGGCATCCGACCGGCGCCTCACCGGCGCGGTGTTGAGCCTGCTGGCAGCCCTGGCTGTGCTGGCCGCTGCGGCGCTGCTGATGCGGGCCGCCGCACACCACACCGACGACAACGCCAAATACGAGACGCCGGCGGCGCGGCGGGCGGCCACGCGGGGCGCCGACGCCGTCGCCGGTGCCTCAGAGATGTCGGAACGAATGATGTGGGACGCGCTCGACGAGGGTTGCGACCCGACAGACCCGCCGCCCGGCCCGGACGCCGAGGGCCGGTGACACCGGTGGCGGTGACGGTGGTTACCCTTCGATGAAGGTCCCGGACAAGGGGAGCCAAGCGGGGAGAGGAACCGGCAGACATGAGTTCGGCAACCGTGCTCGACTCCATCATCGAGGGAGTCTGCGCCGACGTTGCCGCCCGGGAGGCCGTGGTCAGCCTGGCGGAAGTCAAGGCGGCAGCCGAGGCCATGCCCGCGCCGCGAGACGTCATGGCAGCCCTGCGAGAGCCCGGAATCGCGGTCATCGCCGAGGTCAAACGCGCCAGCCCGTCCAAGGGGCAACTGGCCCCGATCGCCGATCCGGCCGAACTCGCCTGCGCCTACGCCGACGGCGGTGCCCGCGCGATCAGCGTGCTGACCGAACAGCGCCGCTTCAACGGCTCGCTCGCGGACCTCGACGCGGTCCGCGCCGCGGTGTCGGTTCCGGTCCTGCGCAAAGACTTCATCGTGCGGCCCTACCAGATTCACGAAGCCCGGGCCCACGGCGCTGACATGCTGCTGCTCATCGTCGCCGCACTCGAACAGCAAGCCCTGGTCTCGATGCTGGACCGCACCGAGTCGCTCGGGATGACCGCTCTGGTCGAGGTGCACACCGAGGAAGAGGCCGACCGGGCCCTGACCGCCGGCGCCAAGGTGATCGGGGTCAACGCCCGCGACTTGCACACGCTGGAGGTCGACCGGGACTGCTTTGCGCGGATCGCGCCGGGCCTGCCGACCGAGGTGGTCAAGATCGCCGAGTCCGGTGTGCGCGGCACCGCGGACCTGCTGGCCTATGCCGGTGCCGGCGCGGACGCCGTCCTCGTCGGCGAGGGCCTGGTCACCAGTGGCGACCCGCGGGCGGCCGTTGCCGATTTGGTCAGTGCGGGTAAGCATCCGTCCTGCCCGAAGCCCGCCCGCTAAATGTCGGATACCGCGCACCCGAACCTTCCGCGCGCCAGCGCCGGAGTCGCCGAACCCAGCCGGCACGATCCCGATGCCCGCGGGCACTTCGGCGCCTACGGCGGCCGCTATGTCGCCGAGGCGTTGATGGCGGTCATCGAGGAGGTCACCGCCGCCTACGACAAGGTGCGCAATGACCGGGAGTTTCTCGACACCCTCGACAACCTGCAGACGCATTACACCGGCCGCCCGTCGCCGCTGTACGAGGCGCAGCGTCTGACCGCCCACGCCGGCGGCGCCCGCATCTTCTTGAAGCGCGAGGACCTGAACCACACCGGCTCGCACAAGATCAACAACGTGCTGGGCCAGGCCCTGCTGGCGCGGCGGATGGGCAAGACCCGGGTGATCGCCGAGACCGGTGCCGGTCAGCACGGGGTGGCCACTGCCACCGCCTGCGCCCTGCTGGGCCTGGAGTGCGTGATCTACATGGGAGCCGTCGACACCCGCCGCCAGGCGCTCAATGTGGCTCGGATGCGGTTGCTGGGCGCCGAGGTGGTCTCGGTGGAATCGGGCTCGCAGACGCTCAAGGACGCCATCAACGATGCGTTCCGGGACTGGGTGACCAACGCCGATCGCACCTACTACTGCTTCGGAACCGCGGCCGGGCCGCACCCGTTCCCGACCATGGTGCGCGACTTCCAGCGGATCGTCGGGCTGGAAACCCGCACGCAGATCCAGCAGCTGGCCGGCCGGCTGCCCGATGCCGTGGTGGCGTGTGTCGGCGGCGGGTCGAACGCCATCGGCATCTTCCATGCGTTCATCGACGACCCGGCGGTGCGGCTGATCGGGTTCGAAGCCGGCGGCGACGGCGTGGCCACCGGCCGGCACGCCGCGACGTTCGCCGGCGGATCGCCGGGGGCGTTTCAGGGCTCGTTCTCCTACCTGCTGCAGGACGAGGACGGCCAGACCATCGAGTCGCACTCCATCTCGGCGGGTCTGGACTATCCGGGAGTCGGCCCGGAGCACGCCTGGCTGCGCGAGACCGGGCGCGCCGAGTACCAGCCGATCACCGACGCCGAGGCGATGGAGGCGTTCGGAATACTCTGCCGCACCGAGGGCATCATCCCGGCGATCGAATCGGCGCACGCGGTGGCCGGCGCGCTCAAGCTGGCCGCCGAGCTGGGACCGGGCAAGGTCATCGTGGTCAACCTATCCGGACGCGGCGACAAGGACGTCGAAACCGCCGGGAAATGGTTCGGCCTGCTGGGCGACGAGGGCGGCCCGGCATGACCGATCACACCGGTGACCGGCTGGGCCCGATGTTCGCCGCGTGCCGGGCCGAGGGGCGCGCTGCGCTGATCGGCTACCTTCCCACCGGTTACCCGGACGTGCCGGGGTCGGTCGCGGCGATGACCACCCTGGTCGAATCGGGTTGCGACCTCGTCGAAGTCGGCGTGCCCTACTCCGATCCGGGTATGGACGGCCCGACCATCGCACGCGCCACCGAGGTGGCCCTGCAGGGTGGCGTCCGGGTTCGTGACACCTTGACCGCGGTCGAGGCGATCACCGGTGCCGGCGGCCGTGCGGTGGTGATGACCTATTGGAATCTGGTGCTGCGCTACGGCGTTGACGCGTTCGCCCGCGATCTGGCCTCGGCCGGCGGGCTGGGGCTGATCACGCCCGATCTGATCGTCGACGAGGCGGACGATTGGCTGGCGGCATCCGAGCAGCACCGGCTGGATCGCATCTTCCTGGTGGCACCGTCGTCCACACCGCAGCGCTTGGCCGAGACCGCACGGGCATCGAGCGGCTTCGTCTACGCGGCGTCGACGATGGGTGTCACCGGTGTCCGTGACACGGTGTCGAATGCGGCGCCGGAACTGGTGCGCAGGGTCCGGGAGGTCTCGGACATTCCGGTCGGGGTGGGTCTGGGTGTGCGTTCCGGGGCGCAGGCCGCCGAGATCGGCGGTTACACCGACGGTGTCATCGTCGGCTCGGCGCTGGTCACCGCACTCGCCGACGGCCTGGGCGCGCTGCGCTCGCTGAGCGAGGAACTGGCGTCCGGTGTGCGTCAAAGGATTCCACAGCCATGACGTTGAACTGGCTCACCTACTTTCCCAGTCCGGCTCGCGGTGTCTGGCATCTCGGCCCGGTCCCGATCCGCGCCTATGCCCTGTGCATCATCATCGGCATCGTCATCGCCCTGCTGATCGGTGACCGCCGGTGGCGGGCGCGGGGCGGTGAGCCGGGGGTCATCTACGACATCGCGTTGTGGGCGGTGCCGTTCGGCTTGATCGGTGGGCGGCTGTACCACCTGATGACCGACTGGCGAACCTACTTCGGTGAGGGCGGCGCCGGCTGGGAGGCCACGCCGCGGATCTGGGACGGTGGCCTGGGGATCTGGGGTGCGGTGGCACTCGGCGGGATCGGCGCATGGATCGGCTGCCGACGTCGCGGGATCCCGTTACCGGCGTTCGGTGACGCTGTCGCGCCCGGGATCGTGTTGGCGCAGGCGATCGGCCGGCTCGGCAACTACTTCAACCAGGAGCTCTACGGCCGCGAGACGACCTTGCCGTGGGGTCTGGAGATCTTCTGGCGGGAGGATGCCGCCGGGGTGCGCGATCCGCACTTGCTCGACGGCGTGTCGACCGGCGAACTGTACAAGATCGTGCAACCGACGTTCCTGTACGAATTGCTCTGGAACCTGGCCGTATTCGTGGTGTTGATCTATGCCGACCGGCGGTTCCGCATGGGGCACGGCCGGTTGTTCGCGCTCTACGTCGCCGGCTACTGCGTCGGGCGCTTCGGCATCGAACTGCTGCGCGATGACGCGGCCACCCACATCGCCGGGATCCGGGTCAACTCGTTCACGTCGACGTTCGTGTTCATCGGGGCGGTGGTCTACATCCTGCTCGCCACCAAGGGCCGCGAGGATCCCGACGTCATCCGCCGCGGGTGGGAACCCGGCGAAGTGGACGACCAGGTCGCTGCGGACGAGCCCGAGCCGGCGCCCGAAGAAGAGTTGGTGGCGGTCGGCGCCGCGAACGGCGTCGGGTCCGTGGTCCGGGTACCGAAAAGACTTACCGGCGAAGACGAAACCGAGCTGGATGAGGTCGGTGCCGACGCCGGTACCGAGCTCGAAGACGCCGAGAACGCCGAACTCGACGCGGAGACCGACCAGGACGAGGCCGACGCTGACGAGGCCGAGTCCGACGAACCCGTCGCCGACGCAGGTGACGAAGACGCCGGCGGCGTCGAGGACGAAGCCGTCGAAGACTCCGGTGGCACAGGCGACGAACCGGCCGAGGACGACGAGCCGGCCGAGGCCGAAGAAGAGCGCGCCGAGGTCGACGAGGGCGGCGAGGAAGCGGCCGAGGTCCCGGAGTCGGCACCGCAGAGCGATGACCAGGCCGAGGAACCCGACACCGACGACCCTGACGACACCGAAGACCCTGACGACGCCGAAGACCCTGAAGACGCTGAAGATTCCGAGGCGGCACCGGAGTCCGACGACGTGCCCGAGGCCGAGGCGGACGCGGTCGCTGCGGCCAACGACGACGCCGAAGACCACGAGGAAACCGCGACCGACGACGAGGACGACGAAGACGACGAGGACGACGAGTCTGAGGACTCCGACCAGCGCTGATTTTTCTCCCACCGGCATCGCCGGTTTTTCTGGCATGCTGCAAGACATGACCGATCCGTCGTGGCCGCCGGGTTATCCGCCCCCGTACCCGGGCTACCCCGACGCGCTGGCGCCCTATGGTCGTGATCCGGCCACCGGGCAGCCGTACTCCGACAGGTCGAAAGTGATCGCAGCCCTGCTGCAGCTGCTGGGCTTGTTCGGCTTCCTCGGATTCGGGCGTATCTATCTGGGCCGAACCGGGCTGGGAATCGTGCAGTTACTGGGCTGTCTGCTCGTCGTCGCGGCGACGTGGGGCATCGGTATCGGCGTTCCGGCCGTCTGGGGCGTCGTCGAGGCGATTCTGATACTCGCAGGGCGGGTGCACGACAAGCAGGGCCGACCGCTGCGCGCCGGGATCTGACGTGCCAGACGGCCGCTCGCCACGCGGCTTTCGGCCGGCGCCAAGCGTTCCTGAGCGGAGCGGCTCAGCCGGCCCGACTATGCTTGGGTCGTGAATCGACGCGGCAAGATCGTCTGTACTCTCGGTCCAGCGACCCACTCCGCGGAGATGGTCAGGGCATTGGTCGACGCGGGCATGGATGTGGCCCGGCTGAACTTCAGCCACGGCGACCACAAGGACCATCAGGCCTCGTACGAATGGGTTCGTAGCGCCTCGGACGCGACCGGGCGGGCGGTGGGCGTGCTGGCCGACCTGCAGGGACCCAAGATCCGGCTGGGACGTTTCGCCGACGGCTCGGCCTACTGGGCCAACGGGGAGACCGTCCGCATCACGGTCTCCGACTGCCCGGGCGGCCATGATCGGGTGTCCACCACCTACAAGCGCCTCGCGGCCGACGCCGAGCCCGGCGACCGTGTCCTGGTCGACGACGGCAAGGTCGGCCTGGTGGTGGAGCACATCGACGGCGAAGATGTGGTGTGCACCGTCACCGAGGGCGGCACGGTCAGCAACCACAAGGGCATCTCGCTGCCCGGCATGAAGGTCTCCGCACCCGCGCTGTCCGAGAAGGACATCGAAGACCTCGAATTCGCCCTGGACCTCGGCGTCGACATGGTGGCGCTGTCCTTCGTGCGCTCGCCGTCGGATGTGGAGTTGGTGCACGAGGTGATGGACCGGGTCGGTCGCCGGGTCCCGGTGATCGCCAAGCTGGAGAAACCGGAGGCGATCGAGAACCTCGAGGCCGTGGTGCTGGCGTTCGACGCGGTGATGGTGGCCCGCGGTGACCTGGGGGTGGAGCTGGCGCTCGAAGAAGTCCCGTTGGTGCAGAAGCGCGCCATTCAGGTGGCGCGCGAGAACGCCCGCCCGGTGATCGTCGCGACCCAGATGCTGGAGTCGATGATCTCCAACTTCCGGCCCACCCGCGCCGAGGCGTCCGACGTGGCCAATGCGGTGCTCGACGGCGCCGATGCGGTGATGCTGTCCGGTGAGACGGCCGTCGGCAAATTCGCCCTGGAGGCGGTGCGGACGATGAGCCGGATCGTGTGCGCGGTAGAGGAGAATTCCACTGCGGCACCGCCGTTGTCGCATGTGCCGCGTACCAAGCGCGGGGTGATCTCCTATGCGGCGCGCGAGATCGGCGAGCGCCTCGACGCCAAGGCGCTGGTGGCGTTCACCCAGTCCGGTGACACCGTTCGCCGGCTGGCCCGGTTGCACACCCCACTGCCGTTGCTGGCTTTCACCGCGCTTCCCGAGATTCGTAGCCAGCTCGCAATGACCTGGGGCACTGAGACTTTCATCGTTCCGCAGATGCAGTCGACCGATGGGATGATCCGTCAGGTCGACAAGGCACTGCTGGAGATGTGCCGTTACAAGCGCGGTGACCTGGTGGTGATCGTCGCGGGCACCCCGCCGGGCACCGTCGGCTCGACCAACCTGATCCACGTGCACCGGATCGGGGAGGACGACGTCTAGTGCCGACCGAGTCGAACACGGACTTCCAGGAGCTGTTGGCCGTCCTGGATCTCAAGGCCAGCGAACCCGACGTGTTCACCGGATCGCACCCCAGCAAGACGCCGCTGCGCACCTTCGGCGGACAGCTGATGGCGCAATCGTTCGTGGCCGCCAGCCGCACCGTCTCGGAGCATCTGCCGCCGGGCGCACTGTCGGTCCACTTCATCAACGGCGGGGATCCGGCCCACGACATCGAATTCCGGGTCCACCGGCTGCGCGACGAACGGCGGTTCGCCAACCGCCGGGTCGACGCGTTGCAGGGCGACACCCTGATCGCCACCGCGATGGTCTCCTATCTCTCCGGCGGCCGCGGGCTCGAACACGGCGTGGAAGCGCCGGCGGTCGCCGATCCGGAGACGCTGCCCCGGGTCCGAAAACTCCTGGAGGGATATGAGGAGGTCGTGCCCGGCTTCGTCAATGCGCCGCACCCGGTCGACTGGCGCTACACCAACGATCCCGCCTGGGTGATGCGCGACAAGGGTGGGCAACTCGGCCATAACCGGGTCTGGATGAAGGCCGATGGGGTTTTGCCCGAGGATCCGGTGCTGCACACCGCCCTGATGGTGTACTCGTCGGACACCACCGTGCTCGACTCGATCATCACCAGCCATGGGCTGTCATGGGGCTTCGACCGGATCTTCGCCGCGAGTGCCAACCACACCCTGTGGTTCCACCGGCCGGTCCGGTTCGACGACTGGGTGCTCTACGCGACGTCATCGCCGGTGGCGGCGGACTCCCGCGGATTGGGCGCCGGACACTTCTTCGACCGGTCCGGGCAGGTGATCGCCACCGTCACCCAGGAGGGCGTCCTGATGTACTTTCCCAACGCCAAGCGCTGAGCAAAGCGGCGGCCGGCTTCGCCTCGCTTGCAGTCTTCGCTAGGCCGGCATCAGCGCCGAGTCCGAGGACTCCTGCACCATCGGGGCTTCGGCGGTGCCGAACTTGTTCTCGAAATGCTCGCGGAACCGGTCGGTGCACTGCTGTTGAGCGGCCGCGTCCGACCCCGCCTTCGTCATGCAGTCCACGTAGTCGCCGCCGCCGGCCGTCCGCCAGATGCCGACGTAGACGAAGATGCAGCCGATTCCGGCGACGACCGCCAGGGCACCGAGCACGATGCCGGAGATCGCGACCCCGCCGTTGTCGGCTTCACCGCGTTTGGCGCGGCCGCGGCCGATGAACCCGAGCACCACCGCCACGATTCCCAGCACCACACCGCCGACCACCGACAACGCGGTCACGATGCCGGCGATGGCGACCACCAGGGCGGCGATGCCCGCACCGTTGCGGGGGGCGCTGACCTGGCCGGGGGGTGGATAGCCCGGGTAGTTTCCGGGCGCCGGATATGGGTACGGGTACGCCGGCGGGGGGTAACCACCGCCGGCCGGAGGCCAGGACGGTTGAGACTCGGGCATTGCGTGCGCTCCACATCAGGGCATTCGACAGGTGTCAGCAGGGTCAGATCTCAGGGTACCCGCGTCGGCCCGTTCGGGCGCTGGAGCAGGCGGGCACCCGGCCCGGGGGACCGGGTCAGGCGGTGGCGCCCCTGCGGGAGGCCCGTCGGATGCTGACGGCGGTGATGATCTCGGCGATGCCGATGACGATCAGCCAACTGCCGACGACCAGCGCCAGGATCCACAGCGAGGTGAACGGCGCCGCCAGAGTCACCAACCCGGCCAGCAGGCTGACCACACCCATGAAGATCTGCCAGCCGCGGCCGGGCAGCGCCGGGTCGCTGATCGCGGCAACGGCGGTGGCCACACCGCGGAAGATGAAGCCGACCGCGATCCAGATGGCCAGCAGCAACACCGCGAGAGCTTCCTCGTCGGAATTGAAATGCCGGAAGCACAGTATGGCCAGGATCAGCGAAGCCGCCCCGCTGATGAAGAGCAGCACCCGCCCGCCCGCCGATATCACCGGCAGGCTGAACGCGAAAATCGTCTGTGCCACACCGGTTATCAGCAGGTAGATGCCGAACAGTACGGCCGCGGCCAGGATGGTCCGGCCAGGCCAGGCCAGGATCAGCACGCCCAACACCAAGGCCAGGACGCCGGAGATCAGCGTCGACTTCCACAGATGCGGTAGCAGCTTCGGAGCAGCGTTCGTTTCCATGCCCGGAGCATGGCACACGGGCCGCTGCCAGGGACGGATTCAGCGTGACCGGTGCGCCGCGTCCCTGGCGTAGACCTCGGCGAGGAACTGCTCGACGGCTACCGCCGTGTGCGCCGCCCGGGGTGAGCCGAAGATGTCGAACGCGTGCTGGGCCACCGGCAACTCCGCATAGACGACGGGGTTCGCGCTGACATCGCGCAGCCGGGCGGTGAAGGCGCGGGCCTGCTCGACCGGGACCAGCGAGTCGTTGCTGCCGTGCAGCACGAAAAAGGGCGGGGCGTCAGCCGAGATGTACGTCATCGACGACGCGGTGCGATAGGTATCCGGGAATCGGCGCCGGCTCTGCTTGAACACATAAGCGCTGAGCGCGGGTGTCAGCAGCGGATGCAGATCGGTGTCGCCGGTGAAGTCGTAGACGCCGTAGAAGGGAACCGCCGCGCGCACACTGGTGTCGGCATCGGCGAAGCCCGGCTGGAACTGCGGGTCGCCCGCGGTCAGTGCGGTCAGCGAGCACAGGTGCCCACCCGCCGAACCGCCGGTGACCGCGACCCAGTCCGGGTCGCCGCCGTAGTCGGCGATGTGGGCTTTGGTCCAGGCCAGGGCACGCTTGACGTCGATGATGTGATCCGGCCAGGTCGAGCGCGGGCTGAGCCGGTAGTTGATCGACACACACACCCAGCCCCGTTCGACCAGATGGCTCATCAGCGGATGCGCCTGGCCGCGTTTGCTTCCCACCATCCAGGCGCCGCCGGGCACCTGCAGCAGCACCGGAGCGCGGCCGTCGTGGGGCAGGTCGCGATGCCGCCATATGTCGAGGGTGTTGCGGCCACCGTATTCGCCGTAGGGGATATCGGCGTCGGTGGCGTAGTCGCGGTAGGCCCGCATCATGCGGACCAGGCCGGGCGCTTTGGCGATCTCGCCGTCGGGTCCCGGACTCTTCCAGAGCTCACGGCCGTCGGTGCGCCGGTCCGCACCGAGCTCGGCATCCAGGGCCGCGGTCAGGGGCCGATCCGCGGTGCGTCCGAGATGGTTGAGCCCGAGCAGGCCCAGCCACGACAGCACCGACACCAACCAGCTGAACCGCCGCGCCCGGGGCGGCAACCACCGCGACACCGCTGCCAGCGCCGCGGACTGCCCGGCCAGCAGTTGCAGCGGGAGTTCCGAGGCGAACACGCCGAACGCGAACGCATACAGCGACGGATAGCCGTGCTTGCTAAGCGGGCGGTAGCCATTGAGCGTGGTGGCGAGCCCGGCCAGCGAGCCGAGCACAGCCAGAAGCCTCGTCATTGCGCTCCTTCGCGTGGGGGACAACCCTCCGGCACCCTACCGAAACCGGTCGAGTCGCCCCGTCAGTGCGCAGGCACCGACAGTGAGCGCGACGCCGGACCGCGGGAGGCCGGCGGGTGGGCACCGACCAGGAACCAGGTGTGCATGACGCCTTTGCCCTTGACCTCGACGTCGCCGCGCTCCTCGAACACGAACTCGCTGCTCAACCGCTCGTAGACGTCCTGCGGAACCTGGACACGGTCCGCTACGCCGGTCGACTCCATCCGGGAGGCGAGGTTGACCGCGTCCCCCCACACGTCGTAGAAGAAGCGGCGGTTTCCGACCACACCGGCGACGACCGGGCCGGCGGCCAGACCGATCCGCAGCGACACCGGCCGGCCCAGCGGATCCCGCAGTGCGGCGATGGTGTCGGCGATGTCCAGTGCCAGCCGCGCCAGCGCGTGCAGATGATCGGGCCGCGGGTCGGGGACTCCGCTGACCACCATGTAGGAATCACCGCTGGTCTTGATCTTCTCCAGCCCGTGCCGCTCGACGAGCCGGTCGAGGCCGGTATAGAGCTCATTGAGGAATTCGACGAGCTGCCCCGGGTCGGTTTGGCTGGCCCGCCGGGTGAAGTCGGCGATATCGGCGAACAGCACCGAGGCATCGGGGTAGCTGTCGGCGATGACGTCGACCGCCGGGTTCTTCAGCCGGTCGGCGACGGCCGTGGGCAGGATATTGGCCAGCAGCGCTTCGGAACGCTCGTATTCAGCCTCCATCGCCGCTTCGGCGTGGGCGATCTCGCGCAGCGCGTACCAGATGGTGGCGACCACCATGAAGCAGGCCGAGACGACCACCAGCACGAAGGACAGGTCGCGGAGCCAGCCCGGCTGATCCAGCTTGTAGGTAGGAACCAGGAACTGCAGGGCGATCGTCAGCGCGGCGCCGACGCCTGCTACCACGGCGGCCAGCTTGATCCGGTCCACGCCGAGAATGAGCAAGCTGATCGACGCCGAGGCCAGGAAGTAGAACTGGATGCCCGACCCGGTGCCGACCACCCAGCAAATTACGAACGTCGTCAGGTAGGCGATCCCGACGAACGTCAGCGGCGCGATGAGTTCGCCGTAGCGGTAGAGCATCGGGGTGAAGACGAAGGCGGCGGCGGCGACCAGATTCATCGCACCGATCCACCAGTAGGTTGGGGCGGCCCAGATCTCCAGCATCCCGAAGCCCGCGCTGATGATCGCGGCGAGGCCGGCGGAGACCTTGAGGATCCGCAGTCGCTGCGACAGCCGCGCCGCGTAGTGGCGGGTGCGCGCCGGCATGCAGTGCCAGTGCCGGTCGGGAGGCCTCGACTCCGCCGACACCGCGAGAAACCGCTTGACGGTCACCTTCAACAGCCTAATCCCGTGAGCAGCGGCGCTGGGCTTTCCTTCGGCGGCTAGGGTCACCGAGCATGGTGCTGCGTTCCATCGCGCTGTTCGTGCTGGCCGCCGTCGCGGAGATCGGCGGCGCCTGGCTGGTGTGGCAGGGGGTGCGTGAGCACCGTGGTCTGCTGTGGGCCGGGGCCGGTGTGATCGCCCTGGGCTTGTACGGCTTTGTGGCGACGCTGCAGCCCGACGCTCACTTCGGCCGGATCCTGGCCGCCTACGGCGGGGTGTTCGTCGCGGGCTCATTGGCCTGGGGCATGGCCTTCGACGGGTTCCGGCCCGACCGCGCCGATGTCCTCGGCGCGCTGATCTGCCTGATCGGGGTGAGCGTGATCATGTACGCGCCCCGCTGAGCGGTTCCGCGTCAGCAGGCGAGCGGGCGGATCGGCGGTCGGTGATCGGGTGTTTCTCGGTGCCCTCGGTGAGATTCGAACTCACACTGTACGGGTTTTGAATCCGTTTCCTCTGCCAGTTGGGATACGAGGGCCGAGCGCCTGTCGCGCGGGTCTCCACGATAGACGATGCCCCGAAGGGTTGCCGCCGCCGGCAGGCGCGACAGAATGGGGTGATGACTGCGTCGACATCCGAGGGCGGCCCGCGTCCTGCCCGCCGGGTCCTGATCGCCGAGGACGAAGCGCTGATCCGGCTCGACCTCGCCGAAATGCTGCGGGAAGAGGGCTATGAGGTGGTCGGTGAGGCCGGCGACGGCCAGGAGGCCGTCGAGCTGGCGGAGCTGCTGCGCCCCGATCTGGTGATCATCGACGTCAAGATGCCGCGCCGCGACGGCATCGACGCGGCCTCGGAGATCGCCGGAAAACGCATCGCGCCGATCGTCATGCTCACCGCGTTCAGCCAGCGCGACCTGGTGGAGCGGGCCCGCGACGCCGGGGCGATGGCCTATCTGGTCAAACCGTTCTCGGCCGGGGACCTGGTGCCCGCCATCGAGCTGGCGGTCAGCCGCTCGGAGGAGATCACCGCGCTGGAACGCGAAGTCAGCAGCCTGTCGGAGCAACTCGAGACCCGCAAGCTCATCGAGCGCGCCAAGGGACTGCTGCAGACCAAGCAGGGCCTGAGCGAGCCGGACGCGTTCCGGTGGATTCAGCGGGCGGCGATGGACAAGCGGACCACGATGCGCCAGGTGGCCGAGGTGGTGCTGGAAACCCTCGACACTGCGGCGAACCCCCCGGCCTGAGCACCGTTGCCCCGGTTCAACCAGTAGTCTCGATGACGTGCAGCGCAGAATCATGGGCATCGAGACCGAGTTCGGTGTCACCTGCACCTTCCACGGCCACCGCCGACTGTCACCCGACGAGGTGGCGCGGTACCTGTTCCGCCGGGTGGTGTCCTGGGGCCGCAGTTCGAATGTGTTCCTGCGCAACGGCGCTCGGTTGTACCTGGACGTGGGCAGTCATCCGGAGTACGCCACCGCCGAATGCGACAGCCTGGTCCAGCTGGTCACCCACGACCGGGCCGGCGAACGGGTGCTCGAAGATCTGCTGATCGACGCCGAGCAGCGGCTGGCCGATGAGGGGATCGGCGGCGACATCTACCTGTTCAAAAACAACACCGACTCGGCGGGCAACTCCTACGGCTGCCACGAGAACTACCTGATCGTCCGCGCCGGGGAGTTCTCCCGGATCTCCGACGTGCTGCTGCCGTTCCTGGTGACCCGCCAACTGATCTGCGGCGCCGGCAAGGTGCTGCAGACCCCCAAAGCCGCCACCTTCTGCCTGTCGCAGCGCGCCGAGCACATCTGGGAGGGCGTGTCGAGCGCCACGACCCGATCGCGTCCCATCATCAACACCCGCGACGAGCCGCACGCCGACGCCGAGAAGTACCGCCGGCTGCACGTCATCGTCGGGGACTCCAACATGTCCGAGACCTCCACCCTGCTCAAGGTGGGCAGCGCGGCACTGGTGCTGGAGATGATCGAGGCGGGGGTGCCCTTCCGCGACTTCTCGCTGGACAACCCGATCCGGGCGATCCGCGAGGTCAGCCACGACGTCACCGGCCGACGCCCGGTGCGGCTGGCCGGCGGGCGCCAGGCCGGCGCGCTGGACATCCAGCGCGAGTACTACGGGCGGGCGGTGGACTACGTACAGACGCGGGCCAGCAACCCGCAGCTCGCGCAGGTCATCGACCTGTGGGGCCGCCAGCTCGACGCCGTCGAAACCCAGGATTTCGCCAAGGTGGACACCGAGATCGACTGGGTGATCAAACGAAAGCTGTTCCAGCGCTACCAGGATCGCTACGACATGGAGCTGTCCGATCCGAAGATCGCGCAGCTGGACCTGGCCTATCACGACATCAAGCGGGGCCGCGGGGTGTTCGATCTGCTGCAGCGCAAGGGGCTGGCCGCCCGGGTCACCACCGACGAGGAGGTCGACGAGGCGGTCGACACGCCGCCGCAGACCACCCGCGCCAAGCTGCGCGGCGAATTCATCAGTGCCGCACAGGCCGCCGGCCGGGACTTCACCGTCGACTGGGTGCACCTCAAGCTCAACGATCAGGCCCAGCGCACCGTGCTGTGCAAGGACCCGTTCCGGTCGGTCGACGAGCGGGTCAAGCGCCTGATCGCCAGCATGTAGCACCCACTTCCGACCGACCCGCCCGCCGCCAACGCCTATCCTCCTTGCATGGCGACTGCCAAAGTCGAACGACTACTGAACCTGGTCATCGCACTGCTGTCCACGCGCGGTTATCTCACCGCGGAGAAGATCCGCGCCACCGTGATCGGCTACGGTGAAAGCCCCAGCGACGAAGCGTTCTCCCGGATGTTCGAGCGGGACAAGAACGAGCTGCGGGATCTGGGCATTCCGCTGGAAACCGGGAAGGCTTCGGTGTTCGACACGGTCGACGGCTACCGCATCAACCCCGATGCTTACGCGCTGCCCGCCATCGAGCTCACCACGGAGGAGGCCGCCGCCGTTGCCGTGGCGGTCCAGCTGTGGCAGTCGCCCCAGCTACGGGCCAACGCCCAGGGGGCGGTGGCCAAACTGCACGCCGCCGGTGTCGAGGTGGACCCGGCGCGCGCCGACGTACTGGTGGCGCCCCCGGCGGCGCTCCCGGGCATCCACCGAGCCGAGCCGGCGCTGGGCGCCCTGATGGACGCCGTGCAGGCGGGGCAGGCCGTGCAGTTCGGCCACCGCCCGTCGCCGGTTGATCCGTACGTCACCCGCACCGTCGAGCCGTGGGGGGTGGTGACCCACGGCGGCCGCTGGTACCTGGTGGGCCATGACCGCGACCGCGATGCGGTACGCACCTTCCGGATGTCACGGATCGCCGACGAGGTCACCTCGATCGGGCCGCCGGGCTCGGTCACCCGCCCCGACACCGCCGACCTGCGCGCGATCGTCGCCGAGGCGGTCGGCGAAGCCCCGAGCGGGCTGCAGGCCCGGATCTGGGTCGCCGACGGTCGGGCGGTGGCACTGCGCCGGGCCGGCACGGTGCTCGAGCGCCACACCCTGGCCGGCCGCGACGGCGACATCGTCGGCGTCGACATCGGCACCCACGACCGGCTGGCCCGCGACATCGCCGGGCACGGCGCCGACGCCGTCGTGCTGGATCCGCCGTCACTGCGCGACGACGTGGTGGCCCGGCTGACCGCCAGCGCCCAGGGGGTGCTCGCGTGAGCCAACTGTCCAAGCGGCTGGTCCGGCTGCTGAACATGGTGCCGTATCTGCAGGCGCGTCCGGGTATCACCAAGAAGCAGGCCGCCGCCGAGCTCGGCGTGAGCCTGACGCAGCTGCAGGCCGACCTGCATCAGCTGGTGATGTGCGGCATGCCCGGTTACGGGCCGGGCGAGCTGATCGACGTGACGTTCTACGACGACCGCCTCGACGTCCACGAGACCGCGGGCGTGGACCGGCCGTTGCGCCTGACGTCGCCGGAGGCCACCGCCATGCTGATGGCGCTGCGGGCGCTGGTCGACATGCCCGGCATCGTCGACCCCCGAGCGGCGCGCAGCGCGATCGCCAAGATCGAGAACGCCGCCGGCCAGGCCGCCCACCGGGCACCCGAAGCCGCGGAAGATGACGACCCGGTCGCCGGCGTCGTCCGCGACGGTGTGCACCGTCACCGGGCTATCAGCATCGACTACTACGCCGCCTCCCGGGACACCTCGTCGCGCCGGGTCGTCGACCCCATCCGGGTGGTGTTGATCGCCAACCACAGCTACCTGGAGGCCTGGTGCCGCGACTCCGCCGGCGTGCGGTTGTTCCGCTTCGACCGCATCGACGACGCCGAGCTGCTCGACGAACCCTCGGCGCCGCCGGAACCGGCACGCCAGGCCGAGACCGACACCTCGCTGTTCGACGCCGACCCGTCCCTGCCGGTCGCCACCGTGCGGGTGGCGCCCGCGGCGGCCTGGATGTTCGAGTACTACCCGATGCGCCTGATCGGTGAGTCGGCCGACGGCTGGCGGGAAGCGGAGATGACCTACGCATCCGACGAGTGGCTGACGCGGCTGCTGCTGGGCATGGGCGACGAGGTGCAGATCGTGGCGCCCGCATCGGTGGTCGACCGGGTGCGCGACGCCGCGACCGCCGCGCTGGCGGCCTATGGGAAAGTAGGCGCGTGACCGCATTCAACGCCGGAATCCTGATGGCCGATATCGTCTTCCTGGCCGTGGTGATCGGTGTGGTGGCGGCCATCGTTTTCCTGGTCAAGGCCAAGTCGAAGCCGGCGAGCCAACCGCCGGTGCCCCCGAATTGGTATCCCGATCCCGTCGACCCGGAACTGCTCCGCTATTTCGACGGTCAGAGCTGGACCGGGGCCACCCGCCCGCGGCGTGCGCTGCCGGAATCCTGAGCTGCGGTAGCATCGAGGCGACGTCTGGAGGTAGGCAAAGTGAACGCTTTAGCACCGTCTCACCTGGCGATCCTCGCCGTCGCCGTGATCATCTTGTTCGGCGCCAAGCGACTGCCCGACGCGGCGCGCTCGCTCGGTAAGTCGATGCGCATCTTCAAGTCCGAGGTTCGCGAACTGCAGAACGAGGCCAAGCCGGATTCGACCGCCACGTCGACCACCGTCTCCTCCGAGCGGGTCGACCCGCCGGCGGCCGGTGGCCACTCGGCGTAGCCCGGCCTCCCGTCGCGGCATCCGCGTCTGATCCACTGTGCCCACGCTCGGAGCTCTGCGGCGGCTGGACCCGCGGCTGCGTCGCAGCCGTACCAATCCCGACGGGACGATGTCGCTCGTCGACCACCTGCGTGAGCTGCGCACCCGGCTGCTGATCTCCCTCGCCGCGATCGTGGTGACCACGATCATCGGCTTCGTGTGGTACGGCCGGCCGTTGTTCGGGCTGGAGAGTCTCGGTGAGTGGCTGCGCCACCCGTACTGCGAGCTGCCGGCCTCCTCGCGCGCCGCGATCGCCCCCGACGGGCAGTGTCGCTTGCTGGCCACCGCGCCCTTCGACCAGTTCATGCTGCGCCTCAAGGTGGGGTTGGCCGCCGGAGTCGTGCTGGCCTGTCCGGTCTGGTTCTACCAGTTGTGGGCGTTCATCACGCCGGGCCTCTACCGCAAGGAGCGGCGCTTCGCGGTGGTGTTCGTCGTGTCGGCGGCGGTGCTGTTCGTCACCGGCGCCATCCTGGCCTATCTGGTGTTGTCCAAGGCGCTGGGTTTTCTGCTCACCGTGGGCAGCGATGTGCAGGTGACCGCCCTGTCCGGTGACCGCTATTTCGGCTTCCTGCTCAACCTGCTGGTGGTGTTCGGCATCAGCTTCGAGTTCCCGCTGCTGATCGTCATGCTCAACCAGGTCGGGGTCCTGAGTTACGCCCGGTTGAAGGAGTGGCGACGCGGCCTGATCTTCGCGATGTTCGTGTTCGCCGCTTTCTTCACCCCCGGGTCGGACCCGTTCTCGATGATCGTGCTCGGCTGCACGCTGAGCCTGCTGCAGGAGTTCGCCATCCAGATCGCCCGGTTGCACGACAGACGCAAGGCCCGGCGGGAGGCCACCACGCAGCTACCCGACGAAGAAGCCTCGCCCCTCGAGGCGCCGGCACCCGTGACAGCCCCGCATGAGTAGTCCTCCCGCAACCCCCGGCGCCAGTGAGCTCGAGCGGTTCACCGCGGAACTGCCGTTCGGGCTGGACGACTTTCAGCGCCGGGCGTGCCAGGCGCTGGCGGACGGTCGGGGAGTGCTGGTCTGCGCACCGACCGGTGCGGGCAAGACCGTCGTCGGCGAGTTCGCGGTGCATCTGGCCCTGGCCGCCGGCGGAAAGTGTTTCTACACCACCCCGATCAAGGCGCTGAGCAATCAGAAGCACACCGATTTGGTGGCCCGCTACGGCAAGGGCCGGGTGGGTCTGCTGACCGGCGATCTCTCCGTCAACGCCAACGCGCCGGTGGTGGTGATGACCACCGAGGTGTTGCGCAACATGCTGTATGCGGATTCACCTGCGCTGCAAGGGCTTTCCCATGTCGTCATGGACGAGGTGCACTTCCTGGCCGACCGGATGCGAGGCGCGGTCTGGGAAGAGGTCATCCTGCACCTGGCCGAGGAGGTGCGGTTGGTCAGCCTCTCGGCGACGGTGAGCAACGCCGAGGAGTTCGGCGGCTGGATCCAGACGGTGCGCGGGGACACCACGGTCGTCGTCGACGAGCACCGCCCGGTGCCGCTGTGGCAGCACATGATGGTCGGCAAACGGCTCTTCGACCTGTTCGAATCCGGGCCCGACACCGACGAGAAGGGAACTGCGGGACGGCCTCGCGTCGACCCACAACTGCTGCGGCACATCGCACATCGTCGCGAAGCCGACCGGCTCACCGACTGGCCGCCGCGCCGCCACTCCGGCAGGGGAGGCCCCGGCCGGCCGAGCTACCGGCCGCCGATGCGCCCCGATGTGATCGCGGTGCTCGATTCGGCCGGCCTGCTGCCGGTGATCACCTTCGTGTTCTCCCGGGTCGGCTGCGATGCCGCCGTCAAACAGTGTCTGCGTTCACCGCTGCGGCTGACCACCGAGTCGGAACGGGCCCGCATCGCCGAAGTGATCGACCACCGCTGCGGGGACCTCGCCGACGACGACCTGGACGTGCTGGGCTACTACGAATGGCGGGAGGGGCTGCTGCGCGGGCTGGCCGGCCACCACGCCGGGCTGCTGCCGGTGTTTCGCCACACCGTCGAAGAGCTGTTCGCCGCGGGTCTGGTCAAGGCCGTGTTCGCCACCGAAACCCTGGCGCTGGGCATCAACATGCCGGCCCGCACCGTGGTGCTCGAGCGGTTGGTCAAGTTCAACGGGGAACAACATGCCGCCCTGACACCGGGCGAGTACACCCAGTTGACCGGCCGGGCCGGCCGGCGCGGCATCGACGTCGAGGGCCACGCGGTGGTGTTGTGGCATCCGGGGGAGAGCACCGCCGAGCCCGACCAGGTGGCCGGGCTGGCCTCCACCCGTACCTTCCCGTTGCGCAGTTCCTTCGCGCCGTCGTACAACATGACGATCAACCTGGTCCAGCGGATGGGCCCCGAGCAGGCCCACCGGCTGTTGGAACAGTCGTTCGCCCAGTATCAGGCCGACCGCTCCGTCGTCGGCCTGGTGCGCGGCGTCGAACGCGGCGAACGCAGCCTCGACGAGATCGCCGCCGAAATCGGCGGCCGCGATTCGCCGGTACTCGACTATGCCCGGTTGCGGGCGCAGATCTCCGAACGGGAACGGGCCCAGGCGCGCGCCTCACGGCTGCAACGCCGTCGGGCCGCCAGTGACGCGCTGGCCGCGCTGCGCAAGGGCGACATCATCACGCTCGCCCATGGCCGGCGCGGTGGACTGGCGGTGGTGCTGCAGTCCGATCGGGATTCGGACGAGCCGCGGCCACTGGTGCTCACCGAGCATCGCTGGGCGGGCCGGATCTCCTCGGCGGACTACTCCGGCGCCGAGGGGCCGATCGGCACCATGAGCCTGCCCAAGCGGGTGGAGCACCGCCAACCGCGGGTCCGCCGCGATCTGGCCTCGGCGTTGCGGTCCGCGGCGGCCGGCCTGGCGGTGCCCCAACACAGCGGCAGGCGCCGCGGTGGCCAGCCCGACGCCCCGGCCGACCCGGAACTGGCCGCCCTGCGGCAGCGGATGCGTGACCATCCCAGCCACGGCGACGCCGACCGCGAGGTCAAAGTGCGCACCGCCGAGCGCTACCTGCGCGTGGAGGCCGACAATGCGCAATTGCGCAAGAAGGTCGACGCGGCCACCAACTCGCTGGCCCGTACCTTCGACCGGATCGTCGGGTTGCTGGCCGAACGGGGTTTCATCGCGATCGGTGACGGCGATCCGAACGTCACGACCGACGGCCGGATGCTGGCCCGGATCTACAGCGAGAGCGACCTTTTGGTCGCCGAATGCCTGCGCACCGGCGCCTGGGACGGGTTGGGCCCCGCCGAACTGGCCGCAGTGGTCTCCGCGGTGCTCTACGAGTCACGCGGCGGCCAGGATTCCGGCGGGCCGGCCGGCTTCTCGCCCCTGCAGCCGCCCACCGAGCCGGTGCGCCG
This sequence comes from Mycolicibacter senuensis, assembly GCF_002101885.1. Lineage (GTDB taxonomy): Bacteria > Actinomycetota > Actinomycetes > Mycobacteriales > Mycobacteriaceae > Mycobacterium > Mycobacterium senuense. The sequence goes on from NZ_LQPS01000035.1 coordinate 108,308, forward strand.
CGCGCTGCATCACACCCGCAGGCTCTCGGCGTCGCTGCGGGCCGACGAGCGCCGTCACCGGATCAATCCCAGCCGCGAGCCCGATGAAGGCTTCGTCGCCGCGATGTACCGCTGGGCCCGCACCGGCGACCTGGCGTCGGCATTGGACGCCTCGGAAGGATTGGGGGCCGGCTCGACCGCGCCGTTGTCGGCGGGGGACTTCGTGCGCTGGTGCCGTCAGGTGCTCGACCTGCTGGATCAGCTGCGCAATGCCGCTCCCGGCGCCGAGTTGCGGACGACCGCAAAACAGGCGATCGACACGGTTTTACGCGGCGTCGTCGCCGTTGACGCCGGGTAGGCTGGTCCGGGCGCTACGGTGGAGAGCCGGCGGTGATCAGCACCCGCTACGTGAGAGGACTTGGGGAACAACGATGAGCGGACCGCAGGGATACGACCCGACGCAGCCGTGGCAGCCTCAGCAGCCCGGGCAGCCCGAAGAGCAGCCGGGCACCGGACAGGGGCCGGCCGCCGGCGCCGAGCAGCAGTGGCAGCAGCCGGCCTACACGCCGTCGCAGTACCCGCAGTCCTACCCGTCGGCGCCGCAGTATCCCGGCTACCCGCAGCCCGAGCAGTACGGCCAGCCCGGCGGTTACGGCCAGCCCACCCCGTACGGCCAGCCCGGCGGTTACGGCCAGCCGGGACAGTACGGCCAGCCCGGCGGTTACGGTCAGCCGGGACAGTACGGTCAACCCGGCCAGTACGGTCAGTACCCGCAGCAGCCGGGCCAGTTCGGTCAGCCCGGCTCCGGCGGCAAGCGCCCGAATGCGTTGGTGGGCACCGTGCTCGCCGCGTGCTTGGGGATCGCCGCCCTGGTGGTGCTGGTGCTGGGCTTCTGGAAGCCGGGGTTCTTCGTCACCACCAAACTCGATATCGACAAGGCGCAGCAGGGCGTGCAGCAGATCCTGGCCGACCAGACCAACGGCTACGGCGCCAAGAACGTCAAGGACGTGCGCTGCAACAACGGTCAGAGCCCGGTGGTCAAGCAAGGCGACACGTTCAACTGCGAGGTCAGTATCGACGGGACCAAACGCCAGGTGACCGTCACCTTCCAGGACAACTCCGGCACCTACGAGGTCGGCCGGCCCAAGTAGTCCCGGCTGGGACCGCCGCATCAACCCGGCTCAGTCCGGCAGCGTGTCCAGGGCCCGCTGCAGCCGGGCTATCGATGACCCGACACCGAGACGGTCCGCCAGCGCGGCGACCCGGGCCGGGTCGGCAGCCACCCGCGGCAGGGTGTCCGACGGCGTCGACAGCGTGACGGGTGCGTCGGTGGCCACCTGCACCACCGGGCCGGCGGCGACGATGTAGTCATGGGCCGCCAGCAGTTTCGCCCGCACGCCCTTGGCCATCGAGGAAGCCGGGTCGGCGGCAGCGGCCAGCACCGCCGCCAGCGAACCGTACTGGGCCAGCAGCCCGACCGCGGTCTTCTCGCCGACGCCGGGAACGCCGGGCAGGCCGTCGGACGGATCACCGCGCAGCAGTGCCATTTCGGCGTAGGCGGCGCCGGCGCGCGCGGCCGGCAGCCCGTAGCGCTCGGCCACCTCCGCGGGCCCGAACAGGGTGGCCCGTGCCAGCCCGCGTCCCAGGTAGAGCACCGAGACCGGTACCGGGTCGTCGGTGACCACCTGCAGCAGATCGCGGTCGCCGCTGACGACGATCACCGGGTCGCGGCGCTCGGCTGCCGCCAGCGTGCCCAGTACGTCGTCGGCCTCGAAGTCGGGCGCGCCGGCGGTGGCGATCCCGAAGGCATCGAGCAGGTCGGCGATCATGTCCACCTGGGGACTCAGCTCGTCGGGCACCTCCTCGATATCGGCGGTGTCAGCGCCTTCCGGGGCCGGTTCGGCGACGCGGTGTTCCTTGTAGGACGCGACGAGGTCGACCCGCCACTGCGGGCGCCAGTCCAGATCCAGGCAGACCACCAGCCGGCCGGGTTCGTGTCGGGTGATCAGGGTGGTTACCGAGTCGAAGAATCCGCGTACCGCGTTCACCGGCCGGCCGTCGGGCGCGGTGATCGAGGACGGGACGCCGAAGTAGGACCGGAACCACATACTGGCACCGTCGAGCAACAGCACGGGAGCAGGCATGAGTGCCAGCTTATTTGCGGCCGGTTAGCCTGATGTGCGTGACTTCCCGGTTCGACAGCAGCGTCTACGCCCACCGCCTGGCCGCCGCGGCCGCCGCCACCGGAAAGGCCGGCCTGGCCGGTCTGGTGATCACACCGGGCTACGACCTGCGCTACCTGACCGGGTCGCGGGCTCAGACCTTCGAACGGCTCACCGCGCTGGTGCTGCCGGTTTCGGGCCCGCCCACCATGGTGGTGCCGCGACTGGAACTGGCGGCGCTGCGCGAATCGGCGGTGGCGGATCTGGGCGTGGCGGTGCGGGACTGGGTCGACGGCGAGGACCCGTACCGCATGGTGGGTGAGGCGCTGGGGGGCCGGCCGGCAACCGCGGCGGTCACCGACGCGATGTCGGCGCTGCATCTGCTGCCGCTGATCGATGTCCTCGGGGCGACCCCGGTGCTGGCCACCGACGTGTTACGTCAACTGCGAATGATCAAGGATCCCAGCGAGATCGATGCACTGCGCAAGGCCGGTGCGGCGATCGACCGGGTGCACGCCCGGGTGCCGGAGTTCCTGGTGTCGGGCCGCACCGAAGCCGACGTCGCCGCCGACATCGCCGACGCGATTGTGGCCGAGGGCCATTCCGAGGTGGCTTTCATCATCGTCGGTTCGGGCCCGCACGGCGCCGACCCGCATCATGAGTGCTCGGAGCGTGAACTCGCGCTCGGCGACATCGTGGTGGTCGACATCGGTGGTCCGGTCGAACCCGGATATCACTCCGACTCGACTCGAACCTACAGCCTGGGTGAGCCGGAACCCGAGGTTGCCCACCGGTATTCGGTGTTGCAGCGAGCGCAACGCGCCGCGGTCGAGTGTGTTCGTCCGGGAGTCACGGCGGCGCAGGTCGACGCGGCGGCACGCGATGTGCTGGCCGAAGCGGGTCTGGCGGAATACTTCGTGCATCGCACCGGTCACGGTATCGGCCTGTCGGTGCATGAGGAGCCTTACATCGTCGCCGGTAACGACATCGCCCTGGCGGCCGGGATGGCGTTCTCGGTCGAGCCCGGCATCTACTTTCCCGGCGAGTGGGGCGCACGTATCGAGGACATCGTGCTCGTCACCGCCGACGGCGCCGAAGCACTGAACAACCGGCCGCACGATCTGGTGGTGGTCGGGGTCTAGCGGGTGCCGCGGTCGAGCAGATCCGCCGATCCCAGTACCCGTTCCACCTGCACTTCGATCACCACACGCTGCGGATTGACCCGCGGCGTCCGGTATCGCTGCGCGTAGCGCAGTTCGGCGTCGCGGACCGCGGCGACCGCATCGTTGACGGTTGCGCGGCCCTCCAGGGAGAGCCACCGCGCGCCGTCGACCTGGCTGAGCACGGCCACGCCGGCGCGGTCGGCGTTGACCGCCTTCTGCGAGCCACCGGTGGTGATCACCCGGGCGATATGGGTTTTCGGGTCGAAGGTGAAACCGACCGCGACCACATGGGGCGAGTTGTCGGCGCGCAGTGTGGTCAGCATCGCCAGGTGCCGTTCCGTGAGGAACGCCAGCGCGTCACTGGTGAGCCGGGTCGTTGCGTTCGCCATCACCGCTCACGCTAGCGCAGGTGATAATCACAGCCGTGAACGACACGGTGGACGGGCCGGTGGTGATTTTCGGCGGGCGCAGCGAGATCGGGGGAGAACTGGCGCGCCGGCTGGCACCCGGGGCGACGGTGGTGCTGGCCGCCCGGTCCGCCGACCGGCTCGACGCCGAGGTCGACGCGGTGCGCAACGCGGGTGCCGCTGCCGTGTACACCGTCGAGTTCGACGCCGACGACCTGGCGGGCCACGGCCCGCTGGTCGCGCGGCTGGTTGCCGAGCACGGACCGATCGGCACCGCCGTGGTGGCCTTCGGGATTCTGGGCGACCAGGCACGCGCCGAGGCCGACGCCGCACATGCGGTCGCCATCGTTCATACCGACTACGTCGCTCAGGTCAGCCTGCTCACTCACCTGGCCACGGCGATGCGAGCAGCCGGCCGGGGCCGCATGGTGGTGTTCTCGTCGGTGGCCGGGATGCGGGTGCGGCGGGCCAACTACGTCTACGGCTCGGCCAAAGCCGGCCTCGACGGCTTCGCCGGTGGACTCGCGGACGCACTGCACGGCAGCGGGGTGGGGTTGCTGATCGTTCGGCCCGGGTTCGTGATCGGGCGGATGACGGCCGGCATGAAGCCGGCTCCGCTGGCCAGCACCCCGGCGCAGGTGGCGGCGGCGACGGCTCGCGCACTCGAGCGGGGGCGGCGCACGGTTGCGGTTCCCCGGCGACTGCGGATCATGTTCATCGTCATGCGCCTGGTGCCGCAGACCGTGTGGCGGCGGATGCCGCGTTAAGGCACCGAATAGCCCCGCGACCGGGTAATTTCGAGGTTCGAAACGCCCGAACTTATCAAGTTAATTAAAATTCACACCTAAATCACATGTGACGAGCTGGTTTCCGCCCGCCGAACAGGACTATGGTGTAAAACCATGGACGATCGTGATAAAGACCCGTCGGTGGTGCTGCCATACCTGATCGGACGGCCGCTGCCCGCCACCGAAGTTTACGAGGCCTTCGGCTATCGCAAGTCGGCCTATTACAAGGCAGCCCACGAGGGCAGGCTGATCACTGCCGACAACCTGCTCCGGGTGGCCCAGCACTTCGGCTTGAACGCTGTGGACCTGCTGGTGCGCTACGGGTTGATCTCGCCCGACGCGGTGGCCGCCTACATCGACTCGGCGCAGCCGAACGGCTCGCCGTTGCCCAAGCTCGCCGAACTGCACCCGGTCGCGAGCCGGCCCCCGCTGTAGCCGCGCCGGCTCAGCCCGCCCATCGGCGAATCGTTCCGTGTGCCGCGGTGCCGGGCGAGTAGATTCGCCGGTGTGGCCCCAACCTTCGCCGAGATCGCCAAATCCAACTACCTGTTGCTGACCACGTTCACCAAGGATGGTCGCGCCAAGCCCACTCCGGTGTGGGCCGCCCCGGACGGGGATCGACTATTGGTGATCACCCAGGAGTCGGCTTGGAAGGTCAAGCGGATCCGCAATACCCCGCGGGTCACCTTGACACCGTGTGACATGCGGGGCCGGCCCACGGGGGAGCCCGTCGAGGCGGTGGCCACTGTGCTGGACAAAGCCCACAACGGCGCCGTCTACGCCGCGATCGGCAGGCGTTACCCGATCGTCGGCCGGGTGTTCAACGTGTTCAGCAAGCTGCGCGGCGGAATGCGCACCAATGTCGGGCTGGCGCTGACGCCGGCTGCCGGCTGACCCGACGACTACGTCACATATAGTGGATTTTAGTCATTAAAATTAGGATGGTTGGTCCGAACCACCCCGACAACGAGGAGCTCCCGTGGCCGCCTTCACCTCCGACCAGATCCTCGGCGACATCGTCACCGCCGACCCGTCGACAACCCGCATCCTGAGCAGGTTCGGGATCGACTTCTGCTGCCACGGCCAGCGGACGCTGCGTGATGCGTGCGCCGCCGACGGCGTCGACGCCGACCAGCTGCTCGCGGCGCTGAACAGCTCCGATGCGCCCACCGAGCGCGCCGACTGGGCCGACTTCGACGACACCTCGCTGATCGCCCACATCGTCAGCACCCACCACCAGTTCCTCTGGGACGAGTTCCCGCGGCTGGCGGAGCTGGTCGACAAGGTGGCGCGGGTGCACGGCCCCAACCACGGCGAGCTGGTACGCGTGCGCGAGCTCTTCCATCAGCTGCGCGCCGGCATGGAGCCACACCTGCGCACCGAGGAGACCATGCTGTTCCCCGAGATCAGCCTGCGCGCCGGCCGCCCGGACCGGCCGCTCTCCGACGACCTGCGCGACGAACTGGCCGAGAACCAGCAGGAGCACGACAACGCCGGCCACCTGCTCGCCGAGCTGCGGACGCTCACCGACGGCTACGCCGTTCCGGCGGACGCCTGCGCCAGCTACACCGCGATGCTGGCCGGTCTGGCGGACCTGGAGAGCGACATCCACCTGCATGTGCACAAGGAGAACAACGTGCTGTTCCCGCGGGTGCTCGCCGGGGCCGGCGCCCCGGCCTGAGCTCAACCGCCGGCGTGCAGGTGTTCGCCGAAGAACGCGAACACCCGCGCCCAGGCGTCGGAGGTTGCGGCGTCCTTGTAGCCGAAGCCGGTGATGCGGAGCAGCGGCTGGGCCGGCAGTTGGTTGGCGAAGCTGTGCCCCGCTCCCGGATAGGTCTTGATGTCGTGCGCGATGTTGTGGTGCTCGACGACCCGGCGGAGCCGGTCGGGGGCGCCTTTGCCCAGCGGATCACGGCCGCCGAAGCTGGCGACGATCGGGCAGGCGCCGCTGAGGGTCTCCTCGAGGTGCCGGGGCAGTGGCGTGCCGTAGAACGGAGCCGAGGCTCCGAACCCCTTGGGGGACAACATCAGTGCGAACTGCCCGCCCATGCAGAAACCGGCGATCCCGACCTGGCCCGAGCATTCCGGCATGCCCAACAGGTGGTCGCGGGCAGCCAAGATGTCGTCCAGCGCTCGGCCGCGCTGGGTCAGCAGTTCGCGGAACACCCGGGTGATACAGCGTGCCCGGCCGCCGCGGGAGTACAGGTTCGGCGACACGGTCAGATAACCCGCGCCGGCGATGCGCTCGGAGATGGCTGTCATGTCCGCGGCGTAGCCGATCGCGTCGTGGACCACCACCACACCGGGCCACGGCCCGGGACCCTCCGGAATGTCCAGCAGCGCATCGATGGGTCCGCCGGGAGTGGCAATGTCGATGGTCGTCATGGCCTCAAGGTATTCCCTGGGACGCCGGGTGGGAACCTCCTCGACAGTTCAGACGTTGGGGTGGCATGGCGAGCGCTGTGTTGCGGATCGTGCTGATCTATGTCCTGGTCGAGTCGGCAGCGGTTGCCGGGCTGATCTGGGGGATCGGTTTCGGCTGGACCGCACTGTTGCTGCTGGGCGTCTTCCTGGCGGGGCTGGCGTTGTCGGCCGGGCAGATCAAACGCCAGGTAGCCCGGTTGCGTGCCGGCGCCGGCCAGCGTGTGCTCGCCGACGGCGGGCTGATCGCGGCGGGCACGCTGCTGGTCGTGGTCCCCGGGCCGGTGACCACGCTGGCAGGCCTGGCGCTGCTGGCGCCTCCGACCCGGGCCGCCGCGCGCCCGGTGCTGGCTGCGGCGGCAGCCGCCGGGCTCGGCCGCCGCACGCCCCTGGTGGCCGCCACCGTCATCGGCCGACGCTGGTACACCGCCCGGCGCGCTCCCGGCCGCCGCCTCGACTACATCGACGCCGAATTCGTCGACGTCACCGATACTCAACCGCCCGCCCTGTCCGTCGGTTGATCCGGCACCCCGTACTTTCTACGTCGTGACCGTTGTGCCCGGGGCTCCCACATCGCTGTTGCTCGGCGGGCGTATCCACAGCCCGAGCCATCCGGATGCCACCGCGATGGCCCTCCGCGACGGGGTGGTCGCCTGGCTGGGCAGTGACGCCGTCGGCCGCGAGCAGTTTCCGCACGCCGAGGTCACCGACCTCGACGGGGCCCTGGTGACACCGGCTTTCGTAGACAGTCACGTTCATGTCACCGAGACGGGACTGTGCCGCACCGGCCTGGATCTGCGGGCGGCCACCTCGCAGCGGCACTGCCTGCAGTTGATCGCCGATTACGCGGCAGCTCATCCCGACCAGCCGATCTGGGGGCACGGCTGGGACGAATCGGGCTGGCCCGACGGCGCGGCCCCGGACACCGCGGCGCTCGACGCGGTGGTGGGCGAGCGACCGGCCTACCTGTCGCGGGTCGACGTCCACTCGGCGCTGGCGTCCGGCGGGCTGCGCAAGCGGGTGCGCGAACTTCCGGCGGATTGCGGCATCGGGCCACTGTCCGGCGCCGCCCACCACCTGGTTCGCGCCGCGGCCCGGGAACTGCTCACCGCGCCGCAACGCGCCGCTGCCCGCACCGCCGCCCTCGACGCCGCCGCCGCGGTGGGCATCGTCGCGGTCCACGAGTGCGCCGGCCCGGACATCGGCGGCCTCGACGACTGGCGGGAACTGCGGGCCCTGCACCACGGTGTCGAGGTCATCGGCTACTGGGGCGAACCGGTCACCAGCGCCGCCCGGGCGCGCGAACTGCTCGCCGACACCGGCGCCCGCGGGCTGGGCGGTGATCTGTTCGTCGACGGCGCGCTGGGCTCACACACCGCCTGGCTGCACGAGCCCTACGCCGACGCCGCCGGCTACACCGGGGTGTGCCACCTGGACGCCGACTCCGTCCGTGCCCATCTGTGGGCGTGCACCGAGGCCGGGGTGACCGCCGGGTTCCACGTCATCGGGGACGCCGCGGTGTCCTCGGTGATCGCGGCACTGCAGCCGGTGGTGCAGCACTTCGGGGTCGCAGCGGTGGCGGCCTGCGGGCACCGGCTGGAGCATCTGGAGATGGTCAGCGCCGAGCAGGCCGCCCAGCTGGGATCGTGGGGCGTGATCGCCAGCATGCAGCCGGGTTTCGACGCGCGGTGGGGCGGCGACGACGGCATGTACGCACAGCGGCTGGGTGTGCAGCGCGCCGCGGGGCTGAACCCGTTCGCGCTGTTAGCATCCCAAGGCGTGCCCCTCGCGTTCGGTTCCGACAGCCCGGTCACCGAGCTCGATCCGTGGGCCGCAGTCCGCGCGGCCGCACACCACCGCACCCCCGGCAGCGCGGTGTCGATGCGGGCGGCGTTCGGCGCCGCGACACGCGGTGGCTGGCGCGCCGCCGGCATCAACGACGGCATCAGCGGAACCCTGGTGCCCGGCGCACCGGCCTCCTACGCCATCTGGGAGCCCACTCCGCTGGCCGTCGCGGCGCCCCGCGACACGGTTCAGCGATGGTCGACCGATCCGCGCTCACGGGTGCCCGCGCTACCGGTACTGGAACCCGGTGGCTCACCGCTGTGTCGGCGCACCGTGCACCGGGGTGTGGTGCTGCATGGCTGAGACCACCGACCATCCCGACCCCGCTCCGGTCGCCGGCCCGAACAGGCTGGAACGCCTCGGCATCGCGGCGGCCGACCGTTGGGCCCAACTGGCGGCGTCGGTGGTCGCCGGGATGCTGCTTCGGGCCAGCTTCCCGCCGCTGAACTGGTGGTGGGCGGCGATTCTGGCCTTCGGGTTGCTGGCCTGGGTGCTCATTCGCCGCGAGACCACCGTCGCCGGTGGTTTCGGCTACGGCCTGCTGTGCGGCCTGGCGTTCTATCTGCCGCTGCTGCCGTGGGTGGGCGGACTGGTCGGGGCGCTGCCCTGGCTGATGCTGGCGCTGATGTGCGCGCTGTTTCCCGCCGTGTTCGGGGCCGCGGCGGTGGCGCTGCGCGATCTGGCGGGCTGGCCGGTCTGGTTCGCGTTGCTGTGGGCCGCGCAGGAATGGGCGAAATCGATGGTCCCGTTCGGTGGATTCCCTTGGGGGGCTATCGGATACGGTCAGACGTCGGGACCGCTGCTGCCGCTGGTCGCGCTCGGCGGGGTGCCGCTGCTGTCGCTGGCCGTGGCGCTGACCGGCTGCGCCGGGACGGCGCTGACGGTGGAGATTATCCGGTGGCTGCGGGAGGCTTCGCCGCCGACCGCGGCGGACTCCGGCCGTCCACCGGCGGTCCTGCTACCGGGGCTGTGCATCTGCCTGGTGCTGCTGTCGGCGGTCGTGGTATGGCCCGGGGTGCGCCGCTCCGGCGCGGGCGCCGGTGATGACCCGGCGATCACGGTGGCAGCGGTGCAGGGCAACGTGCCGCGTCTCGGGCTGGACTTCAACGCCCAGCGTCGCCAGGTGTTGGACTATCACGTCCGGGAGACCCTGCGGTTGGCCGACGACATCGAGGCCGGGCGGGCAGCCGCGCCGCTGTTCGTGATCTGGCCGGAGAACGCTTCCGATATCGACCCGATCGCGAACGCCGATGCCGCCCATGAGATCACCATGGCCGCTCAGGCGATCGACGCCCCGATCCTGGTGGGCACCGTGCGTGCGGCGCCCGGCTGGACCAGGGAGAACCCGGTGGCGACGAACTCGGTGCTGGTGTGGGACCCGCAGACCGGTCCGGGAGAGAGCCACGACAAGCGGATCGTGCAGCCGTTCGGCGAGTACCTGCCATGGCGCGGGTTCTTCCGTCAGCTGTCCGGCTACGCCGACCGTGCCGGCTATTTCGTGCCGGGCGACGGTGACGGTGTGGTGCATGTCGCGGGCGTTCCGGTCGGCGTGGCCACCTGCTGGGAGGTGATCTTCGACCGGGCGCCCCGCGAATCGGTCTTGGCCGGTGCCCAGCTGCTGGCGGTGCCGTCCAACAACGCGACGTTCGACGAGACGATGAGCGAGCAGCAGCTGGCCTTCGCCAAGGTGCGCGCCGTCGAACACAACCGGTACGTCGTCGTTGCGGGAACCACCGGGATCAGCGCGGTGATCGCTCCCGACGGCCGCGAACTGGCCCGCACGGCGTTCTTCGAACCCGCCTACCTGGACGCTCACGTGCGGCTCAAGACCGCCCTGACCCCGGCCACCCGGTGGGCGCCGATCCTGCAATGGGTGCTGCTCGGTGCGGCTGTTGCCGGCCTGTTGGCGGCAATACGGCAAAATGGTCGATTCACCTGGTTCACGCGTCGTAGCACCGGCGCCGATGTTGACTCCGAGGAGCGGCGCCGATGAGTGATCGTCCCAGCCTGCACACGCTGGTGGTGGTTCCCACCTACAACGAGCTGGAGAATCTGCCGGTCATTCTCGGCCGGCTGCAGCAGGCCCGCCCGGACGTGCACGTCCTGGTGGTGGACGACGGCAGCCCCGACGGCACCGGCAAGCTGGCCGATGAGCTGGCCGCCGCCGACCCCGAGCGCATCCACGTGATGCACCGCACCGCCAAGGCCGGCTTGGGAGCGGCCTACCTCGCCGGTTTCGCCTGGGGGCTGGCTCGCCACTACCAGGTGGTGGTCGAGATGGACGCCGACGGCAGCCATGCGCCCGAGCAGCTGTACCGGCTGCTGGAAGCGATCGACGCCGGAGCCGACGTAGCGATCGGTTCGCGCTATGTCGACGGCGGCGCCGTGCGCAACTGGCCGGTGCGCCGCCTGGTGCTGTCCAAGACCGCCAACACCTACGCCCGGCTCCTGCTGGGAGTGGGAATCCACGACATCACCGCCGGGTACCGGGCCTACCGTCGCGAGGTGCTGGAGAAGATCGGTCTGGACGCGGTCGACTCGAAGGGGTACTGCTTCCAGGTCGACCTCACCTGGCGGGCGGTCAACAACGGTTTCACCATCACCGAGGTGCCGATCACGTTCGCCGAGCGCGAGCTGGGCGTCTCCAAGATGAGCGGCTCCAACATCCGTGAGGCGATGGTCAAGGTCGCCCGCTGGGGTATCGGCGGCCGGATGAACCGGCTTCGGGGCCGGAGCGGCTGAGAAAACCCGCAGGTCAGCCGCGACGGCGGGTCTTGATCAGGTCCAGGCGCTCCTTGAGCAGCTCTTCGAGGTCTTCGATCGAGCGGCGCTCCAGCAGCATGTCCCAGTGCGTGCGCGGCGGCTTGACCTTCTTCGGCTCGGGCAGGTCGCCCTCGAGCAGGGTGCCCTCCAGGCCGTTACGGCACATCCAGGTGCCCGGAAGCTCCGCGTCGTCGGCGAACGGGACCTCGAACTCCTCACCGTTGTCGGTGCGGTACCGCGCCATCCGGCGTGGCGCCAGGTCGTGGTTGCGGTCGGTCTCGTAGCTCACGGCGCCCAGTCGACTGCCCCGCAGTACACGATCAGCCATGACCCACACTCCTTTGAACCTGTTTGTCTTCGAATTCGTCTCGCCTTGACAACGCGGGCGGGCCCTGTGCAGTTCCCGACGCACGCGGCACAGCCCCTAATGATACCGGGATCAGCGCGACCGCCGGACTAAGGTGTTCAGGCGTGCCGCGCAGTCCCCGCCCCCAGCCGTGCCGGTGGTGCGGCCGAGATGTCGGCGACGCCGGAATCGGGCGGCGCCGGCAGTACTGCCGGCAATCCTGCCGGCAGCGCGCCTACGAGCAGCGTGCCCTGATCAGCAGCGGTAAGACCACGGCGCTGGCGCCTGATTCGGTGGTGCTCTCCGCCGAGGAGGCGACGGCCTTGTCCGACCGGGTGTATCAGGTGCGGTGCGCGGCCGAGGACGTCGCGACCGCGCTGGCCGAGGACGCCGGCCGCGATGAGCTGCGGCAGCTGTGTGAGGCGTTGCTGCAGGCCGTCGACGCTGCCGACCGGTGGCGTTGAGGCGTCAGCTGGCGCAGCTGTAGAGCTTGCCGGCGTCCGCGGGCGGTGGCACCGGGCGCAGGCAGCCGAACACGCCGATGTCCTCCGGGCTGAACCGCACCGCCGAGCGGTGCGCGTAGTTCACGCAGAACAGCCCGGCCCGATCCGCGCGGCAGCGGTAGTCGCCGAACGACAGCACCGATCCGTCGGGCAGTTCGGCCCCTTGGCCGTGCAGGAACCGGCCCGGGTCGCCGTGCGCGGAGCCGACGCGCAGCGTGTTGCCGGCGTAGTCGATCCAGCCGCCCTTCCACTGCCCGTAGATCTCCTCGGGCTGCGCCGGCGGATTCACCAGGTCCACCACGCAGGTCAGCGGGCTGTCGGCGGAATCGGAATCGGTCATGCAGTTGGTGCTGCGGCGGGGTGCGGCCGAGACGGTGAACGCGACCTCCTCGATGAGGTCGGTGGTGGCGCCGTCGCGGGTCGCGCTGTGGTAGCCGCCGGCATCCACCGGGCGGCCGGCCTCGATCCAGGCGATGACGTCGGCGACCGGCGCACCGGCCGGGGGAGCGGCCAGCGGCTTGGGTGATGCCGAAGTCGGTGCGGCCGACGATGACGTCGCGCTGGTGGCCGTGGTGCCCGATCCGCTCGGGGTCGGCTCCGGCTCGTCGACCGTCGCGCGGGAGCATCCGGCGAGCAACAGCAACACGACGATGAGCCCGGTGAGACGCATGCCGTTAGGCTAGCCGCCGGGGCTGATTCGGCGGTCCAGCTTCACCTCTCCTTCGTCGAGGTTCGCTAACCGCCGGCCGGTTCGCTAACGTTCGGCTCATGCATGACAACCCTGTGCAGGCCAGCGTCGCCACCGGTGTCGTGGAGGGTTTCGCCCGCGACGGGGTGCGCCGGTGGCGTTCCATCCCGTATGCCCGGCCGCCGGTGGGCCCACTCCGCTTTCGGGCGCCCGAGCCTGCTGAGCCGTGGTCGGGGGTACGGCATTGCCACGGGTTCACCAACTGCGCGCCCCAGGCGCGGATGTACACCATGCTGGGCCCGGGCCGCTTCCAGCCGACCAGTGAGGACTGCCTGACCCTCAACGTGGTGGCCCCCGAGGAAGCCGGTGACGGCCCGCTGCCGGTCATGGTGTTCATCCATGGTGGCGGCTACATCCTGGGCAGCTCGGCCACCCCGATCTACGACGGGGCGGCGCTGGCCCGCCGCGGCTGCGTGTACGTGTCGGTCAACTACCGGCTCGGTGCGCTCGGCTGCCTGGATCTGTCGTCGCTGTCGACCTCCGCGGTCACCGTGGACAGCAACCTGTATCTGCGGGATCTGGTGTTGGCGCTGCGCTGGGTCCGCGAGAACATCGCGGCGTTCGGCGGCGACCCCGGCAATGTCACCATTTTCGGCGAGAGCGCCGGTGCGCACATCGTCGCCACGCTCCTGGCGGTGCCGCAAGCCGAGGGTCTGTTCGCCCGGGCGATCGCCGAGAGCCCCGCTGCCGGCATGGTTCGCGGTCCCGACGTGGCCGCCGAGTTCGCCGACCGGTTCGCCGCGCTGCTGGGGGTGCGTTCCCCCGACGCCGCGCATACCCTGCTGCGCGTGTCGCCGGCCGAGCTGCTGGCAGCCCAGGACCGGTTGCTCGCCGACGGCACCCGCGACATGCTCGGCGCGTTCCCGATCGGGCCGGTGTTCGGCGACGACCTGTTGCCGCTGGACCCGGTCGAGGCGATGCGGCGGGGTTCGGCCCACCAGGTACCACTCATCGTCGGCAGCAACGCTCACGAGGGCCGGTTGTTCACCCGGTTCTTGAAGATGTTGCCGACGACCGAGCCGATGGTCGAGGCGGTGCTGGCCAACACCGAGGCGGGCGTGCGCGACCGCATCATCGCCGCCTACCCCGATTACCCCGACCGGAAGGCCTGCATCCGCCTGGGCGGCGACTTCGCCTTCAACGCGGCGGTGTGGGAGATCGCCGAAGCGCACGGGGCTCACGCACCCGCCTACGTCTATCGCTACGACTACGCGCCGCGGATGCTGCGCTGGTCGGGGATGGGCGCCACGCATGCCACCGAACTGTTCGCTGTGTTCGACGTCTACCGCAGCGGCGGTCTGGGGCGGCTGCTCACCGCCGGCGCGGACCGGCGGGCGGCGGTGCGGGTCAGTGGCCAGGTGCAGCGGCGCTGGCGGGCATTCAGCCGGGACGGGGTGCCCGGCGACGACTGGCCGGCCTATGACCGATCCGACCGTGCCGTCATGGTGTTCGACCACAAGACGCGGGTGGAGTTCGACCCGTCGCCGGAGCGCCGGATGGCCTGGGCGGGGTTCACCCTGGCGCGCTAGCGACTGGGCGCGCCGCCGATCAGGTGCGGATCACCCGGGTGCCGCCGGCCAGCTCGTCGTGCTTGCCCTGTTTGGTCGCGCTGCCGCTGATCGTCACCGCGATCACGAGATAGGCGACGAAGGCCAGCAGCGGACCGAGGTAGGGCAGTACCGCCAGCAGCGTGAAGGCATTGCGGACGGCCGACTGACCCAGCGTGGGCGTGGATGCACCGTCGGGTCCGCGCACCGCCAGCCCGAGCAGCCGTTTGGCCGGGCTGGACCCCTGGGTGACCTCGAACAAGACGAAGTAGCCGTAGGTCAGCACGCCGGAGAACAGGCCCGTCACCAGGAACGGGTAGTCGTCGGCGAACACGAACAGTGACAGCGCGAAGGCCACGATGCTGACCAGCACACCGTCGATGAGCCGGGCCCAGAAGCGCCTGCCCAGGCCACCCGGCTTGTGCCCCCATGCGGGCTGCTGTCCCCAGCCCTGCGGCGGCGGGTAGGGGCCGGGCTGGCCATAGCCGGGGCCGTTCGGGCCGAAATCGCCGCTTGCCATCAGATGCGCTCCTGACCACGTTGGATGTCCGCCAATGTACCGTGGCGGACCGGGACGAAACGGGATTCTGCGGACGGCGAAACGGCATGGACCAAGCCGTCGGCGTGTCGTGGGTGATCTACGGCCGGGCCGTGCTGCGGCGCCGGCGATACGGTGGTGATCATGCGGGCGCTGATGATCGTCGACGTGCAGAACGACTTCTGTGACGGCGGCGCGCTGCCGGTGACCGGCGCTGTGGCGGTCGCCCACGGCATCACCCGTTACCTCGACAGCGAGACCGCACGCGACCGCTACCGCTACGTCGTGGCGACCAAAGACTGGCACATTGACCCCGGTGGGCACTTCTCGCAGCGGCCGGACTACGTGACGTCGTGGCCGCCGCATTGCCGCGCCGGAACACCCGGTGCGGATCTTCATCCCGCGCTGCGCACCGACCGGATCGACGCCGTCTTCACCAAAGGTGACTACGACGCCGGCTACAGCGGATTCGGCGGCGTCGACGACACCGGCACCGCACTGGGCGACTGGCTGCACCAGCGCAACGTGGACCGTGTCGATGTGGTCGGCGTCGCGACCGACTACTGTGTGCGCCGCACCGCCGAGGACGCGGTCCGCGCCGGGTTCGTCACCGCGGTGCTGCCGCAACTGACCGCGGGGGTGGCGGCCGACTCGACGGCCGCTGCGCTGACGGCGATGCGCAACGCCGGTATCGCTGTGGGGGAGGAAGCCCGATGACGGACTCGATAGCGCAGGATCTGCTGGCCACCGTCGAGCAGTCGCCGGCCGCGGCCGCCGCCCACGACCGGACCGGCTGGGTGGGTCTGTTCAGCGCCGACGGCCAGGTGGAGGACCCGGTGGGCTCCCGCCCGCACGTCGGTGCCGAACAGATCGGCCGGTTCTACGACACGTTCATCGGGCCGCGCGGCATCACCTTCCACCGCGACCTGGACATCGTGCGCGGCACGACGGTGGTGCGGGACCTGGAACTCGAGGTCGCGATGGGTCCATCGGTGATCATGCACATCCCGGCGATTCTGCGATATGACCTGACCGAGGACGACCTGACCGCGAACGATCTCACCGAGGCCGGCCGCCGATGGAGGCTGCGGCGGTTGCGGGCCTACTGGGAACTGCCGGCGATGATGCGCCGGTTCCTCGGCAACGGCGTTGCGGCGACGCCCGCCACGGTTCAGCTGTCGCGATCACTGCTGCGCAACCAACGCGTCGCCGGCACCGCCGGGTTCGCCGCCGGATTTCGCCGTCCGGCCGGCCGGGGCAAAAGGCCGGTGCGGGCATTCCTCGCCGCCGTCTCCTCCGGCGAGTTGTCCACTGTCACTGCGGCGCTATCACCCGCTGTGACAATGACTTACGGCGATGACACCGCCATCGATCTCGCCGAGCTCGCCACCCGGCTGGTGGGCGCCCGCCCGACGAAGCTGCTGGCGGCCGGCCGCACCGTCGCGGTTTCCCTCACCGCTGCGCAGCACCGCGGGGTGCTGTTCGCCGACGTGGACCGCGGCGGCCGCGCGATCACCACGATCCGGTACTTCGCAGAAGACTGAGTCGCCGGTCCGGGCGAGGATAAGCTCAACGGCGTGCCAAGCTTTCGAATCGCCGAAGTCGCCGAATTGCTCGGGGTCAGCGACGACACCGTGCGGCGCTGGATCGACTCCGGTCGCCTGTCGGCGTCCACGGGCAGTGGACCTCGGGTGGTCGACGGAGCCGAGCTGGCGCGGTTCGCCCAGGAGCGCGCGTCAGTGGAGCCGGTGTCGCGCAATCCGGTGGTGGGCCAGTCCGCCCGTAACCGGCTGGTCGGGCTGGTCACCAACGTGACCCGTGACACGGTGATGGCGCAGGTCGATGTGCAGGCCGGTCCCTTCCGGCTGGTGTCGCTGGTCAGCCGGGAGGCCGCCGACGAACTGCAGTTGCAGCCCGGCAGCTTGGTCGTCGCGTCGGTGAAGGCCACCAACGTCGTGCTGGAACTGCCGCGCCGGGCCGGTTCCGCCGGTCACACCGATCCGGCGGCCGAGTTCGGATAGCTCAGTCCAGCAGCATCACCAGCGACGCCGTCGACAGCACTAGGTACACGGCGGGAAAGCCGATGTTGTACCACACGCCGGCCCGCAGATGCGTCACGACGGCCCCGATGAAGAAGGCGACCAGCCCGGCCGCGGCGGCCGGACCGATGAGCGGGACGCCCGCCAGTCCGATGAGCAGACCGGCGCCCCCGGCCAGCTTCAGCCCGCCCAGCATCGGCAGCCACGATCGCGGCACCCCAACCTGAGCCGAATTGGCCAGGACGAACGGTGCCGGAATGAAGTCGGCGACGGCGATGGCGATCGTGATGACGGCCGTCACGGTGATGGTCGCCAGGTAGAGGGTCGATACGCTCATGATGTTGGTCTTCCTTTCGTCGGTGGATGTGGCTATCCCTGTCAATGACGACTCCCGGACGGCGAAGGTGACCCATGAACGATGTGAAAGTACTGGCGGAGCAGTTCGAAGACCTTCGCCACCGCCTGCACGCGGTGGCATTTCACCTGCTCGGATCGAGCGCCGACGCCGACGACGCGGTTCAGTCGGCCTGGCTGAAGGCCAGCGGCGCCGACTTCACCGCGGTGGACAACCTGCCCGGCTGGCTCACCACGATCACCGCCCGCACCGCGATGGATCAGTTGCGGGCGCGTGCCCGGCGCGGCGAGCGACCGCTGTCCGAAGCAATCGGCAGCGCCGCCGTTCCGGCCGCCGACGAAGCGGTGTTGCGCTCCGATGCGGTCAGCCGTGCGCTGCTGGTGGTGCTGGACCGGTTGTCGCCGGCACAGCGGGCCGCCTTCGTGTTGCACGACGTGTTCGACATACCGTTCGAGCAGATCGGTGGCGTGCTGGATCGGTCAGCGGATGCGGCCAAGAAGCTGGCCAGTCGGGCACGCGCCCGATTACACGCCGGGCCGGTCGCCGAACCGCGGCGCCGTGCCGAGCACCTGCGGGTGGTGTCGGCCTTTTTGGCGGCCTCGCGCGGTGGCGACATCCCGGCGCTGCTCGAGTTGCTGGCGCCCGAGGTGGTGCGCCGGGTCGACCCGCTGCTGGTGCCCGCCGATGTGCCCGTCGAGCTGCGCGGTGCCGCCGACATCGCCACCGAGACCCGCCGCTTCACCCGCCGGGCACGCGCCGGTGCAGTGCTGTTGGTCGACGACGCACCCGGCATCGCGATCGCGCCCGGGGGCCGGCTGCTGGCCGTGCTGCGCATCGGTATCGGTGACGACGGGCGCATCGACTCCATCGATATCGTCGGCGATCCCGACCGGCTGCGCCCCTTGACGCTGCGGCTGCCGGGAACCGGCCGGGCGTGAACCCCCGCGACGGCTGATCGCCGCCGCCCGGTTCTGCTTGGATGGGTCACGCGAACCGATTCGGCCGTCAATGAGGGGGCATCCCATGCCAGAGGAAGTAAAGGCTCCGGAGGAAGCGAAGGCTCCCGCGGAGGCGCCGGTGGCGGTCAAGGCACGCGGCATCGCCATGACCGGCCCGTGGGGGCGGGTTTTCGGCCCGCTCGATCTGGACGTCCAGGCCGGCGGGGTCAGCGTGCTGATCGGACCGCCCGGATCGGGCCGCACCGCGCTGCTGATGAACCTGGCGGGCCGGATGAAGCCATCGGCGGGATCGGTCACGGTGTTCGGGCACAGCAAGGCCCGCGACATCTTCGGTGTCGCCGCCCTGGCCGGCGTGGAACACCTCGACGCGATCTTCGAGTCGGTCACGGTCCGCGACCTGATCACCGAGCAGATCCGCTGGGACGCGGCCTGGTACCGGCTGGTGCGGCGCGCCGGCGGAGCCGAACGCGACGCCGTGTGCGGGCCGGTCTTCGGTGAGCTGCCGCCGCCCCGGCTGGACGACTACGTCGAGCAGCTCGACGAACTGACCGGTCTGTTGTTGCGCATCGCGCTGGCCAATACCGCGCGTCCGCCGCTGCTGGTGGTGGGCAGCATCGACCAGGTCACCAGCGACCGCGACCGCCAGGTGCTGGTCGGCCGGCTGGTCGAGCTGGGGGAGCACCAGACCGTGATCACCGCCTCGGCCAACGAGCTCCCGGAGGGCTCCGGGGTTGCCGCGCAGATCCACGTCGAACACCTGGAACCGGCCGAAGTCACCGGTCACGGCAGACACGAGAAGAGGGATTCCTGATCATGCTCGCCGGAATGTCATTGGGCACCGACCTCAAACGCTACTCGCGCGGCACCATGCCGCGAGTGGCCCTGCTCACCATCATCGTGCTGCCACTGCTCTACGGCGCCATGTACTTGTGGGCGTTCTGGAATCCGTTCGCCGCCATCGACAAGATCCCGGTCGCGCTGGTCAACTCCGACACCGGCGCCACCGTCGAGGGCCAGCAGCTGCGGGCCGGCGACGAGGTGACCCGCGGGTTGGTCGACTCCGGCCAACTCGACCTACACGAGGTTTCGGAAGCCGAAGCCGCCAAGGGGGTTTCCGACGGCACCTATTACTTCTCGATCACGCTGCCGCCCGACTTCAGCACGGCGGTGGTCTCACCGGCGGGCCCGCACCCGCAGAAGGCGCAGATCCAGTTCCGGTTCAACGACGCCAACAACTACCTGGCATCGGTCATGGGGCAGAACGCCGCCCGCGAGGTGCTCAACCAGGTCGGCGCCAAGGTCGGCCAGCAGGTGATCGGGACCGCGCTGACCCAGGTGACCGACGAGGTGAAGCAGGCGGCCGACGGCGCCGGCCAGCTGTCGGAGGGCTCGAAGACGTTGGCCGACAATCTCGGTACGGCACGCGACGGTTCTGCCGCGCTCGCCGATGGCAGCCGGCGGTTGTCGGCGGGCATCCAGCAGGCCACTGATCCACTGCTGAAGCTGACCGACGACCTCGACGCCATGGGCTTCGACCCGAACGCCGCCGGCGCCGCCGCGACCGCGTTGAGCGGCAACATCAAAACGGTGTCCGACCGGATCGCCTCGCTCAACGTCAATTACCAGCAGGCCGCCGGAATCGTCAACCAGGTGGTGGACGCGTTGCGCGCCAACCCCGACCCGGCGGTGCGCGGGCTCGGTGACACCCTCGCCGGCGCTCAGCGGCTGCTCGCCGTCAAGGGGCTCGACCCGGCCACCGACGAGGGGCTGGCCCAGTTGCGCGGCAACGCCCAGAAGCTGGAGGGCGACCTGGCCGATCCGGGCAGTGGGCTGCGCACGCTCATCGCCCACGCCCTCGACGGCGGACTCAAGAACGACCTGGTCGCGTTGCGCGACGGCGCAACCGAGCTCGACGCCGGCGCGCACCAGCTCAGCGACGGCCTGGTCCAGTTGGCCGACGGCAGCAACAGACTCGAAGACGGTGCGAGGGAGTTGGCCGACGGGTTGGGCCAGGCCGATCAGCGCGCCTCGACGATCACCGACCAGCAGCGCGTGGAGGTGTCGCAGATCCTGGCCAGCCCGGTCGGTGTCGGCATGGACTTCACCCATCACGCCGCCACCTTCGGCACCGGGTTCGCCCCGTTCTTCTTGCCGCTGGCATTGTTCATCGGTTCGCTGATCGTCTGGATGTTGCTGACCCCGTTGCAGACTCGTGCCATCGTCAACGGCCTCGGCGCGGTGCGGGTGGTGCTGGCATCCTATTGGCCGGCGCTGCTGCTGGGTGTCTGTCAGGTGGTGCTGATGTACGCGGTGGTGCATTTCGGGGTGGGGCTGCAGGCGCGCTACGCCGCGGGCACGGTCGCCTTCCTGGTGCTGATCGCCGCGGCATTCCTGGCGATGATCCAGGCCTTCAACGCGGTGCTGGGCGTCGCGGTCGGCCGGGTGGTCGCGCTGGCGTTCCTGATGTTCCAGCTGGTGTCCTCCGGTGGGGTCTATCCCGTGGAGACGACCGCCAAACCCTTCCAGATCTTGCACCCCTACGATCCGATGACATACGCCGTCAACGGTTTACGGCAGTTGACGGTGGGCGGTATCGACGCTCGGTTGTGGACGTCGGTGGCGGTGCTGGGCGGCATCCTCGTCGTATCGCTGGCCGCCAGCGCGTGGGCCGCTCGCCGAGATCGCCAGTTCACCCTCGAACGTCTTTACCCGCCGATCGAAGTGTGACGGTTCGGCCGGTGCGGTCTTCGAGCGGAACACCGTTGCGGCGTCGCACCGTGGTGCGCGGGGCCGCGGCGTTGGGGCTGGCCGCCGCGGCGCCGTGGCCGTCGGCGTGCGGAGCCGACGACGACGCGCTGCGGTTCTTCTTCGCGGCCAACCCGGAGGAGGCCGACGCCCGGATGCGCATCGTGGATGCCTTCCAGCACCGGCACCCCGATATCCGGGTGCGCACCGTGCTGGCCGGCGGAGACCCCACCCAGCAGATCTCGACGTTCTGCGCCGGTGGCAGGTGCCCGGATGTGTTGATGGCCTGGGAGTTCAACTACGCGGAACTGGCCGATCGCGGCGTGCTGGCGGACTTGAACCCCCTGTTGGACGCCGACCGTGGGTTCGCCGCAGCGTTGCGCGCCGACAGCATCCCGGCACTGTATGAGACGTTCGGCTTCAACGGCGGGCAGTACGCCTTTCCGGAGCAGTGGTCGGGGGCGTTCCTGTTCTACAACGCCCGGATCTTCGCCGAGGCCGGTGTTCCGCCGCCGCCGGGACGCTGGGATGAGCCCTGGTCCTTCGGCGAATTCCTGGACACCGCAACCGCACTGACCCGCCGGGCCAGCAATGGCAGAGTCAGCCGGTGGGGCTTCGTCGACACCTGGTCACCGCCGTATTCGGCGGCGCTGTTCGGCATGAACAACGGCACGCCCTGGGCGGTGCCGCGGTTCAACCCCACCCACCTCAACTACGACGACGACGACTTCCTCGCCGGCATCCAGTTCTACGCCGACCTGGCAAACGTGCACCGCGTGGCGCCGGCCGCCTCCGACACCCAGGCGATGTCCACCATGGGCTTGTTCACCGCAGGCAAGGCGGCGATGGCACTGGGCGGACATTGGCGCTACCAGACTTTCGCCCAGGCCGAGGATCTCGATTTCGACGTGGCGGTGCTGCCGACCGGGCCGGCCGCGGCCGCCAAGGGGATGGCTGCCCGCTCGGCCATCGGCAGCACCGGCCTGGCGATCGCCGCGGCCAGCCGCCACCGCCGGCAGGCGTGGGAGTTCGTCAAGTTCGCCGCGGGCCCGGTGGGCCAGTCGCTGATCGGGGAGTCCGGGCTGTTCGTGCCGGTGCTGCGATCCGCGATCGCTGCGCCCGGGTTCACCGCCGCGCACCGCGGGATCACCAATCTGGCGGTGCTCACCGGCGGCCCGGCCCACTCCGAGGGGCTGCCGATCTCGCCGGACTGGCAGCGGATACACGCGCTGATGGACCGCGCGATCGGGCCGGTGCTGCGCGGGAAGCGCCCGGCCGCCACCCTCAAGACCGGTCTGTCACCCCAGATCGACGAGTTGTTGGCGTCCCAATGAATCCCACACGAGCATGAACCCGACACGCAGGCGCGCGCGGGCCGGCCGGTGGTTCATCGCCCCGAACCTGGCGGCGGTCGCGGTGTTCATGGCTTTTCCGCTCGCCTTCTCGCTCTACATGAGTTTTCAGAAGTGGGATCTGTTCACCCCGCCGACGTTCGTCGGCGCGATGAACTACGCCGACCTGTTGACCGCGGACCCGCTGTTCGGTATCGCGGTCCGCAACACCACGGTGTTCACGATCGGCACCGTGGTGCCGACGGTGGTGATCAGTCTGGCGGTGGCCGGGCTGCTGAACCGCGCGGTCCGGGGCGTCGGATTGTTCCGGGCGATCGCCTTCCTTCCGCTGGCGGTGTCCTCGGTGGTGATCGCGGTGGTGTGGCAGTTCGTGTTCAATACCGACAGCGGCCTGCTCAACATCATGCTCGGCTGGTTCGGGGTCTCGCCGGTGCCGTGGCTGACCGAGCCGCACTGGGCGATGGCGTCGCTGTGCCTGGTAAGCGTGTGGAAGAGCGTCCCGTTCGCGACGGTGATCCTGTTGGCGGCCATGCAAGGTGTTCCCGAGTCGCTGCACGAGGCGGCCCGCATCGACGGCGCCGGGGAGGTCCGGCGCTTCGTGTCGATCACGGTGCCGATGATCCGGGGCGCACTCTGGTTCGTGGTGGTCATCTCGGTCATCAACGCGTTTCAGGCGTTCGACCTGGTCTATGTGCTCACCGGCAGCAGCGGCGGCCCGGAGACCGGCACGTATGTGTTGGCAATCATGCTGTTTCAGCATGCGTTCGCGTTCCTGGACTTCGGTTACGCGTCCGCGCTGGCGTGGGTGATGTTCGCCGTGCTGCTGGTGTTGACGATCATCCAACTGCGGTTGTCGCGGCGAAACGCGGTGGACCAGTGACAGGGCGGCCGGTGCGGCACCGCATCGCCGGACTGCTGGGCGTGTACGCCGGGTTGGCCGGTGTCGCGGCATGTGCGCTGTTCCCGATCTTGTGGGCGCTGTCGGGGTCACTGAAACGCCAGGCCGAGATCAGCCTGCCGATGCTGTTGCCGGCGCATCCACAGTGGTCGAACTACCTCGAGGTGTTCGCCCGGATGCCGTTCTGGCGGATGTTCTTCAACACCGTTCTCTACGCCGGGTGCGTGACGGCCGGGCAGGTCTTCTTCTGCTCGCTGGCCGGCTATGCCTTCGCCCGGCTGCCGTTCACCGGGCGCGACACGCTGTTCGCGCTGTACCTGGCCACGTTGATGGTGCCGCTGACGGTCACGGTGATCCCGCAGTTCATCTTGATGCGGGTCTTCGGCTGGACCGACACCGTGTGGGCGATGATCATCCCGGGGCTGTTCGGCAGCGCGTTCGGCACCTATCTGATGCGGCAGTTCTTCGCGACGCTGCCCGTCGACCTCGAGGAGGCGGCCATTCTGGACGGCTGTTCGCCGTGGACTGTCTACTGGCGGATCCTGCTGCCGCACGCCAAGCCGGCGGTGCTGATGTTGGCGGTATTGACCTGGATCAACGTCTGGAACGATTTCCTGTGGCCGCTGTTGATGATCCAACGCGAGGAGATCGCCACCCTTACCCTCGGACTGGTGTGGATGCAGGGGGAGTACGTCGCCGAGTGGCCGGTGCTGATGGCGGCGTCCATGCTGATGCTGGCGCCGCTGATCATCATCTACGCCGTGGCGCAGCGTGCTTTCGTCAGCGGGATCGCCGCCACGGGCTTCGGTGGACGGTAGCGGGGGCGCAGTGGCTTCGGTGACGTTCGATGCGGTGACCCGGCGCTATCCCGGCGCCGAGCGCCCGGCGCTGGATTCCTTGGATCTGTCGGTGCGCGACGGCGAGTTCATGGTGCTGGTCGGGCCGTCCGGGTGCGGCAAGACGACGACCCTGCGGGTGCTGGCCGGCCTGGAACCCGTTGACACCGGCCATATCTTCATCGGCAGCGACGAGGTCACCGAGACGGACCCGGGACATCGCGACATCGCCATGGTGTTCCAGAACTACGCGCTGTACCCGCACATGACGGTGGCGCAGAACATGGGTTTCGCGCTCAAGGTGGCCAAGACCCCGAAGGCCGAGATTCGCGCCAGGGTGCTGGAGGTCGCCCAACTGCTGGGACTGCAGGATCACCTGCAGCGCAAACCCAAGGACCTGTCCGGCGGTGAACGCCAGCGGGTCGCGATGGGCCGGGCGATCGTGCGGCGCCCGCAGGTGTTCCTGATGGATGAGCCGCTGTCGAACCTGGACGCCATGCTGCGGGCGCAGACCCGCAATCAGGTCGCCGAACTCCAACGGCGGCTGGGCATCACCACGGTCTACGTCACCCACGACCAGGTGGAGGCGATGACCATGGGTGACCGCGTCGCGGTGTTGCGCGACGGGGTGCTGCAGCAGTGCGCGCCGCCCCGGGAGCTGTACCGCAACCCGGCCAACGTGTTCGTGGCCGGATTCATCGGCTCGCCGGCGATGAACCTGTTCACCGTGCCGGTTGTCGACGGTGCGGTCTCACTGGGTGGGTACACCCTGGCTGTGCCGCGCGAAATCGCCACCCACGAAACCGAACTGGTAATCGGAGTACGACCCGAGCATCTCGTGCTCGACGGCGGCGGCGCCGACGTAGACGTGGAGCTCGTCGAGGAACTCGGCGCCGACACCTACGTGTACGGCAGAGTTATCGAATCCGGTGGAGCCTCGCGCCGGGCCGTCACTGCCCGGGTCGCGGGCGACAGCTCCTTGCGGCGCGACGACCGCGTCCGGTTGCGCCCCGATCCTGAGCATGTGCACTTCTTCAGTGCGGACGGCGTGCGACTCGGTCTGTGATGCCCCCGGGCGGGTGCGAGTGTCCGCCGATTCGGGTAGACTCGAACACGTGTTCGAATCGAACTTGCCTTCGCCGGCCGCCCTCGGTGGTCTCGACAATGCGGGCCTGGTCGATGTCATCCAGACA